>JAEXGT010000037.1 GCA_023450615.1 Pseudomonadota bacterium | reverse complement strand
CCCGAGGGCGCAACTGAATCGGGGATGATCCGGACCTATCTCGACTGGCTTGTCGAGCTCCCCTGGGCTCTGCCAGAGGAGAAGCCTATCGACATCGCAGAGGCGCGCCGCGTCCTCGACGAGGATCATTTCGGGCTCGAGAAGATTAAGCAGCGCATCATTGAGTATCTCGCCGTGCGCAAGCTCGCGCCCAACGGCAAAGCTCCGATCCTCTGCTTTGCCGGCCCGCCCGGCGTCGGCAAGACCTCGCTCGGGCAGTCGATTGCCCGCGCCATGGGACGGCCCTTCGTGCGGGTCAGCCTCGGCGGGGTCCACGACGAGGCGGAGATCCGCGGCCACCGCCGCACTTATGTCGGCGCCCTGCCCGGCAACATCATTCAAGGGATCAAAAAGGCCGGCGCCCGCGATTGCGTGATGATGCTGGACGAGATCGACAAAATGGGGCGCGGCATTCAGGGCGACCCCTCCGCCGCCATGCTTGAGGTGCTCGATCCTGAGCAGAACTCCACCTTCCGTGACAACTATCTGGGCGTTCCTTTCGATCTCTCCCAGGTGGTATTCATCGCCACCGCCAACATGCTCGATACGATCCCGGGTCCGTTGCGCGACCGCATGGAGATCATCACGCTTGCCGGCTACACCGAGGACGAGAAGCTGCAGATCGCGCTGCGCTACTTGGTTCGGCGCCAGATTGAGGCGAACGGGCTCACGTCCGAGCAGGCCGAGATAAGCGATGATGCCCTTCGCCGGATCATTCGGGACTACACGCGGGAGGCGGGCGTCCGGAGCTTGGAGCGCGAGATCGGTCGGGCCCTGCGTCACGCCGCAGTGCGGATCGCGGAGGGCAGCACGGATCATGTGACCATCGAAGCGGACGACCTTGCGTCTATCCTGGGTCCGGCACGTTTTGAGGACGAAGTCGCCATGCGCACCAGCGTGCCAGGCGTGGCCACCGGCTTGGCATGGACGCCCGTGGGCGGCGATATCCTGTTTATCGAGGCCAGTCGGGCGCCGGGCAGAGGCGGCCTCATTCTCACCGGGCAACTCGGCGATGTCATGCGTGAGAGCGCACAAGCGGCGATGACCCTTGTGAAGAGCCGTGCCGAAGCCTTTGGCATCGACCCCGCGTTGATCGAGAAGAGCGACATCCATATTCACGTTCCGGCCGGAGCCACGCCGAAGGATGGGCCGAGCGCCGGTGTGGCCATGTTTACGGCTTTGATCTCCCTCCTGACGGGTAAGACGGTGCGCAGCGACACGGCGATGACGGGCGAGATCAGCCTGAGAGGCCTCGTTCTACCGGTGGGTGGGATCAAGGAGAAGGTTACGGCCGCTGCCCGCGCCGGCCTCACTCGGGTCATGCTCCCGGCGCGCAATCGCCGGGACTTCGAGGAAATCCCAGAGGACACGCGGGCCCAACTGGACTTCATCTGGCTGGTGCGGGTCGATGATGCCATTGCTGCGGCCTTGGAGGACAAGCCAGTCGATGTAACGGAGGCCGCTGATTAGCGTTTACCTTTAGGCGCAAGGAGACGCTTCTTTGTCGATGTCGTCCAACCGAGAGGATTCTGATGGAGACAACGCCCCCTTCGAATTCCGCACGCTTTGTTAGTCGACAGCATCACCCCAAACCCTATTGCCGCTGCTCGCGGATGGCATTGCATTGCCAACCTTATCGGGTCTACCCCGCATCTCCTGCGTTGTTTCCTCGCTTGAGGTGCTGAGCATGTATATGGCAAAGAGTTGGGCAGGCGCGGCATCGCCATGAATAGGGTCGCTCCCGGCGCGATCAATACGCCTCAGGGTGAAGCCCGCTCGCGTCGTGCTGGAGCTCAGCAAGATATTTGCGGATATGACAGCACTTGATCGTGCAGCTCCGACGCGCCCTTCCCTACAACAACTCTCAAATCGCGACTAGCAAGAATAACAAAGCTACCTTCGGCAAAAGCATATTGAAAAACTACCATTGAGTTCCACAACGTATAGTGTCAGAATTCAGAATGGCACTGGCTCTTTCTGAAGGGCAACTTTCGCATAAAGGACAAGCTTCATGTCCGCTATATCGCCAGTGCTTTTATTTGCAGCATCTCTAGCAATCAACGTAGCTGAGACGTTACCCAATTTCGATGTGGAGCGGAATTGTCAGGTCGACATCAATGCGATGGGGAGCCCACGGTATCAAGGGGTTCCGCAATGCGTTGCCGAAGAGAGAAGCGCACAAGCCGAGATCGAGAAGCAATGGGCCGATTTCCCTGCTGAGTTGCGGGACCGCTGTATATCTGAGACCCAGATAGGCGGAAGCCCGAGTTATGTCGACGTTCTCGAATGCCTTCGCTTTGGCGCTTCCCAGAAGCCAGAATAGAGAAGACCGTTTTTCATGGAATGATGCGAACGCCCTTCGGGAGCAACAACATGGTATCTCTAGTCGGGGTGACGCGCAGCATCCGACCGCGCTATCTTCGCTGTTCGTATAAGTCAGCATTGTTTCTTGCCGCACCTATTATCGGCGCAAGCATCATAAATGTCCTTTCTTCTGGATCCTCTCTGTCCCAAGAGACCGCACAAGCGTCGGGCCCGCCGCCTTCGGTAATTGTTGCCCCTGTTCAACTGCGCGACGCCACTGATCGTGTTCACTTCATCGGCAATGTCCAAGCCACGCAACAGGTCGATGTGAGAGCCCGTGTAGAAGGCTTCCTTGAAAAGGTAGCATTCGCGGAAGGCAGCTTCATTGAAGCAGGAACGGTGCTCTATGAGATCGAGAAGGCACCTTTTCAAGCTACCCTGGATCAAGCCAAGGCAACGCTCTCCGCAAGCGAGGCGCAAGTTGCGTCAGCTCAAGCCTCATTGAAGCAAAGGGAGGCAGAGCTAAGCCGCCAAACAACCTTGGCAAGGCAGCAATTCGCTTCCCAGGCCGTTCTCGACCAAGCAACCGCTCTTCGCGATCAGGCTGCCGCTTCTGTCCGAGAAGCCGAGGCTCAAATCCTTTCGGCCCGAGCGCAGATCGAAACTGCGAACCTCAACCTTTCCTACGCAACCATTTCAGCTCCTATTTCGGGGCGCATCGGCAAGTCTGCCATCACGGTCGGAAATCTCGTTTCGCCGAGCAGCGGCCCTCTTGCAACGATTGTCCAGACATCCCCGATACGCGTGGCTTTCTCCATTCCTGACCGGGACTATGTGACAGTAAAAAAGTCCATAGCAGAGAAACAAGGTGAAGGCCGAACCGACAACTACGATCAGTTCACGCCTCGGCTCCTCCTGCCGGACGGGACAATGTATGATCAGGCCGGCAAAATCGAGTTCGTCAGCAATCAGATTGATCCTTCGACCGGAACGGTGTCTGTCTGGGCTTCGTTTGACAATCGAAACGACCTCCTCCTGCCGGGTGAGTATGTCTCCGTAACAGTTCAGGTTGGAAAGCCGCAGATGCTTCCCAATGTGCCGCAGACCGCTATCCTTCAGGACGGCCAGGGGAATTACGTCTATCTCGTCGACAACGATAACCGTGTCCAGAAGCGCCAGATCAAGGTTGGACCTGGAACCAAAGACGGAGTTTCTGTCGAGAGCGGGCTACAAGAAGGTGAATCCGTCATCGTTGACGGAATTCAGAAAGCCCGACCAGGTATCATCGTTCAACCTGTCGCGGAACAGGGCCCCTCGTCGACGGGAACAAGCAGATGATATCGAAGGTATTCATCGGAAGACCTCGTCTCGCAATTGTCATCTCGCTTGTCATTACAATCGCCGGCCTGCTGAGTCTCCTGACGATACCTGTCGCCCAGTATCCCAACATCACGCCGCCCGTGGTCCAAGTTACGGCGTCGTATCCAGGTGCAGATGCAGCAACGATTGCGCAGACCGTCGGAGCGCCGATTGAAGAGCAGGTCAACGGCGTCGAAGGCATGATGTACATGTCGTCGACAAGTTCATCGGCGGGCACGTATACGCTTCAGGTCACATTCGAAGTTGGCACAACGCCCGACATCGCACAGGTCAACACCCAGAACAGGGTATCCCTTGCAACGTCCCAGCTCCCTACGACCGTCACCAACCTTGGCGTTAATGTCCAGCAGCAATCCACTAGCATGTTGGGCGTTATCAATGTGTATTCCGAAGATAAATCTCAGGACCCGATCTTCATCTCCAACTACACCGGCATCAACATCCAGCCGGCGCTGGCGCGGGTTCCAGGCGTAGGCTCAACGACCCTTTTCGGCGCCCTCAATTATTCCATGAGGATCTGGCTTGACGTCGATCGGATGAGCGCACTGAGGATTACGCCGAGCGACGTGACGCAAGCCATCCAAGGACAGAATATACAGGCCTCGCTCGGACAGATCGGCGGCGCACCAGCTCCCGCCAACCAGGTGCTGCAATATACGATCGAGACCAAAGGAAGGCTCGTCGATCCGAGCGAATTCGAAAATATTGTTATCCGCTCAAGCAACAACACGGTTGTGCGCATCCGCGACATCGGCCGGGTAGAGCTTGGAGCGCAATCATACAATCAGACATCGAAGCTCAATGGTGCCACGGCCGCGACCTTGGCAATCTATCAAGTCCCGAATGCCAATGCACTGAGCGTTATCAAGCAGGTGCGGGAGCGGCTCGCACAGCTGCAGACCCGCTTCCCGCCTGGGATCAAGGCCGAGGTTGTCTATGACTCGACCCTGTTCGTCTCCGCCTCCATCAAGGAGATTGCCGAGACCTTGGGCCTTACTGCCATCGTCGTTCTGCTCGTTGTCTTCATCTTCCTTCAGGACATTCGCGCAACGATCATTCCGGCGGCGACAATACCTGTGTCTCTGATTGGCGTATTCGCTGTTTTCCAGCTGACAGGGTATTCGGCCAATACCATCAGCCTGTTTGCGATCGTCCTGGCAATCGGCCTGGTCGTCGATGACGCAATTGTGGTCGTCGAGAATGTGCAACGCATCATGGAGGAAGAAGGCCTATCGCCGCGCGAAGCTTCCCTGAGAGCGATGGAGCAGGTCACAGGCCCGATCGTATCGACAACACTTGTCTTGTTCGCCGTCTTTGGCCCTGTTGCATTTTTGCCGGGGATCACCGGCGAACTCTATCGCCAGTTCGCAGTTACCATTTCCGCGACCGTGGCCATTTCAGCCATTAACGCACTTACGCTGTCTCCTGCCCTTTGCGCCGTCGTTCTAAGGCCTCCCAAGCACCGCACAAGAGGCCCTTTCGCCATGTTCAATCGCAGTCTCGATTGGACCCGACAGCGTTATCTAAAGGTCGCCGGCCTGATCGCGAGGCGCTCCGTTATCGCCGGGCTGATCGTTCTTATTGCAGGGGCAGCAGCGGGCATCGGCTTCATGCGGCTGCCGACGTCCTTTCTTCCAAACGAAGATCAAGGTGTCCTCTTCGCCAATGTCCAGTTGCCGGATGCGGCAGCACTTCCTCGGACGGAGGCGATGGTCGAGCAAGTCGAGGCAATCGCCCGGACGTTGCCCGCTGTCGCCAATGTTATTACCGTTTCCGGCTTCAGCCTCCTGACCGGCTCTCCTTCGTCAAGCAGCGGATTGGCCATCATCGTGCTGAAGCCATGGTCCGAACGAACCACCCCCGCCACCAGTCTCCTTACGACCTACCAGAAACTGCGCACAGAGTATGCGGCGCTACCGGGGGCCAACGTGACGCCGTTCCCTCCGCCGCCAATTCCCGGCCTCGGAACATCGGGCGGTTTCGACTTTCGGCTTCAAGCACCCGGCGGACAATCCCCGGAGGATATCGCCAAAGCCGTACGCTCGCTCGTTGCTGCTGCCAACCAGGACCCGAACATCTCAGATGCCTACTCGACGTACTCCGCATCGGTGCCCCGGATCTTCCTGGATGTGAATCGTACCAAGGCAGAGAGCCTTGGCGTCTCCGTCGGCGACCTCTTCATGACGATGCAGGCGATGCTCGGCTCTTACTACGTCAACCAGTTCAACTATTTGGGCCGAACCTTCCAGGTAAACATTCAGGCGGAATCGTCCTTCAGGTCTCAGGTCAGCGATATCTCGCGGTTATATATCCGAAACAAGAATGGCGATATGGTCCCCGTGAATACAATTGCGGAGACGGTTCCTCGCCTTGGACCAGATCTCATTTACCGCTACAACGAATTCCCGTCAGCTCAGATCTCCGGCAATCCTGCACCCGGATCAAGTTCAGGCGAAGCGATGGCAGCTATGGCCGCAGCCTTCGAGAAAACTCTTCCATCGGGTTACAATTTCGAATGGTCGGGGCTCTCGTACCAAGAGGCCAGTCAGACCGCAGCCGGCACGGCTCTTATCTTCGGCCTTGCTCTCGTTTTCGGGTACCTGTTCCTTGTGGGTCTCTACGAAAGCTGGATGGTGCCGTTGGCCGTGGTCACGTCGATCGTCATTGCCATTTTGGGTTCCGTTCTGACCGTCTCTGTTCTCGGTCTCGGGAATGACCTCTATACGCAGATCGGCTTGGTCCTGCTGATTGGCCTATCGGCAAAGAATGCGATCCTCATCGTTGAGTTTGCTCATGAGCAGCGGGCGGCTGGAAAATCCCGTTATGAGGCAGCGATAACAGCGGCGCGAATGCGCTTTCGTGCGGTGATCATGACAGCCGTTGCGTTCATCATCGGGCTCCTTCCCCTCGTGGTTGCGTCTGGCGCTGGAGCCGCGAGCCGCATTCACCTCGGCTTTACGGTGCTAGGTGGCATGGTAGCGGCGACATTTTTCGGGATCCTCGTCGTTCCGGGTCTCTATGTGATGTTCCAATGGATTGGGGATAAGGCTTTTAGAGGGGCCTCATCGACATAGATGGAGTGCAGCGGCGGGAAGCGAGCTGCGCTGTAGCTCACCTCGACTTCAAATAGGCTGCCACGGCTCGGAACGCGGGGAGCGAAGTAGGATCGATCAGCGGATTCTGCGGCTTCGGAAACGACGCGAAGCGCACCAATACCATCTGCGCGGAAGGATCCACATAGATCGTCTGTCCATGCACGCCGCGCGCGGCGATGACACCATCTCCGCCAGGATAAACCCACCACATGCTGGTATAGCTGCCACCTATAAGCGCTGGGTAGTCTGTGCCGAATTTCGCGGGGTCGCCGCCTGCACGGATCCTACGCACAACCTCTGCCGGAAACAACCGCTTCCCGTTGATGACGCCCTCATTCAACATCAGAAGGCCGAGGCGGCCAAGATCGCGCAGGCCCGCGCTGAGACCGCCTCCGGCATAAGGCACCCCCTTGCCGTCAACAGTCATGTAAGCATCCTGTTCGGCTCCCATCGGACGCCACAGCCGTTCGGAGGCGAGATTGGTCACCGCCTCCCCGGAAATGCGCGAGACAATCCAACCCAGCATATCCGCATTGACGGTCTTGTAGTGAAATGCCTCGCCATGCTTACCCTCGGGCTGCACCTGCTGGAGATATTCCCAATACCCGTTTGGGCCCTTGTAGTCAGCGGGCTTTGGCAAAGGGCTGGCGGCGGCGGAGTAGGTCCATATATCCGCCTTCGGATCTGCGTAATCCTCGGAATAACGAAGTCCGGTGGTCATATCCATCACCTGCCGCACAGTGGCAGAGGCAAAGGCGCTGCCCTTGATCTCGGGGATAATGTCGGAAACGAGGGCCGCTTCGTTGAGCTTGCCCTCCACGACCAGGATTTCCGCCAGGAGGCCGGTCAGTGACTTTGTCATCGACATCGATGCATGTTTCCCATCCGGATTGAGGCATCCGAAGTAGCGCTCGTAGACCACGCGCCCTTTGTGCAGGATCAACATTCCGTCCGTATAATTGGCGTAAAGGGATTCCTCCCACGTCATCGGTTTGGTGCCGTCGATCGGCGTGAATGTGAGCGCGTCGATGGCTTGCCGATTATCGGCAAACTCGTATGGCTGCGGATATTCCAACGGGATGGGCGCGCCAAGGCCACGGCTGATCTCTTCCGTCGGGAGAAATTCGCGCAAGTGACAAACGGACCAGCGCAGCTTTGGAAAGCTGAAATAAACCGAGTCCGGTTGCGTGATGATCTTGTCCTCGGGCGGTGGGAAACCTTGCATCCATCCCATGGCCCTGGGGTCGGATTCCTGTGCCGAGAGCGTCGCTGTCTGGGCAGCCGCCCCTGATGCTGATACAAGCGTCATGGCAATCCCCGTTGCAAGCGTGAAGATTCTAGTAATTGACGACGACATTCACGAAGCCTCCCACCCAATCCCGAGCATTTCCGCTGACCACGCGGCGGATGCCCTCCCCGGGAACGGAAATGCTCGCGCCTGCCGTCAGAAAGGTGTTTTCGTTGATGATCCGGTTGTATTCGACGAAGACATCATCGGAGAGATGCTCGTTGGTCACCCCGGAGATCAGATAAGCGGCGCTGCCAAAGGTTTCCAACCGCGTCGCCTGTCCGAATTGGATCGGGCTGCCGAGCTCGTTCGCAAGAATGCGCGCGTAGCGGATCGTGACGGTATCCTGGCGGGTGGGCTGTAAGCGCAAGGCGATCTCGTGAGCCCGCGTGTTTGAATTGATGAAGACCAGCGACGACTTCGAACCCGTAGCCCAGGCCCCTGGCGAACCTTCATAATACAGAGGATCGAAGCGCTCGAGTTGCGGCGTGTTCGGATTATCGCCGGAGAATGTCTGAAAGGAATAAGTCAGAACCGGCGTCCAGGGGAGGCCATGTAAGGTGTAGCCGACCTGAACGCGGCCTGCCCAGGCTCTCATGTCGATATTCTCGTTCCATTCGTAGGCGAAGTCCCCAGTCAGAAACCAGTTTTCGAAAGGGCCGCTGAAGGGATCGCTTTTAGCATAGAGGTTCAGCGCATTGGTGCCATCGCGCCCATCTGGAATGATGATCGGCGGGCCGACGCCTCCCAAGGGGGCTTTGGGATAGGCTGTCTCCGAGGCGAGCACATTGATGTAGCTGAGACCGAGAAAGCCGCCTGCGGAACCATCGTAGCGAATGTCCGCTCCAGCCAGCTTGTTGTGGCCGTTGTTGGAGGCCAGCTCGTTCGGCTCGATGTAGAAAGCCGTGCCGGTCCATCCGCCCTCGTAAACATGAGCAATCGCCGCTCTCTTCCAGGCCTTTCGTGGCCCGAACTTCAAAGCGCCTCGCTCGAAGCCGCTGGACCCGCCATTGGCGATGAGCATTCCGCTTCCGAGTTCGAGCTCACGCGCACCGAGCGATAAGTCGACATTTGGACCGCTGCCCTCGGTTCGATACCCGAGATAGGCTTCTTCAGGGGTGACACGTCCCGTATTGCCCCAATCGAATGCGTCGATCCCTGCAGTGTAGGAACCCACCGCCGAAAGCTTCCCATAGAACGCTGACTCCCCGTTGAGTTTCTGTTCGAAACTCAGACCCGGTTTGGCATAACTCTCCAGCCAGTCGGCATTCGGATCGAAGCCGGATTGTGGTGCGATTGTCGCAGCGAAATTCCAGAACAGGTTTCGCTCGCTCACTGCATTGATGCCAAGCTGAAGATGCCACCGCATCTTCAAACCGTTGGCGTCATAAAAGAGTGTCTGCTCCGGTTGCTGCTGCGCACGAGCAAAGTCAGATGTGCTGATTGCCGCAAGCGCCATTAGAAACGCATTCACTCTGCCATACGCACACATGCGGGGCTCCGTAACGGCGGATTGTGTGTAATCTGAATGTTTGAAGCTACAGGTCAATGGCAGCGGGCACAAAAAGCCATGCAGCCCATGCGACGCATTGGCGGCGTGGGAACTGTGCCGCCCTCTCGCGGCTTGTTTCACATGCCCATTTCGGGAGGGAGAACAGCGATGGCTGAACTGATTGCAGTCGGATTCGACAATCCGCAGGAAGCGGACCGTGTCCTCACTGAGTTAAACCGGCTCCAGCGGGAATACCTGATCGACCTGGAGGATGCCGTCGTCGCCATCCGTCACCCGGACGGTAAGGTGAGCCTGAAGCAGAGCGTCAGCATGGTCGGAACCGGCGCGGCCTCGGGCGGCCTATCGGGTGTGGTCTGGGGGACGCTCGTCGGCCTGCTGTTTCTCAACCCGCTCGCCGGCATGGTGGTGGGCGGTGCCATTGGCGCCGGGAGCGGCGCCTTGTCGGGCTCGCTGATCGATTACGGCATCAATGATGAGTTCATCCGCGATCTGGCTCAAACCCTGCAGCCGGACACCTCGGCGCTGTTCGTGCTGGTGCGCAAGGCGCAGCCCGAGAAGGTGATGGCCGAGCTGTCGCAGTTCCGGGGCCGGGTGCTGCGCACCTCCTTGCCACCGGACAAGGAGGCCAAGCTCCAGGCCGCGCTCGCTGGAACAGTCACCACAGGCGCCGCTGCTGGGAATCCCGCGCAGAGCAGTACTCCGGAAAAGGGAGCACAATCCTCAGCCTAAGGCGGACGCCTCATTCGCATTCTGTGATGTCTGCATGTCGTGTGAAGCGAGACGACACACGCCTAACGCTCTGTTCCGGCTTGCTATGAATGGGCAATGCGCTCACCCGCCTCACCATGGCTGAGCTGAGGAGACAAAACCTCTTCCTCAGTCGGCGAGGCGAGTGAGCGTCGCCTTAAAGGTAAGGCTGGGATAGTCAGGGGACGTCCCTGACAGATGGGCCGATTGCCCGTCGAATGTTCCCTTGAGATTCAGCCGTGCCCTCGGCATGCCGAGCACTGACATGATCCCCGGCATGACCGAGTGAGTATCCGCCACGAGGCGAGTATCGATCACATCGTTGTTCAAGATGTACTCCCCCGTGTAATACATTACGGAATCTCCTCCTGTGAGGCGGCCCGCACGTAGCGTGACAACGCCTGTTCCCAGGCCCAATTGCGTCTGGAACACCACCTTGTACAAGCCGTCTTCCATCATTTGTTCATCCTGCCCTTGGTGGGCATCCCAATAGTCGGAGCATGTTCACAGCACCCACCCCCACGCAGCATGAGGATTGCCGCACGACTATACCAGATCCGATGGCAGATGCCCCGCTCGCCGATCAACGATCCTGCTCAGCTTATCCTTTTGTATCGTTTCCAATTCAGCAAAAGCTGCCGATGTCACACTGACACGCTTGGTGAAACAGCTCTAAATGCTGTCAGGAAATTTGTCATGTTCAGGAACAATTCTTCATCCCGTACGTCGATTTGACTTGAAGTTATCGACAAGGGCATAGGAATTCCGCAAGAGCTTGGCCTGTTTGCACCCGCCAAGAGCCTCGGCATGCGGTTCATCATTAACACGATCCGCCAACTCGGGACCACGGCGTCGGTTATTCGCACAAAACCAGGGACAACTTTCGAGATCCTGATCCCGATGAAGCACGATTGACTACAGAGTTCTTGTCGAAGAACTAGATGAGACTCGCAAAAGGCCTCGTTCTCAAGGCGAGACTACCTCTCTGAGATGCAACGGACGCGATGAGCCACATCAGCCAAGGAGGAGATAGAGCGCGAGCAAGACCATCAGGATGGTTATGACCGCCCATGCGATAGGCCAAGCCGAGCTATCGCCTCCCTTGACCGAAACGGTTTGCAGCGGAACGCTCCCATCCTGCGCCGGATCGTAGCTACTATCGACCGAACTCTTCATTCTTGAATCGACCTTCGGAGCCGTATCCTTGTCGGAAGGTGTGCTGCCCAGCCTGTCCTCGGGCATGGCTCTCTCCTGTGTTAGGTCTGCCGGTTCAATCAGCATCAAGCGGAATGCGAGGGCTTGAAATCACGCTCTGCCGCAAGCTGCCATCGGATCATCTCGCTGATGCACGCCATGCCAGGATCTTCTGCCTCCCGAAGACGCGTCGTCAAGGTCGCCCACGCTTCAGGATCGGCATCACGGGTGAAACTCACCACGGCAAACCGCGTAAACTGCTCGGGCGTTTCTCCCGCGAGAGCCGACGCATCCCGAACAGCTGAAGCCAATTCGGGATTTGCGACCTCCAGCCACCGGCTGATCACCATACGCCGTTGCGCGAGGGCCAGCACGTCGCCGAGCATCAGCATGAGGAACTTCCGGGGTTCGCAGCATCCGAAGGTGAAATATCGACCCCTTCGATTGCCGCGAGTTCGGTGAGCCCTGCGATGTAGCGGGCGGATGCAATGGCCCAGCTCCGGGCCTCCAGCATGTCTGCGATCTTGGAATGGACGACATCGAAGGGAAGAACGCGCCCGTCTATGCGGCGGGCCAAGTGCAGCGCGTGCCAGCCGAAACGAGATCGGACCGGCTCGGGCGATGTCGTCCCGACAGGCAAAGCCTCAAACGCCGTCTGAATGGCAGGCACCAGCTCGCCGCGCCGAACTTGGCCCAGGGAACCTCCCTGGCGTGCAGATGGACATTTCGAGAATGCCTCCGCCGCCCGGGCGAACGCCTGCGGATCGTCACCAATTTCCTTCACGATAACGCAGGCCTGCGATCGGGCCGCAGCCCATCCCTGAGCATCGTCGCTCTCCGGCTCGATGAGAATATGGCTCACCTCGAAAAGATCCGGCGTGCGGAAGCGCAGTGACTGCGCATCGTAGTAGCGCCTGCATTCCTCTTCGCAGGGCGGGCTCGGCATGGTGACGGAGTCTTGAAGCAATTGCCGGATCAAGGCGTCGTCCTCGGTCTCGACCCGGCCGCTTTCGTCCGCTTCGGGATCGCTCCCGATGCCGCACCGGCGCGCTTCTTGAATCAGAAGTTCGCGGACGGCGAGCGCCCGTGCGGCCTCCTGCCAGGATGTCTCGCCGTTGGGTGCCGGATGATTCTGCATCTCCTGGGCGATCATCTCGGGTTCGATCTCGACCCCATTGACCTTCACCACGGAGAAACTTGGTGCGAGAACCCGGGCAGGCTGCTGCCCTCCTCCGCATCCTCCCGAAGCACAGGCGCTCGGCATTTGAGGTTTCGGTCGTGCGCTGCTTTGCATGCTCATGGCTCCCATCACGCTCCGCTCTGGCCGCTTTCAGATACTGCGCGAGAAACAGCAGGCCCTCCGAACGACGGAGCCGTTCCCGCCTCTCCTCTCGTGGGAGAGGGAGTCCTCTGCGCCGTCCGAGGGCGCACGATCTGATATCCGGGGCGGAGCAGGAACCAGATCGGCGCGCTCCAGATATGTACGAGCCGCGTGAACGGCGTGATCATGAACAGGAGCAAGCCTAGAACGATATGAAGCTTGTAAACGAAGTAAGCGTCCACGATCAGGTCGGCTGCGGCAGGATTGAAGGTCAGGATGCCTTGGGCCCATCCCATGAACAGAACCATCTCGCTGCCGTCGATATGGTCGATTGTCCAGAATGTCGTGGCAATCCCGATTGAAATTTGCAGCCATAGAAGAACCAGCACCATGATATCGCCAAAGGAGGAGCTTCGCCTAATGCGCGGATCGACGAGCCGGCGATGAAGCAAGAGCGTTGCGCCGCACCAGGCTGCAATACCGGCGATGCCGCCGACGATGAGGGCCATCATCTGCTTGAACTCATGGGATATGCCCGCGAAATCGAAGACCCTGATTGGCGTCAGCAATCCCACGAAGTGTCCCACGAGCAGAATAAGCACTCCAAGATGCAGGAGATTGGACCCCAGTTTCATCTGCCGGCGCCTTAGAAACTGGCTCGATTGCGAACGCCATGAATATTGATCCTTATCGAAGCGCAGGATGCTTCCAAGGACCAGAACCGTTACGGCAAAATATGGGAACCATCCGAAAGCTAACTGATTGAGGAACTCGTTCATCGTGCCCTCCACGGGTCATGGTTCAATTGCGAGGCTGGCGTGTCCCGCTGGAAGCCTGTATTCTGGAAATCACGTTGGCCGATGCCTTATTGGCACTGATGGGGCGCCCGAAATCCACGGGCTTTTCCTCCCACTCCTCATCGAGCGACTTGTCCTTGTCCAAGCGCTGCCGGAGATTGGTCAAAGCCTCTTCGTCCGGCCGAGCCCCAGTTGCCGCAATGAGGGCGTAAAATACGCCGGCATACGGCGAGCCGCGTTCGGACAACCTCTCCTCAAGCGCGGCAAAGACGTGTGCGGGCTCGGACAGATGCTGCTTGGCCTCCCCTGCTGGAAGGCAGGATGAGAATTCGAGAAACATCGGGAGGAAATCCGGCAACTCTCCACCAACCATCATGAAGCCGTAATCGATGTAGAGTTCGCCGAGGCTGATCATCGCCTGCCCCCTCTCCCGGCTCTCGCCATGGACATGCTCGAACAGGTGCAGGGACAAAGCCGGCGAACGGTCGAAGAGATCGCTATAGGCGCATTGAACGTCCAAAAGGTCCTGTGTCTGGATCCAAGCAAGAAGTGTCTCAAGACGCTCCAGCGCAGCTTTCGGCAGCGCCCGCTCGGCAGCGAGGGCGGATCGGATATCGCTGACGTGATCCTGCAAATCTTGTGACGGATACGACAGCAGGGCAGAAAGCGCGCGTAACGTCATCTTCATGTCGACGGCTCCGTATAAGGATGGCGCTGGCTGGTCTTGGGCCCTCCGAACAAGTTCAGCTTCGATGCCCCATTGCTATCCTCGCGGAATGCAAAGCCGGTCGATCCGCGCAGGATGTAAGCGTCCTCTTCGGTCTCACGATGCGTCGTCGGAATCACGTAACGATCCTCGTAGGCCGCCAGCGCCATGTAGCGGTACATCTCCTCGATCATGGCCCCGGTCAGTCCGACCTTTGCGGCGATTGCCTCGTCGATGCGCCGATGAACAGTCTTTGCGCGCATGTATGCCCGCATGGCCAGCATACGCTCCAGCGCTGCGGCGACAGGAGCCTCGTCGCCCGCCGTCAAAAGATTGGCGAGGTAGCGCAATGGGATCCGCAGAGAGCGGACATCCGGCATGCCATCGTTGACCGACATTTTTCCGGCCTCGGCGGCAGACTGGATAGGCGACAGAGGCGGCACATACCAGACCATCGGCAAGGTGCGGTATTCGGGATGGAGCGGGAAAGCGACCTTCCACTCCTTGATCATCTTGTAGACGGGAGACCGCATGGCCGCCTCGATCCAGCCCTCGGGCACTCCATCGCGCCTTGCGGCCGCCTGTACTTCGGGATCGTAAGGATCGAGGAACAGATCAAGCTGTGCCGGATAAAGATCCTTCGGGTCTTGAACCGACGCAGCCGCCTCGATGCGGTCTGCGTCATAAAGAACGACGCCGAGATAGCGGATGCGCCCGACGCATGTCTCGGAGCACACTGTCGGCTGTCCGGTCTCGATACGGGGATAGCAGAAGATGCACTTCTCGGACTTTCCCGTCGACCAATTATAGTAGATCTTTTTGTAAGGGCATCCCGAAACGCACATGCGCCAGCCGCGGCATTTCTCCTGATCGACCAGAACAATCCCATCTTCTTCGCGCTTGTAGATCGCGCCCGATGGGCATGCCGCTAGGCAGGACGGATTGAGGCAATGCTCGCAAAGCCTCGGAAGATACATCATGAAGGTCTTCTCGAACTGACCGTATATTTCTTTCTCGACCCCCTCGAAATTATAGTCCTGAGAGCGCTTATCGAACTCGCCTCCGAGATCGTCCTCCCAATTGCCGCTCCACTCGATCTTGTTGAGTTGTTCGCCCGTAACGAGAGAGCGAGGCTTGGCGACGGGCTGCGCCGGCAGTTCAGGCGCCTTCTGCAGCCACTCGTACTCGAATGTGTAGGGCTCGTAGAAATCATCAATCTCGGGCAGCACCGGGTTGAAGAAGATATTCGCGAGGATCCGCCACTTTGCGCCCAGGCGCGGCTCGATACGGCCGTTCTTCTTTCGGATCCAACCGCCTTTCCAGCGGTTTTGGTTCTCCCAATCCTTGGGATATCCTATGCCGGGCTTGGTTTCCACGTTGTTGAACCAGACATACTCGACGCCTTCCCGGTTGGTCCAAACATTCTTGCAGGTGATTGAGCAAGTGTGACACCCGATGCATTTGTCGAGGTTCAGCACCATTGGGATTTGAGCACGTACCTTCATTCCGCTGCCTCCGGCGCACTTGTGGCCGAGTGTTGATCGGGTGCCTTGTCGAACCAGTTGACGGCGTTCATCTTGCGGATGATCACGAATTCATCGCGGTTGGCGCCGACAGTTCCGTAATAGTTGAAGCCGTAAGCAAACTGCACGTATCCACCGATCATGTGCGTGGGCTTCATGTTGATGCGGGTGACCGAATTGTGAATTCCGCCGCGAAGGCCCGTCACTTCTGACCCTACGGTGTTCACAAGCTTCTCTTGCGCGTGATACATGATGGCGGAACCGGGCATGATACGCTGGGACACGATTGCGCGGGCTGTCAACGCGCCATTGATATTGAAGGCTTCGATCCAGTCATTGTCGGTAATTCCGGCGGCCTTTGCGTCCTCCTCACTGATCCATACGGTCGGCCCTCCGCGATTGAGGTGCAGCATGATGAGGTTTTCTGAATAGGTAGAGTGAATTCCCCACTTCTGATGCGGAGTGAGAATATTGAGCGTGATCTCGGTGTTTTCGTTCGGCAGCTTGCCAAGGACCTGACGGACCGTCCGGGTATCGATCGGCGGCTTCCAGGTTACGAAGCCCTCGCCGAAAGCGAGCATCCAGTGATGATCGAGAAAGGCCTGCTGACGGCCTGTCAGCGTCCGCCAAGGGATCAGTTCATTGACGTTGGTCCACCCGGCATTGTAGCTCACATCCTCGCGTTCTATGCCCGACCAAGTGGGGGAACTGATGATCTTGCGGGGCTGGGCGGCAATATCGCGAAAGCGAATTTTCTCCTCTTCACGCCCCTCAGCCAAGTGAGCATGATCCCGTCCGGTTGCCTTCTTCAAGGCTTCCCACGCGCGTAACGCAACCTGCCCATTGGTCTCCGGCGCAAGGCTGAGGATCATCTCACATGCATCGATGTCGGTCATCACTTTGGGGCGGCCAGCAGTCGGCCCTTCGCTGACAACACCGTTCAGGTGCTTCAGGAGGTCGATCTCCGGCTTGGTGTCCCAGGTCAGCCCCTTGCTGCCGTTACCCGCCTTCTCCAGCAGCGGCCCGATAGATGTGAAGCGGGCATAGGTCGCCGGATAATCTCGCTCCACGAGAGTCACGTTCGGCATGGTCTTTCCGGGAATCGGATCACACTCCCCTTTCGACCAATCAAGGGGCTTATAGGGTTGCGCCAGTTCACCTGGGCTGTCGTGCATGATGGGCGTCAGGACGACATCGTGCTCAACACCTAGAACCTCTGGTGCGATGTCAGAGAAGCGCTTGGCAATTGCCCGGAAGATGTTCCAGTCGGTTTTGCATTCCCAAAGAGGATCGACCGCAGCCGTCAGAGGATGAATGAACGGATGCATATCTGTCGTGTTGAGATCGTGCTTCTCGTACCAGGTCGCCGTTGGCAGGACGATGTCCGAGTAGACGCTGGTCGTCGACATGCGGAAATCGATATTCACCATCAGATCCAGCTTTCCGATGGGAGCTTCGCTATGCCACTTGACCTCCTGCGGACGCCCCTCGTCAGCCCCTAAATCATCTCCGATGACACCATGCATCGATCCGACGAGGTGTTTGAGGAAGTATTCGTGCCCCTTGCCGCTGGCCCCAAGAACGTTCGAGCGCCAGAAGAAAAGATTGCGCGGCCAGTTGCGCGGATTATCGGGGTCCTGGTTGGACATTTTGAGCGCGCCGGACTTCAACCGATCCGCAACCGCCTTCTGCGGATCGGCTCCGCTTTCGGCAATCGATCGGCCCAGATCGAGCGGGTTCTGCTCCAATTGCGGCGCGGACGGCAGCCATCCCATGCGCTCGGCGCGCACATTATAGTCGATGACGCTGCCCGACCAATCGCCGGACGGCGCCGTCGGCGACAGCATTTCTGAGACCTTCAGCGATTCATAGCGCCACTGATCCGTGTGCGCGTACCAGAAGGAAGTCGAGTTCATTTGCCGTGCGGGCCGTATCCAATCGCTCGCGAACGCAAGAGGAAGCCAACCGGTCGCCGGACGCAGCTTCTCCTGTCCCACATAATGCGCCCAGCCTCCGCCTGACTTGCCGACGCAACCGCACATCATCAGCATGGAGATGATGCCCCGGTAGCTCATGTCCATGTGGTACCAGTGATTGAGGCCCGCCCCCAGGATGACCATCGACCTCCCTTCGGTCTGCTCGGCATTTTCTGCGAACTCTCGGGCCACCTGGATGATCGCCTGCCGCGGCACCCCGGTAATCTGCTCCGCCCAGGCGGGGGTGAACGGCGTATTCTCATCATAACTTGCGGCGACATTGCCGCCGCCGAAGCCCCGGTCGATCCCGTAGCTGGCCGCGAGAAGATCAAAGACGGTGGCGACCAACGTCTCGCCGTCCTTGAGGTTCATCGATCTGACGGGAACATGGCGCACCAGAATATCGGGGTGATCGGTCGCCACGAAGGTCTGCGGTGCTGTCGTGCCGAAATAAGGATAGCCGACGGGCTCGACACGCTGGGAACCGTCCGCGAATGTCAGCCGCAGGCGCACATCACGGTTCTGACCGTCCTTGCTCTCCAGGTTCCACTTTCCCTGTTCCCCCCAACGAAAACCCGCCGATCCGAGGGGACAGACGGGCAGATCCGAGTTCTCATCGATGGCCACGGACTTCCAGTCCGGATTATTCGTCTCCCCAAGGGCGTCCTCGAAATCGGCAGCCCGCAGCAGCCGGTCGGGCACGTAGTAACCGTCCCGTGCCACGAGGCGCACGAGCATGGGGAAGTCCGTGTAGCGCCGGACATAGTCGTTGAAGTACGGCGATTGTCGGTCGAGATGGAATTCGCGCAGGATCACATGCCCGAAGGCGAGAGCAAGCGCGGCGTCGGTGCCTTGCTTCGGGTGGAGCCACATATCGCCGAACTTTGACGCCTCGCTGAAGTCCGGCGAAATGACGACGCTTTTCGTCCCCTTGTAGCGAACCTCGGTGTAGAAATGAGCGTCCGGCGAGCGTGTCTGCGGGACGTTCGAGCCCCAAACGAGCAGAAACCCGGAATTGTACCAGTCGGCGCTTTCGGGGACGTCCGTCTGCTCGCCCCAGGTCTGAGGCGAGGAAGGCGGCAGATCACAATACCAATCGTAAAAACTCAGCAGGTTTCCACCGAGCAATGACAAATAGCGGCTGCCCGCCGCATAGGAGATCATCGACATGGCCGGAATCGGCGAGAACCCGGCTATCCGGTCGGGCCCGTATTCGCGGATGGTATAAGCGTTGGCGGCGGCGATCAGTTCGGTCACCTCATCCCAACCCGCCCGGGCCAGTCCTCCGCGCCCACGCCTCGTCACCCAATCGGTCCGTTTGGCTGGATCCTGAACGATGGACTTCCACGCAGCCACGGGGCTCTGGGTTCGTCTAGCCTCACGCCATGCGCGAAGCAGCGTTGCGCGAACGAGAGGGTATTTGAGACGGGTTCCGGAATACAAATACCAGCTGTATGTCGCGCCGCGGGGACATCCACGCGGCTCATGGTTCGGGAGATCGGGACGAGTGCGCGGATAATCCGTTTGCTGCGTCTCCCACGTAACGATGCCGCCTTTCACGTAGATCTTCCAGGAGCAGGAGCCTGTGCAGTTCACGCCATGGGTCGAGCGCACGATCTTGTCCGCAGCCCAACGTTTCCGATAGGCATCCTCCCACGCTCGGCTCTCGTGCGTAACGATCCCATGTCCTTCCGAAAAGGTTTCCCTCGGGCGCGACAGATAGGTCAGGCGATCGAGAAAGTGGCTCATTCAAGCGGCCTCCTGAGCTCTGTAGGTTTTGGAAGATTCCGGTTGCGTCCCTGCCCGCTCGATGCGCCGCAGGAATCCCCTTGGGCCTGAGTAAGCGACCCATGTCAGCACCGCGCAGCTCATGTAGTAGATGAGGAAACCCCACAGGGCTGCGTTCGGCGCCCCCGTGAGATCGAGCGAGCTGCCATAGGCTTTCGGGATGAAGAAGGCGCCATAGGCGGCTATGGCAGACGTAAATCCGATGATCGCAGCGGATTCCAGATCCGCTTGCCGTTGGCGTTCATCCGCTGGAAGCGATGGAGCCGTTTGTGCCAGTTCCTCGCGCATGATCGCAGGGATCATCTGGAAGGTCGACGCATTGCCGACGCCGCTGAGGAAGAACAGCAGAAGCACCATTCCGAAGAAGCCCCAGAAGCTATGGAGGTTCAGCGCCCAGATCATTCCGGCGACTGCGGCAACCGACGCCACGAAAACCCAGAATGTCACCCTGCTTCCACCGAGGCGGTCCGACAGCCACCCCGTACCGGCACGGGACAGCGCGCCGATCAGGGGTCCCAGAAAGGCGTACCGAAGCGAGTTGACTTCGGGAAAGACGAGGCCTGCCAGAAGCGGGAAGCCTGCTGACATGCCGATGAATGTGCCGAACGTGCCGGTATAGAGCCAGCACATCATCCAGGTATGGCGGCGACCGAAGATGACCGCTTGGTCCGCGAAGGACGACTTGGCGCTCAAAATATCGTTCATTCCAAACCAGGCCGCGAATGTTCCGATCAATACCAGAGGGACCCAAATGAACCCGGCATTCTGCAGCCACACTTGTGTTCCGTCGCTCGCCACCTGCGCCTGACCGCCCAAGGCACCGAACAGGCTGGTGGTGATGACGATGGGTACGATGAGCTGCATCAGGCTGACGCCCAGGTTGCCCAGCCCCGCATTGATGGCCAGCGCATTGCCCTTCTCCGATTTGGGGAAGAAGAAACTGATATTGGCTGTCGACGACGCGAAGTTTCCGCCGCCGAAGCCGCATAGCAGAGCCAGCAGCAGAAAGATTACGTATGGCGTTGACGGATTCTGCACGGCGTAACCGATGCCGAAGGCCGGGATGAGCAACGATGCGGTGCTGATGGTCGTCCATAGACGGCCGCCGAAGATCGGGACGAGGAACGCATAGAAGATGCGAAGCGTAGCGCCTGACAGCCCTGGCACCGCCGCCAGCCAGAAAAGCTGATCGGTCGTGAACCGGAAGCCAAGACCTGGAAGCTTGGCGACGACGACGCTCCAGACCATCCAGACCGCGAAGGAAAGCAGCAAGCAATAGGTGGCGATCCACAGATTGCGCCTCGCAATGGCGCGCCCTCCCCGCTGCCAGAAAACAGGATCTTCCGGACGCCAATCGGCCAGAGGCTGGTTACGGCGTGCAGGCAGTGTAATGCCTGCCTCGCCCAGGCCCTGCATCTCCGGGAGGTCGGGGAGAGTGTCGGCTGAGATCTGCTGCCGCGCCGCGGAAGTCTCCATACGGCGGATCGCTCCATGCATCCAGGCCAGCGAAACAGCCGCGATCAAGAACAGAAGCGCAAAGCAGCTCGTCCAGATGCCGGTCAGATCGTTAAGGGCGCCGAAGGCCAGCGGCAGGATGAAGCCTCCAACGCCGCCGACCATCCCGACGAAGCCACCGACGACGCCGATGTGATTGGGATAGTAGACCGGTACATGCTTGTAGACTGCCGCCTTACCGAGGCTCATGAAGAAACCCAGGAGGAAAATGATGATAACGAACGGCACGAGCCCCATTGATGTGCGGAACGTGATCGTGCCCTGTATCCCCTCGATGATGTAGGTGGTGGGCGGATATGACAGCATGAAGGTGCAGAGCACCGAGACGCCGAAGGTCCAGTACATGACCACGCGCGCGCTATATCGGTCGGATAAGACGCCGCCATAGACTCGAAAGAGACTCGCTGGCACAGAGTAGAAGGTTGCGAGGGCGCCGGCCGTCTTGATGTCGAGCCCATACACGCCAATCAAATACCGGGGCAGCCAAAGCGAGAGGGCCACGAAGGCGCCGAAAACGAAGAAGTAATAAAGCGCGAACCGCCAGACCTGAATGTTCTTGAGAACCTCAAGCTGGTTTCCCATCGAGGCCGGTTTTCTTCCAGTACGCCGTTGCTCTAAGTAAACAGGGTCTTCTTTTGTGAGGATCAGAAAGCCGATAGCTGTTACAAGAAGTGCGACAGCCCATATCTGAGCCACGGCCTGCCAGCCGAATGCGACCATGACGAAGGGCGCCAAGAACTTCGTGACGGCGGAACCAACGTTGCCGGCACCGAAGATTCCGAGCGCCGTCCCCTGGCGGCTGGGAGGATAGAATTTCGACACATACGCGACGCCGACGGAGAATGAGCCACCTGCTATACCGACACCTAGGGCCGCGATCAGAAGCTCGATATACGTAGTGGCATAAGACGTTAGGAACGTGGCGATTGCCGCGAGTATCATGACAGCCGCGTAGACCCGCCTGCCGCCGAACTGATCAGCCCACACACCCAAGACTACGCGTATCAGGGACCCTGTGAGAATAGGTGTGCCGACAAGAAAGCCGAACTGCGTTTCTGTCAGGTTAAGCGTGTCTTTGACGCCAAGACCGATGATCGAGAAAATCGTCCAGACCGCAAAACACACGGTGAATGCGATGGTGCTTGTCCAGAGCGCTTGCGCATCGCCGGCGACTCGTGGGTCATCTGTTTCATCAGCCATGCAGACTGGCTCCAGATCAGACAGCCCTCGATACGAGAGCCACAAATAATTTTGTTCATGATTGTGTCATTTGGACGACCTAATACACGATCGATATTATAAATATTTGAGGAGAGCCTGAACTCTCAGAATGTTCTGTAGATCAGAAATAATAGATGCAGCCACACTGCAAACCACGCTGAACTACATCCGATATTACGAACTGCCGCGCTTGCCGGTTGCTTCAGGTTTGTCGAGTGGGGCCGCCACCGCGTTCAAAATTCTATACCAGCTCCAGGCCGTGAGAATGATATCGGTAAGTTGAGTGTATCTTGGATTCCACTTCAGCACTTCGCGGGCGCGCGCGGCATCGCTGACCAGCGTCGCGGGGTCTCCTAGTCTGCGGGCGGCAGCCTGAACCCGCACGGGAGGCCCTGTCACCTGTTCAACCGCAACGATGATCTGGCGAATTGAAAAGCCCTGCCCCAGCCCCAGGTTCAACGCTTGAGAGGCACGCTCACGCTCCAGCTCTTTAAGCGCTTTGACATGGGCATCCGCAAGATCACTGACATGAACATAATCACGAACACAGGTTCCATCCGCCGTGTCGTAATCCGTCCCGAATATGGAAAACACAGTACCTTTGGCGGCAGCCTCGATCACCAGAGGGATAACATGCGTCTCAGGATCGTGCTGCTCTCCGATCTCGCCGTCAGGGTCGCAACCCGCAACGTTGAAGTGGCGCAATGCAATCGACTTAATTCCGTACGCTGCGTCGAAGTCACGCAGCATCCTCTCAACGACATATTTCGACATGCCATACGGATTGATGGGAGCGGCTGGGGTGCTTTCTGTGATGGATTGCATGGCAGGGCGCCATACGTCTCGCAATTGCTTGAGAATACGATGTCCGTGATATGTTGATCTCTTGCCGCTTTATGCAGCACAAGGCTTCCTGCCACCTTGTTGTGGTAATACATGGCAGGCTGGACGACTGACTCGCCGACATATACATCGACTGCAAAGTGCATGATAGCTGATGGGCTATGCTTGATGAAGCTCTCGTCAAGCCGCCCCCTATTCAATATGTCGCCATATTCAAACGGACCCCACTTAACGACGCTCCGTTTCCGTTCACTAGCTTATCCATTGTAATCGGCTCATATCCTGCACCTGCGAGCGCCTTGCAAGCGTGGGATCCGATGCAGCTTGCGCCACCCGTTACAAGGACTTCGTCATTTCCAGATCCTCAGAATTTTTCCCAACGGCCGCGATGCAATGCGCGTCCTAGCTCTTCCAGGCAACTCAACAGCCGAAGCAGTGCCGGCTTGGGAATCGAGATTGAGATCGTCCCTTATTGACTTATCTGGAACACAACATGCTTATGACTGCCGACAATACCTGACACCAAGACTGATCTTCTCTGACAAATCGCCCGATGGCCGGGAGAATGCATGATGAGACATTTCAAGCTGGCTTTTTGGGGCTCATTGGCTCTGCTTGCCGCTCTGTGGCTGATTGCCGACCCGCATGCGCTACAGCCCTCCAGCTTCTTCGCCCTGCGCGGATCGATGGTTCAGCTCAGCGGCGTCCTCACCATGGGCTGCATGAGTTTGGCAATGATCCTGGCGTTGCGCCCGCGTTGGCCGGAGCGGTGGTTTGGCGGCCTCGACAAGATGTACCGCCTGCACAAGTGGCTGGGCATCGGCGGCTTGGTTCTCGCGGTCACGCATTGGCTCTGGTCGCAGGGCTTCAAATGGGCCGTCGGGTTCGGCTGGCTGGAGCGGCCCGCCCGTGGCGCCAGACCAGCTGTCGACAATGCGATTCAACAGTTCCTTCTGACCCAGCGAGGCACCGCAGAGGTTGTCGGCGAATGGGCGTTCTATGCCGCCGTGCTGCTTATCGTCATGGCGCTCGTCCCCGTGATCTCGTACCAGCTGTTCTATAAGACCCATCGCCTGATCGCCCTCGTCTATCTGGTTCTCGTCTTCCATACCGTCGTGCTGATGCAATTCAGCTATTGGCTGACTCCTTTGGGCGTGATCATGGCTGGCATGCTGGCCTGGGGAACGGCGGCCGCTGTCCTGGTCCTGCTTCGCCGCGTCGGCGCCAGCCGCAAAGCCGAGGGACGAATTGCCAATCTTCATTATTATCGAGATCTTCGTGTCCTTGAAGGCGACATCGACATTCCAGCAGGCTGGCCGCCAGGCTGGCCAGGCCACACGGCCGGACAATTTGCCTTCGTGACCTCGGACACCTCCGAGGGACCGCATCCTTTCACCATCGCCTCGGCCTGGGATCGGACCAAGCACCGTCTGACCTTCATCGTGAAGGAGCTGGGCGATTACACGCGCATCCTGCGCAGCACGCTTTACATCGGCCAGCCGGTGATCGTGGAGGGGCCGTATGGCTGTTTCACCTTCGATGACGACGCGCCGATCCAGATCTGGGTCGGGGGCGGGATCGGCATTACGCCGTTTATTGCCCGAATGAAACAGATCGCACAGGGGAAGGAAAATGGTCTGAAGGAAATTCATCTCTTCCATACCACGACCGATTACAGCGAAGAGGCGATTGCCAAGATGACCGCCGACGCGACGGCTGCGGACGTGCGCTTGCACGTTCTGCATTCCCCCCGCGACGGCCATCTGAGTGGCGACCATATTCGGGCTGCTGTTCCCAGCTGGCGTAAGGCGAGCATCTGGTTCTGCGGCCCGCCTGGGTTTGGAGCGGCATTGAGACAGGATTTCGCAAGTCACGATTTCCCGGTGAGCGAGCGTTTCCATCAGGAACTCTTCAGCATGCGGTAATGACCTCGTCACGAGAGCGGTGACGGCCCCTGAGGTTGCATGGCGCATCCAACGCATCGAAGGGAGAGCCCGCCCATCCGAAGATTGAGAGGTCGAAAGGCAATGAAGTTCCTAGCAGGTCGCGCAGCGCTCGCCGGCAGGCGTGAGAAGGGCTGAATCGCCGAGCGCCACTCCTTGTCTCTGAGTGATCAGGCTTATCGATAAACCATTCCGCCGTCGATAAGGATGGCCTGTCCTGTCATATAGTCGGAATCGGGCCCGGCCAGATACGAGACCAAAGCCGCGACATCCTCGGGCGTCTCGGCTCGTCCGAGCGCGATACCCTCGACATATTGCTTGTAGGTCGCACCAATCTCCGCGCCCGTGATTTCGGAAAAGCGTTTGTCGATTTCCACCCACATGTCGGTGCCGACGATGCCCGGGCAATAGGCATTGACGGTTATGCCATCGCTGGCGAATTCCTTCGCCGCCGCCTGGGTCAACGCCCGGACCGCGAACTTCGTCGCGGAATAGACGCCGAGCGTCGCAAAACCGTCATGCCCGGCAATGGAGGATGCATTGATGATCTTGCCCTTCCGCTTGTGTTGCCTGAGCTTCTTCGCGGCGGCCTGTATGCCCCAGAGCACGCCCTGGACGTTGATGCGCAGGATTCTGTCGACCTCTTCCTGAGTCACTTCGAGAAGCGGTTGAACCTGGGCAATCCCGGCATTGTTGACCATGATATCGAAACCACCGAGTTCCTTCTCGGCATGGTCGACCGCAGCATAGACATCGTCGCGGCGTGAGACATCGGCGCGAAATGTCGTCGCTTTGCGGCCAGTAGCTCTTACCTCGTCGGCGACGGCATCCATCTTTTGCAAATTGAGGTCCACAATGGCGATATCGGCGCCATCCTGCGCCAACCGCAGGGCGATGCCGCGCCCGATCCCCTGCCCGGCTCCTGTTACAAGTGCAACTTTCCCTGGAATAGCCATGTCGTTCTCCTTGCCGTCGAGATGCTTTGTATGGGCTACGTCGCCTGGCTGAGTGTCCTGCGAAACCGCACCAGGGATAGGCTGAACAGAACCGCTCCGATGGCTAGGAGCGCAAGAAATTGCGGCCATACCACGTCAATTCCGGCGCCACGGTACAGAATGGCTTGCGCCAGCATGACAAAGTGCGTCGTCGGGGCTGCGAGCATGATGGTCTGAACGAATTCCGGCATGCTCTCACGAGGCGTCATGCCGCCGGACAGCATCTGCAGCGGCACGATGACCAGAATGAGCAGCATACCGAATTGCGGCATGGATCGCGCGATGGTGCCCAGGAAGATGCCCATCGCGGTCGTCGCGAACAGGTTCAAGGCTGCCCCTGCCAGAAACAGCGGCACGGAGCCTTCAATCGGAACCGCCAGCAATCCCTGCACGACAAACACGAGGGAGAAAGCGCACGCCGTGAGAACCACCAAGCCCATCGCACAAACCTTGGCGGTCATGATCTCGGCCGGCGTGACGGGCATGACCAGAAGATGCTCGATGGTGCCGTGCTCGCGCTCGCGTATCAGAGCGGCGCCGGTCAGGATGATCGACAGCATCGTGACCTGATTGATGACCTGGATGACGGCCCCGAACCAGCCCTTGTTCAGCGAAGGGTTGAACCGCGCCCGCAGGGCGAGATCCACCGGCAGGACCTGGGCGGCGCGGTAGCGTTGGACGAATCCGTTGATCTCGCCGTTGACGATCTGCTGAATGTAGCTGCTGCCGGTGAAAGCCTGGCTCATGCGGGTCGCATCGACATTGAGCTGGATCGTGGGTTGACGGCCCGCCAGAACATCCCGCTGAAAATTGGGCGGAATATCCAGGGCGAACGTATCGAGCCCCGCATCCATGCGCGCATCCATCTCAGCAGGCGTGATGAGGTCCGGCGGGAGGAATGAAGGTGGATAGAAGGCACTGACGATGCGCGTCGACAAGGGCGAGCGGTCTTCATCGACGATGGCGATCGGCGCCTTGTTGAGCGTCTCCGGCACCGCTTTCGCGGCCGTATAGATCGCGAGAGTGAATGCATAGACGATGAGAATGAGCAGCATCGGGTCCCGGGCGAGGCTGCGCAGTTCCTTGGTGCCGAGATTCATCACATGGGACGCCCGCATCGATCAAGCCTCCTGCTTCTTCAGAAGCATCGCGCTCAGGCCGATCAGAACCGGCGTCGCGAGCATCAGCGGGATGAACGAGGATTGGAGGTCGCCGAAATCCAGGGCCTTCGAGAAGACGCCCCGAGAGATGAGCAGGAAATAGGTTGCTGGATAGATATTTCCGATGACCGCTCCTGCCCCTTCCAACGACGAGACCGGATCGAGCATGCCGGAAAATTGAGTTGCGGGAATCATCGTGGTGATAGCCGTCCCGAAGATGGCGGCGATCTGACTGCGCAGGAAGGACGACATCAGCAGACCCAGCGCGGTCGACGCGAAGGTGTAAAGCACTGCACCCGCGGCAAGCGTGAGAAAGCTGCCCGTGAGCGGCACGCCGAAAACCGTGACGGCAAGAAGGGTCATCAGAATGAAGTTGAGCATAGCCAACCCGACATAGGGCAGCTGCTTTCCGAGCAGGAACTCGAGCTTGGTGACCGGCGTGACATAGAGATTGACGATGGAGCCGAGCTCCTTCTCCCGCACGACGCTCAGCGCCGCCAGCATAGCCGGTATCAGCAGAAGAAGGATCGGGATCACCGCCGGCACCATGGCCTTGAGGCTCTCGACATCCGGATTGTAGCGGAAGCGGGTTTCGATGGTGGCGAGGCTCGGCGTCTCCGCTTCGGAGGCAAGCCATTGCGCGTGCATGCCTTGAACATAGCCGCTGACGGTTTCGGCCCGTTGCGGCATGGAGCCGTCGATCCAGGCCCCGATCTGAACCTGCCGTCCTCGTGTCACATCGCGCCCGAAGCCCGGGGGGATCTCAAGCGCCAGGGTGATTTCGCCCGCACGCATACGCCTGTCGAGATCATCGTAGTCGACGATCGGAGCCTTCTCGACGAAGTATCGCGAGCCCGCCAGATTGAGCGTGTAGTCCCGGCTCACGGAGGTCTGGTCCCGGTCCAGAACCGCGAATGTCAGATCCTCCACATCCATGCTGATGCCATAGCCCATGATGAACATCAGCAGGATGCTGCCGACCAGGGCCAGGGCGGCGCGGATCGGATCGCGGCGCAGTTCGAGCGCCTCCAGGATCGTATAGCTGAACATCCGTCGCGGGTTGAAGAAGCGGCCTCGCGCGCGTTCGCCGGAATGAGCGGCGGGAATGTCGTGCGGCTGCTCCTGCGCCGACGTGGAAACGTCCATCTGGCTTTCGGCGCCGGCATCTTCCAGATAGCCGATGAAAGCCTCCTCCAGCGTGTCGGCGCCCCGCTTTCGAATGAGACCTGCCGGCGTATCGCTGACCAGCACCCGGCCGGCATGCATCAGCGAGATCCGGTCGCATCGCTCGGCCTCGTTCATGAAGTGGGTCGAGATGAAGATCGTGACCTTATCCTGACGGGCCAGATCGATCATGATCTGCCAGAACGCGTCGCGTGCGATCGGATCGACGCCGGACGTCGGCTCGTCGAGAATCAGCATCGCCGGCTCGTGGATCATCGCGACCGCCAGAGACAGCCTCTGGCGCTGTCCCAGTGGAAGCTTGTCGGGCAGCACGTCGATGACGTCGCTCAGGCCGAATCGGTTGGCCATCGTCTCGACACGGCCAGGGACGAGATCCTCGGGCACGTCGAACAGCCGGGCGTGCAGTTCCAGATTCTGGCGGACGGTAAGTTCTGTATAGAGCGAGAACGCCTGCGACATGTAGCCCACGCGCCGCCGGGTTTCGATGTTTCTTGCATCGACGGGCTCTCCGAACAGCCAAGCCTCTCCTTCGCTCGGCTGGAGAAGGCCCGTCAGCATCTTCATCGTCGTCGTCTTGCCGCACCCGTTCGAGCCGAGAAAGCCGAAGATCTCGCCGCGCGGGATCTGGAAGCTCACATGGTCGACCGCCACGAAGTCGCCGAAGCGCATGGTGAGGCCCTTGGCTTCGATCGCGATCTCTCCCACGTTCTGCGGCCTCGGCACGATCTCGACGGCTTTATACCCGCGGCGCTTTTCTTCCGGCATGAGGGCGATGAACGCTTCCTCGAGCGTTCCGGTCCCGGTGCGTTCCAGCAACTCTCCTGGAGTTCCGGTAGCCAGCACATGTCCGTCGTCCATGGCCACGAGCCAATCGAAACCCGCCGCCTCCTCCATATAGGCGGTGGCCACCACCACGCTCATTCCGGGCCGCCCCGCACGGATGCGGTCGATCAGCTCCCAGAACTGCCGACGGGACAGCGGGTCCACGCCCGTTGTCGGCTCATCGAGGATCAGCAGATCCGGATCGTGAATGAGCGCGCAGCACAGGCCCAGCTTCTGCTTCATGCCTCCGGAGAGCTTGCCGGCAGGCCGGTCGACGAACGGGGCCAGACCTGTGCTCTCCGTCAGGTCGGCGATGCGCCGCTCCCGCTCGGCGCGGTTCTGTCCGAACAGGCGTCCGAAGAATTCGAGATTCTCGAAAACCGAGAGCGTCGCGTAAAGATTCTTGCCGAGGCCCTGCGGCATGTAGGCAATGCGGGGACAAACATCCTGGCGGTGGCGCCGTTGGGACATGTCCCCACCGAGAACCTCGATATGCCCCTTTTGAATCGCACGCGCGCCTGCGACGAGTGACAGGAGGCTCGACTTGCCGACGCCATCGGGGCCGATCAACCCCACCATGCGGCCCGCTGGAATGTCGAGGCTCACCTGATCGACGGCACGGACCTTGCCGTAGACGAGACTCACGTCTTGCAGGCGCGCGACGGGAGATAGCGCGGTTCGTGCCGCGGCTTCCGTCATGGCACGAGGTTCTGCAGGTTGGCGGGCCATTCTGCATCCGGGCTGATCCTCACATAAGCCGCTCCAGGCAACCCGGTCTTCACATCGCGGATGTACTTATTCAGCAAGTCGGGTGGGATCTGCGCCTTGACGCGGAACATGAGCTTCTGGCGTTCGCTGGCGGTCTCGACCGTCTTTGGCGTGAACTGAGCGACATCCGCGACGAAGGTCACCTTGGCCGGAATGACGTATTGCGGCAGCGCATCGAGAACGATCCTCACATCGGTCCCGATCCGCACGCGCCCGGCAGATTCCGTCGGCAGGAAGAAGGTCATGTAGACGTCGCCGAGATCGACCATGTTCAGAACCCGGCCACCTGCGCCGAGCACCTCCCCCGGCTGCGCCACACGAAACTGGACGCGCCCGTCCCGCGGCGAGCGGAGGGTGCTGTCGTTGATCGTTGCCTGAATGCTCTCGATGGTGGCCGTTGCCGCATCCACCGCGGCCTTCGCATTGACGACCTGCGCCTCGGCGGTGGCGATGGCGGCATCGGCGGCGGCGACCTGAGCCTTCGCCGCGCTGACCGCTTCGTTCGCACTCTCGAACCGGGCGCGGTCGGCATCGAGAACCTGTTGGGACGTCGTTCCCCGCGCTGCGAGCTGCTGGGAACGGTCGAATTGCCTCTGGGCGGCGTCCCTCTCGGCCTCGCGCTGAGCGACCAGAGAGACCGCTGCCTGTTTTTCAGCCTGCCTCTGCACCACCTGATGACGGGCGGTGTCGACGCCGATGACCGCCTGCTGCTTCTGCGCCTCGGCCTGCTTGAGCTGGGCCTGAAGCACGTCGGTATCCATCTGCGCGAGGACCTGACCCGCGGTGACGAAATCACCTTCGTTGACCATGATGTCCTCGACGCGGCCGGCCGTCTTGGCCGCGATGTCGATCTCGACCGCCTCGATGCGGCCGTTGCCGCTGGCGAGACCCTCCGGCAATCCCTGAGGCTGGAGAAACTGCCACAGCCCATACAGAAGGGCGGCGGCGACGATTGCAGCGACGATTCTGAACAGCCAGCGGTTTGGTTTCTTCATCGCTCACCAATCCCAAGTTCTTGTCGAAGGTTCTTGTCGAAAGTTCTTGCAGGCAGGGCCCTGCGGACACCAGGCGGCGGCGCACGACGCGGCGAGCCCCCAACAACAAGAGAACTCGGCCAGTGTTGATATGTGGCAAGGTCGCCGCGAGATAAGATTGAGCCTCGGACGCGAAAGCACTCAGGCGCAGGTCACGGCCATCGCCTTCACAAGCGCTCTCGAAGCCTCAAGCGGCACATTCCCGGCACGGGTAGCGACTTGATGAACTTCGCTGAAGTCTTGTGAGTGAGCCCGGCATAGCAATCAGCGCAGGTTCTGCGCTCAACCGGCACGATAAAAAGTCACGATAAAAAGTAAGGCCGGCTCCTGCGAGCCGGCCTTGGCCGTTCAAAATTCCATGATGAAAGCGATCATTCGAACAGCCCCGCACGAGGCGCAACAACGTGCGCGGCGAGGCTGCAACTCAAACGGCGACCGCACCCTTGATGTGCGGATGGCTCTGGTAGCCTAGGATTTCGAAATCCTCGTATTCATACTCGAAGATCGAAGCGGGACGGCGCTTGATCCTGAGTTCGGGAAGAGGATACGGCTCTCGCGAGATCTGCAGTTTCACCTGATCGAGGTGGTTCTTGTAGATATGGCAGTCGCCGCCGGTCCAGATGAAATCTCCCGGCTCCAGATCACATTGTTGCGCGAGCATGTGCAGCAGGAGCGCATAGGATGCGATGTTGAAGGGAACTCCCAGGAACACGTCCGCCGAGCGCTGATACAGCTGCAGATGCAAGCGGCCTCCCATCACGCTGACCTGCCATTGCGCATGACACGGAACAAGCGCCATGCGCGGAAGCTCGCCGACATTCCACGCGGATACGAGCAGGCGCCGGCTGTCGGGATTGCGTTTGATCTCATCAACGAGCCAGGAGATCTGGTCGATCTCGCGTCCGTCGGACGCCGTCCAGGCGCGCCACTGCTTTCCGTAGACGGGGCCGAGATCGCCGTTCTCGTCCGCCCACTCGTCCCAGATGCTCACGTTGTTTTCGTGGAGATAACGGACGTTGGTATCCCCTCGCAGGAACCAGAGCAGTTCGTGGATGATGGAGCGCAGATGCAGCTTCTTGGTGGTGACCAGCGGAAAGCCGTCCCGCATGTCGAAGCGCATCTGATGGCCGAACACGCCGATCGTGCCGGTGCCGGTGCGGTCGGACCGCTCGAGCCCTTCATCGAGAATGCGTCTAATCAGGTCATGATACTGTTTCATGGAAAATCTCGGGCATCGGCAGGGAATTGAGGCAGGAAGTGTTTCCGCCCGCATCTCTTAAGGCATGAAGCAACGCTGGCGGAAGCTCCGCTGGGTTGAGATTCGCGCCGCCCGCGCCGTTCATGGTGTTGTTAACCGCCGTCAGGAGGCAAATCCGTTAATCTGGCGTCATGATAGGACAGCGAACTTCGCGTTCCGAGTCACTTTTCAACCGGTATCGGGTTATCCCCGCTCTTTCAAATTCGGATTACGCCGCCTATATTGGGATTGCCGGTCGCAAGATCGGCTATGGCGATAAACGGCTATCGGAATAAACCCATCGGACCCGGGGGCGGTACCCGGCGCCTCCACCAAAGCCCAGGCAAGCCTTGGGTTTCGGCGGGGGCGAAATAGGATCGACGAGGGCGTAAAGGGTAGACTTTCGCTCGGCATGGTTCCGCCGATATCGGGCCTTTTTATAGTTGCCAACGACAACTATGCTCCGGTTGCAGTGGCTGCGTAAGCGGTCCCTAACACCGACTCAAAGCCCTAGCGGGTAGCACCGTTAGGCGGGGTTCGGAGGCACCTGGCAACAGAAGCCTCCACTTTTGTTTCTGAATAGGGATCGCCTATGGCCGGCAAAGACCTGATCCGCTACGATCTTCTGGTGCAGGACGCCTTGAAGGGCGTCGTGCGCAAAGTGCTGATCGACTGCAAGGACGGGCTCCCGGGCGAGCACCATTTCTATATCTCCTTCCAGACGGATTTTCCCGGCGTTCGCCTCTCGAACCGCCTGCGCGAGAAATATCCCCAGGAGATGACCATCGTTCTCCAGCATCAGTTCTGGGACATGAACGTTACCGAGCACACTTTCGAGGTGGGCCTGTCCTTCTCCGGCGTTCCCGAGCGGCTGCTCATTCCCTTCGATGCGCTCACCGGATTTTTCGATCCTTCCGTGCAATTCGGCCTCAAGTTCGACGGCCAGGATGACGAGGAGGGCGAAGAAATCGCCGAGGCTCCGCCTGCCCCGCAGCCGATCCGTGGATCGGACCCCGTGGAACTGAAGCAGTCCCGCAAGGCCACGCCGGCTGCGGAGAAAAAACCCACGCCCGTAAAGGCCCCGGCCAAGGCCGAGGAAGCCCCGAGCGAAGCGGCTCATGCCCCCAAGCCGGAAGCAGCCGACACCGATGCCCCCGGCACCGCCGAAGTCGTGAGCCTCGACGCCTTCCGCAAGAAAAACTGACGGCCTTTCTCCCCCAATGCTGCCTGTCATTCCCGCGAAGGCGGGAAGCCATAACCGCCAACGTTGCAGGCGTCCCAGGACTCCCCCGCATTCCAGGAGCCTTGGATGCGGGGGCCTTGGATCTAGCGATACGTCATCCGCATCGGCAGCCCCTCGTGGGGTCTCAACGTGATGCGATGGAGCGGCGTGACCCGGTGTCCCTCTCTCAGATCGAGGCGCACCGCCCGAACGATGGTCGCGAGTACGATCACGGCTTCCTGGAGGGCAAAGGTGGCTCCGATGCAGACGCGCGGCCCTGCGCCGAAGGGCAGATAGGCGAAGCGGTCGATCTTCTCCTTCTCTCCCGGCAGGAACCGTTCGGGCCTGAAGGCGTCGGGCTCGTCCCAGAGGGTCCGGTGACGATGGAGCACGTAGGGCGCGATGGTGACTACCGTGCCCGCCTCGATGGTGAGATCCCCGATAGAGTCATCCACAATCGCAGCCCGGCTTAGGAAAGGAGCCGGCGGATAGAGGCGCATGGCCTCGTCGAGCACGGCACGGGTATAGACGAGCCGGTCGAGATGCTGCGGCTCGAACGGGCCTTCGCCCAGCACATCATCCACCTCCCGCTCGATCCGGGCGCGGACGCGCTCATCCTGCGAGATCAGGTAGATCGACCAAGACAGGGCATTGGCCGTGGTCTCATGGCCCGCGCCGATGAAAGTCACGATATTGGCGGCGACCTCCACATCGCTGAGCCCCTTGCCGGTTTCCGGATCGGCCGCCTCGAGAAGCAGAGTCAGGAGATCGCGCGGCGCAGGCTCGCCACGCTCCAGCAGGGCTTTTCGGTCGCGGATCAGCTCGTTCACCAGCTCCTCGAAGAAGCGGATGGCGGGCCGCGCCCGCCAGCGCCCGATGCGCGGCACCCAATCCGGCAGGCCGAAGATATCCACCGGGTCGATGCGGCCCAAGCCTTCGAAATAGCGCGTGATGGCCCGTCCCAAGGCATCGGGATCGCGGGCCATGCCCTTCGAGAAGATCGTCCGCTCCAACACGTCGAGGGTAACGCGGGTCATTTCGAGGGAGATATCGACCTCCCTCCCCTCCGGCCGCCGCTGCCAGCGGCGCACGAGGCGATCCGCCGATTCGACCATGGCGGGGAAGAAGCCCGCCACCACGCGGGGCGGAAACAGGGGCGCGATGGTGCGGCGCTGGAGCTTCCACTCCTCGCCTTCCGCCGTCAGCAGGCCCTTTCCCAAACCGGGAGCGAGGACCCGAAGCTGAAGGTCGTCCTTCCGGTAATTGGCGGCGTTGTCGACGAAGATATGGCGGATGACCGCCGGGTCGTTCACCACCGTGATCCGCCCCAGGGCGCCGCTGCCCTGGATGATCCGCTCGGTGAAGTGCCGTTCGGTCCAGGTGGTCAGCGGGTTCCGGCGCAGGGCCAGCAGGAACGAGAGGAGCCCCGGGGGCTCCTGAAGGGGCTTGGGGGCCGGTGGGCGGAAAAGAGGGGCGTCCAGAGTATCTGTCATCCGAATTTACAACGCTCTTATGCGGCTTACGCTGTTGCGGGAGCCTGAGTTTGAGATAAGAACACCCAACTCCATCGAAAGAGGTCAGGATGTCGCTCACCCGTACCGAAACAGATACCTTCGGCCCCATCGAAGTTCCCTCCGATAAGCTCTGGGGCGCCCAGACGCAGCGTTCGCTTCAGAATTTCCGCATCGGCACGGACCGGATGCCCCTCCCCCTCGTTCATGCGCTCGCCCTGGTGAAGCAGGCAGCGGCACTCGTGAACAAGGACTTGGGCAAGCTCGACGCGAAGCTGGCCGACGCCATCGCCGACGCCGCCGCCGATGTGATCGAGGGCAAGCACAACGACGAGTTCCCGCTCGTGGTTTACCAGACCGGCTCGGGCACCCAGTCGAACATGAACATGAACGAGGTCCTCTCCAACCTCGCCATCGAGCGCCTGGGCGGCGAGCGCGGCAGCAAGAAGCCGGTTCACCCGAACGACCACGTCAACATGGGCCAGTCGTCCAACGACGTGTTCCCGACCGCCATGCACATCGCCGTGGCGCGCGAGATCAATGCCCGCCTGCTCCCTGCCCTCAAGCACCTCCTGAAGGCGCTCGAAGCCAAGCAGGAAGAGTTCAAGGACATCGTGAAGATCGGCCGTACGCACCTTCAGGATGCGACGCCCGTGACGCTGGGCCAGGAATTCTCCGGCTATGCAATGCAGGTGAAGCTCGGCATTGCGCGCATCGAGCAGACCCTGCCCGGCATCTACGCGCTGGCTCAGGGCGGCACCGCCGTCGGCACGGGCCTCAACGCCCATCCGGAATTCGCCGACCGCTTCGCCAAGAAGGTCAGCGAGCTGACCGCTCTTCCCTTCACCTCGGCTTCGAACAAGTTCGAGGCTCTCGCCTCCAACGACGCCCTCATCTACACGCACGGCGCACTTGCGGCCCTCTCCGCCGGACTGTTCAAGATCGCCAACGACATCCGCCTCATGGGCTCCGGCCCGCGCTCCGGCATCGGCGAGATCTCGCTGCCTGAGAACGAGCCCGGCTCGTCGATCATGCCCGGCAAGGTGAATCCCACCCAGGCCGAAGCCATGACCATGCTGTGCTGCCAGGTGGCCGGCAACCAGACCACGGTGACCTTCGCAGGCTCCCAGGGCCATTTCGAGCTCAACGTGTTCAAGCCGGTGATCGTGAACGCGGTGCTGCAATCGATCCGCCTGCTTGCGGACGGCGCGATCAGCTTCACGGACAACTGCGTCGTCGGCATTGAGCCGAACCGCGAGCGTCTGCAGGATCTGATGGGCCGCTCCCTCATGCTCGTGACGGCGCTGGCGCCGTCCATCGGCTACGACAAGGCGGCCGCCATCGCGAAATCCGCGCACAAGAACGGCACGACGCTGAAGGAAGAAGCCCTGAAGGCAGGCGTGTCGTCCGAAGATTTCGACAGGGTCGTGCGTCCCGAGACGATGCTTCAGCCCGGCGAATAAGCTACAATCGCGCCATGGCCGAGATCATCAATCTGCGCCAGGCGCGCAAGAACAAGGCGCGGGCCGACAAAGAGGCCCGCGCCGACCAGAACCGCATCACCTTCGGCCGCACCAAGGCGGAGAAGGACCTGACCAAGGCCGAGCGAGTTCTGGCACAGCGCCGCCTCGACTCGCATAAGCGCGACGACAGCGAGAAATCCTAGATGGGCTCCGGCATCATCAAACACTCCGTCTCGATTGCCGGTCACCGCACCAGTATCTCTCTGGAAGAGCCGTTCTGGCAGATCCTTCGGGAGATCGCAGAGCGCGAAAAGCTCTCCCTGCAAGCCCTGATTGGGCGTATCGACGCGGAACGCGGCGAGCAGAACCTCTCATCCGCCATCCGCGTGTTCGTGTTGATGGATTTACGCAGCCGCTGACCAACGCTCTCGGATTGCCGCGATACCTTAACGGTCGGGAGAGCCGTGAATACGCGGCGGTGCAGCGATAGTGATGGGTGGATTCAGCGGCGGCAGGCTGTTCATCTGAAACGGCGCAGGGGCAGGCTCAGGCTCTTCTTCGTCCGGCTGTTGCTGCTGCTCCGATTGCAGACGCTCAGCGTCCAGACGCGCCTTTTCTGCATCGGACCTTGCCTTAGCCTGACGCGCCGCCTCTTCGGCAGCGGCCTTCAACCGCTGGCGCTCGGCCTCCTGCTGGGCCTGGATCTGGCGTTGACGCTCGGCGGCGGCGCGCTCGAAGGCCTCGATCTTTTCAAGCTCGCGCTTGAGCACGATGGCCGCAAGCCCGTTGCGGAACGGCCCTGCATCCAACTCACGCGCAGGCGCTGCAAGCGAACCACGCCAGTTCAACCCGATGGATGGCGGAGCGCCGGTCCAACCGGCAGGCGACGTCTTGGAAATGAGCGAGCCGCGCGCATCGAGAGCGAGTGAGTTGAGATCGAACGTCACCGCGCCCTGCCATGTAGAGGGCCCGCCCTCGATGACGAAAGGCGAAAGCCGCAGCGATCCACCGACGAGCGCGGCCGATGTGGTGACCGTTTGCGAAGTCAGTGCGGCACGCCCCAACTCCGCATTGATGATGGCTTCCGCTTTGCCCTCGACGAGTGGCTCGTTCTCGGCCAAGGCGCGCTTGAGCGCCCGGTCGAACACGGCAGGATCGGCGGAGGGAACGCGCAGCTTCGTGATCGTCCATTCACCCGCGCCGCCGAGCGCGGACACGAGCTTCGACGTGCTGTCTCCCGCCGTACCAAATTTGAGATTGCCGGACAGAACCGCTTCAATGGGCGACGATCCGCCAAGCGCCCAGAGCGGCACGTGATCGAGCGCTCCCTCGCCGACAACGGTTGCCGTAGCACCCTGGCGCGTGATGGTCGTGGATCCCGTCAGGCGTCCGGTGCCGATGCTGGCATCGAGATTGCGGATCGACACGCCATCCGATTGCGCTTCGACGGTGAAGCTCGCCCGCGTGCTTTGGATGCCGCGCCCCAGATCGAGCGCGCCGACGCGGAACATGACCTGTCCGCCGCTCACGAGGCGTCCGCTCTGTCCAAACGTGGCATTGGACCAAAGGGCGGTGGCATTCGGATCGCCCGGCACGTTGAGCGCAAGAGCCGCCGTCAACCACGGCAGGGAAAGCCGGTCGAGAGAAATCTCGCCACCGATCTCCGAGCGCGACCGGACATGGAGCTTGGCCTGCACGGCGTTGCCCGCCACCTCGCCCGTTACGTCGAGGCTGCTTGCATCGCGCTCACGTCCCAATGTCATGCGCACTTTCACGGGAACCGGCGATTTCACTCCCGCGCCATCGCCGAGGAGAAGCAGGAAAGGTGTGACATCGGCCGTGACGAATTCCGCCTCGCCGCTATCCACCACATCGTCGCTCGCGCTCAAGGCGAAAGGCCTCAAGGTCGTCATCTGCGCATCCGCGACGTTGCCTGCAACGGTGACGTTGAACTGACCCGACCCCACTCGCGTGCCGCGCAGATCGATCCGGGAAGGACGATCAAGCCCCGGCATCCTGGTGCGGTTCACCCAGCTGCCCGTATTCTCGGTTGCAAGCGTGAGATTGAGACTTTCAGTACGCCCATCGACGGAATCCACGCTGCCTTCGATGGTGCCGCCCGCAGCCGTTCCTTTCATCATCGTGCGCAAGCGAACTTCGCTCGATCCCGGCGGCGGAGCGACCCGCTCGGTTCCCACCTGCACATTGAGCGCGCCTTCACGCAGGAAATGCGGCACGAGCTTGGAAACGCCGCCGATCCACACACTGCCGATCAGATCGACGAGGGGGGCCGCACGCTGCGCTGTGACCTTGCCATTGATGCTTCCCGAACCATCGGGCGCGATGCGTCCGCTCACGCGGGCATTGGCGCCGGCAAGGTCCACGATGTCGAGATTTTCCACGAGCAGCGCCTGACCATCCGAGAGGATGCGCGCCGTAATGCGCCCGGTGGCGGAACTCTTACCGGCGCTGACGCCGCGGGCTTCGAGAATGAACCCTACATCGACATTCTGCGTGGCCTCGAACACGCTGGACACCTGCGGCAGATGATCGAGGTTGAGGTTCTGGATCGCAATCTGCGCTTCGAGCTTACCGCGCTCATCGGCCTCCGGCACGGTATAGCGGAGATTGCCGGTCGTGACCGCATCGCCGATCTTGAAGCGCATCCGGTTGAGCGAGAGCACCGGATTGCTGAAAACCACATCCGACGAAGCCTCGACGGGACGCCCATCGAGAATGTCGAGGAACGGCGAGCGGATCTTGATACGGTCGAGATAGCGCGCCAAGCGATCAGACGTATTCGAGGCCAGAGCCACCTTGCCTTCGATGCCGCCCTGCGTCGTCAGACCGAGCTGACCTTCCATGGCCACCCGCGTTTCGCCGGGCGCATGGAATTCCATGCGCTCGATCTGCGCCTTTCCGCGATCGAGGGACAAGCGAAGATTGGCGCCGGTCAGATCCTCCTGGCCCAACCCGATGCTGTCGATCTTGAGGTCGAGCGCGACGGGAATGCTGATCGGCGGGAGCGACCATTCCTTAAGGCGCGAGGCGAAATCCTTTCCGTTCGAGGACAGGATGAAGCTGTCTGCGTCGAGTCGTCGCCCTTCGAGCTTCAGCGCGATACGGGGATCGGCGATCCCGATGTTGCCTTCGCCTGTCATGCGCAGGCTCGCGCCGCCCTCACCGGCTTCCACGGTGACATCGCTTAATGCGACAGTACCGTCTGCCGTCTTGAAATTGGTCTCAATGGCAATGGGGATCGGAATGCCTGCGGCCGCAATCTGCGCCGGCGGGCCGAAGAGCAACTTGGCTTTTCCGGCAACGCTCGGAACGGTGGTTCCGGCTGCCGGATTGTCAAGGGCCAGACGGGCGTCGATATCGAAGCGCGGATAGATGTCGCCGCCGCCCGAGAGCTTGACCTGAACGCTTTTGTCTTCGGCGATCTCCCCCGAGACCAGCCGGAAAGGAACACCCGCCGTGGTGCCCTCGACCCGCCAGGGACCGATGAGCTTCTGCCCCTCGATCTGGACATTCTCCGCAAAAGCCTGGTTGGTATGGCCGGTGGAGGTGGACTGGGTGGTGACGAGAAGCTGCCCGATATTGAGGCTCTCGATCGCCCATTCCTGGCCCCGCCCGCTTCCTGAGATCAGGTCGGGTGGGAGGCGCCAGTCGCCCTTGCCCGATACGGGAACGCGGATGTCGGCCCGGCCGATCCGGGTCCCGGTAAAGCGCACCTCCCCGCGGAGAAGCGGAGTGAGTGCAATTTCAGCCAGCACGGAATCGGCCGTGAGAGTGGGAGAGTCCGGCGTTTTGCCGCCAAGCTGCAGCCGGTCGAGGATGATCCTCGGCTCGGGCAGGAGACGAATGGAGATATTGCCCGACGTGCGGGCTTCCGTCGCCGACGCGCGTGAAATCATCCCGTCGATGGTGTCGCGATAATCCTCCCAATTCATGAGAGGAGGCGCCGCGACGGCAACCGCCAGGATGAGGATGACAATGCCTGCGATGATCGTCAGGATATCGCGCAAGAGGCTGTTCTTCTCCGTTTCACTCTAGCTCTTTAGCCCATGGATCGATGGACGGGGAGCGCGCCGGGCGCTCCTTCCACTGTCAAAGTGCAACAATCTTACCCGGATTCATGATGTTGTTCGGATCCATGGCCCGTTTCAAGACACGCATGAGGCCAAGCGCCGCTTCTCCATGTTCAATTTCCAGGTACTTCATCTTCTTCTGTCCGACCCCGTGCTCGCCGGTGCAGGTGCCTTCCATGGCAACGGCCCGCTTCACGAGACGATCCACGAAGGCTTCGCAGGCCGCGACTTCCGCAGGGTCATCTGCGTTCACAAGCGGCTGAACGTGGAAATTGCCGTCGCCCACATGGCCCACGATGGGTGCGATCATGCCGCTTTCGAGAATGTCCTTCTTCGTCTCGGCCACGCATTCGGCCAAGCGCGAGATCGGCACGCACACATCCGTCGCCACCGATTGCGCGCCGGGACGCAGGCCTTTGGCAGCCCAATAGGCATCGTGCCGGGCCTGCCACAGGCGTGAGCGCTCCTCCGGCTTGGTCGCCCATGTGAAAGGCTGATCCGTGAACTCGGCCGCGATCTCGCCGAAGCGCTCAGCCTGCTCCTGCACGCCCGCATCCGAGCCGTGGAACTCCAGCAGGAGCAAGGGGCTCTCGGGCAGGTCGAGCTTCGCGTGGAGGTTCACCGCCCTCACCTGCACCTCGTCGAGAAGCTCGATACGGGCAACCGGAATTCCGGACTGGATCGTGAGAATGACCGCATCGCAGGCGGCCTTGACCGTGGGAAACGGGCAGATGCCTGCGGAGATAGCCTCAGGAATACCATTCAGCTTGAGCGTGATCTCGGTCACGACGCCGAGAGTGCCTTCCGAACCGATCATGAGGCGGGTGAGATCGTAGCCTGCGGAACTCTTCTTGGCGCGGCTCGCGGTCTTCACGATCTCGCCGCTCGGCAGCACGACAGTGAGTGAAAGCACCACGTCCTTCATCGTGCCGTAGCGGACGGCATTGGTGCCGGAGGCGCGGGTCGCGACCATGCCGCCGATGGAGGCATCCGCCCCCGGATCAATGGGGAAGAACAGGCCCTTGTCGCGCAGGTGCTCGTTCAGCTCCTTGCGGGTGACGCCAGCCTCGACCACGCAATCCAGATCCTCCTCATGGACCGCAATGATGCGCTTCATGAGGCTCAAATCGATGCAGACCCCACCATCGGGTGCATTGATGTGGCCTTCGAGCGAGGTGCCCGTGCCGAAGGGAATGATCGGAACGCTCTTCTCGGCGCACAGCTTCACGATCTCGGACACTTCCTCAGTCGTGCGGGCATAAACCACGATGTCCGGCGGCTGGTTCTTTACCCAGGTGAGCGTGTGACCATGCTGTTCCCGCACTGCGGCAGAGGTCACAACCCGGTCCCCGAACCGGCTGGAGAGTTCCACAGCCAGAGCGGAAATGACGGCGTCGGAAGGCTTGGGGCGGCTGGGCGAAAGAATGGCGTTCATCGTGGCAGCGGGTTCCGTTTGTGGTGTTCGTTATCCATACCTACCAAAATGGACTTTAACGCAATACTCCGGACGGCAAATGGGCCAATATGCCCATGCATGGCTCTCAGATATGTGCTAACGTTCATTCTCTGCTTCCAGAAGGGTGGTGCTCGTGACCGTCATTGAGGGAAAGGACTGACCATGGAGAAGAAGGCTCCGCTGCTCTTCTTTGCCCCCTTCGTGTCATCCACGATGCAGGTCGAACCTGCCTGGATCGACCATAACGGGCACATGAACATGGCCTATTACCATGTGATGTTCGACCGCGCCGTTGAAGAGGGCTTTGGCCTGATCGGTCTCGGGCGGGACTACGTGGAGGAGCGCAAGGCATCTCTCTTCGCCGCCGAGACCCATACCCTCTACAAGCGGGAGTTGAAGGTGCGGAATGAGGTTCGCGTCACACTTCAGCTCTTCGATTACGACGAGAAGCGCATTCACTATTATCTGGAAATTCGCCACGCGGCCGAAGGCTGGGTCGCCGCGACCATGGAGGGGCTGTCCCTCCATGTGGACCTGGAGACCCGCAAGGTCTCACCCTTCCCTGAAGACATTTTCGCCAATCTCGCCGTGATGAAGGCAGCCCATGGGCGCCTCCAGCGGCCGCAGGCCCTGGGCCGGATCATCGGCGTTCCCGCGCGGCTCGAAAAGCACGAGGCCCTGCTCGCCTTAGGGACGCGGCATTAACACCCAGCCGCGCCGACCGGGCAGTTGCGGAAGGGCGAAGGCGTGTTGGAGAACAGCCGCTGCCGGTCAATCTCCTGCCTAAGCTGGTTCTGGTTGGTTTGGATCTGCTGCTCCACCTCGTTCAGGCGCCGATCCCGCTGGATATTGCGGTTGATGTCGTCCACCTGGCGCTCGGACCGGCTTTTGCTCGGCAAACGTGAGGGTTGCGCCTCCGCCGCAAGGGGCAGGAACAGGCCAAGGCAGACGGCAGCCGTGACAAGCAAACGCATGGGACATTCCTTTCGAGCTTGTCATCCCCATATGGCGATCACAGCCCCTACCGACAACACCGGCGAACGTTGAGTTGCCCCCCTGCCACAGCGCCAACGGCATTTACGGGCTCGACGCCGTTCGCCTTTTGATCCATGGTCGCGCCGATGAATCAGCCTGACAACAGCCCCGATCCCCAGGACGATCTGGCGCACCAGCCATCCTCCGGTTCCCTGAGCGCCCGCGCCCGTGCCGCGGTTGCGCCCCAGCTTGCCTATCTGAACGGCTTGAACCCCGAGCAACGTGCCGCCGTGGAAGCGACCGAGGGTCCGGTCCTCGTGCTCGCGGGCGCCGGAACCGGCAAGACCCGGGTGCTCACCACCCGCATCGCCCATCTGATCGCCACCGGCAAAGCCTGGCCTTCGCAGATCCTCGCCGTGACTTTCACCAACAAGGCAGCCCGCGAGATGCGCGAGCGCATCGGCCGCGCCATTGGTGAAGTCGCCGAGGGCATGCAGTGGCTCGGCACCTTCCACTCCATCGGCACCAAGATCCTGCGCCGCCATGCGGAGCTCGTGGGCCTGCGCTCCGATTTCACCATTCTCGGCACCGACGACCAGCTTCGCCTGATGAAGCAGGTGATCGAGGCGGAGGGCATCGACGAGAAGCGCTGGCCCGCGCGCCATCTCGCGGGCCTTATCGATGGCTGGAAGAACCGTGGCCTCGGCCCCGATCAGGTCGCAGCAGGCGAAGCGGGAGCGTTTGCCAACGGCAAGGGCGGCAGGCTCTACCGCGCCTATCAGGAGCGATTGAAGGTCCTCAACGCCGTCGATTTCGGCGACCTGCTGCTCGAATGCCTGCGCCTGTGGCGCGAGCATCCGGATATCCTGGAGCAATACCAGGAGCGTTTCCGCTACATGCTGGTGGACGAGTATCAGGACACAAACGTGGCGCAGTATCTTTGGCTGCGCCTGCTCGCTCAGAAGCGCAAGAACCTGTGCTGCGTCGGCGACGACGATCAGTCCATCTATGGCTGGCGCGGCGCGGAGGTCGACAACATCCTGCGTTTTGAGCACGACTTTCCCGGTGCGACCGTGATCCGGCTCGAGCGCAACTATCGTTCCACCGGCCATATCCTCTCCGCCGCCGCCGTTCTGATCGCCAAGAACCAGGGCCGCCTCGGCAAAACGCTTCGCACGGAAGACGAGCCTGGCGAGAAGGTGTCGATCACCGGCGCCTGGGATTCGGAAGAAGAGGCGCGCCTGATCGGCGAGGAAATCGAAGCGCTTCACTCCAAGAAGCATTCGCTCTCGGAAATTGCCATTCTCGTGCGCATCTCGGCACAGATGCGCGAAATCGAAGACCGGCTCGTGCAGCTCGGCGTGCCTTATCGCGTCATCGGAGGCCCCCGCTTCTATGAGCGTGCTGAAATCCGCGATGCGCTCGCTTATCTGCGCGTGGTCAACCAACCGGCAGATGATCTCGCCTTCGAGCGCATCGTCAATGTGCCCAAGCGCGGCCTTGGCGATGCGACGATCCAGGTGCTGCACAACCACGCCCGCGCGGCTCGCGTGCCTCTGGTGGAAGCCGCGCGCTTCATCGTCGAAACCGACGAGCTGAAGCCGAAGCCCCGCGCGACTTTGCGTGACCTGCTCATCTCGTTCGGCCGTTGGGCGAAGCTCTCCGAGACCATGTCGCAATCGGAAGTCGCGCAGACGGTGCTGGAGGAATCCGGCTACACGGATATGTGGCAGAAGGACAAATCCGCCGATGCCGCAGGCCGTCTCGAAAACCTGAAAGAGCTTGTGCGCTCTATGGAAGAGTTCCCGGACCTGCAAAGCTTCCTGGAACACGTCTCGCTGGTGATGGAAGCCAACGAGAGCGACACCACGGAGCGCGTGAGCCTGATGACGTTGCACGCCGCGAAGGGCCTCGAGTTCGACACGGTGTTCCTGCCCGGCTGGGAGGAAGGTCTCTTCCCCAATCAGCGTGCCTTGGATGAAAGCGGCCGCGCCGGACTGGAAGAAGAGCGCCGCCTCGCCCATGTGGGCATCACCCGCGCCAAGCGCCGCGCGAAGATCTACTTCGCTTCCAACCGGCGCATTCACGGGCTGTGGAACTCGACCGTTCCCAGCCGCTTCATCGACGATCTGCCCGAGGGCGATGTGGAGATCGTGGAAGCGCCCGCGAACTTCTCCTACGGCGGCGGATCGCGCTTCGACCGCATGCAGCCGTTCAGCGGCTCGTCCTATCAGACCCCAGGCTGGCAGCGCGCGCAGGCCCATCGCGCGAACACCGATGATGGCGGCTACTCCGCCCGCCGTTCCGGCGAACGCCGCGGCCCGATGATGATCGAGGGCGAGCTGGTGGCGAAATCCACCGGCACGTCAGGCTTCGCCGTCGGCGGACGCGTGCTGCACACGAAGTTCGGCCCCGGCACCATCGAGGCGGTGGACGGCAACAAGCTCACCGTCGAGTTCGACAAGGCGGGCCGCAAGATGGTGCTCGACAGTTTCGTCGAGGCACTGGGTTAAGTCCGCTTCAACACACACGACCTCATCCTGAGGAGCCGCTGCAAGCGGCGTCTCGAAGGATCGTCCAGAGATTGCTGGAGACGCCCTCGTCCTTCGAGACAGCGCTACGCGCTTCCTCAGGATGAGGGCTCAGGGTGTGCAGAGTAAAGCGTAGATGGCCGGGACAAGCCCGGCCATAAGAACGGATGATCACTTCGCCGCAGAAGGCGGAACCGGCATGGGCGGCGTTCCGTAAGTTCTCGGATCGACCGGATCGAGGTTGCCCTCGTCCTCCGTATAGGCAGGCGGGCGATCCACGTAACTGAACTCGCCCTTGCCATCCATGGACGGACCTTTGGCCCAGCGGCCCTCCTGGCTTTCCATGCCTTCCGAATGGTTGAGGAACTGATAGGCGACCTCCCGCTTCTCAAGTTCCAGCGGGAAATTCGAGGGCACTGGCGTGTCCTCCAAACCATCCGCCTTGAGCTCTTCAATCGCGGCAAGCCACTGGTTCTGGTGCATGGTGTCGCGAGCGAGCATGAAGGAGAGCATGTCGCGTACGCCCTTATCGTTCGTCATGTTGTAGAGACGAGCGACCTGCAGCCTGCCCTGGCTCTCGGCAGTGACATTGAACCGGAAATCGGCGAGCAGATTGCCGCTTGCAATGGTGTATGCCGCATTCCAGGGATTGCCTAGGCTATCCGTCGGACGCGAGCCCAAACCGGCAACGATGTAATGCTGAGGATTCATCCCGGCGACGATGGCATCCTCGACGCGGGCGCCGCCCATCACGGCTCCCACGACCGAATTCTTGGCCATGTCTTCCTGCTGTTCGATCGGCGACGTTTCGAGCAGGCGCGCGATCATGGTGGCGAGCATCTCGACATGACCGATCTCCTCGGTCCCGATATCCATGATCATGTCTTTGTATTTCTGCGAACCGCGGCAGTTCCATCCCTGGAAGAGATAAGTCATCATCACGCTCATCTCTCCCCACTGCCCGCCAAGCGCTTCCTGAAGTTGTTTGGCGAAGATCGGATCGGGTCTTTCGGGCTTAGCGTGGTAAGCCAATTGCCGCTGACGGAAGAACATCCGCGTGCTCCTTCTGTGGGTTGAATGTGCTGACTCATATGACCGCGAGAGCGTCAGCCTTCCAACCAAGGTTCACCCCGGTTGTTCCCCCATGAATCCAAGTAACGCCCAGTTTAGACCCATTCTGATTTTCTCGGGTCTAGCCAAGCTCTTGTAAGTGTGGAACCATCGCAGGCTACAGATGCTATCTGCGAGGCTTTCGATGTTTCCGCTCTCCCATATGCTGAAATCCTTCGTTCGCACTGGAACTTTGAAAGTCATCGATGCCGAAGGCAAAGCTCACGTCTTCGGAGGAGAGAAGCCGGGCCTCAACGTGACCATGCGGCTGACGGATCCTTCCCTCTATTACAAGCTCTTCCTCAATCCCGAACTGCATGCGGGCGAAGCCTACATGGATGAGCGCATGAGCTTCGAGGAAGGCTCGTCCTTGCGGGATTTCCTGAACCTCTTCTCCCAGAACCGATCCACTCTGGCGAACTACCCCCTGCAGAACGTGCTGAAGCGCGTCTCGCGAACCGTGAAGCGGTTTCAGCAGGCGAACCCCGTCGGCAAAGCTCAGGCGAACGTGGCGCATCATTACGATCTCGGGAATGAGTTCTACAGGCTCTTTCTCGACAAGGGGATGCAGTATTCCTGCGCCTATTTCGTCAATGACGACGATACATTGGAAGAAGCCCAGCAGAACAAGCTGCGTCTTCTCGCATCGAAGCTTCAGCTGAAGCCTGGACTGAAGATCCTCGACATCGGAAGCGGCTGGGGCGATCTCGCGCTCTATCTCGCCGCGATGGAGGATGTGGACGTCACGGGCGTGACGCTCTCCAAGGAGCAATACGAATTATCGAACGAGAAGGCGCGGCGCGCGGGCCTGTCGCACCGCGTGCGCTTCGAGCTGCTGGATTACCGCAAGGTCGACAGGCGCTTCGACCGCATCGTATCGGTGGGCATGTTCGAGCATGTGGGCGTGCACCATTACGGCGAGTTCTTCGCCAAGATCAATGCGCTGCTCGATGACGACGGTTTGATGGTGCTCCATTCCATCGGCAAGATGAGCCCTCCCGGCACGGCAAGCCCATGGCTGCGCAAATACATCTTCCCAGGCGCCTATTCCCCTGCTCTCTCGGAAGTCTTTCCCGTGACCGAGCAGAACAGCCTCTGGGTGACCGATCTCGAGTTCCTGCGCATCCATTATGCCAAGACTTTGAACCATTGGCACAAGCGCTTCGAAGCTAACCGCGAGAAGATCGCCGCCATGTATGACGAGCGGTTCTGCCGGATGTTCGAGTTCTATCTCATCAGCGCGGAAACCATGTTCACGACGGGAAGCCAGCTCGTGTTCCACATGCAGCTTGCCCGCAAACGCGACGCCGCGCCGATCGTGCGCGATTACATCACCGATCTGCAGCGCCACTACAAATCTATCGAGCCTGAGCGCCTCAAGATTCTTGAGCCCGCAAGGGAGCTGATGCCGGCGTGAGAGCCGGCATCCCGTCCATCAGGTGAGCGTTTCGTAATCCTTGTTCTTCAGCCCGTCATGCGAATGACGCGTGGGCAATGTGCCCTTCGGCTGCTTCTTGAAATGCGATGACGCCATGGAGCCGACGCCGCCTTTGGCAATCGTCACTCCGCCATCGACCGCATAAAGAGCCCCCGTCACATAGCTCGCCTCGTCTGACGCCAGGAAGCAGAATATGTTTGCTACTTCCT
>JAEXGT010000013.1 GCA_023450615.1 Pseudomonadota bacterium | reverse complement strand
GTTCCAGAATGCCCTTCTTGATGCCCTGCAACTCGTCGCCCGCACCCGGCAGCATGAGCACGAGGAAGAAATCGGTGAGGTCGGCCACCGCCGTCTCGGATTGCCCGACGCCGACCGTCTCCACGAGGATCACGTCGAAGCCCGCCGCTTCGCAGAGCAGCATCGTCTCGCGGGTCTTGGCCGCCACGCCGCCTAATGTTCCCGAAGACGGGGAGGGGCGGATGAAGGCGTTCGGGTCGGCGGCGAGCCGCGCCATGCGCGTCTTGTCGCCGAGGATCGCGCCGCCCGTACGGGTGGAGCTGGGATCGACGGCGAGTACGGCGACCTTGTGGCCTTGTTCCGTGAGCATGCTGCCGAGGCTGTCGATGGTGGTGGACTTGCCGACACCCGGCACGCCGGTAATGCCGATGCGCACGGCCTTGCCGGTGCGGGGCATCAGGGCCTGCAACAGGGCGCGGGCGGCCTCGCGATGGTCGGCGCGGCGGGATTCCATGAGGGTGATGGCGCGCGCGAGCGCCGCGCGGTCGCCCCGCGCCACGGCATCCGCCGATACATCCGGCTTTTTGTGAGAACCCCCGGTCATGGAGTTAGCCTTACCGGATTCGGCAGAGGCTTTCACCACGTGATCGGATCCATGCCGATCCGTCCCCAGGCAGGAATCTTGAGGGCAGGGCGGCGGATGTCGATTCCGGCCACAAGCCCCATGAAATCGAGCTCGATGCCTTCGACCCAGCCCAGGGCGAGGCCCGCATAGCCGGCCAGCGAGATCTGGATGCCGGTGCGGCTGGGGGTGAGGCCGATCAGGTTCTCCAGTGGCCGCCAATCCTTGCCGAGCGCGGTCGGGGGCAGGGCGGCATCGAGCTCCGGCACCGCGCGCAGCACATGGGCCACGAAGGTGTTGGAGTTGGGGCCCGGCCAGGCGTTGTAGGAGCCATAAGAGGAATAGGGATAGCTCGCGACGGCTGTGCGGATCTGCGGGATCAGGCGTTCCGCAGCCTCTCCCTCCATGATCGCGACGGGATGCGGCGCATTGCCGAACCAGCGCCCGTCCGGCGCCCAGCCATTGGTGCGCACGGGGCTGCCCCAGCCGACCTTGTCGTAGCGGGTGTACTGGCCTGCTCCGGCCTCCTTCACCACGATCCAGGTGTGATGGGCGAAGATGCCGCGCCAGCGGCCCACCCGGGCCGCATAGACGGCCACGATGGCCTGGGGATTTTCGGAGGCGGGTTTCAGGAGTTTCGCGCTCGACCAGTCGGCGGCGCGCCAGCTGGGCGCGACATCCTCACGCAGAGACCACCACAGGGCGTGGGCTCCCAAGGGCAGGATGAAGAGAGCGATGATGAAGAGGAAAACGCGGAGAAGGAGAGCCATCGTGCCAAAGTATCAAGGCCCGGTGAGAGCGTTCAAGGCGATGAATTGTCCGCGCCGTTCACCAATGGTTTACCTTGCATAGTGAGGAATGGGGGCATCGCTTGGCCCGGAGAGGCCATCGGCAGGCTTTGCCTTGCGCATGCCATGATCGGGGGCAACACAGCAGCAACCCTTCTTAAGGTTCGGTTTTCCCGCCTCATGCAGCTTTCCATCCCTCGCCTCGTCATCGCCTGTCTGACCGCATTCACCCTGTCCGGGTGCATGGGGGACGAGAATGTCCTCACGAGCCCGTTCTCCGCGCCTCCTCCGGGTCTGTCGAAGGACCCGAAGCTGCTGGTTGCGACCACGCGCATGCCCGTGGGCAACCCTCCGAGGAAGCCCTGGTTCAGCAGCGAGCGCTCGCCTGAGCTCGTGTTCGCGGAAGCGCGTCTTACACCGCCTTCGGGTTCGCTCATCGGCGGCTCGGGATGGAGCATCGCGAAGGTCGATGCCGTCACGCGCAGCAACGGAGCGCAGGCCTTCGCGCAGGCCGCCTTCGGGCGTGACCTTCTGCTCTACATTCACGGCTACCGCGAGAGTTTCGAGACGGCGGCAGCCTCCACCATCGATTTGTCGGAAGGCATCAAGTTCCCGGGCGCCACGGGCCTCTTCACATGGCCGTCCGCCGCTTCGACCTTCAGCTACGTGGCGGACCGCGAGGCGGCCATGTGGTCGCGCGATGCGCTGGAGGACGTTCTCGCGGCCATCGCGAAAACCCCGAGCGGCGGACGCATCCACATCGTCGCGCACAGCATGGGCACGCTCCTGACCCTGGAAGCCCTGCGCATGCTGCGCGGCGACGGCGGCGCAAGCGCCATGGAGCGCATCGGCGCCATCGTGCTGGCGGCTCCCGACATCGACATCGACCTTTTCGCCCGCGGTTTGGAGCGTCTGGGGCCGGATGCGCAGAAGATCACGGTGATCAGCTCCACCAATGACCGCGCGCTCGCCGTATCGAGCCGTCTCGCAGGCGGCATCGTCCGCGCGGGCGCGGCGGATCGCGAGCGCCTGGAGGCGCTGGGCGTGCGCGTGGCCGACGCGTCAGAGTTCGGCGGCGGCATCATCAATCACGATCTCTTCCTGTCGAACGCGGAAGTGCAGCAGGTGGTGAAGCGCGCCATCGAGCGGGCGAGGTAGTCTCTTCCGTTCAGCTTGCCGGTGAGAGCTCGAGGATTAGTTCCCCTCCAAAGCATAACGACTTTGGAGGAAACCATGATCCTGACCCGCCGCGACGTTCTTGCCGGCATGGCCGCCGGCGCCGCCACGACGCTTCTGCCTCACGGCGCATTCGCGCAGTCCGATTATCCGTCGCGGCCCGTCCGGGTCGTGGTGCCCTATGCAGCGGGCGGCGGAACGGATTTCTTCGCGCGTTTGGTTTTCGCCGAGATCGGCAAGCAGCTGGGCCAGCAATTCGTGATCGAGAACAAGGCGGGCGCGGGCACCAATCTCGGCGCGGAGGCCGTCGCCAAGGCCGAGCCCGACGGATATACGCTGCTGCTGGGCGACACGGCGACCTATGCCACCAACCGCACGCTCTACAGCAAGCTCGCCTTCGATCCTTACAAGGATTTCGCTCCCATCACCCTCAGCGGCCGTTTCGCGCTCGTGCTGCTGGTCAATAAGGACAAGCTGAAGGCCAAATCGGTTCAGGAGATCATCGCAGCCGCCAAGCAGAACCCCGATGCGATCAATTACGGCACGCCCGGTTTGGGCAGCCCGTTCCATCTCGCGACAGAGCTGCTTGCGCAGAATGCGGGCGTCAAGCTGACCCATGTGCCGTATCGAGGGGCGGCTCCTGCGGTGCAGGATCTGGTGGCAGGCAACATCAACATGATGTTCATCGACTTCGCGACGGCGCGCTCACAGCTCTCAGGCCCCATTCAAGCGGTTGCGGTCGCTTCCCCGAAAGAGTTTGCTGGCCTTCCCGGCGTTCCGCCCGTGGCCGCCGACTTCCCCGGCTTCGAGGCCTGGGCGTGGCAGGGCATAGTCGCGCCTGCGGGCACGCCGCCGGACATCATCGCGAAGCTCAATGCGGCTTACCGCCAAGCCGTGAGCCAGCCGGAAATCCGCGACAAGCTGATCGGCGCAGGCATCGACGTCCTGCAGAGCACCCCCGATGAGATGGCGGCCTATATGCGCGCCGAGGGCGAGAAGTGGGACAAGGTGATCAAGACTGCCAACATCAAGCTTGAGTGATCGAGGT
>JAEXGT010000100.1 GCA_023450615.1 Pseudomonadota bacterium | reverse complement strand
AGCCGAGCGCGGCGGTGGCGAGAGCCGCACCCGCACGCCCTTGCCGCGCCATCTGGTAACCGTCGATCGCGGTGACCACCGAGGAACTCTCCCCGGGCAGGTTGATCAGGATGGCTGTGGTCGAGCCGCCGTATTGCGCGCCGTAATAGATGCCCGCAAGCATGATCAGCGCGCCGGTCGGATCGAACCCGAAGGTGATTGGTAGCAGCATGGCGATGGTCGCGATCGGACCGACGCCGGGCAGAACGCCGACCAAGGTGCCGACAAGGCAGCCGAGGAAGGCGAGAAGGATGTTCTGCAGGGTGAGAGCAACGCTGAAGCCGAGGCCCAGATTCGACAGAAGATCACCCATCAGATTCTCCCGCTGTGGTCGGCAACGTCGATGGTGGCCTTACGCGCGCCGCGTGTGGTGAAGTAGACCGCGAGCGCGGCGACAACCATGGCAGCGGCACTCGCGCGCATGATCGCCTTCTGCGACCAGTCGGCGGGAAAGAGGCCCGCCATCGCCTGCGGGAAGATGGGGATCGGCAGATTCAGGAGATCGCCGAACAGCACCATGCAGAAGGGTGTTAGGCTGAGCGCGAGGATGAGGAGGTCTCTGAAGCGGGCCTCGTTCGTCGCGTAGCCGCCCAGGATGATGGCGAGCGGACCCGCCACCAGAACGCCGAGGCCGGGAATAGCGATGGGACCGAAGGAGAACGGCCGGATCGTCACCGCGAAGGCGAGGATCGCCAGAATGATGAAGAAGGGGCCCCGCAGGCTCCAGCCCTCCAGCGACTCCCCGTCGCGAATGAAGGCGAAGGCGATGAGGGCGAGGCCCGACAGGCCCACGCCGATGGCAAGCCAACGCGGCAGCATGGCTGGTCCCATGGCATTCAGGGTTCCCTGGTCCAGATCCCGTGTGAGCCAGAGCGCGAGGGCCGCGAGCGCGATCAGCAGGATGCCGCCGGCAATTCCTTGCGGCGAGCGAACCGGACCATGGCGTCCGGCGACGCCGGAGCCTTCGTGAGGAGCTGGCATGTATAACCTCCCGACGGACGCTTGATGCGCCCCGCTATTCTGCTCGATCTGTGCCCAAGGCCCTGGCGCGGATCAAGCTTTTGTCCTCGAACTCAAACGGCTTCTTAACAGATGCCCGATTCCTTCGAGCCCGTCCTGTGGAACGAAGCCTGACAAAAGTCCTTATATGGCACGGGCACGTCATTGGAAGCATGGGCGGCATGACTTGATCGGCCGACCCAGGTTGTCTAGATGATCCCCCTTATAGCCAGGACGGGCCCCTCTGGTCGCTCATACTTTGGGCGGCGATGTCGGACTGGTTAAGCCAGGGTGGCCTGGATTCGTTCAAGAAGACGGTTGAGCTTCATTTGGCGCCAGGACCTCAGGCCGTGGCGGTACGGAACAAGCGTCTCCTTGAGTGTATCGCATGCGCTGCTCTTCAATTGCCAAAGAGGCACCCGCATGTTTGAACTTTCCCAGTTTTTCCCGCCTGAGGTCGTCGCCTTTCTGATGGTGGTCGGCATCGACCTTGCCCTCGCAGGCGACAATGCCATCGTCATCGGTCTGGCCGCTGCAGGCCTGCCCAAGGAACAGCGCAACAAGGCGATCCTGCTGGGCGTGCTCGCGGCAACGGTCCTGCGCGTCATCTTCGCCCTCATCACCACGCAGCTTCTGGCGATCGTGGGCCTTCTTCTCGCCGGCGGCGTTCTGCTTCTGTGGGTCTGCTGGAAGATGTGGCGCGAGCTGCGCACCAGCCATGAGGAAGAACAAGCCGCGGAAGAAGCGCTGGAGGGCAAGGATCTCAATGCGGACGGCACCATCGCTGCCGGCGCTCCGCGCAAAACCTTCGCTCAAGCGGCCTGGCAGATCGTGATCGCCGACGTGTCCATGTCTCTCGACAACGTCCTCGCCGTAGCGGGTGCGGCGCGCGAGCATCCCTACGTCCTGGCTTTCGGCCTGCTTCTCTCCATTGCCCTCATGGGTATCGCCGCCTCCTATATCGCCCGCCTGCTCCAGCGCTACCGCTGGATCGCCTATGTGGGCTTGGCGATCATTCTCTATGTGGCGCTCAAGATGATCTACGAGGGCTTCCACGAGATCTATCCTTATATGAACGGCGCGGTCGGTTAAGACCGCGCGCAGGCTCGACCATCGTCACCATTGACGGCGGGGTTGCGCGAGGGCAGAGAGCATGTCGCTCATGTCCTCCTCATCCCGCCCTTTCTTTTCCATGGCAGGCTTTCGTCACGGCGCCCGCGCCTCGATTCCTGCTCTTCCCGGCTTCATCATGTTCGCGCTCGCCTTCGGCACGGCTGCGGCGCAGAAGGGGCTGTCCCTTGCCGAAGCAATGGGATTGAGCGCGTTCCTCTATGCGGGCGCGGCCCAGATGGTGGGGCTGGAGATCTGGCAGCAGGTCTGGACCCCCTCCACCATCCTCACCATCGTCACCGTCACGGCCGTCATCAACTCGCGCATGATCCTGCTCGGCGCGACGCTTCAGCCCTGGCTGCGCAACGAACCCATTGCCCGCAGCGCGCTCAACCTCTTTCTCATTACGGATGCGGGCTGGATCATCGGCACGCGCTATTACAATGAAGGCGGACGCGATGTCGGCATGCTTCTGGGCTCGGGCGTCGCTCTCTGGATCGTCTGGCAGATCACGACGATCATAGGCTTTCTTGCGGGCGCACTCGTGCCGGAGCCCAGGGCACTGGGCCTTGATCTCGTCATGCCGGTCTTCTTCAGCATCATGCTGGTGCCGCTCTGGAAAGGTGCGCGCCCTGCCCTTCCCTGGCTCGTGGCGGGCCTCGTGTCGTTCATCATGCATGCCCTGGTGCCGGGCTACGGCTACATCGTCGCCGGCGCGCTTGCGGGCGTTATTGCGGGGATGCTGATCAAATGAGCGAATTCATCGCGACACCCTGGGGAGCAGTCATCGCCATTGCGGGCATGACGCTCGTCACGTTCCTGTGCCGCATCGCGGGCGTGGTTCTGATGAGCCATGTACGGATCACGCCGCGCGTGGAGCGCGGGCTTCGCGCGCTTCCGGGCTCCATCATTCTGGCAACGATCCTGCCGGTGACTCTCGACAACGGATGGCCCGCCATCGCCGCGATAGGCGCGGCCATCGCCGTGATGGCGGCAACGCGCATCGATCTCCTTGGCCTTGCCGCGGGTCTAGGCACCCTCTCCGTGATCCGGGCTTTTCTGTGAGCCTTTGAGCCGCGTGCGGATGCGGTACATCAAGCCGTCGCGGATGTTTCGATAGGCGTCGAGAACATGCTCGCGCGAGCCCTGCGTGATCGTCGGATCGGGCGTCGGCCAGTACTCGACCTCCGCCGCGATGGTGCGCGTCAGTTCGAGAGCGGCGTGATGCGCCTCAGGCGAGAGGGTGATGATAAGATCGAAGTTCAGCCCTTCCCATTCCTCCAGCTCCTGCAGCGTGCGCGGCTTGTGGTTGGACGCGTCGATGCCGATCTCCGCGAGGGTGGACACCATGAAGCCGTCCGGCTCGCTTTTGCGCACGCCCGCGGATTGCACATAGGTGGACTTGCCGAAGTAATGGCGCGCAATGGCCTCCGCCATGGGCGAGCGAACGGAATTCATCGCACAAACGAACAGAACCGAGTGGATTCGCTTCGGAAGCGCTTCCTCCACGCGTCAGCCTCTCCAGTGAAGTGCGAAGATCAGCGTGAACAGGCGGCGGGCCGTGTCGAAATCGACGACGAGCTTTCCGTCGAGACGCTGCCGCAACAATTCGGCGGCTTCATTATGCAGCCCCCGACGCCCCATATCGATGGCTTCGATCTGTGCGGGCGATGCGGAGCGGATCGCCTGATAATAGCTGTCGCAGATCATCTCGTAGTCGCGGATGACCTTTCGAAACGGCGTCAGCGACAGATGATGCGAAACGAGATGCGTGCCGTCCTGCGCCGAAACCTCGAAGCAGAGCTTCTTCTCGATGAGCGAGATGCGCAGGGCATAGGGGCCGCCGTCATAGTTCGGCAGCGAGAAGGTGTTCTCCTCGAGGATATCGTAGATGGCGATGGCCCGCTCATGCTCCTGATCGGGGTTGCCGCGGCCGATGGATGCCTCGTCGAGGGTGACCGCCAACAGGCGGTGCCCCTCCTTTGCTGTGCTCGACATCCCCCCTCCGCAAAGCCTCACAGGTTCAGGCGGATCGCCACGGACCGTGCATGCCCTTCCAATCCCTCAGATCGCCCGAGGGCGATGGCTGCGGGGCCGAGCGCCCTCAGGGCTCCCGGATCGCACTTCAGGATCGAGGTTCGCTTCATGAAGTCAAGCACCCCCAGCCCTGAAGAGAACCGGGCCGAGCGCGCCGTGGGGAGAACATGGTTGGGGCCGCCCACATAATCGCCGATGGCCTCAGGCGTGTGGCTCCCCAGGAAGATGGCGCCCGCGTTGCGCACCTGGGCTGCCAGATCCTCGGCATTCTCGGCTTCGATCTCGAGATGCTCGGGGGCGAGGCGGTCGACGAGAGGAATGGCGTTTTCGAGCCTGTCGATAAGGATGATAGCGCCGTAATCACGCCAGCTCGCGCCTGCGATCTCCGCTTTCGGCAAGGTCTGAAGCTGCTTCTCCACCGCCTTCTCGACGGCATCGGCGAGGGAAGCGCTGTCCGTGATCAGGATCGATTGGGCGGCGGGATCGTGCTCGGCCTGGGCCAGAAGATCGGCCGCGATCCAGTCGGGATTGGCATGGGCATCCGCGAGGATGAGCACCTCGGAGGGGCCGGCGATCATGTCGATGCCCACCTGTCCGAACACCCGGCGCTTGGCGGCGGCCACATAGGCATTGCCGGGGCCGACGATCTTGGCGACGGGGTTCACGCTATGGGTGCCGTAGGCCAAGGCCGCGACGGCCTGTGCGCCGCCGATCCGGAACACCTCGTCGACGCCTGCAAGACGCGCGGCCGCCAGCACGAGCGGGTTAGTTTCGCCGCGCGGGGTCGGCACCACCATCGCGATGCGCGGCACGCCCGCGACCTTCGCCGGAACAGCGTTCATGAGGACGGAGGACGGATAGCTCGCGCGTCCGCCCGGAACGTAGAGGCCGACGGATTCGATGGCCGTCCAGCGCCAGCCGAGGGTGACGCCCAGGGCGTCCGTGGTCAGGGAATCCTCAGGCCGTTGCGCACGGTGATAGGTTTCGATGCGCTCCTTCGCGAGGGCCAGGGCCTCCAGCGCCTCCTTCGGGCACTGGGCTTCGGCGGCATCGATTTCCTTGTCCGAGATCCGCAGCGTCTCGGGCTGCAGCGCCAATCCGTCGAAGCGGTAGGTATAGTCGATGAGGGCTTCATCGCCCTTGGCCACCACATCCTCGATAATGGCGCGCACCGCCTGGTCCACGTCCTCCGACACCTCGCGCTTGGCCGAGAGCAAGGCGGCGAACGCTGAGGGGAACGAGGCGTCCCGCGCATCAAGCCTTTGCACCATCACAGGCGCTCCGCCTGCGGCTGCTCTTCGTGTTCGGGGCGGCTTTCCGCGGCCCAGACGGGGCCGATGTCTTTCATCTGCATTTCGATGCACTCCAGATCCACCTGGATGGCTCCGCCGTCGGCAAAGATCAAGGTGGCAGTGCCGGATGGCGCATCCGTCTCGTCAAACGCAATGGCGAGAAGGTTAAGAACGGCATCCTTGTTGGATCGGTCGATGCCGCGCACGCGCACCGCCTTCACATGCTCGAAATGCATACAGGTCAGGCGCCGCTGAGGGGTCGCCGCCTCCCAATCGTACCGGCGCGTCTGGATAGCGAACCGGCGCTCCTTGGGCAGATAGGCGATATCGCCGACCTGCAGGAGGGAGTCCTGCAGATGGGCCGAGATGACGGCCAGATCTTCCGGGTCGAACGCAACAAGTCTCAGGAGGTCCATGGCTCTCAACCTTTGTTGAATTGTGATGATTAGGTAGAGAGCCAAGGTTCTCCCCGCAACCTTTCCGGTCAGCATGGGTTCAGCTATGAGCTATTACCATGGTCGAATCTATCTAACTGGAGATGCCGGATGAAATCCGTTCTGCTCGCGGCCTTGGCGGCCCTTACCCTCGCCGCTCCGGCGTCTGCCCAATATTACGACGAGCGCCCCGGCTACGGGCGCGGGCAGAGAGATTCCTTCGAAGAGCGGTTCCAGCGGACACCGCGCTACGATTATTACGATGAGCGCCCGGGCTACGGCTCCCGCTCCAGGCGGGACGATGGCTGGCGGGATGACCGGTATTATGCCGAGCCGCGGCGCGGAAACAGGTACGGTCAGGCAGAACGGCGCGGCAGCATCTGCGTGACGTCGCGCGGCAGCTGCCAGTACCCGCAATCGCTCGCGTCAGGAGCGCGGTGCAGCTGCGACATTCCCGGGTTCGGAACCAAGCGCGGCAATATTCAGCGATGATGTCAAAAGCGGAGGCCCTGGCCTCCGCTTTCGTTTTTCCTCAGCCTCGGACGCGCTCGATCTCCGCTCCGCAGCGGGCGAGCTTTGCCTCGAGAGCCTCGAAGCCGCGATCCAGGTGATAGACCCGGTTGATGGTCGTCTCGCCGTCGGCCACGAGGCCGGCGATGACCAGGGACACTGAGGCGCGAAGATCGGTCGCCATGACCGGCGCGCCCTTGAGATTCGGCACCCCGTCCACATAGGCGCTGTCGCCGTCCAGCCGGATCTGGGCGCCGAGGCGGGCCAGCTCCTGCACGTGCATGAAGCGGTTCTCGAAGATCGTCTCCCGGATGCGCGAGGTGCCGTTGGCGCGCGTCATGAGGGCCATGAACTGGGCCTGCAGATCCGTCGGGAAGCCCGGGAACGGATCGGTCGTGATGTCGACGGCCTGAATGCCGTTGCCGTTGCGGCGGATGCGGATGCCGCTATGGGTGGGGGAAATCTCGGCTCCGGACTGCCCCAGAACATCGAGAGCCGCCTGAAGATAATCGGGACGGGTGTTCTCCAGAATCAGATCGCCACCGGTCATGGCGACCGCCATGGCATAGGTGCCGGTCTCGATGCGGTCGGGCATCACGTCGTGAGAAGCGCCGTGGAGGCTAGAAACGCCCTCCACCACGATCTCGGACGTGCCGTGGCCGCTGATCTTGGCACCCATCTTGATGAGGCATTCGGCCAGATCCACCACCTCCGGCTCGCGGGCGGCGTTGCGGAGCACAGTGGTGCCGTTGGCGAGCGTCGCCGCCATGAGCGCCACATGAGTCCCGCCGACCGTCACCTTCGGAAAGTCGATCTCGGCGCCCTGGAGCCCCTTGGGAGCGGTCGCGACCACGTAGCCGCCCTCGATCTCGATGGCGGCCCCCAGCTTGGCCAGAGCCATGATGAGCAGGTCCACCGGGCGCGTGCCGATGGCGCAGCCGCCGGGCATGGAAACCTTGGCATGGCCGAAGCGGGCCACCAGGGGAGCAATGACCCAGAAGCTGGCGCGCATGGTCGAGACCAGCTCATAGGGCGCGCAGGTATCGATGATGTTCTTGGCCGACAGACGGATCGTCTGGCCTGTCTCCGAGGACTGGCCCGGGCGGCGTCCGGCGATGGAATGGTCCACGCCGAAATTGCTCATGATCCGCAGGAGCGAGGAGATATCCGCGAGCCGCGGCACGTTGCCGAGCTCAAGCGTCTCCTCCGTAAGCAGGCTCGCGATCATGAGAGGCAAGGCCGCATTCTTGGCGCCGGAAATCGGAATCAATCCGTTGAGAGGCGCGCCGCCCCGGATGCGAATGCGATCCATGAAACTATATTCCCTTGTTACTGCGAGCCTAAGCTATGCGGATTTTATGCATATAGGCTAGTCGGACGGCTTGTCGCGCTCCGGCGGAGTGCTTGGACTGGAATCCGCAGCTCCGGCCTCTTTGGCCGCCTTGAGCCGCCCACGCGCCTGAGCCTTACGTTTTCTCAGATTTTCCTTTAAAGCCGCTTTAAGCCGCTCGGCTTTGTCTTGCGATTTCACGTCAGTCATGGTTCACGCGACCCATCGTCGCCTTTCCCCATAAAGGCTTCGCAAGCGGGCCTCAACCCAATATCCGTATCCCGGCTTTGACCGGGATCAATGTCATCTGGCATTGTGCTAGAGTAATCCCCGGGCATTGCATTGCCCACCCGGTGAGATGATGAATTACCAGAACTTCTTCACGTCAGCCCTCGATCGTCTCCAGGCGGAGCGGCGTTACCGTGTTTTCGCGGATATCGAACGCAAGGCCGGCCAGTTCCCTCAGGCCATCTGGCACACTCCCGAGGGCCCCAAGCCCATCACGGTCTGGTGCTCGAATGATTATCTGGGCATGGGTCAGAACCGGGACGTGACCCGCGCCATGGTGGAAGCCGCCTGGCGGCTCGGCACCGGCGCCGGCGGCACCCGCAACATTTCCGGCACCAGCCACCCCATCGTGGAGCTGGAAGCCGAGCTTGCCGACCTTCACGGCAAGGAGGCGGCCCTCATCTTCACCTCGGGCTACGTTTCGAATCAGACCGGCATCTCGACGCTGGCGAAGCTCATTCCCAACTGCCTCATTCTCTCGGATGCCCTCAACCATAACTCCATGATCGAAGGCGTGCGCCAATCCGGCTGCGACAAGGCGATTTTCCGCCATAACGACCTGGACCACCTGGAAGAACTGCTCAAGGCGGCCGGAGACCGGCCCAAGCTCATCGTGTTCGAGAGCGTCTATTCCATGGACGGAGACATCTCTCCCATCCACGCCATCTGCGACCTGGCCGAGCGCTACAACGCCATGACCTATATCGATGAGGTCCATGCGGTGGGCATGTACGGCCCCCGCGGCGCGGGCATCGCCGAGCGCGACGGTGCCATGCACCGGATCGACATCATCGAGGGGACGCTGGCCAAGGCCTTCGGCGTCATGGGCGGCTATCTGACCGGCACCAAGGCCGTGATGGACGCCATCCGCAGCTTCGCCCCCGGCTTCATCTTCACCACCGCCCTCCCCCCGGCGGTCGCCGCGGCCGCCACGGCCTCCATCCGCCATCTGAAGGCCTCCTCCAAGGAGCGCGAGATGCAGCAGCGCCAGGTGGCCCGCACCAAGCAGGTGCTGACCGGTCTCGGCCTGCCGGTCATGGATACGCCGACTCACATCGTGCCGGTGATGGTGGGCGACGCGGAGGCCTGCAAGGCCGCCACGGACCGCCTGCTGGAGAAGCACGGCATCTACATCCAGCCGATCAACTACCCCACCGTGCCCCGCGGCACGGAGCGCCTGCGCATTACCCCCGGCCCCTTCCATACCGATGCCCACATCAACGCCCTGGGTGCCGCTCTCGTGGAGGTCTGGACCGCGCTGGGCCTGCGCCGGGAGGAAAAAGCACAGGCTGTTGCATAAAAGATTGATTTCAATCTTGCGCAGTGGGCCGCGCTGTGGCAGTAAGCGGCCCTCTTCGTTGGCGGGCTGCCGTAGCTCAGTGGTAGAGCACTCCCTTGGTAAGGGAGAGGTCGAGAGTTCGATCCTCTCTGGCAGCACCAGCGCCCCGTCTTGCGCGACGAAGCCTTGAGCCTTTTGCACGTGTCTGCTCGGAGCCCCACTTTCATACGAGGGGCTCCCAAAATGGCTCACCCTTTCCGAGATACAAAGACTGACATGCGGTATTTCGCCGGCGACATTATGCCGAGGATCAAAGGCCTCGTTGTCCACCCCACAGCGGTAGTTTCTGCACGGTGAAGGCAGGTGAGACAGTTGAGGGCTCCCTCAATCCTCAGGATGCTGACCGAGGCCGCACCCTCCTCCTGCGGCCAATCTCCGAGAAGGACGCCGCCTCAAGAAGGGGCATTCAAGGGCAGACACTTTGATTGATCCCTGATCCTGCCGTGCGTGCTGCGCATCTCGCTTACAAATGCGCGCAAGGAGGGATCTTCACTCGTCTGAAGCTGTCGCTCAGCGTGATGTCGGGATTCGGAAATCGCGATTACAAATCTTCTCCGCAAAAAGACATTCACTCTCACTGAAGCGCCGTGCGAATGCTCCTGTTATCGTAAGCGCCCGCTTTTCGGCTCCACTCAGCAACCTCGATGCGGTTCCTCCCGGAACGCTTGGCGAGATACAGGGACGTATCCGCGTCGGAATACACCTGCTCCAGTTCTTCACCAGGGGCGCTGCAGGCAACCCCCGCAGACAGCGTTACATGAATCCTCTGGCCGCCTGCCAGAATGGGAGTTTTCTCGACGTCCTTGAGTAGCCCTTGCAGAGCCTGGACCACCTGCTCGGGCGAGGCTTCAGGGGCGATCAAGGCGAACTCCTCTCCGCCGAAGCGGCCGACCATTCCGAATGTCGACAGATGCGTCATCATCATTCTTCCGACGCTCTGCAAAACGACATCGCCGACCTGATGGCCGTAATCGTCGTTGACGCTCTTGAAATGATCGATGTCCACGAGAGCCATGACCATCGGCATCGCAGCGGATGCCTGTCCGGTTTCCGTCAGGAAGCGGCGGTTCGGCAGTCCCGTCAGAACATCGTGACGCGCTTGGTAATCGTTGTCGCGTTCAGCGCGCATGGTTGAAACCAGCATTCTGCAAAGCCGATAGACAGCCTTGCTCATCGCATAGAGGTAGAATGGGATCTGAAGTCCCGTCAGGAGCATGATAGGCTCGCCGGACAGGATTGCCCCCAGGCAGATCGGACCGAAGCTCAGAACGATCATCGCAGTCGCCAGCCGCGGCGCCGCAAAATTGCGAAAACAGATTCCGCCCATCATCGCGGCGGAGGAAAGACAAGCCAACGCCGCGATCACCCAGTCATCGCTCAGGATGCTGATGAAACCTCCGATGCCGACGCTGGCAGCCCAAACGAGGGCCAATGCAAGATAAGTGTCTGTTGGTGTTTCGCGCCCCTCGCGGGCTGCCTTGTATGCGACGAGGATCAGGCATGTTCGGACCAGGCACAGCAGGAATTCGAACACGAACCAAGCAATGAAGGCAGGGTCGGGGCGTCGCACCGCAATCACCGCTGAAACCAGCACCGTATTAGCGACGCCGCCGATGAAGATCGGCAAGGTCCCGTAGAGGCTCGAGATCAGAGCTGTCCGGATTTCGAAGGGAGTGTCCTGATTGGGGTCGGCGAGCCATCGTATCAGACGCGACTTAGGCAGGCTGAAGGTTCGATCCTTGTAAATCATCGATGCAGGCCCCCGCCGCTTGCGCTATTCAATTACACGGCGCAGGACTTCTTGTTCGAAGCTTGGCGCGCCGTCGGGATTTCTGACCATGACGTTAGGTAACGTCAACCTGGGAATGCCTCTGCAATCATGGCTGACGGCGCACTCAAAGTTTCAGAAGATGGAGAATGAAAGCGAGAGCCTTGTATTCCTCTTGAGATTTCAGAGGATCATCACGCAAGGAGGAATAAACCTCGCCAATCGTAGAACAGATTTATCAGCTGCGGCATATCGTCGAATATCTTAGGAATAAAGCCGGTCGGCTTTCGAGTTCTATCGACCCAATTTACGCTGCTCATGCTCGAATAAACAAAACAAGACGAGCAATTTTCACAGGCAGGCAGTCATGATGCAGACTTCTCTGATTTATTAAGCAGAAGGCTTAGTGCTCAAGCCGGGCATTCTCGCCTTCGACCGGCCCTTTATTCAGCGACTGAAAGTTTTTCACTTTTCCAGCGCACCGCGATCACAAGCGCGGATGCCCCATCAATCGATTTCATCATGTCGTCGACTCGTATCGCCGGAGGCACCGGCAACGTCTATGTCAATTCCCTGCTTGGCAGCTCGAAATGGACAGCAAGCAGCCTGACATACAGCTTTCCGACTTCTTCCGCTCAGCATGGTCTTTCCTATAGTGTGGCCAAACCGTCGAACAGGTTCGGCACATTCCTGAAGGCTCAACAGGACGCCGCGCGGGCGGCACTCAAGCTCTACGCCTCGGTCGCCAACCTGGAATGTCAGGAGATCACCGACGGCGACACGATCACCGACATGCAAGTGATTATCGCAAAGCTGAAAAGCCTCGCTCAAAGCGACTTCTATCTCTGAAGAGCTCTCAGCCGTTCAGATCGGACGCTTTGAGGTAAATCTCGACGAGGCGCTCGCATCCCTCCCGATCCTCTTCATCGAACCGGTTCGGATGAGGGCTGTCGAGATCGAGAACGCCCAGCACGCGTCCATCCTTGATCAGTGGCACGACCAGTTCCGAACGCGAGGCACTGTCGCAGGCAATGTGGCCGGGGAAGGCATGGACATCCGGCACGACCATGGAAACTTTGCGCTCGACTGCCGCTCCGCAGACGCCTCGGCCTACGGCGATGCGCACGCAGGCCGTTTTACCTTGGAACGGCCCCAGAACCAGCTCCGGCCCGCGCATGAAATAAAATCCGGCCCAATTCAGATCCGGCAGGAGCTGATAGATCAAGGCCGACATATTGGCTGCGTTGGCGATGGCGTCGGGCTCGCCTTCCAGGAGAGCTGCGAGCTGTTGAGCAAGCGCATCATAGAGATCGCGCTTGGTGGCGGAAGACGGAAGTGTCTGGGCTTCGAACATGAAGCTGACTTATGGGCCCTGCCCCTACTTGTCCAGTCTGGGGAGCCAAGGAGTGCATCCTATGCCGCAGCCCATAAGCAAAAAGGGGCTCCCGAACGGGAGCCCCTTTCATGATATCGCGTATCGCTAGTTAGATGACCATGAAGTCAGCTGCGGTCAGCTTCAGCTTCGTGCTGAGCTTGGCGATCTCGACAGCCGCCTTCTTACCGCTGCCATCGGCATCGTAGTACAGAATGCCGGTCTTCTTGTCGTAGATGATGTAGTCGTTCTTATCCTTGGCCTTTTCGCCAATGCGTAAGAAGTTCTTGTTGAGAGCCGCCGGAGCAGCCTCCGACCCAGCCTTGCCCAACTTCGTGAAGTACTTGTTGTCGAGCCAGATGGTGTCATCCTTGACCTTGAAGTCCTTGACCTGATCCAGGTTGGTCTTCGCGTTCGCCTTGGTGTTGAACACGAACACGTCCTGACCGGAACCACCGTAGAGCTTGTCGATACCGGCACCGCCATAGATGGTGTCGTTACCGGCATCACCCTTGACGAGAT
>JAEXGT010000019.1 GCA_023450615.1 Pseudomonadota bacterium | reverse complement strand
AAAGAGTGCGATAGCAGGGATGTTTAGGGCCGCTGCCCGCTCGGCTTCCTTTACCGCCTCTGCGATCGTCAGGCGCTCGACGCCCGGCATGGAATTCACCGGCAGGCGGCCGCTCGCGCCTTCCACCACGAAAATCGGCCAGATCAGATCGTTCGTCGTGAGCACGCTCTCGCGCACCAGCCGCCTGGCCCAATCGGCCTTGCGGTTGCGCCGCAGGCGGTGAGACATGCTGAGAGAGGAAGCAGCTTCTTGTGCTGCGGGGCGGGGGAACGGCGACAGTTTCGACATGATCCTCATCCGGCGCCAGCTTCGATGCGCCTGCGCTTGGGGGAGGGTTAGCACATTTAAATCGCTCTAAAAAAGGGTCCGAGGTCGCATCTCAGGCATTCTGGAGGGAAAAACGGCTCAGGGCTGCCATGCATTGACGGTAACCTTGTGCCTTGTTTAATCCGGAACAGGGACAAGCGAGGGAAGCGCTCCATGAACGAGACCGCGGAAGTCATCTGCGAGAAGCAAGGCCGGGCCGGGGTCATTACCCTCAACCGTCCGCGCGCGCTCAATGCCTTGACCCTGAATATGGTGCGGGAGATGCGCAGGGCCCTCGATGCCTGGGCTGATGACCCGCAGGTCACTCGCATCGTCGTCCAGGGCGCGGGCGAGAAAGCCTTCTGCGCCGGAGGCGACATCCGCCGCCTCACTGAGCTTCTTCAAGTAGGAGACCGCGACGAGGCGCTCGCGTTCTGGCGCGAAGAATACCAGCTCAACATACGGATCAAGCGCTATCCGAAGCCCTATATCTCCCTTCTCGACGGCATTGTCATGGGCGGCGGCGTCGGCGTGTCGCTCCATGGGTCACACCGGGTCGCAGGGGAGCGATATCTCTTCGCCATGCCCGAAGTCAGCATCGGCTTCTTCCCGGATGTGGGGGCCACCTATGCCTTGCCGCGCCTGCCGGGCCAGACCGGTATGTATCTCGCGCTCACGGGCGAACGGGTGAAACAAGCCGATGCGCTCATGCTCGGCCTTGCGACCCATTCCGTGAAAAGCGAGGCCATGGAAGCGTTGCGTCAGGCCTTGATCACCGGCGAACCGGTAGACGAGGTGCTGGCGAAGGCATCGAGCGATCCGGGCCCCGCGCCGCTTGCCGAGCATCTGGCCGTAATCGATGCCTGCTTCTCCGCTGAGAGCGTGGGAGCCGTGCTCCAGCAACTCGCTAAGGCGGCTCGCAACGGTTCTGACTTCGCCGCCAGGACGGAGGCGGGGATGCGCGCGAAATCCCCGACGAGCATGAGCATCGCGTTTGAGCAGGTTCGCCGGGGGGCGGCTCTCGATTTCGAGGAGGCGATGAGGACGGAATTCCGGATCGTTTCGCGGATCGACGGCGGCAAGGACTTTTTTGAGGGCGTCCGTTCAGTTCTGATCGATAAGGACAACCAACCTCGTTGGGAGCCCGCTACGCTCGAGGGCGTGCAGCGGGAGAGCATCGATGGGTATTTCGCGAGCCTCGGGCCGCAGGAATTGGAGATTGCCTGATGGCGCACCGCAGCAACAACGGCACTTCGCATGAGGCCGCCCGGGATTACCTCTCCGACCGGATCGAGGAGCGCTCGCCGGCTCCTGCCGCCTTACGCTGGAGCTTCAGTCTCACTTGGTTCATGCGGGTGCTGGCGATCATCTGGATCATGAAGGGCCTCAGTTCCTGGGCCGTGATCCTCGGTATCTGGACGCCAATCGGTCAGTTCGAGGCCCGCTCCACAGGCTATCAGGCGACGATCATCTACTTCGCCCTGATCGATCTCATCGCCGCCGTAGGGCTCTGGATGGCGAGCACTTGGGGCGGGATCATGTGGTTGCTGGCCGTCATGAGTCACCTGATTCTGGCGGCCTTTTTTCCTGGCATCGTCTCCAGCGGAATCCTGACCATCCTGTTCTTCCTGACGCTGATCGCAGTCTATATCGCAGTGTCCTGGCTTGCCGCTCAGGAAGAATGATCTAAGCTATTGAAAGATTTTCGCTATTGGCGTTTGGCAGGTTCTTTCTGGCCCCTGGGCGGTTTCGCATTTCGCCTGGAGCCAAGCTCCTCACAGAGAAGTGTATCCTCTGGAACACAGTTCAAAGTTACATAGAGGGTCAACACGGTTTTGGAAGTCGAGCACGTAATCTGGGAACATTTTGCCATAAAACGGCCCTGATGTTCTTGGTTTTCGATACCGTTCGTTAATTCAATCCCGGCAGTTTCCGAAGCCGACCCACAACTAACCGAGAAGAGCCTGCGCTCATGCTGTCCCGCCGTGCCCTCCTGACCGGATCGCTCGCCCTTATTCTGACACCCGCCACCATGGCCATGGCTCAGACCCAGGCCGAGTGGTCGCAGAATTACGAGGCTGTGTCCCGCACCCGCGTGCAGCGGACCTCGACCCCTATGCTCTCGGCTGAATCCCTGGCCGCAACCGAGCAGATGATCGAGTATTACCGCAATATCGCCGCTCGTGGCGGGTGGCAGCCGGTTCAGGGCGTGCAGGGACTGCGCGTCGGCTCCAAGAGCCCGGCCGTGGTCGCCCTGCGCTACCGCCTCATCGTCACGGGCGATCTCGACCCGAACGCAGGCGAGTCCCCGATCTTCGATTCCTATGTCGAGGCTGCCGTCCGCCGCTTCCAGGCACGTCACGGCATCAGCTCTACAGGCACGATGACGTCGGCCACCGTGGCCGCCATGAACGTCCCGGTCGACATCCGCATTCGGCAGCTTGAAATCAACGTGGCGCGCCTGCGCAGCCTCGTTGGAGGCGGCATGCCCAACCGTTATGCCGTCGCCAACATTCCCGCCGCTCTCGTGGAGACGGTAGAAGGGGGCAGGGTTCATACCCGCCATGCTGCTGGTGTCGGCAAGATCGACCGCCAGTCGCCGCTCCTGAACTCCAAGGTGGTCGAGGTCAACTTCAACCCGTTCTGGACGGCTCCCGCCTCCGTGGTGAAGAAGGACCTCATCCCGAAGATGCAGAAGGAGCCGAACTATCTGACCGAAAACAAGATCCGCATCTTCAATGCGGCCGGGCAGGAAGTGCCCTCCAGCCAGATCAACTGGTTCTCGGACGAGGCGACCCGCTATCGCTTCCGTCAGGATCCGGGTGGCGAGCTGAATTCCATGGGGTTCGTGCGCATCAATATCCCGAACCAGCACGGTGTTTACATGCACGACACGCCCTCCAAGGGCATCTTCGGAGACGATTTCCGCTTCGTTTCCTCGGGCTGCATCCGTATTCAGAACGTGCGCGACTATATCGAGTGGCTCCTGAAGGACACCCCCGGCTGGACGCGCGAGCAGATCGACGCCACCTTCAAGTCGGGGGAGCGCATCGACGCCCGCTTGGCGCAGCCGGTTCCGATCCACTGGATCTACATGACCGCCTGGGCGACCCCGGACGGCCTCGTGCAGTTCCGCGACGACATCTACAACAAGGACGGTCTCGGCGCCTCCATCCCGGTGGCCAGCCGCACCCCGACCGAGCCGGATCAGGAAATGTTCCTTCAGAACTAAGGCTTCATGCCGAAACGATCACAGCCCGCCTTTCCGGCGGGCTGTTGCATTTCAAAAGCCTAGCCCACAAGTCTTCGATGCGGGTTGGCGGGTTCCATCGGCCCATGATAAAGGCCAGGGCCATCGGGAATTGAGCGCCAGTCAGGTGGGGCTCACAGCAAGGCGAGAACGATCATGAGCGCGAGCGAAGCAGCAACGAACCACCTCTCCAACAGCTTTTTCTCGGCCGGTCTCGCCGATAGCGACCCTGAGATCGCCCGCGCCATCGGGCTTGAGCTGGGCCGCCAGCGCGACGAGATCGAGCTGATCGCCTCCGAGAACATCGTTTCCCGCGCAGTCCTGGAAGCCCAGGGCTCGGTGATGACCAACAAATATGCGGAAGGGTATCCGGGCCGCCGCTACTATGGCGGCTGCCAGTTCGTGGACATCGCCGAGGAGCTGGCCATCGACCGCGCCAAGCGCCTGTTCGACTGCAAGTTCGCGAACGTCCAGCCCAATTCCGGCTCCCAGGCCAACCAGGCCGTGTTCATGGCTCTCATGAAGCCGGGCGACACTTTCATGGGCCTCGACCTTGCCTGCGGCGGTCACCTGACCCACGGCTCTCCGGTCAACATGTCCGGCAAGTGGTTCAACGTGGTGAGCTACAAGGTCCGCGAGAGCGACCAGATCATCGACATGGACGAGGTGGCGGAACTTGCCCGCACCCACAAGCCGAAGGTGATCGTGGCCGGCGGCTCGGCCTATTCCCGCTTCTGGGATTTCGCCCGCTTCCGCGAGATCGCGGATGAGGTCGGCGCCTTCTTCATGGTGGATATCGCCCATTTCGCCGGTCTGGTGGCTGGCGGTGCGCATCCGTCACCGTTCCCCCATGCCCACGTGGTCACCACGACCACCCACAAGACCCTGCGCGGCCCGCGCGGCGGCATGATCCTTACCAATGACGAGGACATCGCCAAGAAGGTCAATTCCGCGATCTTCCCGGGCCTTCAGGGCGGTCCGCTCATGCATGTCATCGCTGCGAAGGCCGTGGCCTTCGGCGAGGCCCTGCGCCCCGAGTTCAAGCTCTATGCCCGCTCCGTGGTCGAGAACGCCAAGGTGCTGGCCGATACGATGCTCGCCAACGGCTACGCCATTGTTGCAGGCGGCACGGACAACCACCTCATGCTGGTGGACCTGCGTCCGAAGAAGCTCACCGGCAAGGCCGCCGAGGCCGCGCTCGGTCGCGCCCATATCACCTGCAACAAGAACGGCGTTCCCTTCGATCCCGAGAAGCCGATGGTCACCTCCGGCATCCGTCTCGGCACTCCTGCCGCAACATCGCGCGGCTTCGGGGTGGCCGAGTTCAAGAAGGTCGGCGAGTTGATCGTCGAGACCCTCGACGGACTGGCGAAGAACGGCGAAGAGGGCAATGCCGCGACTGAGGAATCGGTGAAGACCCGCGTCCACGAGTTGACCCGCCGCTTCCCGATCTACGCTTAACATTCAGGCTTATCGATGCGCTGTCCCTATTGCGGGAGTCTCGACACCCAGGTGAAAGACTCCCGGCCGACGGACGATTCCTCCTCCATCCGCCGTCGCCGCATCTGTCCGGATTGCGGCGGCCGCTTCACGACCTTCGAGCGCGTGCAGCTGCGCGAGCTGACTGTGGTGAAGCGTTCGGGGCGCCGCGTGCCGTTCGACCGCGACAAGCTCCAGCAATCGGTGGACGTGGCCTTGCGTAAGCGCTCGGTCGATCCTGACCGCGTGGAGCGCATGATCAACGGCATCGTGCGGCAGCTCGAGAGCATGGGCGAGGGGGATGTCCCGAGCGAGACCGTGGGCGAGCTCGTCATGGAGGGCCTGAAGGGGCTCGACGACGTGGCCTATGTACGCTTCGCCTCAGTCTATAAAAACTTCCGTGAAGCCAAGGACTTCGAGGAGATTCTTGGCAAGTTGGCGGAAGAGCCGGAATCTGACGAACCTCCGCGTCTGAAGAAAAAGCCCGTGCAGTCAGAGCAATGAGCGCGGACCGTACAGAGCGGGACGAGCATTTCATGCGTCTCGCCATTGCCCTCGGCGAGCGCAATCTCGGGCTTACATGGCCCAACCCTTCGGTCGGCGCCGTCGTGGTCGACGAAACCGGTGATGCTCCCGTCATCCTTGCCCAGGGCGCAACCAAACCCGGTGGCCGCCCTCATGCGGAGCGTGTCGCGCTCGCCTCAGCAGGAGAGCGTGCCAAGGGCGCGACGCTGTATGTCTCGCTGGAGCCGTGTTCCCACCACGGAAAGACTCCGCCCTGCGCGGATGGTGTCGTTGAGGCCGGTATCGCGCGCGTCGTTTCGGCCATCGAAGATCCGGATGAGCGGGTCGCGGGTCTCGGCCATGCGCGCCTGCGCGCGGCCGGTATCGAGGTCGTGACCGACTGCCTGAAGCCTTTGGCGCGCCGTGCTCATCGCGGGCACATCACGCGCGTTACAAAGGGCCGTCCCTCCGTCACGGTCAAACTCGCCCGCACTACGGAAGGTCTCGCGGGTTCGCGACAGGGGCCGCGTTTGAAGATCACGGGCGAGTTGGCCAACGCAAAAGTGCATCTCATGCGGGCTCATGCGGATGCTATCATGGTCGGCGTCGGAACCGTGCTCGCGGACGATCCGCTCTTGAATGTGCGCTTGCCCGGTCTCGAAAGCCGCTCGCCCATTCGTATCGTCATCGACACGCACCTGCGCACGCCTTTGGCGTCGCGCATCGTGACGGGCGCGCGGGAAATCCCGACCTGGATCGTGGCCGCCGCAGGGGCGTCCGTTGAGGCCGAGCACGCGCTCGTCGCGCAAGGCGTCGAGGTCATGCGCGTTTCGGCAGACGAGACAGGTCACGTATCCTTGCCTGAGGCGCTCCAGCTTCTCGGCACGCGCGGCCTGACACGCATCTTCTGCGAAGGCGGTCCTGGTTTGGCGGATGCTCTGGCCCAGGCCGACCTGATCGACGACTTGATTCTTGTCACCGGCCGTTCCGCGCGCGGTCAGGGCGATGTCCCCGCTCTCGGGCTCGCGCTGCAGGATCGTATGGACGAATTCGCTCTTTTCGCCGACGAGCAGGTCGGCTCCGATCTTTTCATGTTCTGGGAGAAACCCTGATGTTCACGGGTATCGTTACCGATGTCGGCGAGGTGGTGTCGGCGGAAGGCGCGCAGGGAACCCTGAAGCGGCTGCGCATCAACGCATCCTACGACCCCGCGACCATTGCGCTCGGCGCTTCCATCGCCTGCGGCGGACCATGCCTGACGGTGGTCGCTGTCGGAGAGCGCGAAGGCGGATGCTGGTTCGATGTGGATGCGGCAGCTGAAACACTGGAACGCACCACGGTAGGCGATTGGAAGGCGGGCACGAAGATCAACCTCGAGCGGTCGCTCAAGATCGGCGACGAGCTCGGGGGGCATATCGTCACCGGCCACGTGGATGGCCTCGCGACTATCGTGAAGGTGGACGCCATCACCGCGGGTGACAACCCATGGGGCCCGACCGCGCGCTTCACTATCAAGGCGCCGTCCAATCTGGCTGGCTTCATCGCTGAAAAAGGCTCCGTCTGCCTCGACGGCACCTCCCTGACCGTGAATTCGGTCGATGGCGATCACTTCACCGTGCTCATCATTCCGCACACGCTTGCCGTCACCACCTGGGGCGAGCGCAAGGAGGGCGACAGGCTCAATATCGAGGTCGATCTCATGGCGCGCTACGCCGCACGCCTTGCGGACACACGCCGGGCGGGGTAGGGAACGCCAACATTTCCGCTTTTGCATGGGCTTCCTCTCTCAAGGGCGGAAGCTCACGAACGTTCTTTGAAGAGTCAGCCATGGTCTCGCATTCCGCCAAGCCGCAAGCCGCCCGCCCGCCCGTTCCCGGCGCCCGCATCCTCGTCGTAGAGGCGCGGTTCTATGACGATATCGCCGACGAGCTGTTGCGGGGCGCTCAAGGAGCCGTCGAGACCGCCCAGGCCAGCATGGACGTGCTGACCCTCGATGGCGCCCTCGAAATCCCGGCGACCGTGGCGATTGCGCTCGATGCGGCCGAGAAGGCTGGCAAGCCCTATGACGCCGTCGTGGCGCTCGGCTGCGTGATCCGCGGCGAAACAGGCCACTACGACATTGTGGCCGGCGAAAGCGCCCGCGCTCTGATGGACCTGTCGGTCGCCCGCAAGATCCCGCTCGCCAACGGCATCCTGACCGTGGAGAATGAGCAGCAGGCCTGGACCCGGGCGAGCGTGAATGAATTGAATAAGGGTGGTGGTGCGGTAGACGCGGCGCTTGCCGTCCTGCGCATCAAGAACAAGCTGGAGGCCTGATCATGACGAAGCCTGCTGAGCGTTCCGCCGCTCGCCTTGCTGCCGTCCAGGCCCTCTATCAGATGGATCTTTCCGGCAAGACCGTCGTAGATGTCCTTGCCGAGTTCGAAGCCTTCTGGATCGGCCGTGAGGTCGAGGGTATCGAGTTCAAACCCTCCGACGTCGAGTTCTTCCGCAATGTGATCTCAGGCGTTGTGCAGAACCAGCGCGCCATTGACGTGAAGATCGACAAGGCGCTTGATGAAGGCTGGCCTCTTCGTCGTGTGGAGGCCGTTCTGCGCGCCATCCTGCGTGCCGGCGGCTATGAGCTGATGTTCCGCAAGGACGTGCCCGCTCGCGTCGTCATCACCGAATATGTGGACGTGACCCATGGCTTTTATGGCGAGGACGAGCCCGGCCTCGTGAACGCCGTTCTTGACACGCTCGCTCGCGACGTTCGCCCCGGCGAACTGGAAAAGAAGGCTGCCGGGCAGGGGAAGCGCTAACCCCCGATGGCAGGGATCGTCAGGACAAGAGTTCCCAGCGCCTTACCGAAGACGGGCTCATCGCCCGTTTCTTCGCGCCGTTGGCAGGCGAGGGCGCTCTTGGCCTGAAAGATGATGCCGCCTCCTTCTCTCCGAAGCCCGGGCACGATCTCGTGCTGACGACCGACGCGTTGGTCGAGTCGGTGCACTTTCTTCCCGAAGACCCGCCAGCTTCCATCGCGCGGAAAGCTCTGGGGGTTAACGTGTCGGATATCGCGGCCAAAGGCGCAGATCCCGCAGGTTTCCTCCTGAGCCTTGCGCTTCCCGATACCTGGACGGAAGAATGGCTTGCGCAATTTGCTGAGGGGCTTGGAGAGGCCGCGCGGGATTTCAGTTGTCCGTTGCTGGGCGGCGATACGGTAAAGGCAAGAGGGGCTTTGACCCTCTCCGTGACGGCTATCGGTGACGTGCCCGCCGGGTGCATGGTTCGACGCGGCAACGCCAAGGCCGGTGACGTGATCTGCGTGAGCGGCACCATTGGCGATGCGGCCCTGGGACTGAAGCTCCGCAAGCATCCCGACTGGGCTGAGAATCTGTCGGCTCATGAGAAAGCCCATCTCGCCGACCGCTATCTCCACCCGCAGCCGCGGCACAGGCTTGCGCATGTGGTCAGGGATCATGCCCATGCTGCCATGGACGTGTCCGATGGCCTTGCGGGCGATCTTGCCAAGATGATGCGGGTCAGCGGCGCCTCGGCTGAGATTGAGGCGGATCGCGTGCCGCTTTCTCCCGCTGTGCGGAGAGCGGTCGAATACGATCCAAGCCTTTTCGATCTCGCCGTGACAGGCGGCGACGATTACGAGATTCTCTGCACGGTTCCAGAAAATAGCCTCGACAGTTTCCTGAAAGAGGCCGATAGCGTGGGCATCAAGATGTCCGCCATAGGCCGAGTCGTTCAGGGGCATGGCCCCCCGGTCTTTCGGATGAGTAATTCTGAAAGACGCTACGATGCAGGCTCATTCTCCCACTTCTGACGCTCTCGCTAAGCGCAATGCCGTTGTGTTGGCTATTGCCATGGCGCTTGGCGGATCGAGCCCCGCCATCGTTGTGTCCCTCGGCGGCCTCGTGGGAATGAATCTCGCGGACAACAAGGAGCTCGCCACGCTCCCCGTCAGTTTGCTCAATCTGGGACTGGCGCTCGGCACCATTCCAGCCGCCGTGCTCATGCGAAAGGCCGGGCGGCGCATCGGCTATATCGTGGGCAGCGGTATCGGCCTTTTTGGCGGCTGCCTGGCGGCCTTCGGCATCGCCTCCTTCAGCTTTCTGCTCTTCTGTTTCGGCGCCTTGATCATCGGCATGTACGGCTCGTTCAATCAGAGCTACCGCTTTGCGGCGACCGATACGGCCTCGGAAGCCTTCAAGGCGCGTGCGATCTCCTGGGTCATGACCGGAGGTCTCCTGGCTGGTGTGATAGGGCCGCAAACCGTCATCTGGCTGCGGGACGCGGTCCCCACCGCACCTTTCTCCGGCGCCTTCCTCGGTCAGGCGGCTCTGGCGCTGCTCTCAATGGTGGTGGTCTCATTTCTGAGGCCCGCGCCTGTGAGCACGGCTCCCAAGGCTGGCGGAAGGCCCTTGAGCGAGATCGTCCGGCAACCGCGCTTCATCGTGGCGGCGGTTGCGGGGCTCGTGTCCTACGCGCTCATGAGCTTCCTCATGACCGCCGCGCCCATCGCCATGGTCGGATGCGGCCTTCCCATCGAGGCGGCTGCTCTCGGCATCCAATGGCACATCCTGGCCATGTTCGGCCCCAGTTTCTTCACGGGACGCCTGATCGTCCGCTTCGGTAAGGAGCGCGTAACGGCTGCGGGATTGATTCTGATCGCGCTCTCGGCGGCTATCGGCCTATCGGGCATCCAGGTTGCCCATTTCTGGGCAACGCTCATCATCCTGGGCTTCGGCTGGAACTTCGGGTTCATCGGCGCGACCGCCATGGTCACGGACTGCTACCGCCCCGAGGAGCGCACGAAAGTTCAGGCCGCCAACGACTTCCTGGTCTTCGGCTCGGTTGCTGCCGCATCCTTCTCTTCCGGGAAACTGTTGAACTCGGGTGGCTGGGACACCGTGAACTGGATGGTCTTTCCGCCAGTCGTCATCGCGCTACTTCTGCTGGCTTGGCAGCAAAGAGTGCGGGCGCCCGTACCAGCATAAAGTCTTACAGGGTTCTTGTGATTTAATTGCCAAGCATCGTTGCGAAGCGGCTGCTTTTTTGCAACCAAATATAGACTTCGCGGGGGTGGAGGCCGTTCAAGGCCAAAATTCAGGCTTTGAAATCCGGCTTTCTGCTTTCCCATAACAAGGATGGCATGATGGCACTCACCCTCATTATTTTGGGCGGGCTTCTCTCGATTGCGTATGGCCTCTGGGCCATCAGCGACGTGATGAAGCGGGACGCCGGTTCTCAGCGCATGCAGGAGATTGCAGGCGCGATCGCTGAAGGCGCGAAAGCCTATCTCCGCAGGCAATATACGACCATCGCCATCGTGGGCGTGGTGCTGTTTGCCATCATCACCTACTTCCTTGGCATTCGGGTCGGAATTGGCTTTGCCATCGGCGCGATCCTGTCGGGTGTCGCAGGCTTCATCGGCATGAACGTCTCCGTTCGCGCCAATGTCCGCACGGCGCAGGCCGCAACCCAGTCGCTCGGCGGCGGCCTCGACGTGGCCTTCAAGGCCGGTGCCGTCACCGGAATGCTGGTGGCGGGCCTCGCTCTTCTCGGTGTGGCGCTCTATTACGGCTATCTTACCCGCATCGGCGGCCTGAACCCCGCCGACCGGGTGGTCATCGACAGCCTCGTGGCCCTCGGTTTCGGCGCCTCCCTGATCTCGATCTTCGCCCGTCTCGGCGGCGGCATCTTCACCAAGGGGGCGGATGTCGGCGGCGACCTCGTGGGCAAAGTGGAAGCCGGTATTCCGGAAGACGATCCGCGCAATCCCGCCACCATCGCCGACAACGTGGGCGACAACGTGGGTGACTGTGCCGGCATGGCTGCCGACCTGTTCGAGACCTATGCGGTGACCGTCGTCGCCACCATGGTGCTGGCCGCTATCTTCTTCGCGGGACAGAGCATTCTCGATTCGATGCTCATGTATCCGCTCGCCATCGGTGCGGCCTGCATCGTCACGTCGATCATCGGTACGTTCTTCGTGAAGCTCGGTCAGAACGAATCCATCATGGGCGCGCTCTACAAGGGCCTCATCGTAACCGGCATTCTGTCCGCCGTCGCGATCGGGCTCGTGACCTGGCAGATGATCGGCTTCGGTCAGGTCGCGGGAGCCGAATTCACGGGGCAGGATCTGTTCTGGTGCGCCATCATCGGCCTGCTGGTCACGGCCTTTATCGTCGTGATTACGGAGTACTATACCGGCGTCGGTTTCCGTCCAGTGCGCTCAATCGCGCAGTCCTCCGTGACGGGTCATGGCACCAACGTGATTCAGGGTCTTGCGGTCTCTCTGGAATCGACTGCGCTGCCGACCATCGTGATTATCGCAGGCATCATTATCGCCTACACGCTCGCAGGCCTCTTCGGCATTGCGATCGCGGTCACGGCGATGCTGGCTCTCGCGGGTATGATCGTGGCGCTCGATGCGTTCGGTCCGGTGACGGATAACGCTGGCGGCATCGCTGAAATGGCAGGACTTCCGAAGGAGGTTCGTAAATCCACGGATGCGCTCGACGCGGTGGGCAACACCACGAAAGCCGTCACGAAAGGTTATGCCATCGGCTCGGCGGGCCTCGGCGCTCTCGTGCTCTTTGCCGCCTACACGTCGGACCTCAATTACTTCACGCAGAATGCGGCGCAGTATCCATACTTCCAGGGTGTGACCCCGGACTTCTCGCTCACCAACCCCTACGTGGTGGTTGGCCTTCTGTTCGGCGGCTTGATTCCATTCCTGTTCGGCGGCATCGCCATGACGGCGGTGGGGCGCGCGGCGGGTGCCGTCGTGGAAGAGGTGCGCCGTCAGTTCCGCGAGAAGCCGGGTATCATGCAGGGCACCGACCGTCCCGATTACGGACGTGCGGTGGACATGCTGACCCGTGCCGCGATCAAGGAAATGATCGTGCCGTCACTTCTCCCCGTGCTGGCTCCGATCGTGACCTATTTCGTGATCCTGTGGGTTGCCGGTAAATCCCAGGCCTTCTCGGCGGTCGGAGCGATGCTGCTCGGCGTCATCGTGACGGGCCTCTTCGTCGCGATCTCCATGACCTCGGGCGGTGGCGCCTGGGACAACGCGAAGAAGTCCTTCGAGGATGGTTTCACGGACGCTTCCGGTGTGACGCACCACAAGGGTTCGGACGCGCATAAGGCATCCGTTACCGGCGACACCGTCGGAGATCCCTATAAGGACACGGCGGGGCCCGCCGTGAACCCGGCGATCAAGATCACCAACATCATTGCTCTGATGCTGCTGGCGATCCTGGCGCATTCGTAATCCGCCCGAAACAGGCGACACAAACCCGCGGCGATTGCCGCGGGTTTTTTCATTGGCGGGGTATGAGAAATGAAAAAGGCCGGGACGAAGCCCGGCCTTTTCGTTGGTGATTGTCGCAGGCTTCTTAGCTGCCGAACGGATTGAAGGTGTTCGCGCCTTTGAAGATCTGGCCGATGAAGCTCGTCTCCTCGCCGCCGGATGGGGTCTTGCGGCTGATGAAGTCGAACACCTGACCGTCCTGAATGCCATAGAGGCCCACGCGCTCGACGCGCAGGTTCTTGTCGAAATAGACGGCGGTGACGCGCTGATCCACGACCTGCTCGCCCATGAACTGGAGAGTGCGGCGGGAGCGCTGGCTGATATAATACCAGCTGCGGTTACCCACTGTGGACACGGTCGAGGGGGTGCCGAGGGTCTGAAGCACCTGATCGGCGCTCATGCCCTTCTTCACCTGAGCTACGGCATTCTCGTCCAGCTGATATCCGCGGGCAAACTCCTCGCCCATGGTGCAGGCGGCGACGGAGGTGGCCAGGAAAGTCGCAGTGGCCAAGCGTACCAAAAGGGTATGATATCGACGCATCGTACGGTTCTTCCAGGAATGCGGCGCGGATGAGCTTGCGCCTGTGGATCGTGATGGCGTAACCCGAGGTTTCGATTTTGACAAGCTTGGAAGGGAAAAGTCTGTGATATTCAGTCTCTTCCGCAAGGACCCCCGGCGCGTGGCCATTGCGGCTCTCTATGAGAGAATCGCCACAGCTTCCCGGAGACCGGGTCTTTATGCGGCACTCGGTATCCCGGATACCCTAGAGGGACGGTTCGAATCCCTTTCGCTCCACATGGTCCTATCCTTGAGGGCGCTCCGGGAGCTTCCCCCACCGGCGGACGATGTGGCCAAGGACCTGACGGATGCCTTTTTCCGGGACATGGATGCTTCCTTGCGCGAGATGGGCGTAGGCGACACTGTCGTGCCCAAGCGCATGAAGAAGATAGCTGCGTCCTTTTATGGCAGGGCTCAGGCCTATGACCCAGCTCTGAATGCCGGAAACGAGGCCGAATTGGCCGAGGCTCTTGGCCGGAATGCTTTAGGACAAGATGCCCCTGCCTCAGCGCTTGCGCGTTATGCATTGGCGGCGGACAGCGGTCTCAAGACCGTCACCCTTGATGTATTGCTTGAAAACGGGCCCGCTTTCCCGGCACCTGAGGCCTTCACAGAGGAGAGAAGCCGATGACCCCCGAAACCGTAGGCCCCCTCTCGCGCCTCGTGGACGTCATGAACATTCCCTCACGGGGACAGGAGGTCCATCTGGAGGTGAACGCCGAGGAGCGTGCCGCCGTGGCGAAGGATTTTGGGCTTCCAGGGATCCAGGCCCTCTCAGCCGATTATCAGCTCACCAACACCGCCAAGGGCATCCATGTGAAGGGGGTCGTGAAGGCTTCCATCACTCAGATTTGCGTCGTCACCCTCGATTCGTTCGATTCCGAGATCGAGGAGGAGGTGGAGGTCGATTTCGCGGAGCCTTCAGGAATGCCGGCAGAGTCCCCGACCGACATCAATGAGTATGAGCCGCCTGATGAGATCATCAACGGCCAGATCGACCTCGGCGCGCTCACTGCCGAGTTCCTGGCTCTGGGCCTCGACCCTTACCCCCGCAAGCCGGGCGTCGATTTCGACTATCAGGATTCGGGGAGCGAGAAGGATTCGCCTTTCGCTGCGCTAAGCAAGCTCAAGGCAGACAAGTAAGCTGCGGGCTTGAAAAACCACGGCCCAATGGGGGCCGTGGGCTCCCGACGGAAGCTCATGGGGCAGCTATAGAATTCGGTTGCGATGCCACCGTAAACCGGTATTTTCCGCCCCCTGTTCACGCCGATAGAAAGAATAACGGTTATGTCGAAGCCAGTGCGTATTTCGCTCGATGCGATGGGAGGGGACCATGGCCCATCGACCGTCATCCCGGGCGCGGCTCTGGCCCTGGAAAGGCATCCCGACATCCGCTTCCTCATTTTCGGCAACGAGGCGGTGATTGAGCCTCTCTTGAATGCTCATCCCAAGCTGAAGGCGGCGACCGAGCTTCGCCATAGCGAAATCTCCATCGCCATGGACGAGAAGCCGAGCCAGGCGATCCGTATGGGGCGCGGCAAGTCGTCCATGTGGAAGGCCGTTCAGGCCGTGCGGGACGGCGAGGCCGATGCCTGTGTCTCCGCCGGCAACACGGGCGCCCTCATGGCGACCGCCAAGATCTGCCTGAAGACCATGGCGCATATCGAGCGTCCTGCGATTGCTGCCATGTGGCCCACCATGCGGGGCGAGAGCATCGTGCTCGATGTGGGGGCGACCATTGGCGCCGATGCGGGGCATCTAGTCGATATGGCGATCATGGGCGCGGCCATGGCGCGCATCGTGTTCGACCTGGAGCGCCCGACCGTGGGGCTGCTCAATGTCGGGACTGAGGAGATCAAGGGAATCGAGGCAGTCAAGGAAGCCAGCCGCATTCTCAAGGACATGAACGCTCCCTATTTGCAGTATCGCGGCTTCGTGGAAGGCGACGATATCGGCAAGGGGACAGTGGACGTGGTCGTGACCGAGGGCTTTACGGGCAACATCGCTCTGAAGACCGCCGAGGGCACGGCCAAGCAGATCGGCCAGTATCTGCGCTCCGCCATGAGCCGTACACTGATGGCCAAGATCGGCTATTTGTTCGCGAAACAGGCTTTTAACGCTCTCAGGGACAAGATGGACCCGCGCAAGGTTAATGGCGGTCTCTTCCTGGGCCTCGAAGGCGTGGTCGTGAAGAGCCACGGCGGGACGGACGCTCTAGGGTTTGCGAGCGCCATCGACGTAGCCTACGACATGGCGCATTTTGAGTTGATGAACACGATCCGGGGCATGCTGGAGCATGATCCCGTCGGGCACTCGGCCTGAGGAAAGTATTATCTTGAAACGTATTCGTTCCGTTGTGCGTGGCGTCGGATCCTATCTGCCGAAGCGCAAGCTGACCAATCAGGATCTTGAGAAGATCGTGGACACGACGCACGACTGGATCGTGCAGCGGACGGGCATCGAGCAGCGTTACATCGCCGATGACAGCGAAACCACGTCCGTCCTCGGCATCAAGGCCGCCGAGGCGGCGCTCGCCGATGCCGGCCTGACCGCGCAGGACATCGACCTCATCATCTGCGCCACCTCGACGCCCGATCACACTTTCCCGTCCACTGCGACGATGATTCAGAACGGGCTCGGAATCACCCACGGTGCGGCTTTCGACCTGCAGGCCGTCTGCGCCGGCTTCGTCTATGCGGTCTCCACCGCCGACAAGTTCCTCCAGTCCGGATCGCACAAGCGGGCCTTGGTGATCGGCGCCGAGACCTTCTCGCGCATTCTCGACTGGAACGACCGCACCACCTGCGTCCTCTTCGGCGACGGTGCCGGAGCGCTTGTGCTCGAGGCTCAGGAAGGCGAGGGCGCCTCCACCGACCGTGGCGTTCTCACCTCTCAGCTGCGTTCGGATGGGCGCTATCGCGAGAAGCTCTATGTCGATGGCGGACCGGGTTCTACCAAGACGACGGGCGTCTTGAAGATGGAAGGCAAGGAAGTCTTCAAGTTCGCCGTCGGGATGGTCACCGACGTCGTGAGGGACGCTTTCACGGCCAGCGGCACGACGCCCGAGGAATTGAAGTGGTTCGTGCCTCATCAGGCCAACAAGCGCATTATTACCGCCAGCGCCGACAAGCTCGGAATTGCACCTGAGAAGGTGGTGATCACCGTTGACAGGCATGGCAACACTTCGGCGGCCTCAATCCCGCTCGCCCTCGACGTCGCCCGCAAGGACGGCCGCATCAAGGATGGCGATCTCGTCATGATCGAGGCCATCGGCGGCGGCTTTACCTGGGGCAGTGCGCTCATCCGGTGGTAGTAACATAGGCCATCTAGTCTATATGGTAACCGCTTGACGCCAAGTCTAAGGTTGACCATACGGAGCCATCTGCATAGCGTCTTAACTGATTGAAAGACCAAAGAACTCATTCTGGCTTGGGGAGCTCAATGGCTGGCAAAACTGTGACGAGGGCGGATCTTAGCGAGGCGGTCTACCAGAAGGTGGGGCTCTCGCGGACGGAATCGGCTGAACTGGTCGAACGCGTCCTGGCCGAGATCTGCGACAGCTTGGCCGCCGGTGAGACCGTCAAGCTCTCGTCCTTCGGTTCTTTCGTCGTGCGCAGCAAGGGTGAGCGCGTCGGTCGCAACCCGAAGACAGGCGTCGAGGTGCCGATCGATCCGCGCCGGGTCATGGTCTTCAAGCCATCCAACGTGCTGAAGGCCTATATCAACGGCGAAACCGTCGAGCGCGAGGACTAAGCCCGGATGCAAGGCGGCGCGATGGACAAGAGCCCTGACGCGTTCCGCACCATCAGTGAGGTGGCCGAGGATCTCGACCTGCCGCAGCATGTGCTGCGCTTCTGGGAAACCCGCTTCAATCATATTAAGCCGCTGAAGCGCGGAGGCGGGCGGCGTTATTATCGCCCCGATGATGTGGACCTTCTCAAGGGCATCCGCCAGCTTCTCTATGGCGAGGGCTATACCATCCGGGGCGTGCAACGCATCCTCAAGGAGGAGGGCATCCGCTTCGTCCAGGCCGTAGGCCGCGGCGAGGAAAGCGTGTCCGCGCCCCGCCCGGAGACGAAGGAAGAGGCAATCGTAAGCGATTCCGAGGACTTCGCCGATTCCCCATACGGCGAGGCCGTCCATGGGCTTCCGCAGCCTGCGCTGCCCGAAGAGGCTTTGCAGAGACTGCAATCGGCCTTGGATGAGTTGATCGAGTGCGACCGGGTTCTCCGTTCCCTCAGGGACCCCTCCGGGCCTGCCTCGGCGGAATAGGATGCAAGTCCTAAAACCCGGCTGCATTATCTAGGAATCTTGATGGGTGACCGGGCTTCCAGCAGGTTTTTGACATTGATCTGAAAATGCGTGCAGGGAACGCTTGACAGGGAACAGGGTGCCCCTTAAACCGCACCCACACACCGCTTCGGCGGTCCGATGCGCGGGCGTAGCTCAGTCGGTTAGAGTGCCGGCCTGTCACGCCGGAGGTCGCGGGTTCGAGCCCCGTCGCCCGCGCCACTTTCTCATGATAATCCATATCAGGCGGCTTCCTTAGAAGCCTCGTGCGCGTCCGGTACATGGGTGTTGCGCCAAAGCGCGGCACATTTTCCGATTCTAAGCATTTCTCCCAGATTCCTACGGCATTGATGGCTTTGAGGCATAGGGCTGGCCCATCACAGGGCCGCCCGATGATTTCGGAGGCTTTGCCTGCTTTTGGACCAAGTGCGCAGGAATGGAGACAGTGGATGAGATTCGGGCCGAGCGAGAGGCTATTGCCAAGTCTGAAACCGCCGAAAATCAGGCAAAAGAGCGGGTCGACCGCAATGCGGCGCACGGGGCAGAGCAGGCCACATCTTAGTTTGGAATGGTTCTTTTTACGGCACCTCAAACACTTGTCAGGGAAGGGGAACTCAGTTAAGCCAACGCCCACAAACCGCCGTTTGTCGCAGGACCCTTCTTCGGGCGTTTCTGTGGCTTAAATGCGTGGCATGTCGCAGGCCTTTCCGGGCCGCGCTCCGTTTCTTCTGGGTGTCGTATGACGAATCTCCTCGCCGACTACCTGCCTCTCGTGATCTTCATCGGCGTGTCGCTCCTGATCGGGGTGGCGCTGCTCGTGGCACCGTTCATCGTCGCCTACAGCAAGCCCGATGCGGAAAAGCTGTCCGCTTACGAGTGCGGGTTCAATGCCTTCGATGACGCACGCATGAAATTCGACGTGCGGTTTTATCTGGTCGCCATCCTTTTCATCATCTTCGATCTGGAGGTCGCCTTCCTGTTCCCCTGGGCCATCGTGTTCGGGAACCTTGGCTGGTTCGGCTTTCTCTCGATGATGCTCTTCCTGGGCGTCCTGACCGTCGGCTTCGTCTATGAGTGGAAGAAGGGAGCCCTGGAATGGGATTGATCTCCGACAACCAATCCACCCTGGTGGCTCCCGCTCCGCGTGGCATCATCGATCCCAATACCGGTAAGCCGGTAGGGTCGAACGACCCCTATTTCGTTTCCATCAACGAGGAGCTGTCCGACAAGGGCTTCCTCGTGACCTCCACCGAGGATCTCATCACCTGGGCGCGAACAGGCTCGCTCATGTGGATGACCTTTGGCTTGGCCTGCTGCGCCGTCGAGATGATGCAGATGTCCATGCCGCGCTACGACGTCGAGCGCTTCGGCTTCGCCCCGCGCGCTTCACCGCGCCAGTCGGACGTGATGATCGTGGCCGGCACGCTGACCAATAAGATGGCCCCGGCGCTGCGTAAGGTCTATGATCAGATGCCTGAGCCGCGTTACGTCATCTCCATGGGCTCCTGCGCCAATGGCGGCGGTTATTACCACTATTCCTATTCGGTGGTTCGTGGCTGCGATCGCATCGTGCCGGTCGATATCTACGTGCCTGGCTGCCCCCCGACCGCGGAGGCGCTCCTCTATGGCGTTCTGCTTCTCCAGAAGAAGATTCGCCGTACCGGTACCATCGAGCGCTGAGCAAAGGTCTGACTGATGAGTGCTGAGCTTCAAGCCCTGAGCGATCACATCGCCTCGTCCCTCGGCGAGGTGATCGAAGATCGCGCCATCGCCTATGACGAGCTGACGCTCGTTGCCCGCGCAGAGGAGATCGTGCGCGTGGTGTCGTTCCTGCGGGACGATCCACAATGCCGTTTCGTCTGTTTCATCGACATCTGCGGCGCGGATTATCCGGCCCGTGAGAAGCGCTTCGACGTGGTCTATCACTTCCTGGCGCCTCACCAGAACCGCCGCATCCGCGTGAAGGTGCAGACGGACGAGGTAACTCCGGTTCCCTCGATCATCGGTCTCTTCCCGGCGGCAAACTGGTTCGAGCGCGAGACCTACGACATGTACGGCGTCCTGTTCTCAGGTCATCCGGACCTTCGTCGTTTGTTGACGGATTACGGCTTCGAGGGGCACCCGCTGCGTAAGGACTTCCCACTGACCGGTTATGTGGAGGTTCGCTACGACGACGGGCAGGGCCGCGTGGTCTACGAGCCGGTGAAGCTCAACCAGGAATTCCGCAATTTCGACTTCCTCTCTCCCTGGGAAGGCACGGATTACGTGTTGCCCGGCGACGAGAAGGCCAAGGCATAAAGGCGGAAAGGGCGACCCATGGGCGAGCATAATATCCGCAATTTCACGATCAACTTCGGGCCGCAGCACCCTGCTGCGCACGGCGTTTTGCGTCTCGTGCTGGAACTCGACGGCGAGATCGTCGAGCGCGTCGATCCGCATATCGGCCTGCTCCATCGCGGCACCGAGAAGCTGATCGAGTACAAGACCTACGTTCAAGCCAATCCGTATTTCGACCGGCTCGATTACGTCGCGCCGATGAACCAGGAACATGCCTACTGCCTCGCGGTCGAGAAGCTCCTCGGCATCGCGGTTCCGCGCCGCGCGCAGCTGATCCGCGTGCTGTTCTCGGAAATTGGCCGTCTGCTTTCGCACCTCCTCAATGTGACCACGCAGGCCATGGACGTCGGCGCGCTCACTCCGCCCCTCTGGGGCTTCGAGGAGCGCGAGAAGCTGATGATCTTCTACGAGCGCATTTCCGGCTCACGCATGCACGCCAACTACTTCCGTCCGGGCGGCGTGAACATGGACATCCAGCCGGAGTTGATCGACGACATCGAAGCGTTCTGCGATCCCTTCCTGACGGTGCTCGACGATCTCGACACCCTCGTCATGGGGAGCCGCATCTTCAAGCAACGCAACGTCGATATCGGCACGATCACGCTCGACGATTGCTGGAAGTGGGGCTTCTCCGGCGTCATCGTCCGCAGCTGCGGCGTGGCCTGGGATCTGCGCAAGGCGCAGCCCTACGAGTGCTACGAGGAGATGGAATTCGACATCCCGGTCGGTCTCAACGGCGACAACTACGACCGTCAGGTCATTCGCATGGAAGAGATGCGTCAGTCCGTGCGCATCATGCGTCAGTGCCTCGACAAGCTGCGCGCGCCGGACGGGCAGGGACCTGTTTCGACGCTCGACGGCAAGATCGCTCCGCCCTCGCGCAAGGACATGAAGCGCTCCATGGAAGCGCTGATCCATCACTTCAAGCTCTACACGGAAGGCTTCCACGTCCCCGCGGGCGAGGTCTATGCCGCCGTGGAGGCTCCGAAGGGTGAATTCGGCGTGTATCTGGTCTCGGACGGAACCAACAAGCCGTACCGCTGCCATGTGCGCGCTCCGGGCTTTGCACACTTGCAGGGCATGGATTTCATGTGCCGGGGCCACATGCTGGCCGACGTCGCAGGCGTTCTCGGTTCGCTCGACATCGTGTTCGGTGAAGTGGACCGGTAAGGAATAATCCGGGCTCGATTTCGGGGCCGGCACCACGCTTCTGAAAAAGCGTGATGAATACGTTCAAGTCGTGAATGGCCGGGCTCGCCCGGCCATGACGATGAGGAGAAGAGTCAAATGGCCGTTCGTAAGCTCGCGCCTGAAGAATTGCAGCCCGAGAGCTTCGCGTTCTCATCCGAGACCGAAGCTTTCGCTGAGCAGCAGATCGCCAAATACCCGCCCGGCCGTCAGGCGTCGGCGGTGATCCCGCTTTTGTGGAAGGCGCAAGAGCAGGCTGGCGGCTGGCTGCCGCGCAAGGCCATCGAGGCCGTGGCCGCGCGGCTCGACATGCCGATCATCCGCGTGATGGAAGTGGCGACCTTCTACACGATGTTCAACCTTGAGCCGGTCGGACAATATTTCATCCAGTTCTGCGGCACCACGCCTTGCGTGCTGCGCGGCGCGGGCGACATCAAGAAGGTGCTCGAAAAGCGCATCGGCGAGCAGAACCATGTGACTGCCGACGGCAAGTTCTCCTGGCTCGAAGTCGAGTGCCTGGGCGCCTGCTGCAACGCGCCGATGGTGCAGATCAACGACGACTACTACGAAGACCTGACGACGGAGAACTTCGAGAAGCTGCTCGACGATCTCGCGGCAGGCCGCCCGGTGAAGACCGGCTCCCAAATCGGCCGCAACCGTTCCGAGCCGCATGAGGCCGTGAAGACCCTGCAGGACCCGTCGCTCTATGACGGCTCGCAGATCGGCGCATGGCGCAAGCGCTTCGAAGAGCAGGCCCAGCCTGCCACGGGTGAGGCTGCCGCTGCCACGGCAACCGTTCCGGAGGCCGCGAAGGCTGCAAAGCCTGCAGCCGGACGCGCCATCGAAAGCGACGCTGCCGATACACCGGCCAAGCGTGCCAAAGAGGGCGAGGCTCCGGTGAAGCCGGTCGATCAAAAGGAAGCTGGCGACGCGTCTCGTGCGACGAAGGTCGAGGCTCGCACGGAAGACGCTGCCAAGCCCGCTCCGCAGAGCGGCAAGTCCTATGTGGCATCGCCGGGCAAGGATGCGGTTCCGACAAGCCCCACGACGCCCATTGCTGGTACGCCTCCGGCTGAAGCCGAGACGCGCCGCGACGGCAGCGAGAGCAAGCCGGGCGTGACCGTCGACAAAGACAACAAGACGTCCTGAGGGGTGACTTAAGATGCTTCACGATAGAGATCGCATTTTCACCAACCTCTACGGCTTCCATTCGCCGGACCTTCAGGCTGCGAAGATGCGCGGCGCTTGGGACGGGACGAAGTTCCTTCTCGAGAAGGGCCGTGACTGGATCATCGACGAGATGAAGGCTTCCGGCCTTCGCGGTCGCGGCGGCGCGGGCTTCCCTACGGGCCTGAAATGGTCCTTCATGCCCAAGCAGTCCGATGGCCGTCCGCATTATCTCGTCGTCAATGCCGACGAGTCGGAGCCGGGCACCTGTAAGGATCGCGAGATCATGCGGAGTGATCCGCATCTTCTTGTTGAGGGCTGTCTCATTGCATCCTTCGCCATGGGCGCGCATGCGGCCTACATCTACATTCGCGGCGAGTACATTGCCGAGAAGCACGCCCTTCAGCGTGCGGTGGACGAGGCTTATGCCGCCGGCCTCATCGGCAAGGACAACATCCACGGCTATCCCTTCGACCTCTATGTCCACCACGGCGCAGGCGCTTACATCTGCGGCGAGGAGACGGCGCTCATCGAGAGCATGGAAGGCAAGAAGGGCATGCCGCGCCTCAAGCCTCCATTCCCTGCGAATATGGGCCTCTACGGCTGCCCGACCACTGTGAACAACGTGGAGTCGATTGCGGTTGCGGGCACGATCCTGCGCCGTGGCGCATCCTGGTTCTCCGGCATCGGCCGTCCGAACAACGTGGGCACCAAGCTCTTCTGTGTGTCGGGCCACGTGAACAAGCCCTGCAACGTGGAAGAGGCCATGGGGCTGACATTCCGCGAACTGATCGACACCCATTGCGGCGGCATCCGCGGGGGCTGGGATAACCTGCTCGCCGTGATCCCCGGCGGCTCGTCCGTTCCCGTGGTACCCGCCGATCAGATCATCGACGCGCCGATGGATTTCGATACCCTACGCGGCCTGCGCTCGGGTCTCGGCACCGCCGCCGTGATCGTCATGGACAAGTCCACGGATATCGTCCGCGCCATTGCCCGCATCTCGTATTTCTACAAGCACGAGAGCTGCGGCCAGTGCACGCCGTGCCGTGAGGGCACCGGCTGGATGTGGCGCGTGCTCAACCGCATGGCCGAGGGCCGCGCCCAGAAGCGCGAAATCGACATGCTGCTCGAAGTCTCGACCCAGATCGAAGGCCATACCATCTGCGCGCTCGGCGACGCGGCGGCTTGGCCGGTTCAGGGTCTGATCCGCCACTTCCGTCATGAGATCGAGAAGCGGATCGACGACTACGCGGCGAACCCGCATTCAGAATCCGTCATGATCGCGGCGGAGTGAGATAGAGATGGCTAAAATCATCGTTGATGGCGTCGAGGTCGACGTCCCCGCCGAATACACGCTGCTCCAAGCCGCCGAGGCCGCAGGCGCTGAAGTTCCGCGCTTCTGCTACCATGAGCGGCTGTCGATTGCCGGTAACTGCCGCATGTGTCTCGTCGAGGTGAAGGGTGCGCCGAAGCCGGTCGCCTCTTGCGCCTGGGGCGTGCGCGATTGCCGTCCGGGCCCGAATGGTGAGCCGCCGGAAATCTCCACCAAGTCGCCGACCGTGAAGAAGGCGCGCGAAGGGGTGATGGAGTTCCTGCTCATCAACCACCCGCTCGATTGCCCGATCTGCGATCAGGGTGGCCAGTGCGACCTGCAGGACCAGGCCATGGCCTACGGTGTCGACACCAGCCGCTACCATGAGAACAAGCGTGCGGTGACCGACAAGTACCTTGGCCCGTTGGTTCGCACCTCCATGAACCGCTGCATCCACTGCACCCGCTGCGTGCGCTTTACCGCCGAGGTGGCTGGCGTGCCGGATATGGGTGCCCTGTGGCGCGGCGAGGACATGGAGATCACGAGCTATCTCGAGAAGGCGCTCGGTTCCGAACTGCAGGCCAACATTGCCGATCTCTGCCCGGTCGGCGCGCTCACCCATAAGCCCGAGTCGTTCCATTTCCGTCCCTGGGAACTCACCAAGACGGATTCCGTCGACGTGATGGATGCCGTGGGTTCCTCGATCCGCGTGGATTCCCGTGGCCGCGAGGTCATGCGTATCCTGCCGCGCGTCAACGAGGCTGTGAACGAGGAATGGATCACCGACAAGACCCGCCAGATTGTCGATGGCCTGCGCCTGCAGCGCCTCGATCGTCCGTTCGTTCGTGAGAACGGCCGCCTGCGTCCGGCATCCTGGCAGGAGGCGTTCGCCACCATCGCCGCCAAGGTGAAGGGCACGTCTCCTCAGAAGATCGGCGCTATCGTCGGCGATCTCGCTGCCGTCGAAGAGATGTTTGCGCTCAAGCTCCTCATGCAGAGCCTCGGCGTGACGAATGTCGACGCCCGCCAGGACGGCACTGTGCTGTCGCCTGCTTACGGACGCGGCTCCTATCTCTTCAACAGCACCATCTCGGGCATCGAGGATGCGGATGCTATCCTGATCGTGGGCTCCAACCCGCGCTTTGAAGCCTCGCTCGTGAACGTGCGCATCCGCAAGCGTTGGCGCGCAGCGCCGCCACCGATTGCCCTGATCGGTGAGAATGTGGATCTGACCTATCCTTACGAATATCTCGGCGCAGGTCCCGATACGCTCGCTGAGTTGGCCAGTGGCCGTCACAGCTTCATCGAGAAGCTGCGCGCTGCCGAGCGTCCGCTGATCATCGTGGGGCAGGGCGCCCTTACTCGTCCGGACGGACTTGCGGTGCTCTCCGCCATTGCGTCGCTCGCCCGCGACGTGGGGGCGGTGAAGGAGGGCTGGAACGGCCTCTCGGTGCTCCATACCGCGGCTTCTCGCGTCGGTGCGCTCGATCTCGGCCTTGTGCCGGGCGAGGGCGGCCTGACCGCCCAGCAGATGGCTCAGGGCGGTGTCGAGGTTCTCTTCAACCTCGGTGCCGACGAGATCGATGTCGTTCCCGGTGCCTTCGTCATTTACCAGGGCACCCACGGAGACCGTGGCGCTCACCGGGCCGACGTGATCCTGCCAAGCGCCACCTATACGGAGAAATCCGGTACCTACGTGAACACGGAAGGCCGGGTGCAGATGGCCAACCGCGCAGCCTTCGCTCCGGGCGAAGCCCGTGAGGATTGGGCGATCCTGCGGGCCCTGTCGGAGGTTCTGGGCCACCGCCTGCCGTTCGACTCGCTCAATGCCCTGCGGGCCAAGCTCTATGCGGCTCATCCGCATTTCGCAGCCATTGACAGAGTGCAGTCCGCCGATACCGCTTCCGCCATTCAGGCGCTTTCCGGTCTTGGCGGCACGCTTGGACGCGATGCATTTACGAGCCCTGTGAAGGACTTCTACTTGACGAACCCGATTGCCCGCGCCTCCGGCGTCATGGCCGAGTGCTCTGCGCTCGCCCGTGAGCTGAAGCTCGAAGCAGCCGAGTAAGAGTGGAGAAAAGAACCATGGAATTGGGAGATATCCTCCTCTCGGTCGCGATCATGCTGGGCAAGAGCCTGCTCCTGCTCGTCGCGCTCCTCATCTTCATCGCCTATGCGCTCTATGCCGACCGTAAGGTCTGGGCTGCGGTTCAGCTGCGCCGCGGGCCGAACGTGGTCGGGCCCTGGGGCCTGCTGCAATCCTTCGCCGACCTGCTCAAGTTCGTGCTGAAGGAGCCGGTCATCCCGGCCCCTGCCAACAAGGGCATGTTCCTTTTGGCGCCGCTGGTGATGTGTACGCTTTCGCTTGCGGCCTGGGCGGTCATCCCGCTCAACGCGGGCTGGGCGATTGCCGATATCAATGTGGGCATTCTGTATATCTTCGCGATCTCGTCGCTCGGCGTTTACGGCGTCATCATGGGCGGCTGGGCTTCGAACTCGAAGTACCCGTTCCTGGGCGCGCTCCGCTCGGCGGCGCAGATGGTGTCCTATGAGGTCTCCATCGGCTTCGTCATCGTAACGGTGCTTATGTGCGCCGGCACGCTGAACCTGTCGGGCATCGTCGAGTCGCAGAACTCGAACCTCGGAATTCTCGGCTGGTACTGGCTGCCGCTGTTCCCGATGTTCGTGGTGTTCTTCATCTCGGCCATGGCCGAGACGAACCGCCCGCCCTTCGACCTTCCTGAAGCTGAATCGGAACTGGTCGCCGGATACATGGTGGAATATTCCTCCACCCCGTACCTGCTGTTCATGCTCGGCGAGTACGTGGCCATCATGACCATGTGCGCGCTTGGCACGATCCTGTTTCTCGGCGGCTGGCTATCCCCGATCCCGTTCGCACCTTTCACATGGGTGCCGGGCGTGATCTGGTTCGTCCTGAAGGCGAGCTTCCTCTTCTTCCTCATCGCCATGGTGAAAGCCCTGGTGCCGCGTTACCGCTACGATCAGCTCATGCGCCTCGGCTGGAAGGTCTTCCTTCCCTTGTCGCTGGCCATGGTGGTCATCGTCGCGGGCGTGCTGATGGCGACCGGCAACGCGCCGGGCATGCGCTAAGGAGATCGATATGAAGATCGGTCAGTTCTTCAACTCTCTTCTCTTGAGGGAATTCGTGGTGGGCTTTGTCCTGACCATGAAGTACTTCTTCAAGCCGAAGGCCACGCTCAACTACCCGTTCGAGATGGGCCATCGCGGACCCCGCTTCCGCGGTGAACATGCCCTTCGCCGTTATCCCAACGGGGAAGAGCGTTGCATCGCCTGCAAGCTCTGCGAGGCCATCTGCCCCGCTCAGGCCATTACCATCGAGGCCGGTCCGCGCCGCAATGACGGCACCCGCCGCACGACGCGCTACGACATCGACATGGTGAAGTGCATCTATTGCGGAATGTGCCAGGAAGCCTGCCCGGTGGATGCCATCGTGGAAGGCCCGAACTTCGAGTTCTCCGTGGAGACCCGCGAAGAGCTTTATTACGACAAGGCCAAGCTGCTCGAAAATGGCGAACGCTGGGAGCGGGAGATCGCTCGCAACCTCGCGAAGACGGCGCCTTATCGCTAAAATCTCTTCCTGCCCGGCAAGGGCAGGGGGCAAGCATGTCCGGCGGGTTGTTCCCTCCGGGTTCGGAATTTATAGACAGGCCACCGGATTCGCCGGGGCCACGTCGGAAGGGGCCGCTCTCGGGGCGGCTTGTGTTTGAGCATGACGGTTACCGCCGCCTTCTTCTATCTGTTCGCGACGATTACGATCGCTTCGGGCTTTATGGTCATCGCCTCGCGCAATCCTGTGCAGTCGGTGCTGTTCCTCATCCTGGCCTTCGTTAATGCGGCAGGCCTGTTCCTGATGATGGGGGCCGAGTTCCTCGCGATGATCCTGATCATCGTCTATGTGGGCGCGGTCGCGGTGCTCTTCCTCTTCGTGGTGATGATGCTCGACGTGGACTTCACGGCACTTCGCCAGGGCTTCCTGCAATACCTGCCCGTGGGCGGCCTGATCGGCATCGTGCTGCTCATCGAACTCATCTTCGTCGTGAGCGCCTATGTGATCGACCCGGGCCTCGTCCGTTCGCCTGCGGTTCCGATTCCGGCAGCCGACGTGATGACCAATACCGAGGCTTTGGGCCATGTGCTCTACACCCGTTATTTCTACTTCTTCCAGGCGGCTGGCCTCATCCTGCTGGTGGCGATGATCGGGGCTATCGTGCTGACCCTGCGTGAGCGGGTGGGCGTGCGCCGCCAGGACATCTCGATGCAGAACGCCCGCACGCAGGAAACCGCCGTCGAGGTTCGGAAGGTTCCCTTCCGCCAGGGCATTTAAGGAGACACGCGATGGTTATCGGACTGGGCCATTACCTCACCGTCGCCGCCGTGCTCTTTACGCTCGGCGTGTTCGGCATCTTCATCAACCGGAAGAACGTCATCGTCATCCTGATGTCCATCGAGCTGATCCTGCTCTCGGTGAACATCAACATGGTGGCCTTCTCAACGCATCTGGGCGACATCGTCGGCCAGGTCTTCGCCCTGCTGATCCTCACGGTCGCAGCCGCGGAAGCCGCCATCGGTCTTGCCATTCTGGTGGTCTTCTTCCGCAACCGCGGCTCCATCGCGGTTGAAGACGTGAACATGATGAGAGGCTAAGCCCACAGGGCCGAGTAAACGCAATGTACTACGCAATCGTTTTCCTGCCGCTCGTCGGCTTCCTCATCGCAGGTATTTTCGGCCGGGTTCTCGGCCCGAGGCCCAGCGAAATCATCACGACCGCGCTGCTGTTCATCGCGGCGGCGCTCTCTTGGGTGTCCTTCATCAGCGTCGGCTTCGGTGATGGCGCGACCCGTGTCCAGGTTGCCCAGTGGATGTCCGTGGGGGATCTCCAGGTCGATTGGGCGTTCCGGATCGATACGCTCACCGCGCTGATGCTGGTGGTGGTCAACACCGTGTCCGCGCTCGTGCACCTTTATTCCATCGGATACATGCACGAGGACCCGCATCGCCCGCGTTTCTTCGCCTATCTGTCGCTCTTCACCTTCGCCATGCTCATGCTGGTGACGGCGGACAACCTCGTTCAGATGTTCTTCGGCTGGGAAGGCGTGGGTCTGGCGAGCTACCTGCTGATCGGCTTCTGGTACAAGAAGGACTCGGCCAACGCTGCGGCCATGAAGGCCTTCATCGTCAACCGCGTCGGCGATTTCGGCTTCCTGCTCGGCATCTTCACGATCTTTGTGCTGTTCAATGGCGTCACCTTCGACTCCATCTTCCCGCGCGTTGCGGAATTCGCCGATGCCAAGTTCATGTTCCTCGGCATCGAGTGGCATGCCCTGACGATTGCCTCCCTGCTGCTCTTCATGGGCGCCATGGGCAAGTCGGCTCAGTTCCTGCTGCACACTTGGCTGCCGGACGCGATGGAAGGCCCGACACCGGTTTCTGCGCTCATCCACGCCGCCACCATGGTGACCGCAGGCGTTTTCATGGTCGCACGCCTGTCGCCGGTCTTCGAATATGCGCCTGCCGCGCTGACCGTCGTCACCGTCATCGGCGGCATCACGGCCTTCTTCGCGGCCACGGTCGGCCTCGTGCAGAACGACATCAAGCGCGTTATCGCCTATTCCACCTGCTCCCAGCTCGGCTACATGTTCGTGGCCCTGGGCGTCGGCGCCTATAGCGTCGGTGTGTTCCACCTCTTCACGCACGCCTTCTTCAAGGCTCTGCTCTTCTTGGGGGCTGGCTCGGTCATCCATGCCATGCACCATGAGCAGGATATGCGTTACATGGGCAACCTGCGCCGCTACATCCCGTTCACCACGGCGATGATGGCAATCGGTACCCTGGCGCTCACGGGCTTCCCGTTCACGGCAGGCTACTATTCCAAGGACGCAGTCATCGAGGCGGCCTATGCCTCGCACAGCGCAGCTGGTCAGTTCGCCTTCCTAGCGACTGTGATCGCGGCCTTCATGACCTCGTTCTATTCCTGGCGCCTGTTCTTCCTCACCTTCGAGGGCAATGCGCGCTGGTCCCAGGCGGATCAGCATGCTCATGGCCACCATGAGGGTGTGGAGCATGACGACCACAGCCATGATGTCGAGCCCGCAACCCACGCGGATCACGAGCATGGCCACCATGGGCATCACCTGCCTCATGAGAGCCCGTTGGTCATGCTGCTGCCGCTTGCCGTGCTGGCCATCGGCGCGCTTGTTGCCGGCATTATCTTCTACGGCCCGTTCATCGGAGGGGGCTACCAGGATTTCTGGAAGGGGGCGATCTACACCCGCGCGGACAACCACATCCTGGAAGAGATGCACCATCTCCCGGCCTGGGTGCCGCTGCTCCCGACCGTCATGATGATCCTCGGCTTCGTGCTCGCGGTGTACATGTACATCGTCGACGCCAAGCAGCCGGCCCGCCTCGCGGCGGATCACCCGATCCTGTATCGCTTCCTGCTCAACAAGTGGTACTTCGACGAGCTGTACGATGCGATTTTCGTGCGTCCCGCCATGGCTATCGGCCGCTTCTTCTGGCGCACGGGCGATCAGAAGCTCATCGACGGGCTCGGGCCTGACGGCATCTCCGCCCGCGTGCTCGATGTGACGCGCGGTGTGGTTCGGGTGCAAACCGGCTACGTCTATCACTACGCCTTCGCGATGCTCATCGGCGTTGCGGCTCTCGTGACCTATTATCTCTTCAGGGGAGCCCACTAATGTTCGGCTTCGGCATCCTCTCCGGCCTTCTCATTCTTCCGCTGGTTGGCGCGGCGTTCATCCTGACCCTTCGCGGGGACAGCGATGCCACCCGTTCCAATGCGCGCTGGGCGGCCCTTGCGACGACGCTTGCCACCTTTGTGCTCTCGCTCGTGGCCTGGAACCGTTTCGATACGGCCACAGCCGCATTCCAGCTGGTCGAAGTGCATCCCTGGCTGGCCGAGACCATCCGGTTCAAGCTCGGCGTCGACGGCTTCTCCATACCGCTCGTTCTGCTCACCACGTTCCTGATGCCGTTCTGCATCCTGGCCTCGTGGGATTCCATCGGGCATCGGGTGAAGGAATATTACGTCGCCTTCCTCGTTCTCGAGACCACCATGATCGGCGTCTTCTGCGCGCTCGACCTCGTGCTCTTCTACCTGTTCTTCGAGGCAGGCCTCATTCCGATGTTCCTCATCATCGGCATCTGGGGCGGCAAGCGGCGCATCTATGCCAGCTTCAAGTTCTTCCTTTATACCCTGCTCGGCTCGGTGCTGATGCTGCTCGCCATCATGGCCATGTACTGGCAGGCCGGCACCACGGATATCCCGACGTTGCTCACGCACAAGTTCCCCGGGAACCTGCAGATCTGGCTGTGGCTCGCCTTCTTCGCGTCCTTCGCGGTGAAGATGCCCATGTGGCCGGTCCATACCTGGCTGCCCGATGCGCACGTGGAGGCGCCGACGGCGGGTTCCGTGATCCTGGCGGGTGTGCTCCTGAAGATGGGCGGCTACGGTTTCATCCGAGTGTCCCTGCCCATGTTCCCGGAGGCGTCGCTCTACTTCGCGCCGCTCGTGTTCGCTCTCTCCGTGATCGCAATCATCTACACCTCTCTGGTTGCGCTGATGCAGGAGGACATCAAAAAGCTCATCGCCTATTCGTCGGTGGCGCATATGGGCTTCGTGACCATGGGCCTGTTCAGCATGAACGAGCAGGGCATCCAGGGCGCCATGTTCACCATGATCTCCCACGGCCTGATCTCCGGCGCGCTCTTCCTCTGCGTCGGCGTGATCTATGACCGCATGCATACCCGCGAGATCAAGGCCTATGGCGGCCTCGTGAACCGCATGCCCATCTATGCGGTGGTGTTCCTGATCCTCACCATGGCCAATGTGGCGCTTCCGGGCACCTCTGGCTTCATCGGCGAATTCCTGACGCTGATGGGTGCGTTCCGCTCCAACACCTGGGTGGCGTTCTTCGCCTGTACGGGCGTGATCCTCTCGGCAGCCTATGCCCTTTGGCTCTATCGTCGCGTGGTTTACGGGGAGCTCGACAAGCCGTCGCTTCAGGGCATCACGGATCTGAACCGCCGCGAGATCATCACCTTCGTGCCGCTCATTCTGCTGATCATCTATTACGGCGTGCAGCCCGGCCCGATCCTCGACGCCTTCGCCGTGCCGACGGATGCGCTCATGCAGAACGTCCAGGCCGCGCTCTCCACCGTGAAAACGGCTGCAGCCGCAGCACACTGAGGTCATGATGAATCCCGTCCTCACCATTCCTGATTTCGCTCCCGTGCTGCCGGAGATCATCCTGGCAGCCGGCGCTCTTGCTCTGGTCCTGTTCGGCGCGCTCCGTGGTGAGCGCTCTGGGGAGGGCATGAACTTCATCGCCCTTGCTCTGCTGGCTACCGCCTTCGTGGCGGTGTTCATGCTGCCGTCGGAGCGCGTCGAGACCATGGGCGGCTCCTTCGTGGTCGATGGCTTCGCCAAATTCATGAAGGGGCTGACCCTGCTTGCTTCCGCGGGTGGTGTCATCCTCTCCATGGATTACATGCGCCGCGAGGGCATCTATCGCTTCGAGTATCCGATCCTCATCGTGCTCTCCACACTCGGCATGATGATGGTGATCTCGGCCAATGACCTGATCGCTCTCTATCTCGGCCTCGAACTGCTCAGCCTCTCGTCCTACGTGATTGCGGCTTTCGACCGCGACAATGTCCGCTCGACGGAAGCGGGCCTCAAGTATTTCGTGCTGGGCTCGCTGTCCTCGGGCATGCTGCTTTATGGCGCTTCGCTGGTCTATGGCTTCACCGGCAACGTGTCCTTCCCGGCGATTGCCGGCATTCTGCAAGGGCAGGTGGGCGTAGGCGCCATCGTCGGTGTCGTGTTCGTCGCCGCGGGTATTGCCTTCAAGATCTCGGCCGTGCCGTTCCACATGTGGACGCCGGACGTGTACGAGGGCTCTCCGACCCCGGTCACGGCTTTCTTCGCCGCCGCGCCCAAGATGGCCGGCATGGCCATGGCCAGCCGCGTGTTCATGGATGCCTTCCCGAACATCGTCGGCCAATGGCAGCAGATCATCGTCTTCATCTCCATCGCCTCCATGGCGCTGGGTTCTTTCGCTGCTATCGGCCAGCGTAACTTCAAGCGCCTGATGGCCTATTCCTCCATCGGTAACGTCGGCTATGCGCTCATCGGCCTGGCCACCGGTACTGTCGAGGGCGTTCAGGGTGTGATCGTCTACATGGCGATCTATCTCGCGATGACGCTGGGCACCTTCGCCGTGATCCTCGGCCTGCGCCGCGGCAAGGCCATGTACGAGAATGTCGAGGATCTTTCGGGGCTTGCCCGCACGCATCCGGTGCTCGCGTTCTGCCTTGCGATGATGATGTTCTCGCTGGCAGGCATTCCGCCGCTGGCCGGCTTCTTCGCCAAGTTTGCGGTCTTCAACGCAGCCATCAACGCCAACCTTGTGGCTCTCGCCATCATCGGCGTGGTGACCAGCGTCGTGGGTGCCTATTATTACCTGCGCATCGTGAAGGTGATGTACTTCGATGAGCCGGGCGCCGCTTACGACACCATGCCTGTCGGCGTGAAGTTCGTGCTGGCCCTCTCCAGCATCTTCGTAGTGCTCTTCGGCATCGTCCCGGCTCCGCTGGTGGCAGCTGCAGGCGCTGCCGCGCGCTCCCTGTTCTGATGGTGAAACTGTCGCCTGAAGCCGAGACGGCCGGCTATCGGCTCATCTCGCTCGAGGCGACAGATTCCACGAACGATGATGCGCTAGAGGCCGCACGCTCAGGCGATCCGGGGCAGCTCTGGATCGTCTCCGGCGAGCAGCGCGCGGGCAGGGGGCGGCACGGCCGTCAATGGTCATCACCTCAAGGCAACCTCTACGCCAGCCTTCTTCTGATCGATCCTTGCGAGGTGCAGCATGCCCCACAGCTCGGCTTCGTTGCAGGGCTAGCCTTGCACGAAGCGGTGGAAGCGGTAACAGGCGTGGGCATGCCGCGCCTCTCGCTCAAATGGCCGAACGATCTTCTCCTCGATGGCGCGAAGGTCTCGGGCCTTCTCCTTGAAGGACACAGACTCGATCATAGCCGCCCGCCTGCGATCATCGTCGGCATGGGCGTGAATGTGGCTTTTGCTCCAACCGGCACGCCGTATCCGGCCATCGCCTTACAGCAGGTCAAGCCGGGTTTGACGCGCGAGGACATGTTCCAGGCGCTGTCGGCTTCTTTCGCCCGGACATTCTCAGCCTGGCGCAGTGCAGCGCGCATGAACACGGCAGATCCATTCGGGCCGATCCGGCGGCTCTGGCTGGAACGCGCCGCGGGTATTGGCCGGGAGGTGACCCTTCGGCTTCCTTCAGGCGAGAAGCGGGGCATCTTCGAAAGTCTCGACAAGTTCGGACGTCTGCAGCTGAAAACAGGCACAGGCCTGGAACAGATTGATGCAGGCGACCTTTATTTTCCCAATTTACAGCACGATATAGCCAAGCCTTAGCGCAGGCATGACAAGGTCTTGATCAAGTATGGCATCCTCCCAGGACGAATTGGTCTTTCTGCCCCTCGGCGGGCTCGGCGAAATCGGCATGAATGCCGCTCTGTACGGCTTTGGCCCTGAGACGGACCGGCAATGGATTCTTGTCGATTGCGGCATGGGATTCGGCAGCGAGGAGCAGCTGCCCGGGATCGATCTCGTCTATCCGGACCTGCGCTTCATCGAGGAAGAGCGGCATAACCTGCTCGGCATCTTCATTACCCATGCGCATGAGGATCACATCGGCGCATTGGTGGAGATGTGGCCGCGTCTGCGCGCGCCGGTCTATGCCACGAAGTTCGCCATCGGCCTTCTTGAGACCCGCCGTCTCTCCGAGCCCAACGCGCCAAAGATCGAGCTGAATGAGATCGCTCCTGGCCAACGCCTCAAGCTCGGAAACTTCGAGATCGAATACGTGCCAGTCGCTCACTCGATTCCGGAATCGAATGCGCTTGCCATCCGCACGCCGCAAGGCTTGGTCGTGCACACGGGTGACTGGAAGCTCGATCCCACGCCCTATCTCGGCAGCCTGACCTCGGAGGAGACGTTCCGCAAGCTGGGCGAGGAGGGCGTTCTCGCTCTCGTCTGCGATTCCACCAACGTGGTGCGCGAAGGCGAAAGCCCGAGCGAGGCGGACGTCGCAAGGAATCTCGCGACTCTCATCAAGGATGCGCCGCATCGTGTAGCGATCACCACATTCGCCTCCAACGTCGCGCGCATCCGCTCGGTTGCGGAAGCGGCGCGCGAATGCGGACGCGAGGTCGTCGTGGTCGGGCGCGCCATGGATCGCGTCGTCGAAGTAGCGAAGGAATGCGGCTATCTGGATGGGCTGCCTGAATTCCGCTCGGCTGATAATTACGGATATCTCCCCCGCGACAAGGTCGTTGCCGTTCTCACCGGATCGCAAGGTGAGCCGCGAGCGGCCCTCGCGCGCATCGCATCCGATGAGCATCCCGACATTACACTCACCGCAGGCGACCGCGTGATCTTTTCGTCCCGTGCCATTCCCGGCAACGAGAAGGCGGTCGGCTCCATCATCAACAGCCTGATCGAGCAGGGCATCGAGATCATTACCGATCGCACGGAGTTGGTTCACGTCTCCGGTCACCCGCGCCGGGGTGAGCTCGCCAAGATGTATGAGTGGACGAAGCCGCGCGTCGCCATTCCCGCGCACGGCGAGCCGCTGCATCTGGCCGAGCACGCCAAGTTCGCGCGCCAGCAGGGCGTGCCGGAAGTGGTGCGTGCGAAGAACGGCACCCTTGTGCGCCTCGCTCCCGGCAAGGCCGAGATCATCGATACCATTCCCACAGGCCGCGTCTACAAGGATGGCAACATCGTCATTCCCGCTGGCGAGCGCGCTTTGCCGGAGCGCCGCAAGCTGGCTTTTGCCGGCATCGTCACTGTGGCCATCGCTCTCGACGACCGGGGCGAGATCGCAGGCGATCCGGTGGTGGATGCCATGGGCCTTCCCGAAAAGAGCAGGCAGGGGCGGGACCTCACGGACATCATTGCCGATACGGTGGCTGACACGCTGGATGGTCTCTCCAAGGCCAAGCGGAGGGATTCGGAAGCGGTCGAGAACGCCGTTCACCGCGCCGTCCGCGCTGCCGTGAATCAGGAATGGGGCAAGAAGCCCGCCTGTCATGTCCTCGTGATCGAGGTATAAGGCAGCACGGATCTATCGCCAAAGGGAGCCAAGATGCTCGGTCGCCTGAACCATGTGGCCATCGCCGTCCGCGATATCGCCGCCGCCTCAGATCTCTATCGCAACACGCTCGGAGCCCAGGTGTCCGAGCCCGAGGCGCTTGAGGAGCACGGCGTCACCGTGGTGTTCATCACGTTGCCGAACACCAAGATCGAGCTCCTGGAGCCCCTCGGCGCGGATTCGCCCATCGCCGGATTCCTGGAGAGGAATCCGGACGGCGGCATGCACCATATCTGCTATGAAGTGGACGATATTCTCGCCGCGCGCGACCGCCTTGTGAATTCCGGGGCCAGGGTGCTGGGTTCGGGTGAGCCGAGGATCGGAGCTCACGGGAAGCCGGTGCTTTTCCTTCACCCGAAGGACTTCAACGGAACCCTCATCGAACTCGAGCAAGCCTGAGGACATACTGTTGATAAGACTTGTAAAAGCCCTATCCGCTTCGCTCTGGTCCACCCTTGCCGTAGTAGCGTTCATTTCAGCCGTCGCCATCACCATCGTCGTGAATGCTTTCGCCCTGCGCGTAAGCGGAGGCCTCGCCCTCTATTTCGTGATCTGGTGGATCACGCTCTTCGCCATCCTGCCCTTCGGCATTCGCAGTCAGGTGGAAAGCGGAGAGGTGGTCGCCGGCAGCGAGCCCGGAGCGCCGTCCGCTCCTGCGCTGCAGGAAAAGGCGATCTGGACCTCGCTGGTCTCATCTGTCGTTCTGCTGATCGTCGTGGCGGTATTCCCCCTGGCAGGGCTTTAAGCCACTCTCTCCCGCTCGACCGTAAGGCTGCCCGGTTCGCTTCCGGTCGCGAAGGCAAAGCCCTCATCGGCCCAGCCGGTGATTCCGCCGATCATCACCTTCACCTTGCGGCCAATGCTAGCCAGCCTGAGCGCAGCGCGGTCCGTTCCATTGCAATGGGGACCGGCGCAATAGACTACGAAAAGGGTGTCCTCCGCCCATTCCGACATCTTGTGGGCAGTCATCTTGCCGTGAGGCAGGTTGACGGCGCCGGGAATATGGCCGCGTGCGTAGAGCGCCGGACCGCGCACATCGAGCAGCACGAAATCCTGCACCTCGCGGACGAGGGCATCGTTTACATCCCAGCAATCGGTCTCGAGGGCGAGGCGCCTCTCATAATACTCGCGTACCATCTGCGGATCGGCAGCAGGAATCTGCGTAACGGCGTTGGTCATCGGCCTCGTCCTCTTCAGTCAGGTTGTTTAGGAGGACAAGGCTACACAGGAGGGAGATTTCTGGACATTGGCGCGATTGCCATTTAGCGTTCAGATCATGCCAAATGCGGAATTGAAGCCAAACGCGCCTGTCGGGCCCCTCGTTGCTGTGTTGGCCTATGACGGGCTTTGCACCTTCGAGTTCGGGGTTGCCTATGAAGTCTTCGGCTTGCCTCGTCCGGAGATGGGCCGTAGCTGGTATCAGTACTCAGTCTGCGGAATTGAGAATGGTCCCATGAGAGCCGCTGGAGGGCTTAGCATCATACCCGATTCCGGGCTTTCGGCTCTCGACGAAGCCGATCTCGTGATCGTGCCTGGCTGGCGTGGGCCCGGTGAGGCAGTCCCCGCCGACCTCGTAACGGCTCTGCGCCGTGCGCATGAGAGAGGGGCGCGGCTGGCTTCCCTTTGTTCTGGCGTATTCGTGCTTGCTGCAACGGGACTGCTCAATGGCCGCCGTGCGACGACGCACTGGCGCTACATCGACAGGCTGAAGGCCAGCCATCCTAGCGTGAGCATCGAGCCTGACGTTCTCTATGTCGATGAAGGCTCGATTCTGACCGCAGCCGGGAGCGCTGCCGGTATTGACCTATGTCTTCACATTGTCCGCACAGATTACGGACCGGATGTCGCCAACAGCGTGGCGCGCCGTCTGGTCGTGCCGCCGCACAGGGATGGAGGGCAGGCCCAGTTCATCGAACGGCCCGTGCCCCGGTTACATGAAGGGGGCCGCCTGAGCACGCTCATCGACTGGATGAGGGAGCACATAGACAGTGACCTGACGATCAGTCGGCTTGCTGAGAGGGTCGGGATGAGCGCCCGCACCTTCCAGCGCCGCTTCGAAGAGACGACTGGATGTTCGCCTGGTGAATGGATCGTCCTGGAACGGCTTTCCCGGGCTCGGGAGTTGCTGGAGCGACAGGAGAGCGTGCCTCTTGAGACGATCGCGGAACTAAGTGGATTCGGGTCGCTTGAGGCGCTGAGGCATCACTTCCGGTCGCGGTTGCGGACGAGCCCCAGTGCCTATAGGGCGAGATTCGGCAAGGCCCAGTTTGACAACGGGAAGTAGAGACTAGGAAATCGAGGTAATCAAAAAGAAAAAGCAAGGCTTTCGCCTTGCCTGAAACGCCTTTTGGCGTTGTTTATGACCCCTGGCTTCTTGGCGCCTGCGCCTGTTGGGCGCTTGGGGATCTTGTTCCTCCCGAAACTCGGACCGCAGCCTCTGCCTGATTGAAGGTCTGAGACGTTAGTTTTTTCTTTATAATTGCCTTGCCCGGCGGTGTCACCTTTTTTGGGCGGCTCCTGATGCATTTTGAGGCATTTATTGTATTGATCTTTGGTCTAATCCAACTCGCCGCAGGCCCGTAGGGGCAATGGTAACTTGTCTTTTCCTCAAGGCCTGTGTTGTGTGCTGGAAACGAGTCGTGACTCACTGTTCCATTCCTGAACGAGACTGAAGGCGTCCTATGCGTTTGAGCCGCTATTTCCTCCCCATTCTCCGCGAGACGCCGAAAGAGGCGGAGATCGTTTCCCACCGCTTGATGCTGCGCACTGGCATGATCCGCCAGGAAGCGGCGGGCATTTACGCTTGGCTTCCGCTGGGCCTCAAGGTGCTCAACAAGATCAACGCGATTGTCCGCGAGGAGCAGAATCGCTCCGGCGCCATCGAGCTGCTGATGCCGACGATCCAGTCCGCCGATCTCTGGCGCGAGTCGGGCCGCTACGACGCCTATGGCAAGGAGATGCTGCGCATCCAGGATCGCCACGAGCGCGAGATGCTCTTCGGCCCCACCAATGAGGAAATGATCACGGAGATTTTCCGGGGCTATGTGCGATCCTACAAGGATCTGCCGTTGAATCTTTATCACATCCAATGGAAGTTCCGCGACGAGGTGCGCCCGCGCTTCGGCGTCATGCGCTCCCGCGAGTTCCTGATGAAGGACGCCTATTCCTTCGATCTCGATCAGGCAGGCGCGGTTCACTCCTACAACAAGATGTTCGTGGCCTATTTGCGCACCTTCGCCCGCATGGGCCTGAAGGCGATCCCGATGCGCGCCGATACCGGCCCCATCGGCGGCAACCTGAGCCACGAGTTCATCATTCTCGCCTCCACGGGCGAGAGCGAGGTGTTCAGCCACGCGGATTATCTGAATTACGACATCCCGGCAGAGGACACCGATTTCGACGATATCGCGGGGCTTCAGGGCATCGTTGATAAATGGACCTCGCTCTACGCCGCGACGTCCGAGATGCACGATGAAGCCGCCTTCAACGCGGTTCCCGAGGACAAGAAGATGTCGGCCCGCGGCATCGAGGTCGGCCATATCTTCTATTTCGGCACCAAATACTCGGAGCCGATGGGGGCGAAGGTCATGGGACCGGACGGGCAGGAGAGGCCGGTCCATATGGGTTCCTACGGCATCGGGCCGAGCCGCCTGATCGCCGCGATCATCGAGGCGAGCCACGACGAAAACGGCATCATCTGGCCGGAAGCCGTCGCCCCGTTCGATGTCGCGATCCTCAACCTCAAAGTCGGCGATTCCGGCACGGATGCCGCCAGCGAGCGTCTCTACCGCGAGCTTTCTGCAGCCGGACGCGACGTGCTCTATGACGACCGCGACGAGCGCCCAGGCGGTAAGTTCGCCACCGCCGATCTCATCGGCGTGCCATGGCAGGTGCTGATCGGCCCCAAGAGCCTCGCCGAAGGCAAGGTGGAGCTGAAGCACCGCGGGACGGGCGAGCGTGAGCTTTTGTCGGTCGATGATGTGGTCTCGCGGCTGACGGCACATAAATAAGACCACATGGCCAAAGAAGCACCGACCGGAACCAAACCTTTCTCGCCTTTCGAGTGGATGCTCGCTGGGCGCTACCTGCGTACGCGGCGGCGGGAAGGGTTCGTGTCGGTCATCGCGGGCTTCTCGTTCCTCGGCATCATGCTGGGCGTTGCGACGCTCATCGTGGTGCTCTCTGTCATGAACGGCTTCCGCAAGGAGTTGCTCGACAAGATTGTCGGCATCAACGGCCACATCTTCGTTGCACCCATCGAGAGCCCGCTCACGGACTACCCGGAAGTGGCCGCGCGCATCGCCGCCGTGCCGGGCGTGAAGCGGGCGATCCCGCTCGTGGAAGGGCAGGCCTTCGGGTCTTCGCAGTACAATGGCAGCGGCGTTCTGGTGCGCGGCATTCGCGGCAACGATCTTCGTCAGGTCGAGCATATCGCCGGCAATCTGCGCCAGGGCACGCTCGACAATTTCGATGAAGGTGAGGGCGTCGCCATCGGCCGCCGCCTTGCTGAATCGCTGTCGATACAGGCAGGCGACACGCTGACTCTCATCACGCCTCGTGGGGCCGCGACGCCCTTCGGAACCGCGCCGCGCGTGAAGGGGTATCCGGTGAAGGCGGTGTTCGAAATCGGCATGTCCGAATTCGATTCAACATTCGTCTTCATGCCTCTCACTGAGGCGCAGAACTACTTCAATCGGCAGGGCGACGTGCAGCTCATCGAGGTCTATCTCAATGACGCCGACAGGGTGGACGAGGCGCGTGCGGCCATTGAGGAGGCAGCGGGCCGTCCGGTTCTCATGACCGATTGGCGACAGCGCAACCGAACCTTTTTCGGCGCCCTGGAGGTTGAGCGGAACGTGATGTTCCTGATCCTTACCCTCATCGTTCTGGTGGCTGCGCTGAATATCATCTCAGGCCTCATCATGCTCGTGAAGGACAAGTCGGAGGATATTGCGATCTTGCGCACCATGGGCGCGACGCGTGGCGCGATCATGCGCATCTTCCTGATCACGGGCGCATCCATTGGCATCGTCGGAACGATTGCGGGCTTCGGATTGGGACTTCTCCTTGCGCTTAATGTCGAGGCCATCCGTGATTTCATCTCCAAGCTGACGAACACCAATCTCTTCCCGGCGGAGCTCTATTTCCTGAGCCGCCTGCCGGCCGAGGTGAACCCGACGGAGGTCACCACGATCCTCGTCATGGCGATGGTTCTGTCATTGCTGGCGACCCTCTATCCCTCCTGGCGAGCTGCGAAGCTCGATCCCGTTGAAGCGTTGCGTTACGGTTAGACATGGCGTCCGGACAAACTCAGCCCGCCCTTCACCTGTCCCAAGTCGAGCGCCGCTATCCCCAGGGAGATACCTTCCTGGAGGTGCTGCGGGGGGCGGAGCTTGCGATTTGGCCAGGAGAGATCGTAGCGCTCATCGCCCCCTCGGGCACGGGCAAGTCGACGCTGCTGCACGTGGCGGGCTTGCTGGAGAAGCCTGACGGCGGCGAGGTTTTCGTGGGCGGCAAGCCGACTTCTCATATGAGCGACAAGGAACGTACGCGTATTCGTCGCGAGGAGCTGGGCTTCGTCTATCAGTTCCACCATCTGCTGCCGGAATTGTCCGCGCTGGAGAACGTGGTGATGCCGCAGCTCATTCGCGGCTTGCAGAAGGCCGAGGCCGAGGATCGCGGAACCCAGCTTCTGACTTTCCTCGGGCTGGGCAAGCGCCTCAAGCACCGCCCTGGTGAGCTCTCCGGCGGCGAGCAGCAGCGTGTCGCCATCGCCCGGGCCGTTGCCAATGCACCGCGCCTGCTGCTCGCCGACGAGCCTACGGGGAATCTCGATCCGCACACTGCCGACCGGGTGTTTCAAACCCTCGTTGCGATCGTGCGGGCCTCACGCCTCGCGGCGCTGATCGCGACGCATAATCTGGAACTTGCCGCCCGGATGGATCGCCGCGTGACGATCCGGGACGGGCAGATCGTCCAGCTCCCTTAACCGCTTATCCACAGGCTCCCTCTGCCCTCCGCTCGCAGAGCGTTCGAGGGGTTGTCTCCTTGCGTCTTAAGCCTTTGTTGACTCCATCTGCACAGCCCAATTCACAGGCGCTTTACAGGGAACGTTTATCGAACATAATTGAACACATAGAGAACACGGAGATCAAAAATGGTTCGCATCATCCTCGAGACCGCCGCTGAACTTACCTCTCTGGCCATGTTCGGTTCCGCCGTGGCAATCTGGGCTCTGGTGCTGGCCCCGGTCGCCTGATACCCGCAATCCACACAGATCCACGGGATTCACAGGAAGGTAGTCCTCCTTATGCCCCGTTAGGCATTCAGGGGCAAGAATCGTGGCAATATGCGCGCCATTCATAGAGTAGAGTTTCATGGCGCGTATTCTTCAAGACATCGGCTTCGTCCATCTGCACGTCCACTCCTCGTATTCTCTGCTCGAGGGGGCGCTGAAGATCGCGCAACTGCAAAAGCTCGCCGCTGCCGACAAGCAGCCGGCGATCGCGCTCACCGACACCAATAACCTCTTCGGGGCGCTCGAATTTTCAGAGAAGATGGCCGGGTCCGGCATCCAACCCATCGCCGGCGTCCAACTCTCCGTTTGCTTCGAGGAGCCGGATCCGGTCGCCCGCGTGGTCCCGGTGCCGTCCAATATCGTGCTGCTCGCGCAGAACGAGGAGGGCTATCGCAACCTCATGCGCCTCGTGAGCGCGGCCTATTTCGATGTGCCGCTTGGCGAGGAGCCGCGTGTCGCTGCGCCCATTCTCGCGCGCCATAGCGAGGGGCTGATCGCGCTCACCGGCGGCTTCACGGGGCCGCTCGATTGCGCGCTCCGCAACGGCGGCCGCCAGGAACTGGCGCAGGCGCGTCTCGACATCCTGAAAGATGCTTTCGGCCATCAGCTCTATGTGGAGATCCAGCGTCACGGCCTGGACGAAGAGCGGATGGTGGAGGGCGAGTTGATCGCGCTCGCGGACCGCAACGGGCTTCCCATCGTCGCCGCCAACGAGCCGTTCTTCTCCTCTCCGAAGGATTATGAAGCGCATGATGCGCTGCTCGCCATCGCGGAAGGGCAGATCGTCTCTAATGACGACCGCCGCCGCCTGTCGCCGGAGCATCACTTCAAGACGCGCCAGCAGATGATGGAGCTGTTCTCCGATCTGCCGGATGCCCTGAACGCCACTGTCGAAATCGCGATGCGCTGCTCGACCCGCGTCAGGACGCGCAAGCCCATCCTGCCGAACTTCGGCACCGGCCCTGATGCGGCGAACCTTGATGAAGGCGAGGAGCTGCAGCGCCAGGCTGAAGAGGGGCTTGCAAGACGGCTTGCCGCGCATGGGCCTGCGCCGGGCCTGACGGAGCGGGATTATCGCGACCGGCTTGCCTTCGAGGTCGGCATCATCCGCAAGATGAAGTTTCCCGGCTACTTCCTGATCGTGGCTGACTTCATCAAATGGGCGAAGGATCATGACATCCCCGTCGGCCCGGGCCGTGGTTCGGGTGCGGGTTCTCTGGTCGCCTATGCGCTCACCATCACCGATCTCGATCCGATCAGGTTCGGTCTGCTCTTCGAGCGCTTCCTGAATCCCGAACGCGTGTCGATGCCCGACTTCGATATCGACTTCTGCGTCGACGGGCGCGAGCGCGTGATCGACTACGTGCAGAAGCGCTACGGCGAGGAACAGGTCGCGCAGATCATCACCTTCGGTACGCTGCTTGCCCGAGGCGTTTTGCGCGACGTCGGCCGCGTGCTCGAAATGCCGTATGGCCAAGTGGACAAGCTCACCAAGCTCGTGCCGCAGAACCCGGCCAATCCGGTGACGCTGGAACAGGCCATCGAGGGCGAGCCGAAACTCCAAGCGGCGCGCGATGAAGAGCCGGTCGTTAAGCGCCTGCTCGATATCGCGCAGAAGCTCGAAGGGCTGCATCGCCACGCCTCAACCCACGCCGCAGGCGTCGTGATCGGCGACCGTCCGCTGCAGGAGCTGGTGCCGCTCTACCGAGACCCGAAGACCGGCATGCGCGTGACCCAGTTCAACATGAAATGGGTCGAGCAGGCGGGCCTCGTGAAGTTCGACTTCCTGGGTCTGAAGACTCTCACCGTTCTGCGCACGGCTGTCGATCTCATCAAACGCAAAGGGATCTCGATCGATCTGTCGGCTTTGCCGCTCGATGACCGTAAATCCTACGAGATGCTGTGCAAGGGCGAGACGGTCGGCGTGTTCCAGGTGGAATCCGTGGGCATGCGAAAAGCGCTCGTCGAGATGGAGACCGACCGTTTCGAGGACATCATCGCGCTCGTGGCGCTCTATCGTCCGGGCCCGATGGCGAATATCCCGGTCTATTGCGCGCGCAAGCTCGGCAAGGACGAACATAACAAGAAGGATTGGTATCCGCACGAGAAGCTGGAGCCGATCCTGCGCGAAACCTTCGGCATCATCGTCTATCAAGAGCAGGTGATGGAGGTCGCTAAGGTCCTCGCCGGTTACTCGCTCGGCGATGCAGACTTGCTCCGCCGCGCCATGGGTAAGAAGATCAAATCCGAAATGGATGCCCAGCGTGAGCGCTTCGTATCGGGCTCCATGAAGGGCGGGATCGACAAGGCGAAAGCCAACGAGATCTTCGACCTGCTCGCCAAGTTCGCGGATTACGGCTTTAACAAAAGTCACGCGGCGGCCTACGCGCTCGTCGCATACCAGACAGCTTACCTGAAGGCGAATTATCCGGTCGAGTTCCTCGCCGCGTCGATGACGCTCGATCTCGACAATACCGACAAGCTCTCAGAATTCCGCCGCGAGGCGCAGCGCCTCGGCTTCAAGGTGATCCCGCCCTCGATCAACCGCTCCGGCGTCGTGTTCGACGTGATCTACGACGCGGAGGGGCAGGGTTCGATCCTCTACGCCCTGGCAGCCGTAAAGGGTGTGGGGCGGCAGGCCATCGAAGCGGTGGTGGAGGCGAGGGGGGATGAGCCTTTCAAGGACCTCGCCGATTTTGCGCGCCGCATCAACCCGAAGGCAATCAATAAGCGCACGATAGAAAACCTCATTGCCGCCGGCGCCTTCGACGAGCTGGAGCCGGATCGCGCGAAGGCCTGCGCCTCCATCGACGCAATGATGAGCCTCGCTCAGCAATCCTATGAAGCGGCGAATGGCGGTATGATCGACATGTTCGGCGGCATGAACTCGGCGGATGTGCAGCTGCGCATTCCACCCTACGAGCCGTGGCCCGCCGCCGAGCGCCTTCAGCGGGAATACGATGCGGTCGGCTTCTTCCTGTCGGGCCACCCGCTCGATGAATACGGCGATCTCTTGCAGAAGCTCCGCGTACAGACC
>JAEXGT010000020.1 GCA_023450615.1 Pseudomonadota bacterium | reverse complement strand
GGGCGAGCCCGGTCAATATGCTTTCAGGGTAAAGGGCTGCCTGTGACAGGAGAGGGGCGGAGAGAAACGGAAGGCCCAGTTCGGCGGCAAGGGCGCGGTAGAACTCTACTTCCCCGATCCATCCCTGCCTGAGAATGACCGCATCCGCTGAAACGCCTGTCAGCTCGGCGATCATCGCCGCGTCGCGCAGCATCTTGGGCGGATAGCCGCGATGGGCGAGAAAACCGATCTCGAGCGGAAGCGCTGTTGACTGTAAGGTTTCGTCCGCTAGACCCTGCCTCATGCGCGGGCGTCTTCCTCAAGGCGCGTTCGTGGGTGATGCAGAGCGGCTGGCAAGAGAGTATCGTCTCAGGATGAGTTACATCGTATCATTGGTTGCCGGTATCGCTCGCAAGATCAAGGGTGCCCCAGCGGCATGGGGAGCCGTCTTCTTCTTGGCGCTGAGCGGGGCCGTTCAGGCTCAAACGGTCATGGTGCCCAACTTCTGGGACCCGAAAGCGCAGCTCGAACGCCCGGAAATCCCGGCCACCCGCACGATCCGCTTCCTGGTCGACGATGATTTTCCACCGCTGCATTTCCCGGGGCTCGATGGCGCGCCGACCGGATTCTCGGTCGAACTCGCCCGGGCGGCCTGCGAGCGCCTGGGCCTGACCTGCACCGTCCAGGTCCGCCGGTTCGATACCCTGCTCGATGCCTTGGCCGAGAAGCAGGGCGATGTGGTCGCAGCCGCCATCCCGGTGACAACGGATCTGCGCAGCCGCTTTGCCGTCACGGCTCCCTATTTCAAGATTCCGGCACGGCTGGCGGCGAAGGCCGACCAGACGACCAAGGACATGCCGGCATTCTCGCCCAAGTCCCTCCAGGGCAAGACCATCGGTGTGGTCGAGGGCACCGCCCATGAGGCGTTCGCCAAGGCCTTCATGCAGGGCTCGACCCTGAAGCCCTTCCCGGAGCTGGCGGCCGCCGAGGCGGACCTCAAGGCGGGTGGCGTCGATTATGTCTTTGCCGACGGGCTCGGTCTTGCCCTCTGGATCGGCGGCGAGGATGCGAACGGATGCTGCGTATTCGTCGGCGGCCCTTACCTGGAAAGCCGGTTTTTCGGAGAAGGGATCGGTTTTGTGCTGCGCACCGAGGATGAGACGCTGCGCCGCGCCCTGGACTATGCCCTGCAGCAGCTCTGGAAAGAGGGGAAATACGCCGAGCTTTATCTGCGTTTCTTCCCCATCGGCCCCTTCTAAGCCCCAAACGCGTCAAGCCGCATTGACCCTTCTGGGTCTCATCCCTAGTGTGCCGCGCTTCAGGAAGCGTTTTTCCTCAAAGCAAGGCCCATGTCCCGACTCATTTCCCTCGACCCCGCTCTCGTTGAAGCCGCTCAGACCGCGAATGCCTGGCCTTTTGAAGAGGCCCGCAAACTCGTGGAGCGCCTCAAACGCACGGGTAAGAAGGAAGCCTTGTTCGAGACCGGCTATGGCCCCTCGGGCCTGCCGCATATCGGCACCTTCGGTGAGGTGGCCCGCACCAGCATGGTGCGCCATGCCTTCCGGGTGCTGACAGAGGACACTATCCCGACCCGGCTTTTCGCCTTCTCCGACGACATGGACGGCCTGCGCAAGGTGCCGGACAATGTTCCGAACAAGGAGCTGCTCACCGCTGCGCTCGGCAAGCCGCTGACCCAGGTGCCGGACCCGTTCGGCACGCATGAGAGCTTCGCGCATCACAACAATGCGCGGCTTCGCGAATTCCTCGATGCTTTCGGCTTCGATTACGAGTTCAAGTCCGCCACCGAGTGCTACAAGACCGGCGTCTTCGACAAGACGCTTCTGACCGTGCTCGAGCGCTACGATGCGGTGATGGCGATCATGCTGCCTTCGCTGCGCGAGGAGCGTCAGCAATCCTATTCGCCCTTCCTGCCGATCCACCCGAAGACGGGCGTCGTGATGCAGGTGGCCATCGACGAGCGCAAGCTCGATGCCGGCACCATCGTCTGGCGCGATCCCGACACGGGCGAACGCTTCGAGACGCCGGTGACGGGCGGTCATGCCAAGCTGCAATGGAAGCCGGATTGGGCCATGCGCTGGGTAGCCCTCGGCGTCGATTATGAAATGGCGGGCAAGGATCTCATCGACAGCGTCAAGCTCTCGGGCGAGATCGCCAAGGCGCTTGGCGGCCTGCCGCCGGAGGGCTTCAACTACGAGCTTTTCCTGGACGACAAGGGCCAGAAGATCTCGAAGTCCAAGGGCAACGGCCTCACCATCGACGAGTGGCTGACCTACGGCACGCCCGACAGCCTTGCGCTCTTCATGTACAACAAGCCGCGCGAGGCGAAGAAGCTCTATTTCGATGTGATCCCGCGTCAAGTGGACGACTACCTGACCTTCCTGGAAAAGTTCCCGGCGCAGGACGCGAGGGCGCGCCTGATGAACCCGGTCTGGCACCTCCACGCGGGCGAGCCCCCGGCGCCGGAGCTGGTATCGTCCGGAGGAGCCAACCAGCCGGGCACGACGATCTCGTTCTCGATGCTGCTCAACCTCGTGGCGGTGGCGAATTCGGAAGATCCCGCCGTGCTCTGGGGCTTCATCCGCCGCTATGCGCCGGGCGTATCGCCCGAGACGCATCCGCGTCTCGACAGCCTCGTGAAGCGCGCCGTGCGCTACTTCGAGGACTTCGTGAAGCCGCAGAAGACCTATCGCTTGGCTGACGAGGTGGAAGCCGCGTCTCTGCAACGCCTGAGCGACGTGCTGGCTTCGTTCGAGACGGGCGAGCGTCCTGCGACCGCCGAGGCGATCCAGGAAGAAGTCTACAATGTGGGACGCGCGGAGCCTCGCTATCAGGACCTCAAGGCCAAGGGCGCCACGCCCGAGCGTCCGGGCGTGTCCATCGAGTGGTTCAACACGATCTATCAGGTGCTGCTCGGCGAGCCGCGCGGTCCGCGCTTCGGCTCGTTCACCGCGCTCTACGGCGTGAAGGAAACGCGTGCCCTGATCGCGAAAGCTCTCGCTGGAGACCTCGTGCGGGAGCATGAGGCCTTCCTGAAATCGCGGGCGGCCTAAACGAAAAGATCCCAAAAGTGGAGCGCACTTTTGGGATCACTTCTATGGGCCTCGGCTGAGGGCGCTATTGCCGCGCCCACATGACGCGGACGATCCAAACGATTTCCTCTGCCGGAATGACCCGGTCTTCACTGTCCTTGATGAGAGAGGACAGTTCCAGGGTCTTCGCCGAGCGCCGCTTGAGCTCCTGCGCGAGGATCTCGCCCGACGTCGTGCACACGACCACCCGGTCGCCCTTGCGCGGACTGGCGGTAGGCGAAACGATGAGAACGTCGCCGTCGCGATAGAGTGGTGCCATGGCGTCGCCGGTCACTTCGAGCGCAAACACCTTCTCCTGTCCGAAATCGGGAAACTCGATCTCGTCCCAGCCGGGGCCCCCAGCAGGCAAGCCTTCATCGGTAAGGATCTTGCCGGCGCCGGCTTGTGTCATCCCGATCATGGGAATCATGGAGCGCCGCAGCGAGCCCGAAGGTTCGACGAGGCGCAGGAAATCCTCCAACGTCGCACCGGTGGCGCGCAGGATTTTCGAAATGGATTCCGTCGAGGGCCAACGCTCTCGACCTTCGGGGCTGACACGCTTGGATTTGTTGAAACTGGTGGCATCAAGACCGGCTTTGCGCGCCAGCCCGGATGCGGTCATTCCGTGACGGGCAGCAAGTGCATCGATGGCGGCCCAAACGCGCTCGTGGGATAACATTGGATGAACCTTCGCACAGGAGCGAAAAATAATTGAAAGCGAACTTATGCCTAGGAATTAAGGTTGTTCTATGGCTCGTGCAACAGACAAGAATTTGTTGAGACAAAATGTCTAGTCAGGGTTGCTCCTAAATAAGCGTTGAGTGGCGGTAGCTTCATGCACATCATCTACAAAATATGCCCAGAAAGCCTTTGGAATGAAGCCGAGAAAGCGCATTCCTTTACAGGCATGCCCATCGATCTACAGGATGGATACCTCCATTTTTCCACGGCGGAACAAGTGAGGGAAACTGCAGACAGGCATTTTTCCGGGCAGACGAATCTTCTGCTGATCGCCATCGATGCCGAAAAGCTTGGGCCCGCCTTGCGCTACGAGCCTTCCCGGGGAGGCGGTCTCTTTCCCCATCTTTACGCGCCGCTTGCCTTGTCGGCAGTCCTGTGGGTAAAGCCGCTGCCACTCGGCCCCGATGGCCGTCACGCTTTTCCGGATCTCGATTCATGATCGGCGCGCTCTTCTCCCTGGCTAAACCTGCATTGCACGCGCTCGATGCGGAGACTGCGCATCAGCTGACGATCCGCAGCTTGTCCCTGATGCCGACAGCACCCGCGGCAAAGGACGATGCCCGGTTGTCCATCGATGTATTCGGCCGGCACTTTCCCAACCCGGTCGGGCTCGCTGCGGGCTTCGACAAGCAATGCGAGGTGCCCGATCAGCTCCTGTCTCTTGGGTTCGGCTTCGTGGAGCTCGGCGGCGTCGTGCCCAAGCCGCAAGCCGGCAACCCGCGCCCGCGCGTGTTCCGGCTCGTACAGGACGAGGCCGTCATCAACCGCTTCGGGCTCAACAGCGACGGGTTGGAGGCGGCAAGCGAGCGTCTTTCCCGCCGCCTCGGGCGTCCCGGAGTCGTGGGCGTCAATATCGGCGCGAACAAGGATTCGACGGACCGCATCGCCGATTACGTCACCTGCATCGAAACCCTCTGCGGGCTCGTGGATTTTCTGACCATCAACGTATCCTCGCCCAATACGCCGGGGCTTCGCGATCTTCAGGGCGAAGCGTTCCTCGACGATCTTCTCGCTCGCAGCATCGAGGCGCGCAACAAGGCGGATGAGGGGCGCAAGAAGACCACCATCCTGCTGAAGATCGCGCCGGACATCTCGCTCGAAACGCTTGACGGCATCGTTGCGACGGCGCTCAAGCGGGGCATTGACGGGCTCACCGTTTCCAACACGACCGTGGCACGTCCCGAGACGCTGAGAGAAAAGGTGCTTGCTGCCGAGACCGGAGGCCTGTCCGGCAAACCGCTTTTCGTCCCTTCCACCAAAATCCTCGCGGAAACCTATCTTCGCGTCGAAGGAAGAATCCCGCTCATCGGGGTCGGCGGCGTGGATTCAGCCGAGGCTGCCTGGACCAAGATCCGCGCGGGCGCGAGTCTCGTCCAGCTCTACTCGGCCATGGTCTACAAAGGCCCGGGTCTGATCGGCGACATCAAACAAGGGCTTCTGCGAAAGATCGAACAGGAGAAGACATCGCTCGCGGAGGCACTGGGGCGCGATGCGGCTGCGATTGCAAAAGGTCAATTCTGATCCGATGGGTTTCAGGCGAGGCTGGTGAAGGTCCTCTTCGCCAGCCTCGGATAGAGCACGGCTTGGCCGATGCCGCGTGCGCCCAGGAAGATGAGCAGCGCGATCCATAGGGCGGTATTCCCGAAGCCGCTGGCCCCCAGAAGGATCACTCCATAGATCGTGAAGGCGATCACCATGAGATCGCGCATAGGCTTGGTCCATGTGGCTCCGGTGTAGATGCCGTCGAAGGCGAAGGCCATGGCGCCAACGAAGGGCGTGAGAGCGGCGAAGACCAGGTACTCGCGCGCATAGGCGCGCACTTCCGCGTTGGTTGACACGAAATCGATGAACATGCCTCCGCCGATCAGGAAGATCGCGGATACGGCAAGGCCGAACCCCAGGCTCCAGCCGAGACTCAGGTGGATGGCGCGGCGGAAGCCGCGCTCATCACGCGCGCCGAGGCTCTGGCCGCACAACGTCTCGGCGGCGGTGGCGAAGCCGTCCAGGAAATAGCCGCCGATGAGGAACATATTGTAGAGCACCGCATTCGCCGCCAGCGTCACGTCGCCGGAGCGCGCACCGAGCGAGCTGAAGATCCAGAACGCGAGGATCAGGGCCACGTTGCGGATCATGATGTCCCGGTTCATGGCGAGCGTCTGCATGATCGCGGTGCGGTTCAGCACCTCAGCCCATGTAACGGCCAGAGGATTGGAGCCGAGACGGCGGAGCACGAGAATGCCGAGGCCCGTGCCCAGGATTTCCGCAACAGCTGTGCCGATAGCCGCGCCCGCGATGCCGAGATCGAAGATCAGCACCAGACCTGCAGTGAACACGATATTGGCCATGTTAATGGCGACCTGCAGGACCAAGCCGAGATCCGTGCGGCCGCGTCCGAGCGTCGAGCCCAGGATGACGTAGTTCGCCAGTGTGAAGGGCGCAGCCCAGATGCGAATGAAGAAATAGGTGGAAAGGGCCTCCGTCACCGCCGCGCTTGCGCCGGCCGCGGAAAAGGAGAGGGCGCCGATCGGCCATTGCAGCAGGATCAGCAGCAATCCGGTGATGCCTGCCACCAGGAAGGCGCGGGCCAGGGTCAGATCCACCTCGTGCCTGTTGCCTGCGCCGACGGCCTGCGCGGTCAGGCCGGTGGTCGCCATGCGCAGGGAGCCGAAGCTCCAGAACACGAAATCGAAGATGACCGCGCCCAGCGCCACCGCGCCGAGGAGATGCGCTTCGCCGAGCCGCCCGATCACCGTTGCATCGACGAGCCCCAGGAGGGGCGTCGTCACATGCGACAGGGTCATCGGCAGGGCGAGGGTCAGCATGCGCCGGTGGGAGACCTCCGGGCGGTAGGCGCTAAGATTGCCGTCCATTGATGTGCTATCCGTTCAGCGCTGGCCGAAGAGCCGCGACAGGAGCCAGAGCGGCACCACGATCACCGCGCCATAGAGAATCCAGAGCCCTACTTCCTTCACGGTGTCCAGGCTGAGATTCAGTATGGAACTGATCCAGTCGAACAGGCTCTCGATCAGCCCGAGAGGCGTGATGTCGAGGAAGGCCATGAAGGCACCGACGAGGAGCGACAGGAAAATCAGCTTGGCGAGGACCGAGCCGGGCGAGCCGCCGAGGAACCGGGAGAGGTTGGACATGTCGTCAATCTCGTCAGAAAGCGTAACTGGACGTGAGGAGTCGCGTGTGCTTCATCGCAAGGGCTGATGCCGAACGCAACCCTTGCATGAGCCTCTCATGATCGATCCCGCTCTCTTCGACCCCTCCGCGATCAGCGAGGAGATCCGCGCCCAGAACGCGGATATCGTGGCCAAGCTCGCGGCCCTTCCCGATCCCATGTCCGTGCCTCCGGCTCTCGTGCGCGAACGCCGCCGCCAGGGCCTGGGGCCGTTCCCGCTGATGCCTGTGAGTCCGAGGGCGCAGGTCATCGAGATCGACGGGCCTGCGGGGCCGATTCCGCTGCGGATCATCGCGCCCGACAATCCGCGTGGGGTCTATTTCCACATCCATGGCGGCGGCTGGACCTGGGGCACCTCCGACGAGCAGGACCCCTGGCTCGACCGTCTGGCGGATCGCTGTGGCCTTGCCGTGGTCTCGGTGGAGTATCGGCTCGCCCCGGAGAATCCTTATCCGGCAGGCCCGGACGATTGCGAGGCGGCGGCCCTGTGGGTTCTCCGTGAGGCCGAGAGCCGGTTCGGCACATCCCGCCTGTTCATCGGCGGCGAATCGGCGGGGGCCCATCTTTCGGCGGCGACCATGCTGCGCCTGCGCGACCGGCATGGGCTCAAGCCGTTCCGGGGCGCGAACCTGTTCGCCGGCTGCTACGACCTGAACCTGACGCCCAGCGTGAGGCGTTGGGGGCCTGAGCGGCTGATCCTCAACACCAACGATCTGCGGGTTTTCGCCGACAATTTCGTCGGTCATGTGGACGACCGGACCGATCCGGACGTCTCGCCGCTCTATGCGGACTTGAACGGCCTTCCGCCGGCTCTGTTCTCGGTCGGCACGAAGGACATGCTTTTGGACGATACGCTCTTCATGGCCTCCCGCTATGCGGCGGCAGGCAACAAGGTCGAACTCGCCCTCTGGCCGGGCGGCTGCCATGTGTTCATCCGCTTCGAGAGCGCCCTGAGCGAACAGGCGCTCTCGCGGATCGATGCTTTCGTCGGGGCGCTTTAATCGGCTCCGGCCTGGGAGGGGCGCTGGGTCACGCCGATCTTCGAGGCTGCGATCACCGCCTGGGTGCGGCTGTCGACGCCGAGCTTGTCGAGAATGGCGGAAACGTGGGCCTTCACGGTGGCTTCCGACACGCCGAGCTCGTAGGCGATCTGCTTGTTGAGCAGGCCTTCCGAGAGCATGGTCAGCACGCGGACCTGTTGCGGGGTGAGGGTGCCGAGGCGCCGGACGAGATCGGCGGTTTCCACGTCTTCTGCGGCGGAGAGGTCCACATCCGGCGGGGTCCAGGTGTCGCCCGCCAGAACCGCCTGGATGGCGCCGCCGATGCTGTCGATATCGATGGATTTGGGGATGAAACCCGAGGCTCCGAAATCCATGGCCCGGCGGATGACGTTGGGTTCTTCCGTAGCGGAGACGATCACCACAGGAAGTTCGGGATATTGCGCCCTGAGCGACATGAGGCCGGAAAAGCCCTGCACGCCCGGCATCGTCAGGTCGAGGAGGATGAGGTCTACATCCCGCTCCTGGGTGAGCGATGCGTTGAGATCCTCCATGCCACTGGCCTCGATGACCCGGGCCTGCGGCATGATGGAGGCCACCGACTGCCTCAGCGCTCCGCGAAACAGCGGATGGTCATCGGCGATGATGATCGTGGTATTTTGACCCTGCACTACTGCCTTCTCCCACGAGAACTTTTGAGAGCCTTAGCCGCATCTTTCATGAAATAGCAAGACGCCAATCAAAGACTACGGATATTCTAGGGTAAAGCTGAGCATATGGTATAGAGTAACGTCAATAAATATGAATTACGCTCCGATCAGGTGAAGGATGACATCCCGGCTATGCGGATTGTCGCGGTGCTCCGCCAGATACAGCCCCTGCCAAGTGCCCAGCGCCATCTGCCCCTCCAGCACGGGGATGCTTAAGGAGACGCCCGAGAGGACCGTGCGGATATGGGCCGGCATGTCGTCCGGGCCTTCTGTCGAATGGATATAGGCCGCGTCCCGAGGGGCCAGCCGGTCGAAGGCCGCCATCAGGTCGAGGCGCACGTCCGGATCGGCATTCTCCTGGATGAGCAGGGATGCCGAGGTGTGGCGGCAGAACACCGTCAGCAGGCCATGAAGAATGCCGGTGCCGAACACCCAGCGGGAAACGGCCTCCGTAATCTCCACAAGGCCCTGGCCTTGCGTGTCCACCAGCAGCCGTCCGTTCACCTGCTGCGTCACGCTCCCCTCCGAGAGGGTTTCCACATTCAGCATGTCAGGCCTCCTGACTCTTGAGGGGGTGAATTTCCTTTTCGCCCCTCTCCAAAATCTTTTCCAGGGTTTCGATGCGGTCGGCCTCGGCCGCGGGCTTGTCCCAGCGGATGCGGTTGATGCGGGGAAAGCGCATGGCCACGCCCGACTTGTGGCGCGTGGAACGCTGAAGGCCCTCGAAGGCCACCTCCAGCACGAGGCCGCGATCCTTGCCGTATTCCACCTCGCGCACAGGGCCGAAGCGGTTGACCGTGTGGTTGCGGACATAGCGGTCGAGCTTCACCAGCTCCTCGTCGGTGAAGCCGTGATAGGCCTTGCCGACGGGCACCAGCTCCTCGCCGTTCGGTCCGTCGCGCCAGACCCCGAACGTGTAGTCGGAATAGAACGAAGAGCGCTTTCCGTGCCCGCGCTGTCCATACATCATCACCGCATCGACGAGATAAGGATCGCGCTTCCACTTGTACCAATAGCCCTTGGGACGACCCGGCAGATAAGGGCTGTTCGCGCGCTTGATCATGCAGCCTTCGATGGCGTCCGCATCCGCGCCCGCGCCGGCGGAAGCGGGGTTGGCGCGGGCCGCCGCCAGATCGTCCCATGTCTCGAACGGCACCATGGGCGAGAGATCGATGCGCGGATCGCCGAGACGCGCGACGAGCGCTTCGAGACGCTTGCGCCGCTCGTTGAACGGACGGTCGCGAAGATCCTCGTCGCCTTCGGTGAGAATGTCGTAGACGCGCAGATGAGCGGGAAATTCCGCGACGAGTTTCGGCGTGACCGCTTTCCGGTTCAGGCGCTGCTGGAGCACATTGAAGCTCTGCACCAGCCCTTCGCGCACGATCAGCAATTCGCCGTCGATGGCGCCTTCGAAATTCAGCGCTTCCACGAGATCGGGAAACGCGCGGGACACATCCTCGCCGGTGCGGGAATAGATGCGCCGCACGGACTTCCCGTGGCTGTCATGCCCGGAGACTGCCTGCAGGCGAATGCCGTCCCATTTCCATTCGGCGCGGAAATCGGACGCATCGAACTTTTCGAAATCCTCGTCCTCCAACGGATGCGAGAGCATCGGCGGGCGGAACGGCGCGGGATTGCTGGATTCGGGCTTGGGGCCACGTCCTTCGATCCAGGCGAAGAGATCCTCGTAAGGCGCGTCCAGCCCATGCCAGATGAGTTCGACTTCATCGGGCTCGAAACCGCCGAGCTGCGCCGCCGCCGTTTTCGCCAATCGCGCAGAGACGCCCACGCGAAGCTCGCGCGTGATGAGTTTCAGGAGCGCCCATCGTCCGGTTTCGTCGAGGGCGTCGAGCCAGCCCGCGACCTTGGCGGGCAGGTCGCTCTTGCTCGTGGTGGCGAGCGTCTCCACCACCTCCGTCAGGGTCGGAACGTGAGGCGGAGGATTGTTGTGGCCGATGCTGGGGGCGTCGCCTGAAACGGGCGCAACGCTCTCATGCCCCGGCGCGGGCCAGATCAACGACACCGTTTCCGCGAGATCGCCCACATAGTGATAGGACATGCGGAACAATTCGGGGTCCGTCCGCTCTTCCACGAGCCCGCGGATCAGGCCGGGCTTCGCCTCCTTGAACATGAGCGCGTTCGTCATCGCCGCCAGCGCGTAGCCGCGCTCGGGATCGGGCGTGTGGCGGAAGTAATCCATGATGAGCCGCAGCTTCGCGTTGCGGCGCGGCTCGTAGGAAAGACGGTCGAGGAGCGCGGCGAAACGGTTCATGCTTCGCCTCCTGACTGCGCGGCTTCCTCCGCCTCGCCTTCATCGCCGTAGCCCAGCATGTGCAGCGGGCGCGCCTTGATGCCGTGCGTGGTGCACCAATGGACGAGCGCGTCCTCCTGTCCATGGGTGACCCACACTTCGCCCGCGCCGGTTTCGCGGATGGTGCGGCACAGATCGTCCCAGTCGGAATGGTCGGAAATCACGAGGGGCAGCTCCACGCCCTTCTGCCGGGCGCGGGCGCGAACGCGCATCCAGCCGGAGGCGAAGCATGTGACGGGATCGGGGAATTTGCGCGACCAGAGATCCTGGATGGAGGAGGGCGGGCAGATGACGATGGCGCCCGCGAGTTTTGAGCGCTCGGATGCGACGACCTTCGGCGTGTCGCCCAAGGGGATGCCTTCGGATTTGTAGAATTCCGTCAGGCGCTCCATGGCTCCGTGCAGATGGATCGGTTTGTCGTAACCTTCTTCCCGCAGCAGCGCCATGACACGTTGCGCCTTGCCGAGAGCATAGGCGCCGACGATGTGGGTTCGCTCGGGGAAGAGCGCGACGGAATCGAGAAGCTTGCGTACTTCCTCGCGCGTATCGGGATGGCGGAAGACGGGAAGGCCGAAGGTGGCCTCCGTGATGAACACGTCGCAGGGCACCACTTCATAGGGAAGGCAGGTAGGATCTTCCGCGCGCTTGTAATCGCCCGACACCACGACGCGGGTTCCGCCTGCCTCGATGGAAATCTGCGCAGAGCCCAGCACGTGCCCCGCGGGGGTGAAGCGCACGGTCACGTCGCCGAGCGTCATGCTCTCGCCGAGCGCGGCTTCCTGCGTGCTTCCCGCGAAATCCTCGCCATAGCGCACGGCCATGATGCGCAGGGTCTGCCTCGTTGCGAGCACCGAACGGTGCCCGGAGCGGGCATGGTCGGAATGGCCATGGGTGATGAGAGCCCGCTTCACGGGCCGGACCGGATCGATGTGAAAATCGCCGAGGGGACAATAGAGCCCTTGCGGGGTTTGGGTGAGGATGTCTGTGGAGCGCAACGCCATGACGGAGGATATAGGAGCGGATGGAAGGATGTCAGGCTCCGGCATGCGCGCATCGAACCCGATTGGGCCGCCGACCTGTCGATGAGGCATGATCGTGCGTTCCCGCCCGGTTTCGGGCAGGCGGCTGTCGGCTTGTCCTGGCTTTGTCCAGTGAGGACGAGGGAAGCGCGGGACGTCTTCGGCTTCGCAGGCCCCGGCGGAGCGCGCGAACAGGGTTCGGGGCGGGAGACCCGCCCGGGCTTGGGAAGCACAAGGCGTCCCGCGCGCGGCTTTTTGAGATCCCGGCCTCGTCGCTCCGGCGCCATCAGGGACGAACCCTCAGAGACGCTTCACGGCACGGCTGGCGTGCGGCCCTGGCAGAGCATGCTCCAGGACCGGCGAGGCTGGGGGAGCGTTGGCGCAGCCTGCCCGATCAGGCTCAGCGCCTCTTCCTCCCCGCTCGGCACCCTGAGGCCGGCGGGTGCGAGACCGCCGGCGCGTCAGAACCGCATCCGCTCTCCACGACCGACGCCTCGGGCGCGTCCCTCAGGAGAGGCGGACGGCTGAGATATGGCGCAGATTAGGACAATTGTCAAGAACAAAGTGAGAACATAGAAGTGCCCGTCTACGCCCCACGCGTCAGAGCCGGGCTGGTCGCGGCCCTCCCGGTCCAAGCCCCTCCGTCCTCATCCTGAGGAGCAGCGCAGCTGCGTCTCGAAGGAGGCCTCCAGTGCTCTCTGGATCCTCCTTCGAGACGGCACTTCGTGCCTCCTCAGGATGAGGGTGGTGTGTGGTCGAAGCTGGATCACCGGCAGAACGCAGCGCATCGGGAAGGACTGGTCCTGGTTCGAAAGCCGCATTCCCTCACCCCATCACCCTTCCGCCCGGGAGAGGGGATGTGACCCGCGCTCTATTCGTCGTGCGAGCCCAGCCTCTGCTCCGCAGCACCGGGGATGACGCTCTCCTGCGGGCCTGCTCTCCATTGACAGGCTTTCGCCTCTCCCTCATGCGAAATCATGCTGCAGACTCACTCCTTTCGATCCTCCGGCGATGTCCTGGCTGACCGCCGTTATGAATATGCCAGCGCCGCTTATGCGGAGCGCGACTTCGTGGCCGCAGCCGATCTGGCGCGGCAGGTATTGGAACTCGCCCCCGGTTTTGCTCCCGCTCACGCCATTCTCGGCCGTTCGGCTGCTGCGCTCGGAATGCGGGAGGAGGCCGTTCAGGCGCTTGCCCGGGCGCTCGAACTGGAGCCCGGGGACGCCCTGGGCGTTCGCCTCGATCTGGCGCGCCTCGGCGCGCTGCCGGCCGAGGGAGCGATGACGGGCACTTATGTGCGGGCGCTGTTCGATGAATACGCACCCAAGTTCAACCGGCATCTCACCGGGAATCTGGCCTATTGCGGACCTGAGCTGATCGTCGATGCGCTTCGCCGCGCCTGTTCCAAGCTGGCCCGCGACGGCAGGTTCGGCCCGACGCTCGATCTCGGCTGCGGCACAGGCCTGATGGGGCAGGCGCTCGAAGGGCGTTGCGCATCACTGGTCGGCGTCGATCTCTCTCCGCGCATGTTGGCCATGGCTGCGAAGACGACGCTCTATGATGCGCTTCATGAGGGAGAGCTCGTTTCCTTCCTCGGAACGCGCACCGAGGCGGAAGCCGATCTCGTCATCGCGGCGGATGTGTTCGTCTACATGGCCGCGCTGGATGAAGCTTTTCGCGAAACGAGGCGCGTGTTGCAGCGAGGGGGACTCTTCGCCTTCACGGCACAGGCGCATGAGGGCGAAGGCTTCGTGCTCGGAAACGACGCGCGCTATGCGCATAGCCGGAGCTATCTGCACAAGCTCGCCGAGGAGAACGGCCTCACGGTCGTGATCTTCGAGAACGCCGCGATCCGCGAAGATCACGGCGTGCCGGTTCCCGGCTTTCTCGCCGTGATGCAGCGCTGACGGGAACGGATTATTCCGTCGGCTTCGACGGATGCGGCGCGCTCTCGTAGCAGCCGACCACCGACTGATCGAAATCGATGACCGAGCCCGTCATCATGCCGGATTCACTGCTGGAGAGGAACGCGACGGCGCGAGCGACTTCTTTGGGGTCGAGCAGGCGTCCGAAGGGCTGTTCCTTCTCCGCCTGTTCGAGCCAGCCGTCCTGCGCGCCGTGATAAAGGCGCACGATCCTGTCC
>JAEXGT010000058.1 GCA_023450615.1 Pseudomonadota bacterium | reverse complement strand
CCTCTCGCGAGCCGGCGCGGCGGCTTCGTCGCGGCTCCCAGAGGCAAAACACTCGCGCAAATGCTTCAACAGCGTTCCGCAGCGCCCCTTGCCATTACCGCCCCCTCTCTCCTGAGGAACGCCGTCTTTCGTATTCATGGCCGGAGGATCGCCCATCGGGCGGCTTACGCTCTGCACCATGCAGCCCCTGCCCTGTCCAGCCATGATGGCGCCAGCATCATGCAGATCGCGGGGGCAATCCTGACCGCGCTCGTTCTATCCTCCTGCATGGTCGCCGCCCCTGGCCCGACAGCGATTGCTTTGGCCGCATTCCTGAACCTGCTCTTTCTTTGCCTGGTGGTGCTGAGACTGACAGCCTCCGTTTTGGGAAATCCGGTCCGGCCCGCGTCTCCGCCTCCCCGGACGCCCGATGCCGCTTTGCCGATCTACACGATCATCGTTCCGCTTTATCGGGAACGGCATATCGCATCGCGCTTGATCGCAGCCCTCGCGCGGCTCGACTATCCGGCCGTCAAACTCGACATCAAGCTCGTGCTGGAGGCCGACGATAACGAGACGATATCCGCGCTCAGGGCCCTGCATCTGCCGGGCAACATGGAGATCATCGTCGCGCCGCCCGGCGACCCGCGCACGAAACCGCGCGCCCTGAATGTCGCCCTTCCACTCGCACGCGGACATTACACGGTCGTCTATGATGCCGAAGACATGCCCGAGCCATCGCAACTGCGCCAGGCATGCGCGGCCTTCGCTGAAGCGCCGCGGAACGTGGCCTGCCTGCAGGCTCGGCTCACCATCGACAACACGGACGATTCCTGGCTCACGAAGCTCTTCACCATTGAGTATGCGGCGTTGTTCGATGTCTTCAATCCGGGCCTTGCCGAGATCGGAAGCCCGATCCCGCTCGGCGGCACATCCAATCATTTCCGCACCGCAATCCTCAAGAAGATCCACGGCTGGGATGCCTGGAACGTGACAGAGGACGCTGATCTCGGCATTCGTCTCGCGCGATCAGGATATGATGTCGTCGATCTTCGGTCATCGACATTCGAGGAAGCGCCCGCCACGTTCGCGCAATGGATGGGGCAACGGACCCGCTGGATGAAGGGCTTCATGCAAACCAGCATCGCGCACGCCCGCAATCCATCTTCAGGGCTGTCGCAGCTCGGCTTTTGGCGATTTTATGCAGGCACGGCCCTGATGGCGGGAACGGTCTTGAGCGCCCTCATCTACCCGTTCTGCACGGGGCTCGTTATCGTCCGGTGGCTTACCGGAGCCTCATGGCCAAGCCATTCACTCCTGCATGCCATATGGCACGCTCAGAGCCTGAGCCTGTTCATGTTCGGCGCGGCGTCGCTCTTCATTCCAGCCTGGATCGCGTTGCATCGCCGACGCTTATGGCGGCTTCTTCCCTGGACGCTTTTGCTTCCGCTCTATTACGGGCTTGTCAGCCTCGCGGCGTGGCGCGGTTTATGGGAGCTTCTCATTGCCCCACACCAGTGGAACAAGACGAACCACGGCCAGGCGCGCACGTCGCGCTCAGGATTGGGCTAGAAGCACCATGCCAGCGTGGTCAGGACCAAATCATTGAAAATCGCGCTGCCCTGATGCCACCAGAGCAGGCCGCCGGCGCCCACGAGGCATAAAACGGCCGCCGCGACGAGGGCCCAGCCCGTTCGCCGCTCAGTGATGAATTGTTCCGTGCCGATGCTCATCGAGGCTCCGCTGGTCGCTTGGGCAGACGAAGTATCATAAGCCAGATCGGCACAAAAAACGAGGCGGCCGGAGCCGCCTCGCTTGAGAGACGAATTTTAGGCCGCCGCCTTCTTGGTCGGCCAGCCAAGTTCCACGAGGCGCGCCTTGGCGAAATCGCGAATGTCGTCGCGGATGCCCTCCGGCAAGGCGGCAAGCACCTTCTGCGTATCGGCATGAAGCATGAGATCGGTGACGGCGTTGATGGTCTTCGCCTTCTTGATCTTCTGCTTCAGTTCACCCTCCACATTGCCGTCAGCTGTCACCTCGACCTTGGTTTTCTCGGCTTCGGTGCGCTCGACTTCTACATGCTGCTCGGCATAACCGGGACGGCTCTGCTTGAATTCGTCCGCCTCTTCTTCCGAATAGACGAAGCCGTGCAACTCGATCAGCTTGAGAATGACGCGATCCTTCGCGCGCTTCTCGGCCATGGCATAGACGTAGGCCGCCTGCTTGCCCGAGACCCGGTAGTTCACGCCGACCAGGGCCTCACCGATGGACCATTCCACGCGTTCTCCCATGCGGCCCGTGACCTGAATGACCGCCTCATCGCGCTCGGCGCGGATGATCTTCGGCTCATCGAAGCTGACCTTGGCCTGGGCGGCGATGCGTTCGAGGGTCTTGTGGTAGATGACCGCCGTGCCCTGGACGCGCCAAACGTTCCCCGCCATCGGCTCGTCGAATTTTGCAAGCACCTCGGCAATTTTCTTGTCTGCTGTGTTCATCTCGTTCTCTCTCACATGCCCGCAAAACCGGTCTTCTGCGCTCTTCTGAACCCTCTTTCCAAGGCAGGAGCGTTCGTTATTTGTTCTATAGCAGATTGCGCCCTTCCGGTCCAATCCGGAGGGCAAACGGAATGAGGTAAAGTCTTTTATTTGCAGCCACTTACTGACCGCGTCACTTCGCCTCAACCCTCTCAGAAAAGCGCTCGCGGGATAAGGGCTCTGCATAAGCGCCGCTGTTTTCGCGCAATTTGACTTTAAGTCATTTGTTCCATATTTGTTCTATAATGAACCACTGGATTTGATCCAGAGCAAGGAGCCCTTCGCTCGCCCTTGTCCGCCCCGCCCCTTCACCCTGGAGGCCCGATGTCCGCGTCCGCGATCCTCGACCTGTCCGACCGCCGTTCGGTGCGGCGCCAGGGAGCCCGTCGCAGCCAGAAGCGGCCCGCTGCGCCACTGACCCGCAACACGCTGATCGCCGACTTTCTGACGATCTGCGAACTCGACCCCGAGATCGAATCCCTGCGTGCTCCGGCAAATCCCGCCACGTTCATCATCGGGGACCGCACCATCGAGCACATCGCCGATTTCGAGATCGTCCGCGACGGACAACCCCTGCTCGTCGATGTCCTGACGGATGATGATCTTCTAACCCATCCGCTGCGCACGGCGGCGATCCATGGTCTTGCGTCCGAGAATGGCCGCCACTTCTCCATCGAAACCGCCGCCAGCATTCGCGCCGAGCCGCGTTTCACGACGATCCGCTTGATCACCGCCTGTAGGCGCACGCCCGTGACGGCCGGCGACCGGGTGCGCGTTCTGCATCAGCTCGATGAAGTGGGCACCATGCGGCTGGTGGATTGCGCGGGGGCCGTCATGAACACGCAGGATGGCGTCGCCGCCGTTCTGGCGCTGGCCTGCGAAGGATTGATCGCCGTCGATATCAGCCGCCCGATCCTGCCGGAGACCCAAGTCCGCCGACGCCGCCTGCCCTATACGGATCCATTCGCGTTCTGAAGCAGCGGCCCCTTCAGGAATCGGCGTGCCGCTCCACCGCTTCGTTCAACAATGAACGAACGATGGCGCGCACGGCATCGGACGTATTGTCTTGTGTGAACTTGGCTTCGATCTCGTCGCGCACGATGGAGCCGTCACCGCTGCGTTTCAGCTCGGTCGAGGATTCCGCCTGAAGCAGCGTCACGAAGGCGCTCTCGACTTCCCGCGCCACCATGCCGCCATCGGCAGCCTCCACGATGCGGCCCGTCAGGTCGAACACGTTGCGCTCGTAAGGCAGCTCCTGCGGTTCAAGCTCGCCGCTTCCATCGAGGATCCAAGCGCGCGGAACATGGTCGGCCAGATCCACCGATTGCCGGCTGATATTGCCGGGGTTGAGCCAGCGGCTACGTCCCGCCAGCACCGCCTTCTGCGTCTTGTGGATATGCCCGTTGATCAGCACGTCGCAGCCTTCCACCGCGAAGGGAGGCACGGCCCCGGGATAACCGCCGTCGAAGGCGATGTCATGATGTGTGAACCAGATGTGCAGGTCGAGGCCCGTGAAGGAGCCGCGCGCATCCGTCGGGATCGACTGCCCGTAGGGTGTCATGCCGACACCGAGACGTCGCGTGCCGATGTGGAATTCCGTCACCGGAGCGGAAGCCGCCACCACATCCACCACATCGCACAATCCCAGCAACGCCAGGGTATCGCTGTCGGTGAGCATCGTGTGCTGGATGTCATGATTGCCCACATTCACGAGGGGACGCTGGTGGAACCCCTTGAGGGTGCGGATCAGCTGGTTCTTCAGCGCCTCATCCGGCTCCACGGGCCGATCGAACAGATCGCCCAGGATGACGGGCGCGAGGCCGCGCTCATTGGCGATGGCGACGCAACGCTCGAGCTTGGCGAGCACGGCCTGAGGCCACACCGCATCCTTGCGCCGTCCCGGGCGCCGCGAGCCCACATGCGGATCGCCGATGACGAGAAGGCCGTTGCAGGCAACAGGCTGGAGACGATCTCCGGACAGGATCATGCGGTCAGCCGCTCCGTCGGCGAGGAATGAGTGGAATGGGCGTGATGGTCCAAGAGGTTCTCCGCGCTCACCGGCGAGCCGCAAGTCGGGCAAAGCCCGCCGGTCTCCTCCATGAAACGCGCCATCTCGGCCTGCACCGCTTTCATGCCCTCTTCGATCTGCGCCATGCGGCTTTTGGCGATGAGAGCCGCGCTGAGAAGATCCGAGAGGCGCTTCAACATGTTTTGCGCCACGGACGTGTTTTCAAGGTCCGGAGCGGCATTCGGCAGCGCCTGAAGCGCTGCGAGGCGCGCCTTGCTCGACGAGAGAGCCGCGCTGAGGTGAAGAACCTGGCGACCGATGCGCTCCCGCTCGCGGGCATGCTCGACCCTGCGCGTCAGATCGGCGATCCGCTCCGGCTGCGGCAGCGCATGCGTCGCCTCCACACGCGCCTCTGCCCGCCTGATCTGCCGCGCCAGGCCCGCCAATCGCGCCGCATGCTCCTGTAGGCTCTGCAAGCGCTCGGAGACGTTGGTGATCTGGCGCGCCTGTTTGCGAAGAATCCCCAAGCGGTCTTTCAGGACGCCGATCTCTTCAAGGCTCGCAAGCGTCTCCTGCAGCGAGGCCAGCTCACGCTCGCCGTTGCGGACAACGGCATTGTCACGGGTGCAGCGCTCGCGATGGATCATCAGCATGTCGCGGATATAACTCGCCTCCTGCCCGATGGAGAGAACGGCAGAACGGCGCGATGCCGTTTCGCCCAGGAGGAACACGGGGAATTTCTGATGCGCGATATGAACGTCGAGATCTTCCACCTTGGTGATCCGGAACAGATCGCTCACCCAATCCGGCACGTTGCGCCCGCCGGTCTCGTAGCGCATGCCCTTCTCCTCCACGATGGCACCGTCTGCTTCGTGAAGGGACCAGATATTGACCGGGGAGCGGCGCGGTTGACGCGTGAAGCGCAAGGTGCGCTTGCCCGCAACGCCGATCTCGACATTCGCGGATTTCGCGCCCGCGCGAACGAGGCTGTCCCGCGCCTCCCCATAGAACACCGCGCGCAGAGCGCGGATGAAGGTGGATTTGCCGCGGTTGTTCGGACCGATCAGCGCATTCACGCCGGGGCTCAAGTGCAGCGTCGCATCCTTGTAGGCCTGCACGTTGACGAGGCGGATGAAGCGCAGGCCCGGCTGGGTGTCATCCCAGGCCGCGCTGCAATCGGCTGATTGCACATCGACGCCGCCGAGAGGCTCACCAACGATGCGCGCGATATGAAACTTGTCCGAGAATTGTGACAGATCGTGGTGGGATACCGCGAAGCACTGAACCCCAAGGCGGGCCGCGCCGTCCTCTAGGACCTTGTAGAAGGACGACACACGGTCCGGCGCGATCCAGCAATCGGCTTCGTCGAGCGCAAGGAAACGGGCAACATCCGCCTTGACCACGGCGATGAGGCGCAAAGCCATGCCGATCACGTTGGTGAGCGCGCCACCATTGTCTTCCAGAACATCCTCGAGACTCTCGTCCGGACGGCGCACGCAGATATCGAGGGAGGCCAGGCCGCGCTCGGTCGACAGCTCCAGCGCCACGGGCTTCTCGCCCGGCAGCACCTCCTGCACGAGAGCCGTCAGCAGGGTTTCGAAAGCCGCGAGATTGCGGCGGCTTGCGCTGCCGTGCACCGCTTCGATGAAGGCCTCCACCTCATCCTTGACGGCAAGCCGCCCTTTAGCGAGTTCGATCTCGCGCGTCAGTTCCGCGAGGCGCAAGCCAATCGCATCGCGCCGCCCCTCAAGCCGCGCCAGCAGCGACTCGACGCCGGCAAGATCATGGCCGATGGAACGGTCCATCAACGCTCGTCCCCAAGCTGCCGCAGACGCGCTTCCACGTCGCGCAAGGCGGCGCCGAACTCTTCGACAAGCCTCGCATTCTGCGCGATGGCCGCTTCCATGAGGTTCTTAATCTCGGTCTCGTCGTCGGTCCCAAGCTCAGCCTTGGCGAGCGCCTTCGCTTCTTCGAGATCGCGCGCCAGACGCTCCATCTCACCCTCCGCACGAATGCGTTCGGCGCGCAGCTTGTCGAAGGTTTTGCCCAGGTCTTCGAGACGCCTGAGGCTGTCCGATTCCAGGCGTGTCTGGCTCGTCATGAGAGAATGGCTCCGCTGCAGATGAATGGTCTAGCTTCAGTTTAGAACGGCGATATTTCGTCGCAACTTCTTCGCCTTATTTTGCTCTGGATTACGGACCACGACTTCAATCCTGCCATCCAGCCCTCCACATAAGGTCGGTTACTCCAAGATTACAGCCCCGCGCAACGAACTTTGCTTGACACGTTACCGTCCGGCATTATGTTCTTGTTTTGTTCGCGCATCAAGAGAACCCTGCTCCGGCGCGACATTCCGGAGCCTGCGAGCTTCCTGCCTGAAGGATGATGGTATGACCGCCATGACGGATGTTTGCCCGATCTTCGAGAACGAGGAATGGCTCGTGACGGAGGAAGGGCTGGAGCACAAGACGACCGGTTATTTCATCGAGCGCGAAGGCTTGAGCCAGCGCCGCGATGACGGCTTGTGGACTTGGCCGCTGCACATGGCGGAAAAAAGCTGGTGCGCGATGACGCCTTTCGCTGAAGCGTTCTCCTGCGCAGCGTCCGTCTATGGCTTCGCCGCAGGTCCCGAACTCGCGCAAACTTTCAAAGTTGCGCGCAGAGACATTTCAGCTTGGCCGCAGGTCAGGCACGACCTGAGAATTCCTGCTCCCAGCATGTCGGAAACCTTGCGAAACGAGGCGCAAACACCCATTTCTCTTCAGTCGGGTTTTGCTGAAAAGTCCTTGATGGACGACGGTTTTCGCAAACCTGACGAGAGTTGGCGCATGCGCAGTCAGACAAGCGCGCGCCCTTATTCGACAACCACGCGCATCCGCTCCGCTCGCTACACCATGGAAAAAGCTTCGGCTCCCGCATGGCACGCGCCCTATCGGATTCGCAGGACCGGAACGAAGCTCGTCAGATTGCTGCAGGCGGCTTGGAACATACGGTGAGGAAAATGCCAAGTTTGAGGCATGGCGAACAATTCTTTGATGGTTGGAGCAATGCAAAGCGCGATGCTTCCGACATGGATTTTTCCGTGCCTGAAACAGCTGATGATTTCGCACAGAGCGTGATCTCGACGATCTGCCACGCCAGCGTAACCCCGAGCGTGGGGCGCCGCACATTCGAACGGTGCATGCGCGCGCTGGAATTCGGATCGAACTCCCGCGCCAGCTTTCGACACCCCGCGAAATCTGCGGCGATCGATCAGATCTGGCACGAGCGCGAACAGCTCTTTCGCGAATATACAGAATGCTCCGACAAGCTGCGCTTTTTAAGCACGCTTCCCTGGATCGGTCCGGTGACGAAACATTCCCTGGCGCGCCGCCTTGGCCTTTATGCCGAGCTTCGCGACAAGGCCGCTGCTTGAGAAGAAATAACAAGAAGAGGTTCAGCTCAATGTCCAAGGTCCGCGCAAGTGATGTCGGCTTCTGCGTTGTCGATGCCAACGCGAATGTCATCGCCGACAATCTCATCCACCGCATCCGCGAGGCTTCCGTCGATATGGAAAGCCAAGTCAACCGGCTCTATCGCGGCCGTCACTCCTATGATCTCAGCGAAGGCACGAAGGCCGATCTCGACAAGGCCATCGAGCAGCTGACCTACATGGCCCGCACCCTTCGCGAAATTCGAAACGAGCAATCGAAGGTGGTCTATCTTCAGGCTGCCGAATAGCGGCAATCTCTGATGAGCGGCGGTGACAACCGCCGCTCATTCTCTATGAGCTTCTTCTCTATGAGCTTCCTCCCCCTCCGGCCTTGGGTCGAGTATCTCCTGCCCTTCTGCCTCCCTTCCATCTTTCCTCTTGAAATTCTCAAAGAACAAAGATAGAACATTAGGTGATGCCCCTGTTGGGCAGGAGAGTACAACAGACCCGAACCATGGTTCGGGAGAGATGAGGAGAGGCTCCGATGGCGGGCAGTGTGAACAAGGTAATTCTGGTGGGCAATCTGGGGCGTGACCCGGAGGTGCGGCGCCTGAACAACGGCGAGCCGGTGGTGAACCTGCGGATCGCGACCTCGGA
>JAEXGT010000052.1 GCA_023450615.1 Pseudomonadota bacterium | reverse complement strand
CCCTATGCGTCCGCTCTTGAACTCGCAAACGAATTTCAATGCCACAGCCGTTGAATCTGCAGCATTGAGTTATTCTATTTCAAGAAGCCGATCAGCTCTTCGCATACGGATTCCGCTTCCTCGAGATGAACCCAGTGGGTCGCTCTGTCAAATCTTACAACCTGTGAACGAGAGCATAAGGCCAGACTTCTCTCGCAGAGCCCGAGCTCGAGGAAAGGATCACGCATGCCCCAAATCGCGAGCACGGGCATTGTGAGCTTGATGTCCATGCCTTGCGATGGCCTGAGCGGCAATGCGCGATACCAGTTCAACATACTTGTCAGAGCGCCGGGTTGAGCCCAGGCATTCACGTATTCCGCCAGATCGCGGTCGGTGAATGTGTCTTTCCTGCTCGTGCGCTGGAGTGAGTGGCGGAGCGCCCTGTAGCGTTTTCTCGAAAGCAGGTGTTCCGGCACATAGGGCAGTTGAAAGAAACCGATATACGAACTCTTCAGCATCTGGCTGGGATGACGGCGCAGATAGGGGCCTGCGATTGCGGGATGCGGCGCGTTGATCGCCACCATCCGCTCGATCCGCTCAGGATGGCGCGTCGCGGTCCACCAAGCGGCGATGCCACCCCAATCGTGCCCGACGAGAGAACACGTGTCGTATCCAAGCGCAGCGATCAGGCCGATAATATCCTGCGCCAAGGTATCGAGTTCATAAGATCTACGGCCTTCCGGCTTGTCGCTGAGATTATAGCCGCGCTGATCGGGTACAAGAACATGAAAGCCGGCCCGTGCCAACGGCTCGATCTGGTAGCGCCATCCCCACCAGAACTCGGGAAAGCCATGGAGCAGGACAACGAGAGGCCCATCCTTTGGTCCAGCCTCGATGCAATGGAGCGCGATGCCGTTGGTTCTCACGCGCGTTCCGACAATGTGGCTGTCGATAGCTTGTTTCACAGCGCGCCTTTGGTGTGTTGATCCTTCCACCCTGATGGAACGCTTAACGAGCAGAAGCGATCCGCTGCCTTTAGGCGCCGCGCTGGGCAGCCGGAAAGGAGACCGGATCCATTAGGAATGCAGAGAATGGCATCATTGACGGAATCCGTCTCAGGCCTCGCTCAGCCCCAGCTTCTCCGCTTTATGTGGCAAACCCTGGCGCGGAGCTTCCGGCATCCCATCCGCTGCCATGAACTGCGCGCGCGCCAGTTCGGCGAAGCGTCCACCTTTCGCCACGAGCTCATCGAAGGTGCCCGTCTCGATCACGCGGCCCTGGTCGAAGACGAGAATGCGATCGGCGTTGCGGATAGTGGCAAGGCGATGGGCGATGACGAAGGTCGTGCGGCCCTTCATCACTTCATCGAGAGCCTTTTGCAGTTTCTTCTCGGTGGCTGCATCGAGCGCACTAGTCGCCTCGTCGAGGATGAGAATCGGTGGGTTCTTGAGCAAGGCCCGCGCGATGGACAGACGCTGGCGTTCGCCGCCCGACAGCGAGCGTCCGCGCTCACCGACGACCGTGTCGAGCCCCTCCGGCTGACGCTCGATGAATTCGATCGCCTGCGCGCGCTGCAATGCATCGATCATCTCGGCATCCGTGGCATTAGGGCGTCCGACTTGGAGGTTTTCGCGGATCGTACGGGCAAAGAGCATCGGCTCCTGAAACACGACGCCAATGTTGCGGCGAAGGGATGCGAGCGTAAGGTCCCGAATATCGTCGCCATCGATGCGAATGCATCCCGATTGCGGATCGAAGGCGCGGTGCAGGAGGCCGAGGGTAGTCGACTTGCCCGAACCCGTCGCGCCTACCAACGCCACGTTCTCGCCGGGCTGAATGGCGAAGGAAACGTCCCGGACGGCGGAGCGCTTGCCGTCATAGGAAAAACTCACATTGTCGAACACGACATCGCCCTCGAAGCGGTCAACCGATTTCGCGTTCGGCCGATCATGCACGGCAGGCGCCGTATCGAGGATCTCGAAGAACTCCTGCAGCTTCGGCGCCTGCATGAAGAGCTGGTTGATGAAGCTCACCGCTTGCTCCAGGCGTCCAATCAGCATTGTCGCCATGCTCATGAAGGTGACGATCTGACCAATGGTTGCCAGGCCATTGAGGTGCAGCCACGTGCCAAGCAGGAAGATGGCAGTGACCGTAATCGTAGATGACGCGCGCGATGCCACGGATGCCAGAGCCCACCAGGATAGGACCGGGTTCTGCGCCTGCAGCAATTGCTGAATGATCACGCGCAGCGAACGGGCTTCGGCTTCGATGCGTGTGAAGGACTGGATCACCGGAACATTGCCGAGCGCATCCGAGGCATGCTCGGCGAGGCTCGAATGATAGCGCTCGACAGAGCCCTGCAGGGTTTCGGTCTTGCGCAGCACGATCGCCGTAAGCACCGCGAACACCCCGACGAGGACGACGAGCAGCAACCCTAGCCGCCAGTTCAAGAACACCGTAAGCGGCAGAAGTACGACGAGAGCGATCAGCGCCGCCAGATGTTCCCGGAAGAAGCCGAGCCAAAGCCAGGACATGCCGCCTGAGCCTTCCAGCATCACCTTGAGAACGCGACCGGAATGGGTGGAAGTGTGGAACGCGAGCGGAAGCTCAAGCACATGCTCGAAGTAATTGGCGACGACCGCAAGGCGACGGCGATGGGCCAGCCGATCCGCATGCAGCGCGACGAGAGCGCCCGCGCCGATGGAAAAGAGCCCGAAGGCCACCCATGCCACGATCAACGGCATGAGTACTGAGAACGTCACCGGAACAGATCCTGGAATCTGCGCACGCGTGAGAACGTCGATGATACGACCGAACAGGATGGGCTCGGCAAAGGCGGAGATCGCCAAAGCGACATTCGCCAGGGCCAACAGGGCGCCAACCCTCAGGTCCGCCCCCAATTGGCCCAGAACGCGGATGTAAAGTCTGATCAGCCGCATGGGATCACCCTGCCCGCAGCGCAAGGCTCAAGGGAAAAATTCCGCTCGCGCTCGAATGCCTCGTAATCCCGTTCGCGGAAGATGCCAAGACCGGTCAGCATGGAGAGCCTCATAGCTCGCTAGATCTGTGCCCATGATTGTTTTTCCTGAACCGCCTGCGGAAATCGATCCATTTCAGACGTGGGCGCGCTCCATGACGGACACGAGGTTTCGGCAGGAGGATGGCCCCTTCTTCGGTCTTTCGGATGTGCAGGGTGCGCGTATGAAATTTCTCCAAACCAGGCCGGTGCCCGATGGACATGACCGTTGCGCCCTTCAGCTCCGCATCGAACAGAGACAGCATGGATGCTTGGTTCTCCTCATCCAGCGCGGAGGTTGCTTCGTCCATGAAAACCCAGCGCGGTTTGTGCAGTAGAACCCGTGCGAAGGCGACGCGCTGCTGCTGGCCGAGCGACATGGTCTTGTCCCAACGCTCATGCTTGTCGAGCATGTCCAAGAATTCGCCCAACCCACAGCGTTCGAGCGCCGCACGGATATCGGCATCCTCGAATGTCTCTGGCGAGGCGGGATAGCTGAGCGCAGCTCTCAATGTTCCCAGCGGGAGATAAGGCCGCTGCGGAAGGAACATCATTTCATGGCCGGGCGGCAGGCGAATCGTGCCCGAGCCCCAGGGCCAGAGTTCGGCGATCGCGCGGAACAAGGTGCTCTTGCCGGCACCGGATTCGCCCATGATAAGCACACGCTCGCTGGGTCGAATTTCTGCCGTCGCGTCTTCGATGAGAATGCTGCCGTCGCTGAGCGCAATGGACACCCCTTCGAAGCTGAGCCAGCCTTGCGGGTGAGGCGCGATGTCAATCTTGCCGTTTTGCGCCGTGACTTCATCGAGATCAATGGCCGCCTGCCGGAAGGTGGCGACGCGCAGCACGGCGGAACGCCAATCGGCGATCTTCGGGAAATTGTCCACGAAGTAGCGTAGGGCTGCCTGCACCTGATTGAACGCACCGACAACCATCATCATGCCGCCAAAGGAGAGGCGGCCACTGAAATAGCCCGGTGCCGCTGCCAGGATCGGCACGACAATCGCGAGCCAGCCGTAACCCGATGTGATCCAAGTCAGACGCGCTAGCGCCCCCGACAAGCGGCGGGTTGATTTGAGCACCGCTTCCACGAAGTCATCGAGGTTACGCCGTTCATCGTCCTCGCCGTTATAGAGCGAAACGCTCTCCGCACTTTCGTTGACCCGCACGAGCGCGAAACGCAGGTCGGCCTCGCGCGCATAGCGCTCCGTGTTGAGGCGGATCAGCGGACGACCGACGAGCCAAGTTAGGCCGGATCCAATTCCCGCATAGCCGATGGCGACCCACACCATGTAGCCGGGAATCATGATCTCCCTGCCACCGAGCACGAACGTCGTATCACCCGAGAGCGTCCACAGCACACCGATGAAGCTGATGAGCAGGAGAAAGGCCTGCAGCATGCCGACGCCCAGCTCCGTCGATAATTCTGAAAAGAGGCGGCAATCCTCCTGCAGGCGTTGGTCAGGCTGGCGACTGTTCTCCCCCATGAAGCCGAGCTGGTAGGCATGGTTAGGTTTCAGCCAGAGATCGAGCAGTACTTGCGTCAGGCGCTGCCGCAGGCGGATCTTGAGTCGCTCCTGCAACCAGGTTTGCGCCACGACGAGAGCGAGCAGAACAGCAATGATGACCAAGAAGACGAGAAGCTCGTGAAAGAAGACCGATGCGTCGCGTTTTTCCACCGCATCGAAGAAAGCGCCGTTCCATTGGTTCAGCCGAATCTGACCAACCATGTTGCCGATGAGAACGACCACGATGGCAATGCCCAGCCGCGTCATCGGCCATCCCTTTTTGTTCCGGTACATGTCCCGAAACAGTAGGAACAGCTCCCGCCCGATACTGGGCGCTAGTTCATGTGGGGGCTCCGAAATGCGATGTTCCGGTTGGTGAGCGGCGGCGTGATCCGCCTCCTTCGCAAGCGTGCTGGCCTGTCCGGGTCCAACATCCTGATCGCTGCCTGTCGCAGGAGGCGGGGGTATCTGTTTGCCCAACTTGGGATCAAAGTCCGGCATGGTCTTTCAAAGCGCACTCTTACAACGCCACCACTGACGCTAAAAATTAAAGAGCTACGCTTTGGATTCGGTTCCAGCCCTTGGAACTGAAAGGAAGTATAGATCAGGGCTTGCCGGCTGCAACGGCCATAGCCCAATAGACTTTGTATTTGGAGTTTGGCGTATAAGCCGTAGCGATGCCGATCCGTGTTGCCTTGGGATCGAGCAGCACGCGGTTGTGCTGGGGGCTCTCCCGCCAGCCGGAAAAAGCTTCGGCGAGGGTATGATAGCCTGCCGATAGGTTGGCCGCCGGTGAGAGGAAGCCCACCGAAGACAAACGGCCCTTGAACGCCTCAGCGGAGCTCGGCTTGTCGGCCGCCGCCATGGCATTGGCCTCCGCCTGGGCGGAAGCCTGCAACTCGGGATCGAGCACCAGCGCCCCCAAGCCATTGTTGCGGCGATAGGCGCTGATCATGTCACGCGCCATGCCCGCATCCACCACGGCTCCGGAATTAGCCATGGAGGCATAAAAGCTCGGCGTCTGGTTTGCTTGGCGCTGCTCGGACTGGCATCCCGCCAGGACGAGTGCGGCAAGGCTTGAACAGAGAAGGCTCTTCATGCCGACGATTTATCCTTGAGAAGGGTTAAGGTTTCATCCTCCTCCTGCTTTTTGGGATCGTCGGCCTTAATCTCCTCCTCAGGTTCAGGGGCACTCGACGTCGGCACGCCGATGCCGGCCTTTCGGAGCGCCCGGAAGATATCGAAATAGATGTCGCTCGACACGCGCCCTGCCGCATCGATGTCATCCACGAAGCAGACGAGATCGAAGTCGATGGTGTTCTCCGTCACCTTCTTGAACAAGACGCGCGGTTTAGGCTCGGTCATGACTTCGCGGTGTGCGAGGGCGGCATTCCTCATGATCTCAGCCACCTGATCCGGATCGGTGGCGCGGGGCACAGGAATCGTGACGAGCACACGCCCGACCCGGTCGTTGCGGACACGATTGCGGACAACCCCGGAGATCAGGTTCGAATTGGGCACGATGAGCGTTGCGCGATCCCCGGTCTGGATCTCCGTAGAGCGTACGTTGATCCGACGCACGTAACCTTCCGCATCGCCGACGACGACGAGGTCGCCCACGCGGATCGGGCGCTCCCACAGCAGGATGAGCCCCGAGATGAAATTGTTGACGATGGATTGCAGGCCGAAACCGATACCCACCGAAAGAGCGCCTGCGACGATGGTCACGCGCTCTAGGCTCAGGCCCATATAGGTGAAGGCAATGACGCCTGCCGTAATGATGCCCACATAGCCCGCCGCCGTGCGGATCGAGTTGCGCAGACCTGCATCGAGATCGGTGGCCGGCAGGAAGGTGTTGTCGAGCCACCGCTGGATAATGCGCGTAACCGTAAAGCCCGCGGCAAAAAGAAATGCCGCGATCAAAATCGACGATAGGGAAATCGTGACATCGCCGACACTGAAGCCGAAGAACAGCGCCCGCAGCGAGCCCATCACATCCGTGGATTCGATTCCCCAGGGCAGCAGGACCATGAGAATGGCGATGATGATCAGAGCGAGGCGTGCGACGCCGCTTGCCAGTACGCCGATCTGCTCCAGGGAGCGGCGGCGGATGCCCGTGTTGGCCTGGAGGGCCGTGACGATCCTGGTTTGGCCGCGCAGGGATCCTGCAATGAATTCATCGGCCAGCGTGATGCAGAGAATGAGCATCGCAATGATCAGCGAGATCGAAATCGCCTGATCGATAACGAAGGAGGCAAGAGCCGTATAGCCGCCCACCACGCTGCCGATCACGACAGCGACGGTAAACCATCCGATGCTTCGCACCGGGCCTCCGATATCGACCTCCTGCGCCATGTAAGGGCCAAGGCAGTTCTCATCCTGGTTTTCGCGTGTCGCGAAGCGGCGAAGCAGTTCCGCGAAGATGAGCGCCATGGCCAGCGCAAAGACAGCTCTGGTCATCACGGTGATGGGCAGGACTGCGGCAACCGCCTTGTTGAAGGCTTCGATCGCCTTCTCGATCATCAGAACGGTCGCCAGCGCAACCGAGAATCCCATGATGCGTGTCGCCGATGCGTCGCGCATCGGAATCAGGCGCCAGGAGGCGTGCTCCGGCGCGAGAATGGCATCGATGAGTGCGCGCACGAAGGCAATGAAGGCCAAACCGCCGAGCAGCGATTTCACGACCGCTTCCAGGCGAGGCGGGACGAGATCCGCTGAGTCGAACGCGATCCAGACGATCCAGCTTCCCGCGATGGCGGGCCCTGCACCGAGCGCGAGAACGCCGACAGCCGCCATCAGGCGGTGTCGGCGGGATGGGTCAGCGATGGCGGGATCGCGTCGCACAAGACGGGGCGCAATGGAGCGGCGGCCGATATAAAGAGCGACAGCCGCGCCGATGGCGAGGCCGAGAAGCAGAAGCACGCCGAGGGATGCGGTGCGCTGCATCTGATCGAGAGCATCCGTCAGCACGATCCGCTGCGCTCTCAATTCTCTTGGAATGGCTTGGATTACGCTCATCCAGAGATTGGGGCTGAGGATGCCGTCACTCTGCTCGAACAGAGCGCGCGCGAAACCGGCGCGGCGCAGATCGCCGATCTGGGCGCTCAGCTGCTCGGCCTGGACCAGCAGAGCGCGCCCAAGGCGCTGTGTCTCGTCGAGTTCGGCAACGGCCGCCTCGCGATCGGCACGATCCCGGGCCACGTCGGCGCTTTCCTCGGGCTGGCCATTCGCAGGCTTCGGGCCAAGCTGGGAAAGACGCTGGCGGCTCGCCTCCAGTCTCGGCGTCTGCTCGTCGATAACCGTGCGGATATTGGCGATGATCGGCTCGATCTGCTGGCGCAAATTCTGCAGTTCCGCATCGGACTGCGCCCGCCCCTGAAGCGCCAGCTCCTTCTGGTCGAGATCGGCTTTGAACCCATCGAGCTTGGCGCGGGCGGCCTTCGTCTCTGTCGACAGAGTAACCGTGGGAGCCGCTTCAGCCGCGGGAGGCGACGGCTGCGGCGCAGGGGCTTGAGATGCAGGAGCTTGATCCTGGGGCTGGGCTTGAGACTCAGGCTGCGCCAGTGCGAAGCCCCCGGAAGCGAGGCTGCATGCAACAATCGCGGCGCTCAAAAGCCGCTTCAATCCATTCCCGGTCATTCAGTCCGCCTTATTGCATTCCCGTTCGGGCCGGTTCTTCGCGAATCAATAAGGCGAAAACTCGCCGCCAGCTCGACGAAGTGCAACAAAAAAGCCTGAATGGCAGGGCACCATCCAGGCCTTCTTCAAGAATTTAATCTCTTATTGCTGCGCCGGCTGGTTTGCCGAAGGCTGCGCGTCGGGCGCGGGATAGGACGGGTTTGCCGGAGCGACCCTGTCGGTCGGGTTGGCATTGGACGAGCCGGTCGTCGAACCCGTAGTGGCTGAGCGGGCCGCGTCCGTTCCCGGATCGTCGGGCGATTGCGACCCAGCCCAGATCAGGTAACCGCCCAACGCGACGGCGAGCAGGAGCAGAGAGCCGATGAGGACACCTAGGACCGGACGGCCTGAGGCACCTTGGCGGGCGCGATCGTCGGGAATTTGTTGAACCATTCTCAAGCCTCTCAGGAAATTACGATTCTTCGGGCGAGCTGCAAGGCTCGGCGTCATCAGGGCAACGCCGGATGGAAAGGGCGGTTCCTGCCAAGCCTCAATGGTCGGATATTTCGCGGCCAGCTCAGCCCCTGGGATCCAATGCAGCGTTCCGCCGTTGTTCACGACGAAATACCAATCGATCTCCAGGGACGAGGACCAATGGTTCCGACAGGCGTGAGAGGCATCGATTGTCGCACCCCCGGGCATGGCATTCGTCTCCCGGCTCGCGGCCATTTTTTCGCCGTCTTGGGCGCCCTTGGGTAATCTCTGATTCAAGGAGAAAACATGCAGGACAATCGCATCAGTCTGGATGGGGCTTGGGAATTTTTGCACGTGGCCGACGACCGTCTGTCAGGCCCGGCGGAGGTTCGCCAGATCATGGTGCCAAGTCCCTGGCAGGCCCAGTTTTCGGATCTGCGCATGCGCGCGGGCATCGGGATCTATCGCAGGACGATCGACATCGATGAAGCGTGGCTGCACGACAGCATATGGATCCGCTTCGGGGCCGTGTTTCATAACACGAAGGTCTTCATCAACGGCGACGCCGTCGGCGTCAACGAAGGCGGCTTCCTTCCCTTCTCGTTCGACGTGACGGCTCACCTCAAGCCGGGACCGAACGAGATCAAGGTGCGCGTGGATTCTCCCACCGACAACCCGGCTGAGTTTCCGGATTCGCCCTTCGCCGAAATCCCTTTCGGCAAGCAGAGCTGGTACGGCCCGCTCTCGGGCATCTGGCAGCCGGTCTATCTGGAACGCCGCATCCCCGACCACATGAACCGCGTCCGCCTCGTGCCCAATCTGGCCACGGGCCATGTATCGTCAGGCGTGTTCTTCTCGCGCCCGCTGATGGATGCGACGCAGATCCGCATCGAGGTCACCGACCCCTCCGGCAATGTCGTCGTCGACGAAATGCACGAAACGCAAATCGGCGTCACCAGCATGCCGTTCGAACTGACGGTGCCGGACGTACAGGCCTGGTCGCCCGACCACCCGAACCTCTACCGCATCCGCCTGCAGCTCATGCGCGGCGGCGAGGTGAAGGACGAGATCACCGACAATTTCGGCTTTCGCACGATCGAGACACGCAACGGCAAGTTCTATCTCAACGGAGAGCCGCTCTATCTGCGCTCAGCTCTCGACCAGGATTACTACCCGGACACGATCTGCACCGTGCCGTCGGTGGAGTTCCTGGAGGATCAATTCCGCAAGGCGAAGGAGCTCGGCCTCAACTGCCTTCGCTGCCATATCAAGGCGGCCGATCCGCGCTACTACCAAGTCGCCGACCGCATGGGCATGCTGATCTGGACGGAGCTGCCCAACGGCGGCATGGCCACGGACCGCTCGCGAGGCCGCAAGGAAAAACTCCTCAAAGGTATCGTCGACCGCGACAGCAATCACCCGTCGATCATCATCTGGACGATCATCAACGAGAACTGGGGCGTCGATCTCGTCAACGACGCGGATCACCGCGACTGGCTCAAGCGCACCTTCGCATGGCTCAAGGCCTATGACCCCACGCGCCTCGTCGTCGACAACTCACCGCTCGCTCCAAGCTTCCACGTGGAGTCCGACATCGCGGATTATCACTTCTATGCCGCCTATCCCGACCACCGGGCGCAGTGGGATCAATTCGTGGACGAATTATCGGAGCGCGCATCCTGGCTCTACTCACCCCATGGCGACGCGGTGATCACGGGACGCGAGCCTCTCATGTGCTCGGAATTCGGCAATTGGGGCCTGCCCTATCCTAAAGACCTGCGCGACGCCAAAGGCGAGGAGCCCTGGTGGTTCGAGACGGGGCACGATTGGGGCGAGGGCGTCATGTATGCCCACGGCGTCGAGAACCGGTTCTCGGACTGGAGCCTGGATCGCGTATTCGGCGATCTGCGCCGTTTCGTGATCGCCGCGCAATGGCAGCAGTTCCGCGCACTCAAATACGAGATCGAGGCCATGCGCCGGAAGCCGAACCTTGCGGGCTACGTGATCACCGAGCTGCACGATTGCCATTGGGAATCGAATGGCCTTCTCGACATGCGCCGGAATCCGCGCGTGTTCCACGAGCTCTTCCACATTATCAACTCCGACACGGTGATCGTGCCGAAATGGGAGCGCGCCTCCTACTGGTCCGGAGAGACGATTGCACTGGATCTGGCCATTGCACACGGCGCAGGCCCGACCCTGGAGGATTGCACGCTCGAGATTACCCTCAACAACGAAACACAGCGGATCGCCCTTCCCCGTATCGAGGCGCCGCATGTGCTCGACGTGGGCCGCATCGAGGTGCCGGTGCCCGAGATGGATGAGCCTTCCCTGCGGCGCATCAGCTTCGATCTGCGCGGGCCCGATGGGACGCTGGTTGCCCATAACCATCACGACGTCGCCATTTATCCCAAACGCGCGCGGCCCGCGCATGTCAGGGAATTGGTGTGGTCGCCGGACGAGGACATCCGTGAACACTTCCACGCCCTCGGCTACACCATGGCCCGCACCTTCGAGGAATCGACACTCATCGTCGCCCGTACGCATGACAAGGCGATTGCCGATCATGTGCGTGCTGGCGCGAAACTCCTGCTGTTGCCGGAGTCGGATATGAGCCTTTATCCGTTCTTCCCGCACTGGCAGGCTGTGAAGGTGCAGGCGCGCCATGGCACCCTGTGGTCCGGCGACTGGGCTTCGTCCTTTGGCTGGTTGCGGCGCACCGGGCACTTCTCCCGCATCCCGTCGGGGCCGCTGCTCGATGAGACCATGGATCGGGTTTTGCCCGATTTCGTGATCTCAGGCTGCAACTTGCTCGACTTCCAGGCGCGCGTCTTCGCCGGTCTCGTGGTCGGCTGGATTCATAAGCCCGTGGCGCTTGGCGTCGAACGGTCCTACGGACGCGGTCGCCTTGTCGCCTCCACGCTGCGCCTGCTGCGCGACGCGCCGCTTGCAGATCCGACCGCCACCATACTTACGGACACCCTGGTGGAGCTCGCTATCGAGTCGCGGACTGCGCGGCTTGAGGAAGCAGTGCGCGCAGCGGAAGCAGCTGCTTGATTCACTTCCGGCTTAAAAGAAAAAGCGGCGCGGCTCATTTCCGCGCCGCTTTTCTTATATCCGGATGCCAGCGCCTCTACTCGGCAGCGACATTGAGGCCCTCCTCCGACCACTCCACTTCGCTGTCTATGAAGAAGCGGTCGAGCGCCGTCTCGAGGCGCGGCATGAGGATGCCGCGCTCGGTCGACAGCGCCGTGTTCAGCATCGGCACGTCTCCTGCGCCGCGAACAAGAACTGAATCGAACCCGGCCCGCTCGGCTGCCTGCGCAGCCAGGTCGCGCCATGATAACTCGCCGATATTGGCCATGTGCCAGATGCCGATTCCGCCGTCGATGAGAAGATCGAGGGCGGTATTGACGAGATCGGGCACGTAGGTGGGAGAGACGACATCGATGCTGGCTTCGACGGCATCGTCCTTGCTCAAGGTGTTGAGGATCGACCACACGAAGTTGTAGCGGTCCCAGGGGCCGAAGAAAGCGCTCGTGCGGATGATGAGCGCCTCGTCATGCGCAGCCATAACTCGTCGCTCGGCCTCGGCCTTGCTTTCGCCATAGACCGTGGTGGGGTTGACCGCATCGCTTTCAACGTAAGGCCTGTCGAGCGTTCCGTCGAAGACCAGATCGGACGAGAAGGTCACGAGCGGAATGCCGAGATCCGCACATGCTTTCGCGAGGATCTCCGCTCCGATCGCATTCTCGCGGAAGCACGCCTCTGCATCGTCCTCGGCTTCCGACACGCGCACATAGCCTGCCGCGTTGATGACAGCCCACGGCCTCTGACAACGCAGGGCCCCCTCGACGCTTTTCGGATCTGCGATATCCATGTCGCCGCGTGACAGCAGGGCATGGTTGAGGCCACGGAACTCTGCAAGCCGTGAAAAGGCGCGGCCTAACGTGCCGGTGGCGCCTGTAATCAGAAGCTGGCGCGGCTCTTTCGCAAGCCAACACGATCGCGATCGCTTCGCCGGACGCTTATAGAAACGGATATCGCGTTTCCACCAGCCGGCCCGGTCTAGCACCGGGTGATCGTATGTGCCGGTCTTCGCCAACGCCTCGGCAGCATGCGCAAGCGCGGTCCGGCGAGGTTCTGGAGCCCGCACATCGAAGGGACCGGCTTCATAGAAGCCGTCGCGGCGGGTGAGAAGGCTGTTCCAGTCCACCGCACCGAAGAGGGACCAGACCGTCACGGCGCGGATGTCAGCGCCCTCATCCCGCAACGTATTGACGTCGTTCCAGACCTCCATGAGCCAGCGCAATTGATCATCGCGCGAGCTGCCATGGTGGGCCTCCGTTACGGCGATGGGACGCTTGTAGCGCTCCCAGACCTCGCGCAGGCGAGCTGCGGGACCGAGTTCCTCTGGCGGCAGCGGCATCCGCACGGCTTCCGCATCCGCATATTGATGCCGGCCGTTTCCGCCCCAATGGTGCTCGGGATATCGCTTCATGTTCTCGTCAAGATAGCGCTCGCTTGTGAGGTAATGATTGATGCCGATGATGTCGGGGGCGGCATCGCCCTCCAGAAGCAGTTCGAGATCGGCCTCGCTCACGCCATGATCGATCAGGATCTGCCACCAGGGATGATCCCGGTTCACCATGCCGCAGAGAAGATCGAAGCCTAAGAACCGGCGCTGGTTTTCGTGCTCGGCCTGATAGGCGAGCGTGGGCGTCGAGAAAGTCTTGCCCATGTCGTCCGTCTGAACGAGCCGCGCGTCGGAGCGAATCTTGCGGATTGCACGCATGGACAACACGGTGCCCTTGCACTCCGCCACGAGGATCTTGAGGAAAGCCTCATAGCTCGTGCCGTGCGGATACCAATGGCCATACAGACCCGAAAACCGCGCTGTAGTGAGCGGCTCATTGACAGGCGTGTAGAGATCGAGATGCGGATAACGTTCGGCCACGTTGGCCGCATGGCGCGCCAGCAACTCGGGCCATGCCGGATCGAGCATATGAGTATATTGCGGTCCGCTGCCATGATGGCATAGGCCTGCGATAGCCCGAATGCCGAGCTTCTGCAGCCTTACCAGACGGCTATCGTGCCACGCGAAATCCATACGGTCCGGCTTTTCGGGAGAAACCGTTTCCCAAAGAACCGGATGGCGGAGCGTTCGGATGCCGAGTTCTGCGATCCGGTCGAGATCCTCGATCCGGTCGCTATACCCGGTTTCCAGGCTTTGATCGCGGTATTCATCGCCGACACGCGCAACCGTGCATTCGATGCCGCCCCAAAGCTCAAGGGGTCGCTTCATCATTAACTCCGAGCTATTTTATATCAGACCTGTAGAAACCCTTCTCTGCGCGGATTGTTCGATGAAGCTCTCATGTCACGATATCAGAGCTGCGGAAGACGACATGACCTTGACGGCCGAGGTATCGGCGTCGACAGGCAACGACTCGTTGATACGCCGGAATGTGGCGAGGGCCTGACCGACGATCTGATCCATGTTGTAGTAACGGTATGTCGCAAGACGGCCGACGAACCACACATCGGGCGTTGCAAGGGCCAGGCGTTCGTATTTCTTGAAGAGTTCCTGATTTTCCGGCTTCGGGATGGGATAGTAGGGATCGCCCTCGGCCGAGGGATATTCGTAGGTCAGCGCGGTCTTGACATGCTCCTGCCCTGTGAGGTGCTTGTACTCCGTCACACGGGTGTAATCCTGTGTCTGCGGATAGTTCACCACGCCCACGGATTGATGCCAGGGCTTGTCGAGGGTGACATGCTCAAAACGCAGTGAACGATAGGGCAGCTTGCCGAACTGGTAGTTGAAGTATTCGTCGATTGGGCCCGAATAGATGACGCGGCGATGCGGGACGATGTGCTTCACGTCCTCATAATCCGTCTGTGTCATGACATGGATGTTCGGATGGTTCACCATCTTCTCGAACATCCGCGTGTAGCCGTGCTTGGGCATGAACTGGAATTCGTCCGCGAAGTAACGGTCGTCCCGGTTGGTGCGGGTCGGCACGCGCGATGTCACGGATTTATCGAGCTCGGACGGATCGAGGCCCCATTGCTTTCGGGTGTAGCCCCGAAAGAATTTTTCATAAAGCTCCCGGCCTACCGCCGACACGACAACGTCTTCCGATGTCTTGATCTCGCCGACCTTCTCCGCGCGCTCCGCAAACCAGTTCTGGAGCTGTTCCGAAGTGAGGTTCAGGCCATAGAGCTTGTTGACAGTGTCCAGATTGATCGGGATCGGCACCTGCATGCCGTCCACTTCCGCCAACACCCGATGCTCATAGAAGCGCCATTCGGTAAAGCGGGACAGATAGTCGAAGATCTGCTTCGAGTTGGTGTGAAAAATATGCGGCCCGTATTGATGGATCAGCAGGCCATCATCGTCATAGCGATCATAGGCATTGCCGCCAATATGGTTGCGGCGGTCGATGAGCAGGACGCGTTCGTTGCGCTCGGTTGCAAGACGCTCGGCCAGCACGCTTCCCGCAAAGCCAGCGCCGACAATCAGCCAATCGTACATTCAGATCACTCCGCAGGCGTGGTGGCATAAATGGGGAGGGAGGCGGCGGCCGGACGTTCAGAGGCCGCATCGCCGCTCGCGTCGAGCATGAGCTTGTGCATCGCGCCCCAGGTCTTGTCCCAGGATCCCTGCGACAGATACCGGTCGACTTTCGCAAGCCAGGCCCCCTTAGGACGGGCGAGGATCGCTTCGACTTTGGCGACCACTTCCTCCGCGTTGCGGGCAATCTCGACGAGGCCCTTTTCACCGTAAGGCTTCACCACATCGGTGATCGGCGTCGAAACCACCGGAACCCCGGCAGCCAGGAATTCGGGTGTCTTGGTCGGACTGATGAACTTCGTCGCCTCGTTGAGCGCGAAATTCATGAACCCCACATCCCAGCCTGCCAGATAATGAGGCAGCTCCTTGTAATCCTTGCCGCCGAGCCAATGGATATTCGGGCGCTGCGGCAACGTAGCTGGATCGATCTTGACCACTGGACCGATCATGACGAACTGCCAGTCGCGACGCAGGTCGGCGGTTTCGGCCAGAAGGTCGATATCCATGCGCTCGTCCACGACGCCGAAAAAGCCGAGCCGCGGATAAGGAATATGCGCGTGATCATCCGGCTCTTGACGGAGCGATCGAGCTTGCGAGAAATGGTTGAAGTCGATGGAGGACGGGAAACCGTGAACGCTGCGGTGACGATTCCTCTTTGCCTCATAAAGGCTCATACCGCCGGTGAAAACCAGATCGCACCGCGAGAAGAGCGCACTTTCAAGATCGAGCAGTTCCTGCGATGCGCCCCTGAAGAGCGACAGCTCGTCCATATTGTCGTAGACGCACAGATCGCATTCCAAATCGCTGGTGAAGGCTATCGCCATGGGCGTGTAGTACCAGAACACGCGCGAACCACTGGACTCACGGCCAATCAGACCCTCGATGAGGTCGTGCTGCTCCGCCATGACATCTTCATGCGAGAGGCCCTCGGGTAACATCGGAACGGCAATGGTGACACCTTGGGGACGACTGCTCACATCCATATGCGGTTGGATGCCAGCCTTGAAGATGGGTTCCTCGATGACGAGCACATCGTAATGTTTGGCCGCGCGGCTGAGCAGGTGTTGCGGACGCTGCCAGACGAAATCCCACCGAAGGTGCGAAAAACAAACGAGAAGAGGCTTTTCGGAAGTCGCTTTAGAGGGCTGGCGGAGGGCATGCGGCTGCGTCATCAAACGCTCTTGCATAGCGCGATCCTCAAGAAAAGGTGTGTTGTCACGAACGGACGGAAAATCACGGTCCGGGGCGAATAATGCGATGACTTTAATGAAGCGCGCCGGAGATGAGTCGCGGGCGCAATCGTTTAATTAACGCAGTCGACGCTACTTGGTTCCATCTGCGTTCATGTTTGTGAACGACTATTCATGATGGACGCCCGTATCACTTCTTCTCCAGCATCAGCGTTCCCTGCTTCTGGATGAAAGTCTTAGCCTTCTCGGCAATCATCGCTAAAAGCCACGGCAACTGCACTTCAACGCGCACCTGCTCATCCATCACTTGCACGTTGCCGCTCACGTTTTGGCCCATGGCACCAACACGGAAATCCATGCGGTCGTCGGCCCAGCTTTCATCGATAGACGCAATCTTGTCGCCGAACTGGGCTTTCAGGCCGCTCATGCCGCCCTGTATTCGGCGTAGGGCCTCGGCCTTGCCGAGATTGTGGGGAATGGAAACGATGAGAGGTTTTGACATGAGAATGCTCCGCTAACCGACACGACAAGCGAAGCAGCTGGGCGGAGGTTCCGCCGTCAGAGCATTTCAACCTTGATGGCGCGGATTACGATCGCTTCCTGCTGGAAGCGGCGCTCCAGCTCGGCGCGATAACTTTCCCACCAGGCATGGTCAATCTCGCGGGCCATCACTTCGAACACGACGATATCATCGTGGGTGGTATGACCGCCCTCTTTCCAGACACCCTCGGCGGGAGCACGGGTGAAGCTGGTGATTCCGCCGAAGCGTTCCGACAATTCGGCGCGAACGCGGCCATAAGCCTTTCCGTCGAAGCGGCGGCCGGCATTGTCGGCGAGCGGCAGAAGAATCTGCACAAGTTGCATCGCGTTGATCCTGCACTCACGAGGAGACGGCGAGGCTCATGCGAACTCCGCCATGCGGCAGGACATAGTTCAGGAAGGGGAAAAGACGAGCCTTTGCGTCAGGCCTGAAGAGCGGCGAACAGATCCTGATCCGTTTCGGGCCAGGAATCGTCAACCCGGTAACAGCCTGAAGGCTTGGAGACGCGCCAAGGGTGCTGCGTGGAGGATTGGAACGCCTCCGAAGGACGCAGGCGGCGCGCAGTCCCGTCCGTCTGAACTTCGTCGATGACGACGAAGCCGAAGATGTTGAGCCGCGTCGCCATATCCTTGCTCGCTCGATCATCCGCCGCAATCGGCAGTGAGCCTGCGGCATAGACCGCATCCATAAGGCTTTTCTGATCGCGGCGTGTATTGGCCGACGAGCGTGCGCCCGGAAAGCGGATGACGTTCGTCGCCTGAGACGATCTCGATTCCATGTAAGCAACCCTTGGTCCCGAATCGGAGCAAGAATCGCCGCAAGGAATTAAGAAGCGCCTAATTCAGGGCTGCTTAGTCGAGCCTGTGCAGGGAAACGTATCCCGTACCGACAGAGGTCAGGCCCAGGGCTTGAGCGGGGCCTTTCGCCAGATCAATGATGCGCCGGTGGGCAAAAGGCCCACGGTCGTTCACGCGCACGACCACCGAGCGGCCGTTCGATTCGTTGACAACCCTAAGGCGCGTCCCGAAAGGCAGGGAGCGGTGGGCTGCCGTCATGTCATTGGAGTCGAAGCGCTCGCCGCTGGCGGTCTTTCGACCGTGAAACCCAGGGCCATACCAGGATGCGGTGCCCCGCTGGAGTTCCTTGCCCAGGCTGGCTTGCGAGATGGATCCCGTCGTGGAGGGATCATTGGAGGCGGTCGTATTGCACGCTGCAACGAATAGAAGTGGCGCGATAGCTGTCGCTCGGGTGAGGATGTTCTTCAAAGATAGTCTCCCCTTCCTCTTGTATTGGAAGCGAAACTCATCTTTAAAAAGGCAATAATAAGGCAGTTAGATTTTCCCCTTATAAACTCATACTTTTGAGCATGTGAACAAACCTGAATTATAGCCTGTTATGGTTATAATTCGACAGGATATAGCCTGGATATAGTTTCATTATTTAATCACGAACGCGTGGGGCTTTGTAATTCCCAGGCTCCGCATCTGGTCGGCGGTTTTTCTTGTTCTACTTGGTTTTAAGCACAGGCTTTCCGTTTGTTGCTCAGATCATTAGGATTGGTTTTTCATGCCGAATGCCTCGCGCTCGCCGCGTGTTGCTATCGTCGGTGCGGGCCCCGGAGGCCTTGCATCCGCCATGTTGCTAGCGCGGGAAGGCATTCCAGTAACGTTATTCGAAAGCGAGTCGGCCGTCGGGGGCCGTACGCGAACGCTTGAAGCACCGGGCGGCTACAAGTTCGATATCGGCCCTACGTTCTTTCTCTACCCCCGCGTCCTGAAGGATATCTTCGAAGCGTGCGGCGAGCGGCTTGAGGATCACGTCGAACTCAGGCGCCTCGACCCGCAATATCACCTCATCTTCGAAGGCGGCGGCGAGATTCGCGCGACAGGTGACCTTGCGCGCCTCGAACAGGAGATCGCGCGTCTGGCGCCTGCGGATGCGCGCAATGTCCGGCGCTTTCTGAACGACAATCGGACAAAGCTCGAAGCCTTCCGGCCTGTTCTCGAACAATCCTTCAGTTCGCCCGCAGATCTCATCTCACCGGCCATGTTGGCGGCGTTACCGAAGCTGCGGCCTTTTTCCAGCGTGAACGGCGATCTGAAGCGTTATTTTGCCGATCCGCGTGTGCGCCTCGCCTTCTCTTTCCAGACAAAATATCTCGGGATGTCGCCGTTCCAGTGCCCGAGCCTGTTCACGATCCTGTCATTCCTTGAATACGAGCACGGCGTTTATCATCCAATCGGCGGCTGTGGCGCCGTGTCGGAAGCGATGGCGAATGTCGCCCGGAAAATGGGCGTCGACATTCGCTTGAACACGCCCATTGATCGCATTCTCTACGACAATGGCGAAGCCGTTGGCGTGGAGGCTGATGGAGAACGCATCGCTGCCGATTCCATCGTCATCAATGGCGATTTCGGTCATGCTATGCGCCGCCTCGTACCGGAGGAGATGCGTCCGCGCTGGAAGAACAAGAAGCTCGATCGTGCAAAACTCTCCTGCTCGACCTTCATGCTTTATCTCGGCATCGAGGGAGAGGTCGGCGACCTATCTCATCACACGATCCTTCTCGCCAAAGACTACGAGCGCAACATTCGCGAAATCACGGAAGGTATCCTTCCCGAAGAGCCTTCGGTCTATGTGCAGCATGCGGGCGCAACCGATCCTTCACTCGCGCCAAAAGGCCATACGAGCCTTTACGTGCTCGTGCCCGTGCCGAATTTGCGCTGCGGGATCGACTGGCAGAAGGAAGCCCCGCGCTATCGCAAGATTGCTCTCGAACGCCTCAAGCTGCTGGGGCTCTCCGACATTGAAAGCCGCATCCGCTTCGAGCGCATGGTGACGCCGCGCGGTTGGCAGAACGATTTTTCCGTGTTCGAGGGCGCCACTTTCAATCTCGCACATAACCTCACGCAAATGCTCTATTTCCGGCCGCACAACCGCTTCGGCCGCAACGTCTATCTGGTGGGCGGCGGTACGCATCCCGGCAGCGGCTTGCCTGTCATCTACGAAGGCGCGCGCATTACCACGCGCCTCCTGTTGGAAGATCGAAAGCGGCGCCGGTCGGGGGAGCATGAAGCCGAGCCCGAAGGCACAACAATCCATGAAGCGACGTTATAGAGGAGAAATTATGGGACGTGTCGGTTGGATCATCTTCTTCACTTTGGCCGCGTCCTCTCTTCAGGCGGCCACGCTGACCATTCGGGCGGAAGGCGTCGGTTCAGCGCAAGGCATGGTCTATGCCGGCATCTGCGATACGAGCTTCGAGGAAGCCACTTGCCCCTACAAGGATCGAGGACCAGCGAAAGCAGGCACCGTCGAATTGCGGCTGAGGAACGTTAAGCCTGGCTCCTATTCCATCGCCGTGTTTCATGACACCAACGGCAACGGCAAGCTCGATCGTAACTTCATTGGCTTGCCCAGCGAGCCTTATGGCTTTTCGAACGATGTGGGACGCCGCGGTCCACCCAATTTCGAAGCAGCTCGCGTCGTCGTGAAGGAGCCCTCCACGACAATCGTCATCCCAATCCGGTAGACCGGCATGTTGTGGCGTGCCTATGCCCTCCTCTCTCATGGCGGTGACCGCATGGGTCTTCGCCCTTGGCGCAGGTTCGGGCCGCCTGCCCCTCGCAAACATTCGGGCGAGGTGCTCGATCTCCTGGAGCGGGCCGATGAAGCCCTGTGGTTCGCGAATGCTCTGACGGCCTGCTCCGATGCCGGCATCATCCGACAATTGGAGTCTCCTTCGACCCTTCAGGATCTCAGCGAGAACCTGTCTCTCGATCCCAAACTCGGTGCCGCCCTCGTAGACCTTCTGATCAGCGCGGGCCTTGCGACCAGGGAGGCTGACAGGATTTGCGCCGCTCCTGCGCTGCAGCCCTTCACCACGGAGGACGGGGCCAATGTCCTCAAAGCGGCCCTGCAGGCTCCGCTTCTGCAAGCCGAAGATTTCCGTAAGACGCTTCGGAACGGTCGCATAGTCTTGAACGGCTGGGCGCATACGGATGAAGCCACGATCCAAGCGCAAGGCGCGCTGACTCAACTTTGGACGGCAAAAGCTCTGCCCAAGCTCAAGTTTCTGCCTGGTCTTGTTCCATGCCTAGAAAGGCAGGGAGCGAGCCTGCTTGATATCGGCGCGGGCGCCGCCGGACTTTCGATCACCCTATGCCAAGCCTTCCCACATCTTTCCGCGACAGCGCTCGAACCCGCCGAGCACCCCGCCTCCATCGGCGAGAGGCGTGTTCGTGAGGCCGGCCTCGAGGGGCGCATCGTCCTGCGCCGTCAACGCATTGAGTGCCTGGAGGACGAGGAAGCCTTCGATCTCGCTTTCCTGCCTCAGATGTTTCTGTCGGATGATGCAATGGCCGAGGCAGCCTGGCGGATCTTCCGCAGCCTTCGCCCGGGGGGCTGGCTTCTCATTGCAGCTCTCTCGGATGAAGGCCAGGACGTCGCGTCCTCCATCAACCGCCTGAAGAACCTGCTCTGGGGCGGCAATACCCGCAGCATGGACAGCCTGAAGCCGCACTTTGTTGCGGCGGGCTTCAATCCCGTCATCCGTGCGCCCGGCGGCCGTGTGATGCGGATGATCTGCGCGCGCCGCCCCGTCAGCGGGAGATCATCTTGAACTGCGTTTGGCGTCTCCTAAAACCAAAATATCAGGCCAAAGAGCGCGTCATTCATACGACCATGAAACCAAGCCTGAGAGCTTTGAGGGCAACCCTCATCTGCTCGGATCCTTTGGGAGGAACTTCGTGAACGCTCAACGAGCTTCGGTTGCCGTGATCGGCGGAGGGCTGGGTGGATTGGCGGCAGCCTGCGTGGCGGCAGCGCGCGGCTACAAAGTGACGCTTTACGACAAGAACTCCTGGCTTGGCGGTAAGGCAGCGGTACTGCACGAAGACGGCTTCCGGTTCGATATGGGGCCGACCATCCTCACCGTTCCGCGCGTTCTGGAGCGCATCTTCGCGGAGGCTGGGCGCAACCTGTCGGACTATCTCGACCTCGTACGGCTCGATCCGCAATGGCGCTGCTTTTTCGATGACGGAACGCGCATCGATCTGCAGGAAGACATCGATGCCATGGCGGATTCCATGGATCGCTTCGCTCCCGGGAAAGGCGCAGGCGACGGGTATCGCCGCTTTCAGGACATCTCTGCCCACCTCCATGACATCTCCAACCGCTTCTTCTTCTGGAAGCCGGTGGAGGATCTGTTCGACACCATCAATATCCGCGCCAACATGAATCCTGGAACCTTGCGGGACGTCCTGTCTCTGCGCATGGGCTCGTCGGTTGCAGGCACCATCCGCTCCAAGGTGAAGGATGAGCGGCTGGCGCAGATGCTCGATCACTTCACGCAATATGTGGGCTCGTCGCCCTATGGCTCGCCCGCCGTGCTCTGCGCCATCGCGCATATGCAGGCGGCGGATGGGGTGTGGTATCCCATGGGCGGAACGCGCGCCGTCGCCGAGGCGATGGTGAAGCTCGCCTCTGAACTCGGCGCGACCTTCAAGCCTGAATCCGACGTCGCCTCTCTCAGGATCGAAAACGGCGAGGTGAAGGGTCTCGTGCTCGCAAACGGCGAGATGGCCGCTTACGACAGCATCATCTCCAACATGGATTCCATCCGCACCTATCGCGAACTCGTCGGCGGCGAGGTCGGAGAGCATTATGCGCGCAAGGACTTCGAACCCGCCTGCTCTGGCGTAGTGCTCTATCTCGGCCTCAACAAGCGCTACGACCACATTCTTCATCACGACTTTGTCTTCTCGCGCAATCCGGAAGAGGAATTCGACTATATCTATCGCCGGGGAGAACCCGCGCCCGACCCGACCTGCTATCTCGCAGCGCCCGCGGCAACCGACCCGAGCGTCGCGCCCGAAGGAGGCGAAGCGCTCTACGTTCTCGTTCACACGCCTTACCTGAGACCGCATCACGACTGGTCGCAGATGCTGCCCGCCTACAGGCAGGTGATCATCGACAAGCTCAAGCGCACGGCAGGCATGCACGATATCGAGGAGCGCATCGTCGTCGAGAGGCACCTGACGCCGCAGGATATCCATGACCGCTACAAGGTCCTCAACGGAGCGATCTATGGATTGGCCAGCCACGGCAAGTTCATGGGCGCTTTCAAGCCCGGCAATCGCAGCCGTCAGGTGCGCGGATTGTATCTTGCGGGCGGCGCGGCTCATCCCGGCCCCGGCATGCCGATGGTGATGATGTCCGGTTGGATCGCCGCCGACGCCCTCGATACGGATCTCAAGGCAGACGATATACGGAACGTGTCTTGATGCAGGACAGAGGCAGTGCGGCAGGACGAGGAGAGCTTACCCGGCGGACAGGGAATTCTCCCGTCGCGCGCCGCTCTGCAATGCTTCACCGCTTCATGGTGAGGGTCTTTCGACGCTATTTCAAACAGCACATGAATGCGCTTCGGGTCGCATCCTGGGGCATGCCGTCCGTGCCGCACAAAGGTCCGGTCATCGTTTATTCCAATCATCCGTCCTGGTGGGACGCGGCCATTTACATCCTAACCGCTGACCATTTCTTCCCGGCTTATGAAACCTACGCTCCCATCGATGCCGAGATGCTGAAGCGCTACGGGATCTTCGAACGCATCGGCGCCTTCGGCGTGGACCTGCACAGCACGCGAGGTGCCGTCGACTTCATGCGCGCGAGCGGCGAGATCCTGTCCTCTCCCGGGCGTGCGCTCTGGGTTACGGCGCAGGGCCGCTTCTCCGATGTGCGCGAGCGTCCTCTCGGGCTCAAATCCGGCATCGCGCATCTCGCCGAGATCGCTCCCGAAAGTACGATCATTCCTCTTGGCATCGAGTACGGTTTCTGGCTGGAGCGGGGTGCGGAAGCATTCATCGCTTTCGGCAAGCCGATGAGCGGCAGAGACCTGCTCGGCCTCTCTCGCGCATCCCGCCTGCAACGCCTCGATGCGGAGCTGGCAACGGTGCTCGACCGCTTGAGCGCCGATGTCATGACCCGCGATCCAGCCCGTTTCCGCGCCCTCCTTGACGGCCGCGCTGGCGTGGGCGGTTTCTACGACGGCTGGCGGCGGTTGGCGTCTGCATTGCGAGGGCGTGCATTCGATGCCTCGCATGAGGGGCGCCAGCCATGATGGCAATCGGGCTCATCCTGTTCGCCCTTGCGGCGCTGCCCGCTCTTCTTTCGGTGATCAACCTTGCCATGTTTGGCAAGACGCCGCTGAGGCCCGCGCAGAACGACACGCTCGTCTCAATTCTCATCCCTGCCCGCAACGAGGCTGCGAATATCGGCCCTGCCGTCGAGGCCGCCCTCGCAAGCCGGGATGTCGCCGTCGAGGTCTTGGTCATGGACGACGGCTCGACGGATGAAACCGTCGACATCGTGCGTTCCGCCGCCTCTCGCGATCCGCGCGTGCGGCTGCTGACGGCCCCGCCATTGGGCGAAGGATGGACCGGCAAGGTCCATGCCTGTCATCACCTCTCGCAACACGCGCGCGGAACGCACTTCCTCTTCGTGGATGCGGATGTACGCCTCTCGCCGGAAGCCGCGAGCCTTCTTGCTGGTCATGCGCAGGCGACGGATGCGCGCCTTGTCAGCGCCGTCCCGCGGCAGATCATGAAGACGCCGGGCGAGTGTCTGACGATCCCCATGGTCAATCTTCTGCTCCTCGGCTACCTGCCCATGGCCCTCATGCGCGCATCGATCCATCCGGGTTTCGGCGCGGCCTGCGGCCAGCTCATGTTCGTGGAGCGCGAGGCCTACCGCGCCAGCGGCGGGCATGCGGCCATTCGCTCCCTCATCCATGATGGCATCCAGCTTGCCCGCCTCTTTCGGAAGAAAGGCTTCAAGACGGATCTTGTGCCCGGCGAGAGGCTTGCCTCATGCCGCATGTACACGCGTTTCAGCGACGCATGGAGCGGATTTGCGAAGAACGCCCATGAAGGCATGGCGAAACCTTTGGCGCTGCCTGTCTGGACCATCCTGCTTCTGGGCGGGCACGTGCTGCCCTTCGTGTTTTTGCCTTTTGCACCCATCTGGCCGGTCGTATGGGCTGTCCTGTTCTCCCTCGCGACACGCGCCATGGTGACGGTTGCCACGCGTGAGAATCTTCTCTCCATTCTCCTGCATCCCGTCACCGTGCTCACGAGCCTCGCGATCCAATGGAGCGTTCTCCTGCGGATCGGCGGCGCGCGGCAGACCGGTTGGAAGGGAAGGCTTTATCCTGTCGGAGCCGCCCGATGAGCATCCAAGCCCGGGAAGCGGCGAAGAAACCCAAAGACGAGAATTTTCCTGTCGCGTCCCTCATCCTGTCGCCGGATCATCGCGAGGCCGTGCTTGCCTTCTATGCCTTCGTGCGCCTTGCGGACGATATTGCCGATGCGCCCGGTCTCGCGACAGGCGAGAAGCTGGCGCGCCTTGAGGCATTGGAGCAGGCGCTCATCGCAGGCGACCCCAAGGTACCGGAGGCCGCGCGGCTGCATGAGGCCGACAGGAAGCATAAATGCGGTATTGCCCAAGCCCGCGAGATGATGCGCGCCTTTCGGCAGGATGCGATCAAGACGCGCTATAACGGCTGGACGGAACTTGCCGCGTATTGCCGTCTTTCCGCCAATCCGGTCGGGCGCTTTCTGTTGCAGCTTCATCGGGAATGCGCCTCTGCATACGCACCCGCGGATGCCCTGTGCACCGCCCTGCAAATCCTCAATCATCTTCAGGATTGCCGCCAGGATCATGAACATCTCGGGCGCATCTATATCCCGCTGCAATGGACAATCCCGACGGGAGGAGAGAAGGCATTCTTCGATCCTTCGCAGAGCCCGGCGCGACGCATGGTTCTCGACGCCATGCTGGATCGCGTCGATGAGCTCATCGATCGGTCCCGCACGTTGCCCGAGCATTTGCAGGACAAGCGCCTGCGCGCCCAAGCCACGGCTACCATCGCCCTCGCAGATCGCTTGATCGAGCGCCTGCGCCGCAGCGACCCTGTTCTCGAGCGCGTCGAGGTCAGCAAGACGGATAAAGCACGTGCCTTCATGGCCGGATTGTCGGGCCTCATCGCCAAGCCGGAGAACCGGGATGCGCGGATCACCGCACAGGCCGTTCGTCGGTCGGGCTCGTCGTTCCGGCTCGGCATGCAGAGCTTGAGCCGTGAGCGCCGCCGCGCCATCCACGCCGTCTACGCCTTCTGCCGACATGTGGACGACATTGCGGACAGCAATGCTCCGGCTCCGGAAAAGATCCGCTTTCTCCGCGAATGGCGGCGGGAGATCGACCGGCTTCACCGCGCTCCGGAAACGCCCATCGGCCGCGAACTCGCCCGTGCGTCGAGCCTGTTCAAGCTTCCGCTCGATGAATGCCACGCGCTCCTCGACGGCATGGAGACCGACAGCGCCGAGCGGGTGCGTTTGGCAAAGGACGACGACCTTTATCTCTATGGACGCCGCGTAGCGGGGTCCGTCGGCACGCTCTCTGTTCATGTGTTCGGTGCGCCGAAAGCGCGCGCCTTCGCCCTCGATCTCGGACGGACCCTTCAGCTCGTGAACATTCTGCGCGATGTGGACGAAGATGCGGCACGCGAGCGTGTCTACATTCCCCTCTCCCGCTTGGCGCAGCTCGGCCTGCAGGATGCACCGGCCTCCACCCTTGTCGCCGATCTCCGCTTTGCCCGCGTGTGCGAGGCTCTCGCCGAAGAGGCGCGCGCGGGCTTTGCGGCTGCGGACGAGGCTTTGACGCGCCTTGATAGGGCAGCGCTCAAACCCGCGATCCTGATGATGGAAAACTACCGCCGCGTCCTCGACCGGCTCACCGCGCGCGGCTGGGGCACGCGTCAGGGCCGGCTCCAGCTGACGGCGGCTGACAAGCTGCATCTTCTCACCCGCGCGATGAGGCCAGCATGACCGCAGGACGCACCCATATTGTCGGCGCCGGCATTGCTGGCCTGAGCGCCGCCCTCGCAATAACGGAGGCAGGCGGCGAAGCCGTTCTCTATGAAGCGGCTCCCCAGGCAGGAGGGCGCTGCCGCACGATCTCTTCCGCCAAGGGCTTCTCGCACGACAACGGCACCCATGTTCTGCTCACAGCGAACCGGCACGCGCTGGGACTTCTCAAATCCGTCGGCGCGCGGGACAGGTGGATCGAACCCGAGCAGAACGGTCTCCCACTCTACGATCTGCCCACGCATACGATGCGGCGGATCGGCCTATCGCCATGGTCCTGGTTATGGCCTTCACGCCGTCCGAACGGCTTAGGGCTTGCCGATCTGTCACGGCTGCTACGCCTCGCCTTTCCCGCGCAGGAATGTTCGGTGGCGTCGATCATCGGCAACAGGCCGATCATGGACAGCCTGATCGGTCCGTTCACGGTCGCTGTTCTCAACACACCGCCGAGCATGGCTTCTGCGCGGCGTCTCGGCTGCGCTTTACGACGGCTGATGTGGCCGCGCGCAGGCCGCCTGCTCGTGGCGAAGAATGGCCTCAGCGAGGATCTCGTCCAACCCGTCATCGAAACCCTGCAGGCGCGCGGTGTTCTCATCCTCGCCGGTCAACGCCTGCGCAATCTTTTGACCAGCGGCGAGCGGGTCATCGGGTTGAGCCTGACGGACAGAACCGTCGCTCTTGGTCCCCATGACCGGGTGATCCTGGCGTTGCCGCCTTTCGAGGTCGAGCGGCTTCTGCCTGCCTTGCCGGTGCCGCAGCGTTTCGAGGCGATCCTCAACGTGCATTTTCACATGCCAGGCTTGGACAAGCCGCGTTTCATCGGCTTTACCGGCGCTCTGACGCAATGGCTTCTTGTGCGGCGGGACCATCTCAGCGTCACGGTTTCGGCTGCCGATGCGGCGATCGCCGACAACACAACGGATCTCGCAGCGCTCATCTGGCGAGAGATTGCGCCGACCCTGCGGGATCTCGGCCTTGATGCGTCCGCCGATCATCAGCCACGTGCGCGCATCGTGAAGGAAAAGCGCGCCACGATCCGCCAGGATGCCACGCCGCTGCCGCAACCGCCCTTGCGGCCCCTCGCCAATCTGGCGCTCGCGGGAGACTGGATCGGAACAATGCCGGCGACCATCGAGAGTGCAGTGATTTCAGGCAAGGAAGCCGTGGCGGCTTTGCTTCACATGTCCGCAGCCGAAGTTTCGGCCGCCCGCCACCATCCGCACCGAAGAGAGGACGCTGCATGATTCAGGATCGCCCTCCTCTTACTGTTCTGCTGGCGGCCCCGCGTGGATTCTGCGCGGGCGTCGAGCGTGCCATTCGCGCGGTCGAGGACGCCCTTCAGCAAACGGACAGGCCTGTCTATGTGCGCCACGAGATTGTCCATAACGGACATGTCGTGAACCAACTCAAACGTCAGGGTGCGGTCTTCGTCGAGGATGTGTCGGCGATTCCGGATGGGGCAGTCGCCATTTTCAGCGCCCATGGGGTTTCCCGCGAAGTGGAGAGAGAAGCAAGCAACCGCAATCTCTCGGTCCTGGATGCGACCTGCCCGCTCGTTCGCAGGGTCCATCTGGAAGGACAGCGCCATGCGAAGGCGGGCCGCGAAGTCATCGTCATCGGCCATCGCGGCCATGTGGAAATCGAGGGCACGATCGGCCAGATCGACGGCATCGTTCACGTGATTGAAAGCGTGGAGGAGGCCCTTTCGCTCAACATCAGCGATCCCGAGCGCATCGCCTACATCACCCAGACCACCCTGTCGGTGGACGACACGCGGGAGATCATCGCCGCCCTGAAGCGGCGCTTTCCCGCCATCCAGGGGCCGGACGTCAAAACGATTTGTTACGCCACGCAGAACCGCCAGCTTGCCGTCCGCGTGATCGCGAAGCGCGCCGAGCGCATCATCGTCTGCGGCGCGCGCAACTCATCGAACACCAACCGGCTCTGCGAGGTGGCGGCGAGCGAGGGCCGACCCGCCCTTCTCATGCAGGACCCGAAGGATCTCACGCTCTCCTTCATCGATGGCGCGGCGGTGATCGGCATCACCGCCGGCGCATCCGCCCCGGAGGAACTGGTGCAGGAGGCCCTTGCCTTGCTGGCGCAATGGCGGCGGATCACTATCGAGGAGGTACGCGTGACGCACGAGGGCACGCAATTCGCCCCCGTCGACCTTTCACGCCTGATCGCTCAGCTCGCAAATGCCTCCTGAACGTCACGCGGCACGGCTGTGACGAGGCCGAGCCTGTCGCGGCGCGTCCAGCGCCAGAGCATCAGGGATGCGACGACCGCAAGGCCGGTCGCCAGTCCGATCCAGATGCCGATGCCGCGCAGCTCCGTGCCGAAAGCCAGAACCACGCCGAGCGGCAGGCCGATGCCCCAATAGCCGAGCGCTGCATAGAGCATCGGCACCCGCGTATCCTGCAACCCGCGCAGCATGCCGGCACCCACCGCCTGGGAGGCATCGGCAAGCTGGAAGATCGCCGCCAGAACCAGGAAGGAAACGGCGAACCCGATCACCGGCGCGTTGCTCGGATCGTTCAGGTCGAGGAATGCGCTCAGCAGCAGACGCGGCGCGAAGAGCATCAGGGAAGCCGTCACGATCATGAAGCTCGTCGCCAGCACGAAGGACGTCCAGCCCGCGCGGGTGACGCCCGCCGCATCCTGCGCGCCATAGGCTCTGCCGACGCGGACCGTCGTCGCCTGGCTGAGGCCGAAAGGCACCATGAAACAGAAGGAGGCGATCTGCAGAGCGATGGCATGCGCCGCCAGTTCGTTGGCGCCGATACGCCCCATCAGTAGGGCTGCCGCGTTGAAGATCGTCACCTCGAAGGCGAGTGTCAGGCCGATGGGCACGCCGATGCGCCACAGGGTCCGGTAACGCGGCCAGTCGGGACGCCAGATCCGTCCGAAGATGTGATAGCGCCGCAGCTTGGGGTCGAGAACGACGACAAGAGCAAGCGCCACGAACATGAACGTGCTCGATATCACCGTGCCCACGCCTGCGCCGATGAGCCCGAGATGGGGCATGCCGAGTTTGCCGAACATGAAGCAATAGGCAGCGACCAGATTCACCGGCACTGCGATGAGGACGATGACAAGCGGCCAGCCAGGGCGCTCCAGCGCCGCCAGGAAAGAGCGCAGGACCAGATAAAGGAGGAACGGCAGCAGGCTCCATTGAAGAGCACGGATATATTGCCCGGCCTCATGGGCCAGCAGAGGTTCCTGCCCCATGGCCAGCAGCAGGAACTCGCCGTTCCACGCGACGATCCAGATCGGAACCGCCACCGTCAGCGCGGCCCAGAAGCCCTGCCGCACGGTGCGGCGCACCTCCCGGACCGAATGGCGCTTGCGGCCAAGCTCTTCCGCGACGATGGGCGAAACCGCACTCACGAGGCCGATGCCGAAGATGAGGAACGCGAAATAGAGATTCGTGCCGAGCGCGCCCGCCGCCAGGGCGCTCGATCCGAGCCAGCCCATGAGGATGACGTCCGTGGTCATCAGGGCGTTCTGGGCCACGTTTGTCAGGATCAGCGGCCAGCCCAGGGACAAAGTGGCCTGCAGCTCCGCAATCCAGGCGGATTTGTCGAATTTCGCGGTCATGATGGCGGGTTTTTACCCAAAGAAAGTTCCAAAAGCCACAGCATTACCCTGAAAAGAGGGGGAGAAAGCGAAAACGAGGAACCCAGCCACATCGCGCCCGTTCACTCCCCGCCCCACATTTGCCGTGCTCTGCCGGAGTCCGCGATGGCGCAACTTGCGCTTCCCACCTCGATTGATTTCCTGCCCCCGCCCGAGCTTCGCAACGAGCGCGGCGAGATCCGCACGGTCGGGGTGGAGATCGAATTCGTCGGCCCTTCTGCCGAGAAGACCGTGCAGGCCTTGCAACAGGCGCTCGGGGGGCGCCTCGTCGAGGTGGATCCGCATTCTTTCGCCCTGAAGGACTCGGCCATCGGTGAGCTGACGGTGGAACTCGACAGCCGCATCCTGCATCCGGGCAAAGGCGGGGGCAACCGGAAGGGCATGCTGCCCAAGATCGCCGCCCTCTTCGGCTTTGCCGCGAGCTATCTCGTTCCCTGCGAACTGGTGACGGCTCCGACTCCCGTCGACCGGCTGCAGGAACTCGACCGCATTCTCGACATCCTGCGCAAGCTCGGAGCCAAGGGCACGCAGGATGCGCCCTTCTATGCCTTCGGCCTCCATTTCAACCCCGAGATTCCGCGCCAGGATGCAGAAACGCTGACAGCCTTCATGAAGAGCTTCGTGCTTCTGAATCCCTGGCTGCGCCGTGAGGTCTCGCCGGACCGGACCCGCAACCTTCTCGGTTTCGCCGACCCGTTCCCGGTCGATTACGTGCGCAGGATCGTTTCTCCCGATTACTGGCCCGACATCCCGCGTTTCATCGACGATTATCTGGAGGCCAATCCCACCCGGAACCGAGACCTCGACCTGCTGCCGCTTCTGCATCACTTCGACAGGGAGCGTGTGCGGACGGTGCTCCCGAACGAGAAGATCAACGGGCGCCCGACCTTCCACTACCGGCTGCCCGATGCGCGCGCGAGCGATCCCGGCTGGAGCATTGCGCCGGAATGGAACCGCTGGATCGCCGTCGAGCGCCTGGCAGCCGACCGCGAGAAGCTCGAAGCGGCAGGAAGCACCTATCTCGCCTTCAAGGGCGAGGACAAAAGCTGGGCCAACGTCGTGGAACAGGTCGTGCGGTCATGACCAAGCCCCTGATCGGCGTCACCACATCCCGCCGGGGAGGTTGGCGCAGCTATCTCATGCACCGGTTGGCCCTGACCCGCGTGGGCGCGCGCTCCGTGCGCCTCGTGCCGGGAGAGCCCTTGCCGGGCGAGCCTCTGCAGGGGCTCATCATCGGCGGGGGCGACGATATCGGCGCGGAGATTTACGGCGGCAAGGTTCTGCCCGACGTGCGCATCGATCCCGATCGGGACAAGATGGAGCTTACGCTCCTGAAGGCCGCCCTGCCCGCGCAACTGCCCGTTCTCGGCATCTGCCGCGGCTCGCAGATGATCAATGTGGCGCTGGGCGGAACCCTCCACACGGATATCTATGAAGTCTATGTGCAGGCTCCCAAGATGCGAACCGTGCTGCCGAAGAAGCGCGTGGCGATCGAGCGCGATTCGCGCCTGGACAAGATTCTGCGCTGCAATCCCTGCCTGGTGAACGCCCTGCACCATCAATCCGTGGACAGGCTCGGGGAAGGACTGACGATCGCGGCACGCGACGAGATCGGAATCGTTCAGGCCATCGAGAACGAGAAGGCCCCTTTCCTCATCGGCGTGCAATGGCATCCGGAGCTTCTGGTCTGGAAGAAACCGCAGCAGAGGCTGTTCGCGGCCCTCGCGCAAGCCGCTGGAAACGTCACGGCGCCCTTGGGCGTTACCGCTCTCGCATCCTGACGGGTCAGCTCACGCGTTTCGTGGAGCGTGGAGGGAACAGCGGCACGACCTTGTTGCCGTCGTCCGGCGGCGCCAGATGCCGCTGGATCGCCGCATGCAGATCGCGGCTGAGGATGGGCTTCTGCAGCAGAGGAAATTCACTGGCCTCGTCCACCATGACCGGGTTTCCGGTGATGAGCAGCACAGGAAGCCCGGGGAATATCTGTCGCACTTCGCGCGCGAGCATGACGCCGTTCATGGTGCCCGGCATCGCCACATCCGTGAGCACCAGACCGGGCCTGCGCGCGTTCAGGTTCCTGATTGCTTGCGCGGCATCGGTCGCGATAGAGGTGACATAGCCGAATTCCTCCAGCGTCGATTGCAAGGCGAGAGCGACCTCGAGTTCGTCGTCTACAATGAGGATTTCCACATTCTGCCGTTCGTCCTCGCTCGGCAATTCGTCATCGCCGGACATGCCGAAAGGCAGCATCGTCGCTGCCTGCGCACGGGGAAGATAGACGGTGATCGCCATCTCCGCGCCGTTGCGGGCAACCGTCGAAGCGCCGCCGATGCCCTGCAGAAAATGCAGGCTCCTGTTCAGGCGAAGCCAGGACGTGACGTCCATGTTCTCCAGCATGAAGGCCTGCTCCGTGCCTGCATCGACCTCCTGCGCTCCTTCGACCCCGGCGGTGCTGCAGATCCGCAGCTGCACGAAGTCGCCCTCGATCTGCAGGTTGGGCAGCGAGCCCTTCTCTACCGTCGTGTTCTGCGCTTCGAGGGAAATCGCCCCACCCTGAGCCAGCGCGTCCCTGACATAGGCGCTCAACGTGACGATCGCGGTTTCGATATCGTCCGGATCAGCTTCCACGGGCCAGAGTTCCTCATCCAGGGACAGGCGCAGCTCCACCGTGTCGCGCAGGAGGGAGCGCCCCATGAGGGCAGCCACCGAGCCGATTCTCTCGGAGAGGTTCAGATATTGAATCTGCGGCCCGCTCTGGCGCGCGAAGGCGGTGGATTTCGCAATCAGCTTCGCGGCCTGATCGGAAGCGACGAGGGCCGAGAGCAGCTTGCGCTGAATACCCGGCTGGTCCTTCATCTGACGGGCGACCGCATCGATATTGGCGCTGATCACCATGAGCTTGTTGTTGAGATCATGGGTGATGCCGTCCCGGAGATGCTCAAGGGCCTGCGCCTTCTGGTCACGGCGCAGGGCCTCCTCGTCCTCGGCGAGAACCGGCTCTTCAAGAAGCTGGAAAGGCTCGGCCTCCAACGCGGAGACCTGCTCCACGGCAATGGCCTCAAAAGCGGAGGCATCCTCGATGGCCTGTTCCTGCTCGTCGAAGATCTTCCCGAGCTGCCGGGCGATGAGGAGGGGGGCGCCCGCCGCAACCGCGAAGAAGAACGCCAGAGCGATCACGAGCGCTTCCGAGTTGCGGGTATAGGCCGCCGCAGCCAGCGCCACGCCCGACAGGATCAAGGCGCAGGATAACGCCAGAAAGGGAAGCCTCAGTATGGCCTGCACGGGCTGCTCGCGTTTCTCACAAACTCATTGACCTGGCGCTCGCAAGACGCCACTTCGGAACCTTATCTTGTGTAGCACGAAGGTATGGCAAGCGAGATTCCTATCGCAATAACGTTTTCGTGCGTGGTTAAGGAGACGAATGTGCGGCTTTCCCATGTCCTAGGCCTTTTTTCAGCCCTGGCCTTATCCAGCCTCCCCTTTCAGGGGATAGCGCAGGAGGCAGTCGAGCGCCGCGTGAACGAGTTGCTCGGGCAGATGACGCTGGAAGAGAAGGTCGGACAACTGAACCTCGTCTCCCACGGCCCGCCGCTGCGTTGGGAGGACATTTCCGAAGGGAAGGCCGGCGCGGTCCTGAACTTCAACAACGCCGCCGATGTAGCCCGCGCCCAGGCTCTCGTCCAGCAATCGCGCCTCAAGATTCCGCTGCTGTTCGGTCTGGACGTCATCCACGGTTTCCGCACCCAGTTTCCCCTTCCCTTAGGAGAGGCGGCAGCCTTCAATCCACGCCTCTCGTTCCTTGCTTCCGAATGGGCCGCGAAGGAAGCGTCTCATGTCGGCGTCAACTGGACCTTCGCGCCCATGGCCGACCTCTCGCGCGACAGCCGCTGGGGCCGCATCGTGGAGGGCTTCGGCGAGGACACCTATCTTGGCTCCGTCCTCACCGCCGCCCGCGTGAACGGCTTTCGCAAGGGCGGCCTTGCCGCCACCACCAAGCACTTCGCGGGCTACGGCGCACCGCAGGGCGGTCGCGACTACGACACCACCTATATTCCCCGCGCGGAAATGTATGACACCTATCTGCCGCCCTTCCGCGCTGCGGTGGAAGCCGGTTCGGCGAGCTTCATGGCCGCGTTCAACGCGCTCAACGGCGAGCCTTCCACGGCCAATGCATGGCTGCTGACGGATGTGCTGCGCAAGCAATGGGGCTTCGACGGTTTCGTGACCTCGGATTGGGTCGGCGTCGGGGAGCTCATCCATCACGGCGTTGCCGCCGACGGAGCGGAGGCCGCGCGCAAGGCGATTCTGGCCGGCGTCGACATGGATATGATGGGCCTTCTCTACATCCAGCATCTGCCGGATGAAGTGCGCGCCGGACGTGTGCCCGAAAGCGTGATCGACGAGTCGGTGCGGCGCATCCTGCGCACCAAGATGCGCCTCGGCCTGTTCGATCAGCCTGCCGTCGATCCCAATCGCACGGAAGCGCTCCCCACTGCGGAAGCGCGCCGGATTGCACGGGAAGTCGCGCGCGAAACGCTCGTCCTGCTGCAGAACAGGGATGACGTTCTTCCCGTGAAGTCCGGCACGCGCTCGATCGCCGTCATCGGCCCGCTCGCCGATGCGCCCCATGACCAGATGGGCCCGCATGCCGCACGCGGCCACCAGGAAGACAGCGTCACGTTTCTTCAGGGCATCCGTCAGCGCGCGCAATCCGCCGGAATGACGGTGAGCCATGCGCCCGCCTGCGATCTCATGTGCCGTTCGACGGAGCAGCTGCCTGCCGCAATCGAGGCCGCCAAGCAGGCCGATCTCGTGATCGCGGTATTCGGCGAACCGCAGGAGCTTTCGGGAGAGGCCGCTTCCCGCGCCCATCTCGAACTCAGCGGCAAGCAGACCGAAGTGCTTGAGGCCCTCATCGCCACCGGCAAACCCATCGCGCTCGTGCTCATGGGCGGACGCCCGCAGGTGCTGGGCTCGATTGCGGAGCGCGTGCCGTCGATCCTCATGACATGGTATCCCGGCACAGAAGGCGGCAATGCCGTGGCCGATGTGCTGTTCGGAGATTTCAACCCGAGCGGGAAGCTCCCCGTCACCTGGCCTCGCGCCACGGGTCAGTTGCCCATGTACTACAACCGCCTGCCTTCGAGCCGCCCGACGATTCCGAACAACCGTTTCACGCTGAGCTATATCGACGAGGCGATCACGCCGCTCTATCCGTTCGGCTGGGGGCTCAGCTACACGCAATTCGCATATTCGGAGCCTACCATCGCGCAGCAAAAGCTCGATGCGGGACAGATGCTTGATGTCTCGGTGAACGTGACGAACAAGGGCGCGAGAGCGGGCCAGGAAGTGGTGCAGCTCTACACCCGCGATCCGGTGGCGAGCCGCAGCCGCCCTGTGCGGGAGTTGAAGGCCTTCGAGAAGATCAGCCTCAATCCCGGCGAGACGAAGCGCGTGACGCTGCGTGTTCCCGTGGAGGCCCTCGGCTTCCATCTCGATGACGGCAGCTATGTGGTCGAGGCGGGTGCGATCCAGGTTTTCGTCGGCGGAAGCTCGTTGGCAGAGCACGCGGGCGAGGCTGAAGTCGTGAATACGATCCGCATACCGCCCGACGAGCGGCGCGCATCCGCCGCAACGAGTGTCATCGAATAAGCCCCGTAAAGCCGCTCAAGCCTTTTGAGCGGCTTTATTGGCCCTGGACCCGAGAGAACCTCCACAGTAATCTCCCCGCCATGGATTTGAAGCGCCCATCCGCAAAACGACGCACCTTCGCGACCCGCACGATGGGATCGGTGAGGATGATGGCCGCCTCGGAGCGGACGGGCGGCGCCGATGCGCATCTCGGCATGGCGCTTACCTTCGTCGCGGGCGCCATCAATGCGGGCGGCTTTCTCGCTGTCGGGCAATATACATCGCATATGTCCGGCATCATCTCATCCATGGCGGACAATCTCGCCTTGGGAAGCCTTGAGATCGTGACTTTCGGCCTGATCGCCTTCGTGCCGTTTGTCTTGGGAGCAGTCTGTTCGGCCATTCTCATCAACTGGGGCCGGCGGCATGGCCTCGGCAGCCGCTACGCCCTCCCGTTGTTTCTGGAAGCAGCCCTTCTCTGCGCTTATGGCGCGCTCGGCTGGATCGCCTATCCCTCGGCAGGATTCATCGGCGGCGCAGTGCCCCTCCTCTGCTTCATCATGGGCCTGCAGAACGCCACCGTTACGAAGATTTCAGGCGCTCGCATGCGCACCACCCATGTCACCGGCATCGTGACGGATATCGGGATCGAACTCGGCAAGCTCATCTACTGGAACAGCATCCACCAACCCGGAGAGATCGTCACGGCAGACCGCAAGAAGCTGCGCCTTCTCAGCCTGCTGCTCGGCTCATTCTTCATCGGCGGTGTGACAGGAGCTGTGGGCTTCAGCCATTTCGGCTTCTTATTCTGCCTGCCCTTCGCGCTCCTGCTCACTCTGCTTGCAGGGCCGTCATTGACGGAAGACGTGCTGGCGCATGCCAGGCATCAACGCCAGAATTGAGCCGTTCTAGCTCCAGGCATATTCGAGCGTTTCCCTGAACGCGAAGCGGTTCAGGTGATCCTCCAGGACTTTGCGCATGCGGTCCCGGCTTTCCTGATCGGGCACGCTGAGCGTGATGAGAAGATGATCCGGCGCGGCCACAAGTTCGGCCCTGCGGTCTGCGCCAAACGGGATCGTGCTTTTCGTCTCGTCATAGACCACATCGAACTTGTGCGCCCAATGCTTGCTCAGTTGCTGCAGATAGCGGCTTGCATGAACTGTCGGCACTTTCGCTTCCGTTGAAATCATTCTTCGACCTTCACTCTTTTTTGCGATGCGCGGCTCAGCGGTTGCGAGCCGCCATGCGCAGATGGTCCTTGCCGGAACCCAAGTTCTCTCCGGCCTTGCTTTCCATCATTCTGATCTTCCGCTCGGCGAGATGGGCCAGCGCGCTATCTGGCATGGAACGCTTCAGTTCCTGCACCGCATCCTTGATCTCGCTGAGGTGATGGATCGTGACCGGCGACATATCTCCCGAAAAATCTCCTCTGAGCGGTTTACGTTCGACCATCATCGGCAATGCTCCACTCGGCTCGATACAAAATTAAAAATTTGAAAAATGCGCCGCAGCTGAACTTTGGCGACGCAGACCCACAAAACTACCGGAATCCACTTTCAATGCGCAGGCATGAGAGGCAGCTTCCTGAACGGGCCGCTTCACCATGACCTTAGGCGTACCAGCTCATCTCCGGCCTTACGGTCGCATTACGAATGTGTAATGCACCGCCCGGGATCCATAAGTGTTATTTGGCACATGAAGGCGACAGACGACGCAATGACATAACAAAGGCACGAAGCCTTTGGCCTCACTGCTTTCATGGGGTCGATAGGTTACCAAGACCATAAGATGCCGGTAAAATCCGGATCGGAGCCCAAGATGCGGCGTAGAATAGCAAGAAAAACAGTTTGAAGTTTTTTTAAAGAAGCGATTCTAACCCCAAACTCAAAGCAGTAGGGCCTATTTTAGAATCGATCTGATCTTATCCTAACCCCTTGATCCATCTTACTTCTTTCAGATATTTCCTGAACATCGCCTCCTGATGTTCATCAGGCCGCGGGTGATTGATCGAAACTGCCGTCGACATCTGTGAAAGCGCCTTTCGAGGCGTTGGAGACTGCGCATATGCCGCCTCCACGAATGCTCGTCGGCACAGGGAGAAAATGTCCATGCGCCGAACCAAGTGGAAAGCCGTGAAGTCCGTCATCGCAACCGCGGCCTGCGCCTCCACGATCCTCTTCGGCGCCATGGCTGTCGCACAGGAGGCTTCGAAAGCCACCGCCCTGCGCGTCGAGCTGAACAAAATCGAAGCTTCCGGCGAGAACTGCCGCACTTATTTCCTGATCGACAATCGCCAGCAGGAAGCCTGGCGCTCTATGAAGCTCGACCTGTTCGCGCTCGACAGGGACGGCGTCGCCGCCAAGCGCCTGGCCGTTGAAGTCGGCCCCGTGCCTGCCCGCAAGACCCTCATCAAGCTTTTCGACTTCCCGGGCCTGAGCTGCCAGCAGCTCGGGAGCATCCTCCTCAACGATGTCGTGGCCTGCGAAGGCGCAGCCGCCTCGCGAGAGGAATGCCTGGCCGTCATCGAGACGGCCTCGAAAGTCGAAACCGTTCCCTTCGCCAAATAAGGTAGAGTCATGGAACCGATTGCCGCCGCCGCACCCGCCGCCTCCGCGCATGACCTTTCGTTCCTCGGTCTCTTCCTTCAGGCCGATCCCATCGTCAAAGGAGTGATGATCCTGCTCGTGCTGGCATCCGTGGGATGCTGGACCATCATTCTGGACAAGCTGCTGCGCATCAGGGCCATCCGCCGTCAGGCCCGCGCCTTCGAGCGTGCTGCACGCGCCGGCGAGAGGCTCGACCCGCAGATGCCGGGAACCTCCGGGCGCATCGTGGCGTCGGGTTATGAAGCGTGGCGCGATCAGGATCCGTCGGAAAGCCGCGCGGAGCGCCGCGAGCGCATCGAGCGTGCCATGCGCGCCACGTTGTCCGTGGATCTGCGTCAGCTCCAGGTCGGCCTCGCCTTTCTGGCGACCACCGGTTCGGCTGCTCCCTTCATCGGCCTGTTCGGCACGGTGTGGGGCATCATGAACTCGTTCTCGGCCATCGCATCGAGCCAGGACACCAGCCTGTCCGTCGTCGCTCCCGGCATCGCAGAGGCCTTGTTCGCGACCGCCATCGGCCTCGTCGCGGCGATCCCGGCCGTGATCGGCTACAACAAGCTCTCCACCGATCTCGGACGCCTCCAGCAAGCCTTCGCATCGGGCATCACCGCCTTCGGCGATCGTCTCGCGCGCGACCGCAAGCTCCACATTCGGTCGGAGGCCGCTGAATAATGGGCATGGGGCCAATCCGCTCATCGGAATCCGACGACGAATTCGGCGCAGCGCCGCTGTCCGAGATCAACGTCACGCCGCTCGTCGACGTGATGCTCGTGCTGCTCATCATCTTCATGGTCGCAGCGCCCCTCATGACGGTCGGCGTGCCCGTGCAGCTTCCGAAGACTGCCGCGCCGAAAGTCTCGCAGCCGAAGCAGCCCGTCGTCGTCACCATCGACAGCCAGGGCCAGCCCTTCCTCGACAAGGAGCAGCTGGCTCCCGAGGCTGTCATGCCGCGCCTGAAGGAATTGGCGAGCGCCGATCCCGCGCAGGTCGTGCTGGTGCGCGGAGACAAGACCGTGCCTTACGGACGCGTCATCGAGATCATGGGCCAGATCAACGCAGCGGGCTTCAGCAAAGTATCGCTGATCGCACAAGCGCCCAGCGGCTCGACCCCTTAAAGCTTCAACCGTTCCCATGTCCGCTCAGAGCACATACCAGAGTTCGCCGCCGATGCAGGAGCCGGGCCGTATAGGCCTGGCTTTCCTCGTGGCGCTTGCACTTCATGTAGGTGCGCTGGTGGCCGTGGCTCTGTGGCAGGCGCAGGATTCATTGAGCCCGCCGGGCGAGCAGGAGATCACCATCGATTTCGCGCCCGCCATGGAAGAGGCCGTGTCGGTTGCGCCTGCGCAAGTCCAGGCAGTCGAATCTCCTCCCATTGAAGTCGAACCGCAGCCTCTGGACCCCCCGACAGAAACTCTGCCCGTCGAAGAACTGACGGAGGAAGTCCCGCTTGAGATGACGGAAGCCACCGAGGTCGAGGCGGTTCCCGTCGAGGAAACGATGGCTCCCGAAGCGGTGCCCGCTATCGATCCTGAGGAGGCTGTCATTGCTCAGCCCCTGGAAGAGAAGCCCAAGCCGAAACCGGTAAAGCCTGCTCCGAAGAAGGAAGAGCGCAAGCCCGAACCCAAGCCGCGCCGTGCTGTCGCCGAGCGCGCGCCGCCGCCGTCGAACGCCAGCCAGGGACAGGCCTCGGCCTCTCGCCAGAACATGCAGGGCTCAGCAGCCTCAGCCGATCCGAACGTGCTCAACCGCTATGTGTCGAGTCTCGCTGCATCGCTACGCAGCCGCCTCCGCTATCCCGATCAGGCGCGCAGCCAAGGCATCACGGGAGTCGCAACCGTGCGCTTCTCGATGGATCGTTCCGGCCAAATTCTGAGCGCTTCCCTCGTCCGAAGCGCGGGTGATGCTTCTCTCGATGCTGCCGCCTTGGCTGCCGCGCGTCCGGGTTCATCGCTTCCGGCTGCACCGGCTTCACTTCCGCAGCAGCAGTTCACCTTCTCAGTCCCTCTGCAATTCACCCTTCGCAGATAGGAGTTTCCTGCGCTCAAAACCGGGCTTGGCGCGCCAGAGGCAACAAACAGGGAGAGGCAATCTCCCATCATATGAAAAGCGGGCGGGACCTTGATCCCTGCCGGTGAGGACTAGAAATGAACAATCAGGACGCAACAGGAATGTCGTTCCGCCGGGCTGGGCTGTGGGGGCTCCTCGCGACGACGGCGCTCGGCGGGCTCGTGCTCGCGGCGCAGGCAGCTCATGCGCAGAACGCGCCTCAGGCCAATGGAGCCATCCAGCTCGAAACAGTGACCGTCACCGAGCAGCGCGAGAGCGGCACAGGCCCCGTGAACGGCTATGTCGCCACGCAGACGACGAGCGGCAGCAAGACCGACGCGTCCCTCATCGAGACGCCTCAATCCGTCTCCGTCGTCGGACGGGAGCAGATCGAGGACCAGGGCGCGCAGTCAGTGGTGGAGGCGACCCGCTATTCTCCCGGAATCCGCTCGGAATCCTTCGGCGCCGATCCGCGCAACGACTGGTTCCTGATCCGCGGCTTCCCCGCTCAGACGACCGGCTATTATCTCGACTCCCTGCAGCTTTTCTCGACCGCCTTCGCGACGTTCAAGCTCGAGCCTTACGGCCTTGAGCGCATCGAGATCCTGCGCGGCCCGTCTTCCGTTCTCTACGGCGGCGGCAATCCCGGCGGCCTCGTCAACGCCATCAGCAAGGAACCGCCGATGACGCCGTTCCGTGAAGTCACGATGGGCGTCAACAACTTCGGCAATGTCTACGGCGCATTCGATCTCGGCGGCCCTGTCGCGCTCAACGGCGACGGAAGCCAGTTCTTCTACCGCGTCGTCGGCCTCGGCCGCGTTGGCGACACCCAGGTCGAACACACGGAGGACAACCGCGCCTTCATCGCGCCGAGCCTGACCTGGAAGCCCAATCAGGATACGACGCTGACGATCCTCGGCTCGTACCAGAAGGACAAGACGAACGGCCAGAACTTCCTGCCTTATGAAGGCACCGTCATTCCGGCTCCGTTCGGGCGCATTCCCACGAAGCTGTTCACCAGCAATCCCGGCTTCGACACCTTCGAGCGCGAACAGGCGATGATCGGCTATCAGTTCGAGCATCGCTTCAACGAGACTTGGACGGTGCGTCAGAACCTGCGCTACAACCATCTCACCATCGATTTCGCCACGCTCTACGGCGGCGGCTATGCCGCTCCTCCGACAGCCGACGAGGCGTTGCTGACCCGCTTCAACTTCGTCACGAAGCCGCGTGTCGATCTCTTCACGGTCGACAACCAGGCTGAAGCCAGGTTCGCGACCGGTCCGCTCCAGCACACCATGCTGTTCGGCCTCGACTACAAGCGCTACAGCCTCGACGACGAGCAGGGCTTCGAGTTCGGCCCCCCGCTCAATCTGTTGAATCCTGTCTATCTTCCCGCCACACCGACGACGTCGCGCTACAACGTCAGCAACACCACCCAGACGCAGGTCGGCGCCTATGTGCAGGATCAGATAAAGTTCGACCGCTTCACCCTGGTGCTGAGCGGACGCCACGATTGGGTGAACACGGACAACACGAACGATCTCTTCCCCGCATCGAGCTATGAGGGCAACGACAGCAAGTTCAGCGGTCGCGCGGGCCTCATCTACAACACCGATATCGGGCTTGCGCCTTACGTGAGCTATTCGCGTTCCTTCGATCCGCAGATCGGCACCAACTTCGCCACCGGTCGTCCGCTCGATCCGGAGACGGGCGAGCAGGTCGAGGTCGGCCTCAAGTACCAGCCTGTCGGCATGAACAGCTTCTTCACCGTCGCCCTGTTCGACCTGAAGCGCCAGAACGTGCTCACGGCCGATCCCAGCAATGCTCTCTTCCAGGTTCAGACCGGCGAGGTGCGTTCGCGTGGCGTCGAGTTTGCGGTCACTGCCAACCTGATGGAAGGCCTCAACCTCGTCGGCGCCTACACGATCTACGATCTTGAAACGACCAAGGACCTCAACCCCGCCAATATCGGTCTGGTGCCGACGGGAACGCCTGAGAGCTTCGGCTCCCTGTGGCTCGACTACACGGTGCAGAACGGCTCCTTCAAGGGCTTCGGCGTGGGTGCGGGCGTTCGCTTCGTCGGTGAGTCTTATGCGGATGTCGCGAACACCCTGATCGTGCCGAGCTACACGCTGGCCGACGCGGCCCTCCACTATGAGAAGGACAACTGGCGCGTCGCGCTGAACGTGTCGAACCTGTTCGACGAGGTCTATGTCGGCTCCTGCTCCTCCGCTGCGGCCTGCTTCTACGGCGACCGCCGCAAGGCGACGCTCAGCGCGAGCTACAAGTGGTGATGCAAGGCCTGCTCCGGCATAACGAAAATGCGGCCCGCTCCGATTCCTCGGGGCGGGCCGATCCTGTCTTCGAGATGGAAGGCGCGAGCCTTTCCATCGACGGGCATACGCTCCTCGCGCCCACGTCTCTCTCCTTGAAGCGGGGATGTGTCTACGGGATCATCGGGCACAACGGATCGGGCAAGTCCACGCTGCTCAAGCTCCTGGGCCGTCAGGCTCAGCCGAGCTGCGGCGCGGTCCGCTATGCCGGAACAGCTATTGACGAATACGGCGCGCGGGCCTTCGCGCGCCATGTCGCCTATCTGCCGCAGCAGACGCCCGCCACCACCGGCCTGACCGTTCGCGAACTCGTCAGGTTCGGGCGTTATCCGTGGCACGGACCGTTGGGCCGTATCTCGGCACAGGATCATCTGCGGGTTCTGGAAGCCATGCGGCTCGCTCAACTGGAGGAACTTGCCGACCGTCTCGTGGACACCCTGTCCGGCGGCGAGCGCCAGCGCGCGTGGATCGCCATGCTGGTGGCGCAGGATAGCAGCTTCATTCTTCTCGACGAGCCCACATCCGCTCTCGACCTCGCGCATCAGATCGAGGTTCTGCGCCTCCTGCGCGAGTTGAGCCGCAACCGCAATCTCGGCGTCGTCGCGATCCTTCACGACATCAACATGGCGGCCCGCTTCTGCGACGAGCTGATCGCTCTCCAGAAGGGGCATATCCGCATTCAGGGAAAACCCGACGACCTCATGCGCAGCGACGTGCTCGAAATGGTCTACGGCATTCCCATGGAAGTGATCCGCCATCCGGCATCCGACGCACCGATCGGATTCGCCCGATGAGAAAGGGCCTCAATCGTCGTGAATGCCTTGCCGGTTTCCTGCTGCCGATGGCGCCCGCCGTCGCGCAGGACGCCCAAAAAGCGCATCCGCGCGTGGCGATTCTCGATTGGGGCCTGACCACATCCGTGCTCTCGCTCGGCATCGCGCCGGCAGGCATGGCGGAAATCGATCTTTATCGCCGCTGGGCCGACGATTTTCCGATTCCTTCCGGCGTTCAGGATGTCGGCCTTCGCACGGAGCCGAATCTCGAGATTCTCGCCGCCCTCAAGCCAGATCTGATTCTCACGACGCCGTTCAGCGAAAGCGTTCGCCCTCTGCTTGAGCGCATCGCCCCGACGCACTCCTACGCGACCTATACGCCGGACGGAAAGCCCCTGAACCGCTCGATGCAGGTGCTGCGCGAGATCGCCCGCGAGCTGCGCGCCGAGGCCCGCGCGGAAGCCGTCATCGCGGAGGCGGAGGCAACCTTCGCCGCAGCAAGGGAGAGCCTTAACGGGCGCGCGATCCCGCCTCTTCTCCTGGCAGGCTTCATGGATGGCCGCCACACGCGCATTTATGGCGCTGATAGTCTCTTCGGCAACGTGCTCGACCGATTGGGTCTGCGCAACGCGTGGGACCGCCCGGTGAATTTCTGGGGCTTCACGCTCGTCGGCATCCACGAGCTTGCCCCCTATTCCGATGCGGAGCTTCTTGCGATTGCGCCCATTCCGCCCGATGCGCCTTTGAACACATCGAGCGAAGGATTGTGGCGGAGCCTGCCGTTCGTGCGCGCAGGGCGCGTGAGAACGCTTCAGACGGCCTGGGCCTTCGGCGACGTTTCCACCGCGCAACGGTTTGCGCGCGATCTGACGCGAACGCTGCTCGCCAGGGAGAGCGGCCATGCGGGCTGATCCGGCATCCCGCTCGATCGCATGGGCAACGGGCCTTGCAGCCCTTGCCTTGGTGTGGGCGATCCTCCGGCTGGGCAACCAGCTGCCGTTCGCCCTGTGGCCCCAGGCGTCGTTCCATCCCTCCCTTGAGGATACGCAGCAACTTCTGTTCCACTACAGCTCCCTGCCGCGCCTTGTGACGGCTGTGCTGTGCGGCGCGGCGCTAGGACTCGCGAGCACGATCTTCCAGCATGTTCTGCGCAATCCCCTCGCCTCTCCCACCACGCTCGGGGTCGAAGCGGGCGCGCAGCTTGCGCTGGTGATGGCGACCATATGGGCGCCCTTCCTGCTCGGCGCGGGCCGCGAATTCGTGGCGGTCGCCGGTGCACTGCTCGTCACAGGGCTCATCTTCGCCGTCTCCTCGGCGCGCGGGTTCTCGTCTCTCACGCTGATCCTGGCGGGCCTCGTCATGAGCCTGTTCTGCGGCTCCCTCGTCGTCGCGCTGAAACTGCTGAATCAGGAATACATCTCGTCGCTCTACATCTGGGGCGCCGGATCTCTGGCGCAGCAGGATTGGTCCGTCGTGACCTATCTGCTGCCGCGCCTCCTGGCCTGCGTCCTTGCTACCGCGCTCCTTGCGCGTCCCCTCGTCGTGCTCACGCTCAGCGACGAAAGCGCGAGCGCGCTCGGCGTATCCTTGCGCGCGCTTCGCATCGCGGCCCTCTTCATCGCGGTTCTGCTCACCGCCTTCGTCACTTCCTCCGTCGGCGTCATCGGTTTCATCGGATTGGCGGCGCCCCAGATCGCGCGGCTGACGGGCGCACGGCGCTTTCAGGAACGTCTCGTGGTCGCGCCCATCATGGGCGCGGGCCTTCTGGTACTCGTCGATCAGGCAGCCCAGGCCTCCAGCGGCAGCTTCTCGGACTTCCTGCCCACAGGCGCCGTGACGGCCCTGCTCGGCGCACCTCTTCTCCTGTGGCTGCTCCCGCAGCTGAAGTCTTCGAGCACCGATCTCGCTCCGGATTTCATCGCTCCGGCGGCATCGGCGAGGTCCGCACGTCTCTTCCCTCTTCTCATCGCGGCTCTTCTGGCTGCAACCATCGTCGGCATCATGGTCGGGCGCTCCGCACAAGGGTGGTCCATTGCCGATGGCGAGATGCTGTCCGCTCTCGCGGAATGGCGCGCGCCGCGGGTGAGTGTCGCGCTGCTCGGCGGCGCGATGCTCGGCATGGCGGGCGTTCTTCTTCAGCGACTGACCCGCAATCCGGTGGCGAGCCCCGAGGTTCTCGGTATCGGAACCGGCGTCGCCATCGGCATTCTCGTGAGCATGGTGATCAGCACAGCGCCGGGACGCGGCCTGCAGATGGCCATGAGCTTTGCAGGCGCATTCTCGGTGCTCGCCCTGCTCCTCTGGCGCGGCATCCGCTCCCGCTCCGCGCCGGATCAATTGCTGCTCACGGGCATTGCGCTGAGCGCGTTTCTCGATGCGATCATCATCAGCTTCATCGCGCTGGGCGATCCGCGCGCGGCGCAACTTCTCGCATGGCTCGCGGGCTCGACCTACAAAGCGGATGCAACGACCGTATGGACGACGCTGGCGATTGCGCTGCCGCTGCTCCTGGCCGCGCCGCTCTTCTCACGCGTTCTCGACATTCTTCCTCTCGGCGAGGAAACCGCCCGAGAGCTCGGCGTCGACCTGAGATTCACGCGCCTTGCCCTCATGGCATTGACGGCGCTTCTCACCGCCGCTTCCGTTCTGGCCATCGGCCCGCTCACATTCGCCGGTCTCGTCGGCCCGCATCTGGCACGCGCACTCGGCCTCCGCCGCGCCTTCGAGCAATTGATCGGCGCAGGCCTGATCGGCGCCATCCTCATGGTTCTGGCCGATTGGCTCGGCCGCATCGTCATCTTTCCCTTCCAGCTGCCCGCCGGTCTCGTGGCGGCCCTGATCGGTGTTCCCTACCTGATCTGGCATCTCACGAGGCGTGGGCGATGAGCACCTGTTCGCGAGGATCTTCCCCATGTCTCTGAACGCGGCCCCGCAGGCGGAACCCAAGCTGCAGCTCTGCGTCCTGCATGTGGTGCGCACCTTCGATCTGACGCCTCACATGCGCCGGATCGTTCTCGGCGGCCGGGGCCTCGAAACCTTCGACGTGCCGAGGAATGCGCTCGGCCCCTACATCAAGCTCCTGATCCCGCCGAAGGATGTCGAGCCTGAATGGCCGACCTTGAACGGCGAAGGCCGCCTGATCTGGCCCGCCCTCGACAGGCGTCCGATCATGCGCACCTACAGCGTTCGTCATTTCGACAGGCAGGCTCGCGAACTGCATGTGGATTTCGTCATGCACGGAGATCGCGGAATCGCCTCGGCCTGGGCCGCGCGCGCGAAAGCGGGCGATCCGGTAGGCCTGTGGGGACCGGGCTGCACAACGACGCAGAACATCGATTGGTATCTCTTCGCGGGCGATCAGACGGCCCTGCCCGCCATCGCCTTCATCCTGGAGAACCTGCCTGCCACGGCGCGCGGTGAAGCCTATATCGAGATCCCCGACGAATCCGAGAAGCAGGCATTCAACAAGCCGGCGGGCGTCGACATCCGATGGCTTCTCGGCAAGGGAGAGACCTCGGCCCTCCAGGAGGCGGTGAAGGCCGCTTCATGGCCGGCTCATAGCCGCGTCTTCGTCTGGGCGGGCGCGGAATGCGCGACGGCGCGTTCGATCCGGTCCCACATGCGGGCGCAGCGCGGGCTCGGCCGGGACCAGATGCACATTCTCAATCATTGGCGGCGCGGCCAGGCCGAAGGCGGCTTCGGCTATTTGGACTAGCCAGGCAAGGCCATGCCCGGAAGGAAGAAATGGCGTCCGCGGAGGGACTCGAACCCCCGACCTCAGGTTTCATACCACTTCGGCTTTCACCGCCGTCCTTGAGGACGTTCGTGGCCTGGACTGTCCCTTCACCCTAGGCTTTCGCCCTTAGGTGCTGCCCGTCCAGTCTCTACACCTTCCCCGTTAGGGGCTTGGCTCGGGATTGGCATGCCGCGAGTGCGGCGAAGCGTTCCCCGACTTTGAGCAGATCGATTACAGCGTTTCCGACTGCAACCCCCGATTTTGAAAACAGGAAACCTTTGCTCTGTCCTGCTGAGCTACGCGGACGTCTCTTCTCTCCTAAAGCGCTCCGCCGCCCATGGCAACAGGGACATGCTCCGGCGGCAGAAGGAACCTGCTGCGCTTCATCCGGTTTGGTGTTGGGCAACCGGAGACATTCCATGGCTCAAACCCTGCGTGACTTTCTTAAAAAGGTCGAGAAACTACCGCCTGACACCCTGATCTGCGTCGCAGAGGTGGACGAGGCTTTCGCCGCCCATGTGGAGGAGCTCGAAATCATCAAGAACGCCAAGCCGCAGAACAATCGCCCGGAAAGTCTGGAGGCGGTGGAGCTCGGCAACGGCAGACAGACGGTCGTGGTGATCCGCTGGTAAGCCCCAAAAGCCTCCAGCCGAGGATGACGGCCATCGCAACCCGGCGACAGGCCGCAGAAGCCCCCCACACAGGAAAAGCACGAGAGCTGCTCGACCAAGCCTAGCCGCTTTCGCCGAACCGCCTATGATCCTTATCTCAACGGGATCGGGTATGCGGATCGGGATTGCACTGGGCATTTGGGCTGCATTCGCCATGGGAGCGGCAGCGCAGGAGCGCGCGCCGACCCGAGCCGCCTCTGCCCAATGCGCGGGCGAGGAACGTCAGGACCGGCTCGAGGCCGTTTCCGCCAATGGCGAACTCATCTTGAGTTCGGAGCGGCTGGCGAGGCTCGCGGGCATCCGGATTCCCGACGCTCACAGGCAACCGGCTCTGGATTGGCTCAGGACCAGGATCGGTCAGCCGCTTCTCGTAACCGTTCAGGGGAGCCGCGACCGCTGGGGCCGGATATCCGTACGTGCGAAAATGTTTCAAGGTTCGCACAACCTGGATTTGAGCCACGGACTCGTGGAAGCGGGCTTGGCACTTGTCGACCCCGGCGCCGATTCCGTTCTGTGTCAGCCGGAATTGCTTGCCCTGGAAGAAACTGCCAGAGAACGACACCTTGGTCTTTGGGCCGATGGCCGCTATAACCCCATTCCTGTCGGTCAGGCTGATCGTTTGAAAGAACGCGTCGGCAGTTTCGTGATCGTCGAAGGGCGGGTTCGCAGCGTCGGCGAACGTAAGCAGAAAACCTATTTGAATTTCGGGGGGCACTGGGCAGACGACTTCACGATCATCATTCCTAAGAGAACCTGGATGCGGATGACCGAGCGCGGTATTTCGGCCCATTCTCTGACAGGCAGCACTCTTCGAGCCCGAGGCATTTTGCAGTCTTGGCAGGGCACGGCTCTTACCGTTGATCTACCGGAGATGATCGAACGCCTTGAAGGCAGACCCCTTCATGGCAACCGAAGTGAAGACAAACGCTTGGCCCGTTGAGCGAGCATGCGCGATAGACGTCACACAGGTACGATCCGGATCGCCGCAGGCCTGATGATCGCAGGCTTGGTTTCGGCGTGCTCAGGCTTCGGCAATGCGTCGCTGCCGGCCAATGCGCCCCGCGTCATCGGACCGGATCGCGACCGTGATCATATCCGCCTCGTGGCTGCCTTCGGCGGCGAGGGCCGCGCGCCTCAGATGCAGCGCCTTCTCAGCGACGCGGTAAACCGGCTCGTCATGGCGACCGATCGGCCGGACGAGTCCTATCAGGTCACGATCCTCAACTCGCCCGTTGTGAACGCCTTCGCCCTGCCGAACGGACGCCTCTATGTCACGCGCGGTCTGCTTGCGCTGGCAAACGACACCTCCGAAGTGGCAGCCGTGCTCTCGCACGAAATCGCCCACGTCACCCTGCGCCACGCCTCCCAGCGCAATGAATTGCAGGCCCGCTCGGAACTGATCGAGCGCGTGGCGGAAAATGTTCTGAACAACGCGCAGGAAGCAGCCGTGGTGCAGGACCAGGCACGCTCGAAGCTGGCGAGTTTCTCGCGCTCGCAGGAACTTGAGGCGGACCAGACCGGAATCACCGTTCTCGCCCGCGCCGGCTTCGACCCCTATGGCGCGCCCCGCTTCCTGACGGCTCTGGGCCGCTCCGCCAGCAGCTCCAGCAATAGCGGCCAGGGCCGGGTCGATTCCCATCCCAGCACCGCCGAGCGCATCGCGAAGGCATTGCAGGCAGCCCGGCGCGCCGGTTCTCCCGGCATGGGTGAAACCGGCAAGACCGACTACCTGACGGCCCTCGACGGGCTGGCTTATGGGGATGATCCGAGCGACGGCGTCGTGAAGGGCCGCCGCTTCACCCATGCCCGCCTCGGCGTCGCCTTCGAGGCGCCGGAAGGCTTCACCCTCGAGAACACTTCACAGGCTGTTCTCGGCTCTTCCGCCGACGGCGAGCGCCGCCTGCTCTTTGATGCCGCCGATACCCCTGCGGGCCAGAGCCTGGAAGAGGTGCTGCGCTCCACCTGGACCGACACCATCGAGCCGGGCAGCCTGGTGACGACGACCATCAACGACCTGCCGGTCGTGACGGCCCTGTCGAACGGCAAGGAATGGACCTTCCGCCTCTCGGCTATCCGCATCGGCAACACGACCTACCGACTGATCATGGCAGCCCGCAGCGGCGGCTCAGATCTGGAGAACATGTTCCAGCGCACCCTCAACAGCGTGCGTCAGGTTCAGCCCGAGGAAGCCCGCCGCATCCGGCCGCTCAAGCTGCAGATCGTGACCGCTCAGCGCGGCGACACGGCGCAATCGCTTGCCTCCCGCATGCCCATCGACCGCGCCCTCGACCGCTTCCTACTCCTCAACGGCCTTGATCGAAACGGGCCGTTGAAGCCGGGCCAGCGCTACAAGATCGTTGTTGAGTGACGCATCCCTCTCGCTGGAGACGGCAGAGATCGGGTGTTGCGCCTGCTTTAGTGTAACCAACAGCTTTGCTGCGGCTTGCCTTGGCCCTTCCTGCTTGAAATCCATACCGCATCAAAGGCACGGATCCTCGAACCCATACGCCCAAAACAGAACAGGCGAGCCGGAAGCCGGCTCGCCTGTTTGCTTCTAAGGGTCTCGAAATCCTTAGACGAAAGCACCTGATGCTTGGGGATACTTATCGACAAGTGCCCGCTTGAGCTTCTCAAGGGCACGGTTCTCGATCTGCCGCACGCGCTCCTTTGAAATCCCAAGACGGTCGCCGAGGAATTCAAGGGTGACCTGCTCGTCGTCGAGGCGGCGGGCTTGCAGGATGCGCAACTCGCGCTCGTTGAGCACTTCGAGGGCCTGCCTGAGCCAGCGCACGCGGCGCTCGGTGTCGATCACGTCACTGACGCTCTCATCCGGCAACGGACTTGTATCGACGAGGAATTCCACACGCTCCGCCGAGTTCGACGGGTCCGCATCGAGCACCGGTGCGTTGAGCGAAGTGTCGGGAGCCGACAGGCGCGCATCCATGAGGGCGACATCCGCCTTGGACACGCCGATCGCCTCGGCGATCTTCGCGTGCACGTCGGAGGAAATACGCTCCTCGCCGCCGCGTGTCAGGCGTGCGCGCAGACGGCGGAGATTGAAGAAAAGGGCTTTCTGAGCGGAACTTGTACCGCCACGGACAATTGACCAATTGCGAAGGATGTAATCCTGCACGGAAGCGCGGATCCACCATGTCGCATAGGTCGAGAAACGGACTTCCCGCTCCGGCTCGAACCGGGCGGCGGCTTCGAGAAGACCTACATGACCTTCTTGAACGAGATCCGCCATCGGCAGGCCATAGTGACGGAAGCGGGCTGCAAGCGCGATCACGAGGCGCATATGTGCAGCGGTCAACTGGTGAAGAGCAGTCTCGTCGCCATGATCCTTCCAGCGCACTGCAAGCTGATGCTCCTCTTCCCTTTCGAGGAAAGGCGCATTCATGGCGGCGCGAACAAAACGACGACGAACGCCTGAGATTTCTCCCATTGTGTCCTCCCTTGGCAGAGACACAACGGCCCAGGCGGGAAAAAGTTCACGCCGAATAGCTAAGTTTTGCAAAATAGATTCCAAAACTCTTATGGCAAGGTGCGAGCACCAACAAAAAAGCCTGGCGCAAGGCCAGGCTTTTAAAGGGTTTGCTGAGGAAGGCGTGATGATTACGCCGCTTCTTCCTGCACGTCCTCGCCATCGGCATCGTCGCCTTCGGCGCCCTTGGCGCGGCGGGGAGACTTGGCTAGGCTCTGCTCGATGAGCTTGAGGGCTTCCGTGTCCGTAATCTTGTTTACGGCCGCGATCTCGCGCACGACGCGGTCGAGGGCGGATTCATAGAGCTGGCGCTCGCTGTAGGACTGCTCGGGCTGAGCCTCGGAGCGGTACAGGTCGCGGACGACCTCCGTCACGGAGATCAGGTCGCCGGAATTGATCTTCGCCTCGTATTCCTGGGCGCGGCGCGACCACATGGTGCGCTTCACCCGGGCACGACCCGTCAGAACGTCCAGAGCCTTTTGAACCATGGCCGGTTCGGCGAGCTTGCGCATGCCGACGCTGGCAGCTTTCGCGGTCGGGACCCGAAGGACCATCTTATCCTTGTCGAAGGAGACCACGTACAGCTCCAGCTTGAAGCCGGCGATCTCCTGCTCCTCGATGGCCGTGATGCGGCCGACGCCGTGAGCGGGATAAACGATGGCTTCGCCGGATTTGAAACCCAGGCGCTGGGTGGACTTCTTGGCGGTTGTCATGCGAGAGAGGCCTCCTTGCATGGTCCCTTGCCCTACGGCTTAGGAGCGATGGTTCCACTGAGCAGGGACCCAGGGGAACAGGAATGAGATGAGTGCATCCGGAACTTGACTATTCCGTGCGACTCCCTGATGTAAGCCAGCAGCTCAAAAGCGCTCTGCCTGGACACAAAGGCAGAACTCGCTCCCTTCGGCCAGGTTTCGTGCATCATTGCTTCAGAGTGTGAACCGACGACCTGCGGGGACGGTGCACGGCTTGAGCGCAAGCGACGGCATTTGCAGACCCTATCACAGTCTGGCCGAAAAAGCAAAAATATTTCAAAGCATAGCGTAAAGAAGCACGGTTTATGGCCGAGCTTCGAAAGCCCTCAAGCTTAGTCGCCTTCGCCCGGATTGGGCGAAAAATACTGCTCGAACTTGCCCGCAACGCCGTCGAATTCCTTGGCGTCCGCCGGCGGGTCCTTTTTCTGGGTGAGGTTGGGCCAGCTCTTGGCCATGTCGGCATTGAGCTTCAACCATTGCTCCAGGCCTGGCTCCGCATCGGGCTTGATGGCCTCGGCGGGGCATTCCGGCTCGCAGACGCCGCAATCGATGCATTCGTCCGGATGGATGACGAGCATGTTCTCGCCCTCGTAGAAACAGTCCACCGGACACACCTCAACGCAGTCCATGTATTTGCATTTGATGCAATTTTCAGTGACGACGTAGGTCATGGACGGTCCTTCGAGGGTCTTTCCAAAAGAAAAAGTCTAAATCTTCCGCCGCTCTAGCTCTTGTCGTCTTCGCTGACAAGCGCTCCTTCGCCTTCGTTGAGGTCGGCGTAGAGCTGCCTTGCTTCCGGCGCAGGCCCCCGGCGCTGCCCGAGGCCTTCCACCCGCACCACCAGGGTCGTGCGGGCGAGAGCGAGAGTGATCACGTCACCCACGGCAACCGCCTTGGCGGCGCTGTCGGCGCGCTGCCCGTTGACCCTGACGAACCCGCTCGTGACGAGCTTGGCGGCCAGGGTCCGGGATTTGGCGAAACGTGCGAACCACAGCCACTTATCGAGCCGCTGCCGGTCCTCACGCATTCACGCTTCCTTACTTCTTGCCGTCTTCGAGCTGGGCCTTGAGGGCCATCAGCTTGGCGAAGGGCGAGTTCGGGTCAGGCTGCTTTTCCCTGCGCTCCGAACCGCCCTCGCGGCGGTTGTCGGCGCGCTTGTCGGGACGCGGGCCACGGCGATCGTCGGGCCGGGGGCCGCGCGGCGGACGGTTCTGTGGACGGCCGCCCTCCCCTTGAGCCTCGCGGCGGGGGCGCTCGCCCTGGCCTTCGCCGTGACGAGGGCGACGGTCGCCGCGCTCAGGCCGCTCACCACGCTCCTGACGCCCGCCCCGGGCCTCGCGGCCCTGACGGGAATGCCCGCCTTCGTGATGACGGCGATGCTGACGCCAAATTTCGATCATCTCGGGCTCGGCCGGAGCCTCGGGAGCAGCTTCCGCGGTCCCTTCAGCCGGAGCCAGGGCCTGCCCTTCGGGCGACGCCACGGCTTCGGATGCGCTCTGTGCGACGGCCTCAGCCGACACGGAAGCCTCGGGAGCCTCCACGGCAACGGCGCCGGTTTCCTCAGCCGGAGCCTGGGTCTCGGCAGGAGCCTCAGCCGGAGCCTCGGCGGCAACAGCGGGTTCTGTCGAGGCGGCCGGGATCAACGGCACGGTGATGGCGGGGCCCGGACGGCGCTCCATCACATAGCCAAGGGACTTCAGGATGGTGGCGAAATCCTCGCCCGCGCAGCCGACGAGAGAGGTCATGGCCACGGTCGGGACGAAGCCCTCGCCATCGGCCGCACCGGCCGGCGGCTCGCCGGGAGTGACGCCGGGGCGATAGGAAATCGCCGGACGGATGAGGTCGGCCAGACGCTCCAGGATATCCACGCGCACGGCGCGGCCGCCGCAGACGCGGAAGCCGGCAGCGCGGTAGAGACCCGCCGCGATCTCGGCATCCACCGGGATCGAGGTGCGTCCGGACTGGGCGAGATGGGCGATCTCGTCGATGCCCTTCTGGTCCAGGCCGCCGTTCTGGAGCGCCCAGAGCTGCGTCGCGAGAACGCGCGGGGCGGGCTTCAGAAGGGCCGGCAGGTAAAGGTGATAGGCGCCGAAACGCACGCCCGCCTTGCGGAGCGCCGCGCGGGCGTCCTGATCGAGGCTGCGCACTTCGTTGAGCACCTTCGCGCGCTCGAGCACGCCGATGGCCTCGCCGACCTGGAAGGCGATACCCCTGGCGAGACCGGCGAGTTCCGCATTGGTCTCGAGCTCCATGGCGGGGCCGAGCAGGCGCACCACATAGGCCTTCAGCCAGGCGCGCAGGCGGTTTTCCACCTTATCGCGGGCGGGGCCGGTGAGGTGCTCGTCCGAGAGAATGCGCACGCGCGGCTCGAACAGCTTGTCGCCGGGCTCAAGCTTCGCCACGGGATCGCCCTGCCAACGGATCGTGCCGTCGTTCGACAGCACCAGCGTGGTGTCCGGGGTCTCGGCAAACCGGTCGGCCCGCGCCTCGATCTCACCGGCCAGCGCCTTGCTGGCGGCGTTGCGCAGGGTTTTGGCTTCCGTGGTATCGGCCTGGGGATCCGGCACGAAATGGAATCCGTGCAGGTGGCCGATATGTTGTCCCTCGACGGTGACGTCGCCGGTGGTCGTAATTTCCGCTTCGAGCATCGTGTTCTCTCTCAAGCGCCGCATGAGAACGCTCGTCCTTCGGTCGATGAACCGTTGGGCCAGACGTTCATGAAGCGCATCCGATAGCTTGTCCTCTACCTGACGCGCAACACCCTGCCAATGCTCCGGATCCTTTAACCAGTCAGGACGGTTTGCGACAAAAGACCAAGTCCGTACCTGGGCGATGCGGTTGGAGAGGGTGTCGATATCCCCATCCGTGCGGTCGGAAGCCGACAAATGACGGGCGAACCAATCCGCCGGAACCGCCCCGTCCTTCATCAGGAAGCGATAGAGCTGGCCGACGAGATCCGCATGGGTCTGGGGTGAAACTTTTCTGTAATCGGGCACCTGGCAGATCTGCCAGAGGCGCTCCACTGCGTATTTCGTGCGGGCGAAGGCCTGGATATCGTCCTCCCGGGCCAGAATTTCGAGGGACGCCAGATCCTCGCCCATGGGCGCGCGCACGAGGCCGTGCTCCCGGGGCTGGGCCCCTAGCGAATCGCGAAGCCGTCCGATGGACGAGAAATCGAGGTCGGGGTTACGCCATTGCAGGATGCGCACGGGATCGAAGGCGTGGTTTTCCAGCGCCTCCACCGTCTCGGCGTCGAAAGGCGGGCAGCGGCCCGTGGATCCGAAGGTGCCGTCGCGCATGTAGCGTCCGGCGCGGCCCGCGATCTGGGCGAGTTCCGGGTTGTAGAGCTTGCGGAAGCGGAAGCCGTCGAATTTCTTGTCCGAGGCGAAGGCCACATGGTCCACGTCGAGATTGAGGCCCATGCCGATGGCATCGGTGGCGATGAGGTAATCCACGTCGCCATTCTGATAGAGCTCCACCTGCGCATTGCGGGTGCGGGGCGAGAGCGCACCCAGAACCACCGCAGCGCCGCCGCTCTGGCGGCGGATCAGCTCCGCGATGCCGTAGACCTCCTCCGCCGAGAAGGCGACGATGGCCGAGCGGCGCGGCAGGCGCGAAACCTTCTTCTCGCCCGCGAAGGTAAGCTGCGACAGGCGCGGACGGGTGACCACATGAACGCCGGGAATCAGCGCCTCGATCAGCGGACGCATGGTCATGGAACCGATGAGCAGCGTTTCCTGGCGTCCGCGCTGATTCAGAAGACGGTCGGTGAACACGTGGCCGCGGTCGAGATCAGAGGCCAGCTGGATCTCGTCGATGGCCACGAACGACGCGTCGATATCGCGCGGCATGGCCTCCACGGTGGAGATCCAGTAGCGGGGCCGGTCCGGCTTGATCTTTTCCTCGCCCGTGATCAGGGCGACGTTGTGATGCCCCGCCTTCTCGACCACCCTCTGATAGACCTCGCGCGCGAGCAGGCGCAGCGGCAGGCCGATCATGCCGCTGTCATGACCGAGCATGCGCTCGATGGCGAGGTGGGTCTTGCCCGTATTGGTCGGCCCGAGCACGGCGGTGACGCCGCGCGCGCGCACTTGCGGAGGAAGGGAACGGCGAACCATGCCTGGATGCGGGGTAATGTCGGATACGATCCCGGGTGAGAGGGTCGAGATGCTCCCGCACAAGAAGAGATGCAGGCAGCCTTCTCACAAAGCAGGCCTGGCCACACGTCCGGCAACAGGCTCACCCTTATATGGGACCTTGGCCCGGTTTCGCTACCGGGAACTCAAGAATTCTCCAAGGATTTTGGGAGCTTATTGACCGGCTCCGGCCTTGATCGGCTCCCTTGCCTTGCCTGTGGGCCTGGCCTTGGCCGATGCGGGCTGCACATCGCCCTCCAGGGACCAGCTCGCAGCCTCCAGCTCCCCCATGCCGATCATGGTGCGCACGGCGACCTTGATGGGGAAGAGCACGCGCGCTCCCTCCACCGGCGCCAACCACACGTTCATGTCTTTGTTTTCCTGCATGAACCTGGTGGAGGGACGCTGCGTCCGGTGGCCGGAAACCGGCACCCAGCGGGCATTGCACACCAGCACGGGGCCGGAATAGCCCGGCACGGCAACATTCTTGGTTCCCGCATAGGTGAGCACGATGTTCTGGCGGGCCGCCCCGTCGAAGACCGGGATGGTGCGGTTGCAATTGGCCTGATCGGTGAGGCCTTTTGACGCCACGGCCGGCATGATGAGGGCGCTCAAGGGATCGATGACGCCTTTCTTGTCCGCATCCTTCACCGGCACCCGGTCCTCTTTCGGCTCCACCGGCGGGGTGATCTCTGTCTCGACCACGTTGCCGCCGTCGAGCGCCATGCGCACGGTGCGCTGCTCGCCGGAGGATTTGGACGAGACGGCAAAGCCGTCGGGCTGAGGCTGGATTCCTGCAATCGTGCCTGTGGCCGTGCCGGCTCCCTTGCCGCCGGTGATCATCTTCACGAGCCCCGAGAACTTCACATTGCCTTGCAGCTCATATCTCGGGCCGGTAAAGGTGGAAGACAGATCAGCCTTCCCAAGCGGCAGGCCCGCCAGGGAGAGGTTGTAGTTCACCTTGAGGGTCTGCGCGGCCTGGGCCTGAGCCTGCGAAGCAAAGCCGGCAACGGTTAAGGTTAACAGAGCGGAAGCGATGAGGCGCATGGATGCTTTCTCGGGACTGTCCCGTTAGTCTATTCTGTTGCATGGCATGAGAATCCGAATAAATCATGACCATGTCGGCGCAAAAAAACGAGTTGCGCTGTCGCACTATTCTTGACGCGGGGCCCTTTTTCGGCCTATAGCCCTGCACCTTCCAAGGACTTCTGGTGTCCGGCCGCGCGGGATCTGCGTTGAAGCAAACCCGCGAAATCGAAGCCGTGGCCCCGTATACGAATAGGATTGAACCCATGTCGCGCCGTTGCGAACTGACCGGCAAGGCCGTGCTGAGTGGCCACCTGGTGAGCCACTCGAACCGCAAGACGAAGCGGAAGTTCCTGCCGAACCTCTGCAACGTCACGCTCCAGTCTGAGGCCCTGCAGCGCTCCGTGCGCCTGCGCGTGTCCGCCCATGCTCTGCGCTCCGTCGAGCACCGCGGCGGCCTCGATGCTTTCCTCGCGAAGGCCTCGGCTACCGAGCTGTCGAACACCGCCCTCGCTGTGAAGCGCGAGATCGAGAAGAAGCTCGCTGCTGCGAGCTGATTTCGGCCTCAACCGTTTTCTTAAGCTGCGGGCGGCCTCACGGCCGCCCGTTTTGCGTTGCTTGTAAGGCTTAGCCACACCCGAGAAGGCCGATCATGATCAAGATTGGACACCGCGACTTCCTCATTGCGCTTGCCGCGATGACCCTCGTCGTCCTCTCCTCGAATATCCTGGTCCAATATCCCTTCCATCATCTCGGCCTGGGGGATTACCTGACCTGGGGCGCCTTCACCTATCCCTTCGCCTTCCTGGTCACCGACCTCTCGAATCGCCGTTTCGGCCCCAAGGGCGCACGCCGCGTCGTCTATGTGGGCTTCGTGCTGGCCGTGGCGCTGTCGATCTATCTGGCGACGCCGCGCATCGCGATTGCCTCGGGCGCGGCTTTCCTGAGCGCCCAGCTTCTCGACATCCAGATCTTCACGCGCCTCCGCCGTCATGCCTGGTGGATGCCGCCCTTCGTGTCCTCGGTGATCTCGTCGGGCCTCGACACGGCGATCTTCTTCTCCTTCGCCTTCTATTGCGGCGCCCTTCCCGGCTTCGGGCTGACGATCACCGACATGCTGGGCAATGCGGGCATCGCCGATGAATGCGTCGCCCTGCCATGGGCAACCCTCGCCATCTCCGATTATCTGGTGAAGCTCGCGCTCGCTGCGCTCTCGATCGCTCCATACGGCGCAGTCCTGCGGCTCATGCGCTTTGAGGCGAAGCACCATCATCAGGCGGTCTGAAGGCTCCTTGAGCCGTCTTTTTCGCGGACATGAATTTCACCGGGAGCCTTCCGTGCCCCTGGCTGCGGCAAACCCGGCGGCGGCCGGTTCCTGACGGCCGCATTTGAGGCGACGCAAGTCGGTCCCCGGTGTGGGAGCAGCCGCTTTCACCATCCGAAGATTGCCGATGGGAGCTCCGGCTCCCGAGAGACCGGCATCGAGAAGGTCCTTCGTGACCCGGTTTCGCGCATCCGCGCTCGGAGAGCCGAGGACCACAGCAACAACGCGCCTGCCGCCACGGACAGCCGAAGCGGCGACATTGAAACCGGAGGCGCAGACGAATCCCGTCTTGGTCGCCTCCAGGGCAGCATAGCCTTCGATAAGCTTGTTGGTGTTCTTCAGCAGCCGGCCATTGACCGTAATCGACGGCGTTCTCAACAGGTCGGCATAAGCCGAATGATAGCTGAGGACGGCGAGCATGAGGACGGCCATGTCCCTGGCATTGGTCACCTGACGGTTATCGTGCAGGCCGTTGGCATTGACGAAACGCGTCCCGCTCATCCCGAGGCGCCGGGCCTCCGCATTCATCGCCGCGACAAAAGACGCCTCGTTGCCGCCGATGGTCTCCGCGATTGCAAACGCCACGTCGTTGGCGCTCTTGACCATCATCACGCGCAGGGCGTCCTCCAGGCGGAGAGATGTGCCCTGTGGAACACCCAGCTTGGTCGGAGCCTGCGCCACGGCCTGCTCGCTCATGACGATGGATGTGTTCATGGTCAGCCTGCCGGATGCGACCGCCGTGAGGGCAAGGTGCGCGGTCATCAGCTTGGTCAGCGATGCCGGGTGCCAGGAACTGGTGGCTTCCTGGGCCGCCAGAATATCGCCGGTTGACGCATCCACCAGCAGCAGGGGCGCAGCGCCTGCGGAAGCGGTCGTCAGGGAAAGGCCAGCGGCCAGCAGGATCGAGGGCGCCTTCATGGGGCAGGATGGTGGCCCGAACCCTGACTGCTCGCAAGCAAGGCCGAGCGCCCTACCTCGAAATTGCCAAGCCCGCGCGCCCGACAGCCTCACTCGGCAAGGGCGAATTCCAGCAACAGGGTCCGCTGAAGGTTCGTGTTGAAGTTGTTGTCCGAGATCAGAGAGACGACATGCTCGGCGCCCTCCCGGTGAACGGAGATGCCTTCCATGTTGTCCATCTGGTGCGAGGCTTCGCTCTCGTAGATCACCTCGCCATCCACGCGCGCGCCCGGCCTGATCGCTGAATCGGCGATGCGGCGAATCCGGCATCCGAATCCGCCGAACAGCGAGAAGCGGCGCTCCAGCAGGAGCGCGTCGCCGGAATCGAGGAAGGCGAGATCCGTCGCGTCATAACCGTTACGGCGCACGACCTCGAACATGCCTTTCCGCGAACCGGTGAGGATGAAACCCTGGCCGCTCTCCGCGACGGCGATGAGAGCACCGGCCAGACTTGAGCGCTGCGGCGCGAGGGCAAGAGCCTCGATGCCGCCATTGTTCGGCAGGTCCTTGAGCTCATCCGGCACGGGGATCGGAACGCCTTTGACGAGCGCCCCTTCCCGGCTGCGCTCGAAGCGCAGGACGGCGTGGTTGCGCTCGATGCCGACGAAGGCGGTATTGCCGGAGATGGCGATGCTTTCGGTATCGTAGTAGCGGGTGCGGCGCGCAGGCGTGCCGTTGCTCATGAGCAAGGGAGCCATCACGGCATCGGACAATCCCGACAGGCGCCCGTCGGACGTTTCAACGCGCGCCTGCAGCACCTGCGCATTATCGGCAAGCGCAACGATCTCCTGGCCTCGAGCAGATCGCCACAGGCCGGAAAAGCCGCCGAACGCGGCGACATCGGATTTCAGGATGAGACCGGAGCGGAAGAACAGCGAACCGAACTTCGCGCGGTCCGGATCGGTGTTGGAAAGATGGCTGATGGATTGCGTGGCGACCCTGACGGGGGTTGCGGTGCGAAACGCCTGCGGGCGCTGCGCGAGTGCGGTCCCTGTTACGCCTGCGATGCCGGCAGCGGTGAGAGCACCGCCGCCGATGAGCAGATGTCTGCGGGAGAGAAGCCTCACGCGTGCGCCCGGCGACGGGGCGCTGCTCCGCGCGCAGGCTGTGCGTTTTCTTCGAACAGCTCCGCGAGCTTTTCGGTCATCACGCCGCCGAGTTCTTCCGCATCGACGATGGTCACGGCGCGGCGGTAATAGCGCGTCACGTCGTGGCCGATGCCGATGGCGATGAGTTCGACCGGTGAGCGCGTCTCGATCTCTTCGATGATGTAGCGCAGATGCCGTTCGAGGTAGTTGCCGGGATTGACCGAAAGCGTCGAGTCATCCACCGGTGCGCCGTCGGAAATCACCATCAGGATGCGCCGCTGCTCGGGACGTCCGAGCAGGCGCTTGTGCGCCCAATCGAGCGCCTCACCGTCGATGTTCTCCTTCAGCAGGCCCTCACGCATCATGAGACCCAAGTTCTTGCGCGCGCGCCGCCAGGGCGCATCCGCCGACTTGTAGATGATGTGACGCAGGTCGTTGAGGCGGCCGGGATTGGCGGGCTTACCGTTCTGCAGCCACATCTCGCGGGCCTGTCCGCCCTTCCATGCGCGCGTGGTGAAGCCGAGGATCTCGACCTTCACGCCGCAGCGCTCGAGCGTGCGCGCGAGAATATCGGCACAGGTGGCCGCCACGGTGATCGGGCGTCCGCGCATGGAGCCGGAATTGTCGATGAGCAGCGTCACCACCGTGTCGCGGAAGTTCGTGTCCTGCTCCTGCTTGAAGCTCAAAGGCTGGAACGGGTCCATGATGATACGCGGCAGGCGCACCGGATCGAGCGTGCCCTCTTCGAGATCGAACTCCCAGGAGCGGTTCTGCTGCGCCATGAGGCGGCGCTGCAGGCGGTTGGCGAGACGGCCCACCACGCCCTGAAGATGCGCGAGCTGCTTGTCGAGGTAGGCGCGAAGGCGCGTCAGCTCATCCGCATCGCAGAGATCTTCTGCATGGATCATCTCATCGAACTTGCTGGTGTAGGCCTTGTAGTCAGGACCGCGATTCTCGTTGGAGCGGGAGGGCGGACGCCAGGATTCACCGGCCTCGTCCGAATCCGCTTCCTCCGCCTCGTCAGGCATCTCGCCGGAAGGACCGTCGGATTCCTCCGTCGCGCCATCCTCCAGCTCATCGCTCGAATCCTCGCTGACCTCCATCTCGGCGCGGTCGCCTTGGGATTCCTGTTCGGATTCGCCCTCGCCCTGCTGCTCCTGCTGCTCGGATTCGTTTTCTTCCTCGTTCTCCTCGTCGTTCTGCTCGAGGGATGCATCATCGGCCATGTCGAGCGAGGAGAGCATGTCGCGGATGCCGCGCGCGAAATCGCGCTGGCTGTCGATGTTCTTCAACAGGCCGTCGAGATCCTTGCCCGCGCGCTCCTCGATGAAGTCGCGCCAGAGATCGACGATCTTCTCGGCGGCATGCGGCGGCTTCTCGCCGGTCAGGCGTTCGCGCACCATGAGCGCCAGCGCATCCTCGATGGGCGCATCGGCGCGGTCCGTGATCTCTTCGTATTTGCCGCCGCGATGATAGCGGTCCTCCAGCATCGCGGAGATATTGGAGGAAATGCCCGCCATGCGGCGCGAGCCGATGGATTCCACGCGCGCCTGCTCGACCGCGTCGAACACGGCGCGGGCAGCCTGGCCCTCGGGAGCGAGCTTGCGATGAAGCGTCGTGTCATGGCAGGCGAGCCGCAGCGCCATGGAATCCGCATTGCCGCGCAGGATCGCCACATCGTTCGACGTGAGCTTGCGCGGCGGCTCCGGCAGGCGGGCCTTGTCCGGGCCCATGAGCACGGGACGGTCGGAGGCGAACGCCACTTCGAGATCGGGCTTGCGGGCGATGGCCTTCATGGCGCCGGCGATGGAGCGCTTCAGCGGCTCCGCCGGCGCTTCCTTCTTCTCACCCGGCTTGCGGTTCGAGATGGACATCGCGTTCCTTCATCCGTCATCCCGGCCGGAGCGTAGCGAAGAGCCGGGATCGCTGAAACCAGCGAAACTCCCAAACGATCCCGGATCGCGCGAAGCGCGTCCGGGATGACACCTTACGACAGCACCATGTTCACGGCGCTCTCCGGCAGTTCCTTGCCGAAGGAGCGCTGGTAGAACTCGGCAACCAGCGCACGCTCCAGCTCGTCGCACTTGTTGAGGAAGGTGACGCGGAAGGCGAAGCCCGTATCGCCGAAGATCTCGGCGTTCTCGGCCCAGGTGATCACCGTGCGCGGGCTCATGACGGTGGAGAGATCGCCGTTCATGAAAGCCGAGCGGGTGAGGTCGGCCACGCGCACCATCTTGTTGACGATGTCGCGCCCTTCCGAGCTGTCCTGGTAGTGCTTCGCCTTGGAGAGGACGATGTCCACTTCCTTGTCGTGCGGCAGGTAGTTGAGGGTGGTGACGATGGACCAGCGGTCCATCTGGCCCTGGTTGATCTGCTGCGTGCCGTGATAGAGGCCCGACGTGTCGCCGAGGCCCACCGTGTTGGCGGTGGCGAACAGGCGGAAGGCGGGGTGAGGACGGATCACGCGCTTCTGGTCGAGGAGCGTGAGCTTGCCCGACTGCTCCAGCACGCGCTGGATCACGAACATCACGTCTGGGCGGCCCGCATCGTATTCGTCGAACACGAGAGCGACATTGTTCTGGAGCGCCCAGGGAAGAATGCCGTCCTGGAAGGCGGTGACCTGCTTGCCGTCCTGAAGCACGATGGCGTCCTTGCCGACGAGGTCGATACGGGACACGTGGCTGTCCAGGTTCACGCGCACGCAGGGCCAGTTGAGGCGGGCGGCCACCTGCTCGATATGGGTCGACTTGCCGGTGCCGTGATAGCCCGTGATCATCACGCGGCGGTTGCGCGCGAAGCCCGCGAGAATCGCCAGCGTCGTCTCCCGGTCGAAGAGATAGTCCGGATCAAGATCGGGCACGTGCTCATCGGTCTGGGAAAAGGCCGGAACTTCCAGGTCCGAGTCGATGCCGAAGACCTGTCGCACGGACACTTTCATATCCGGCAGGCGGGTCGTTGTATCGGTTTGTGCCGTCATAAGGGCCTCTCGTCGGACAGTTGTTTCAAAGACTTGCCATGGCTTCTTAAACCCCATGGCGGTGTGGTGCAATTTCCTAAACGCTTAAGGGGGCTGCATGAAACAGAGGGGTTTCAGCACAGACCGGCGCTTTTGAGGATGTCGTGCGCCTTGATGATGTCGCGCAGCCGCTCCTCGAAGGAGCGGTCGCCGCCATTGGCGTCGGGGTGGAACCGCTTCACCAGGGCCTTGTACTGGGCCTTGATGGCGGGTCCGTCGGCAGCCTCGTCCAGCCCCAGGATGTCCAGGGCCCGGCGCACTGCGCCCGTGTAACGGGGCCGCTTGGGCTCCGGGGAGGCCCTGCGGCTGCGGGCCTGGGTGAAGTCCTCGCCCCTCAGGATGCCAAGCGGGTCCACATAGGCCCAGTCGCGGGGCTCCTGCTTGGCGCCTTCGCCCTCGGGCTTGCCGGAAGTGTTCACGCCCATGGCCCAGGTCGGGCGGTGACCGATGATCGCGTCCTTCTGATAGGCCGCGACCGCCGAATCGGACATGCCGTTGAAATAATTGTAGGAAGCATTGTACTCGCGCACATGCTCCAGGCAGAAGCGCCAGTACTGGCCCTCCCGGTCCCGGCCCTTGGGCGCGCGGAATTCGCCCGCGGCCTTGCAGCCGGGATGCTCGCAGGCAGGCCCTTTCGTCTCCCGCGGTTCATCGGCGGAAGGCTTGATCCGGATACGGTCGAAAAGAGGCGAGTTGAGATCCATGATTCAAACATTATGAAGGGCATGAGGCCCTGAGCCAAGGCTTAAGCGCTTTTCGCCGCAGACCCGTTCAAAAAGGTTTTACAAATCGCATGACCCTCACAGACTGGATCACGCAAACCCTGCAGGAACGCCTGCGCCCATCCCAACTGACCGTCACGGACGAGTCGGAACAGCATCGTGGGCATGGCGGATGGCGGGAGGGGGGAGAAACTCACTTCAGGGTACATATCGTATCTGAAGCCTTCACCGGCAAGAGCCGCGTCGACCGCCACCGCCTCGTCAACGAGGTGCTGAAGGAGGCTTTCGACAGGGGTCTGCATGCCTTGGCAGTGCAGGCCAAGGCGCCGGGGGAGTAGCGTTTCTTCTCATCCATAGCCGGGCTTTTAACCCCGCCATCCACTTCTGATCCCTAGCCCTCATCCTGAGGGGTCGCGTAAGCGACTGTCTCGAAGGACGAGGGCGTCTCCAGAGCACACTGGACCCTCCTTCGAGACGCCTGCTGCGCAGGCTCCTCAGGATGAGGTTTGTGAGTTGAAAGAAAAAAGGCATGGATCCCCGGAACAAGTCCGGGGATGACGGAGAGCGAGTCTTGCTCTCTTACTTAATCCGCTCGAGCACGCTCACGTAGTTCGCCACAGCCGCGCCGCCCATGTTGAAGATGCCGCCGAGCTTCGGGTTCCTCACCTGAATGCCGCCGGCCTCCTCGCAGAGCTGCATGGCGGTGAGCGCGTGCATGGACACGCCCGTCGCGCCGATGGGATGGCCCTTCGCCTTCAGGCCGCCTGATGGATTCACCGGCAGCTTGCCGTCGCGGTTCACCCAGCCTTCCTTCACCGCAATCGCGCCCTGCCCGCGCGGCGTGAGGCCCATGGCCTCGTATTCGATGAGTTCGGCAATGGTGAAGCAATCATGGGTCTCGACGAAGGAGAGATCCGACAGCTGGATGCCCGCCTGGGCAAGCGCCCGCTGCCAAGCCACTCCGCAGCCTTCGAACTCAACGATGTCGCGCTTCGACATGGGCAGAAAATCCTGCGCGTGAGCGGTGGCGCGGAACGCCACGGCGCGGCGCATGCGAAGCGCGGTTTCCGTATCCGCGATCACGAGCGCGGCAGCGCCATCGGAAACAAGGGAGCAATCGGTGCGCTTGAGCGGTCCCGCCACGAAGGGGTTCTTCTCGCTCTCGGCCCGGCAGAAATCGAAACCGAGATCCTTGCGCATCTGTGCGTAAGGATTGTCGACGCCGTTCGTGTGATTCTTGGCGGCAATCAGCGCCAGCGCATCCGACTGGTCGCCGTAACGCTGAAAATACTGACCCGCGATCTTGCCGAACACACCGGCAAATCCGCCCTGGGTCTCACCATCCTCCGGCAGATAGGAGGCCTTGAGAAGAATGTTGCCGATCTCAGGGCCGGGCGTGCGGGTCATCTGCTCGACACCGACCACGAGCACGGTTTTCGCGCGCTTGGCCTCGATAGTCTTGATCGCCTGATGCACGGCGGCGGAGCCGGTGGCGCAGGCATTCTCCACGCGGGTCGCGGGCTTGAAGCGGAACTTGTCGTCCGCCTGGAACACCAGCGAGGCGGTGAAATCCTGAGCCGAGAAGCCGCCGTTGAAATGGCCGAGCACGACCTCGTCCACATCCTCCGGCCCGATCCCCGCATGCTCCATCGCCTCGCTGGCGACGCGGACGATGAGGCTCTCGACGCTTTCCGCGTCGAGCTTGCCGAAGGGGGTATGCGCCCAACCGACGATGCAGGCAGTCATGGGGTTTCCTCGCGAAACTTACGTGTTGCGCATAAGGTGGAATGGTTCCGCCCATTCGGCAAGGCAGCCTTGGTCGAAGACGCCCATCCCCGGCCTCTTGAATTTGCCGTGGCTTCGGCCTCCATGGAAACTTCAAAACGAATCATCGGACATGCCCCATGCGTCTTTGCGTCTTCTGCGGCTCCAGCGCGGGCCAGGACCCCGTCTATCTCGAAACCGCCCGCCTGCTCGGCGAGACGCTGGCGAGGAACGGTATCGAGCTTGTCTATGGCGGCGCCTCGGTTGGCCTCATGGGCGCGGTGGCGGATGCGGCGCTGGCCCATGGCGGGCATGTGATCGGCGTGATGCCGCAGGCGCTCGTGGACAAGGAAATCGCGCATACGGGTTTGAGCGATCTGCGCGTGGTCGGCTCCATGCATGAGCGCAAGGCGCTGATGGCCGAACTCTCGGACGGCTTCATCGCGCTTCCCGGCGGCCTCGGCACCTTCGAGGAGCTGTTCGAGGTCTGGACCTGGGCGCAGCTCGGCTATCACAAGAAACCCTGCGCGTTGCTCAATGTGGCGGGCTTCTATGACAAGCTCGCGGATTTCCTCGATGACGTGGTGGAGCGTGGCTTCGTGAAGCCGATCCACCGCGCCATGCTGATCGTGCAAGGCGAGCCCGATGCCCTCATCGAGGCGATCAAGGCTTACGAGCCGCCGAAGGTCGAGAAATGGATCAAGGCCGGAGAGCGATGATCGACATCGTCACGGCGCTCATCCGCAACGATCGGGGCCATGTGCTGCTGGTCCGCAAACGCGGCACGGACAGTTTCATGCAGCCGGGCGGCAAGCGCGAGCCAGGAGAGGACGATCTGACGACGCTTGCGCGGGAGATCGCTGAGGAGATCGGCTGCACCATCGTTCCGGAATCGGCGCGGATGCTCGGCCTCTTCGAGGCTCCCGCCGCCAATGAACCGGGCCAACGGGTGCGGGCCGCGGCCTATGCTGTCCGCATCTCAGGCCCCATCCTGTGCCAGGCCGAGATTGAAGAATACGCCTGGGTGGACCCGCAGGAACCGGGCGAAAGACATCTCGCCCCGCTCGCGCGGGAGACGATTCTGCCCCTCGCCCTGTCACTGGACGATTAGGCCTTATAGGCGCCCACGCCTTCGCCGAGATGGGCGTTGTTCGCCTCGCGGATCTTGGCGGCCGCCTCATCGTAGAGGAACGGCAGAAACGCGTAGCGGCGGCCCGACGTAACTTTCGACACCGCATGCAGAAGCGGCGTCGAGAACACCACGGCGCCGCCGGGCGGAGCCTTGTAGCTGCGCGGTCCGTATTCGGGGAAGCTCACCTCGCCGCCTTCGAACTCGTCGTTGAGGTTGATCGACACCGCGAAGCGGCGATGGGCCGTGCCCTTGGTGGTGTTGTCGCGATGCGCCCGGAAATGTCCGCCATCCTCCGCCGCGTAGCAGGAGACGATGTAGCGCTCCATGCGGGTGGGCCTGAAGAAATGGACGCGCTCGATCTCGGGATTGATGCGGCGGATGATGCGCCTTTGCAGCTGCGCGATCAGATCGGGATCGGTGACGGTGAAATCCTTGCGGCTCTTATGGCTGCGGTCATGGGCAGCCACCGTCTTGCCGTCGATCTCCCGCATGAAGCCGGATTCCTTGCCGCCATTCTCCTCGTAGAGAGAAATCAGGTGGCGGCAAAAATCAGGCTCGAACACATCCGGTACGATGATGATGGGAGCCGGAATCTCGAACCCTGCGAAGCGGTCGACCGGAGGCAGGGCGCGCAGATAGGCCATGACCTCTTCCCGCTCGCTGCCGTCCTCCTGGAAGGGGAAGATTGCGCGAATGCGCAAAGTGGGGTTGAGCACCATCCAGAACCGCTGCGCGAGAACCTGCTTCTGGCCAGGCTCGCCTTTGACAGGAAGCGCTCCGTAGAGGCGGCCCACCCTTCCGTCGAAATCCCAGAAATGGCGGATGCCGGGAGTGATCTGCTTCGCATGCCCTTCGGATAGGTCGGAGGGGTCGGCGCTCACGCCGAAAATGGCGATCTTTTCGTCGTCGAACAGGTCACGGTGCGTCTCCTGAAACGCCTTGAGAGCCTCGCGCCCGTTCTCGTCGCGACCCGTGCCGTAGAAGCACAGGACGAGATAGCGCCCCGCCACAGTCTCGAAATGAAACTGTGGATTGGCGGAGCAGTTCTGAGTGAACCATGGCGCCGGATCACCGACTTCCAGGACACGGTAAGCGGGCTTCACAGGGGCGGTTTCGGCAGCTGTCATCGGCTCAATCCATGCAGAAGAACGAAATTACATTTCGTAATATCATCCTCTTGCCGCAGCGACAACATGCTTATCCCCTGCGAACGATGGCCGTGCCTGGGTATTCGTGCAGGAAGAGCGGGTCTTGCCACTCTCTTGCCACGGAGTTCGCTAAAAAGGGTCGGGCGGGTTGCGATCCATCACCTTACCTAGCCAAAGCTAAGGTTTGGGATTAAAAAAATAGCCCAGCTGGCAAGCGGGGCTCTCTGTCCCCTCTCCGACCGTTGTCCACGTCCAAGGAGTCGTTCCGTATGAACGTTAGCCGTGCCCTACGCATGACAGCCTTTGCCTTTGCCGCTCTCTTGAGCGGGCAGGCTCTGGCCGCCGGTGGCCCTGCCCTGGTGGTCGAGGTTGAATCCGGCCGCGTTCTGCACGCGGAGCGGGCGACCGATCCCTGGTATCCGGCCTCCATCACGAAGCTGATGACCGCCTATGTCGCCCTCGACAAGGTGCGCTCCGGCCAGCTGAGCATGGACACGCTGCTCACGGTGAGCGACAGCGCCGCCGCGCTGCCGCCGTCCAAGATGGGCTTCAAGCCCGGCACCCAGATCCGCCTCGACAACGCCCTCAAGATCATGCTGGTGAAGTCGGCCAACGACGTCGCCGCGACGATCGCCGAAAACATCGGCGGCTCCATCGACGGCTTCTCGTCGCTGATGAACGCCCATGCCCAGCGCCTCGGCATGGCGAGCAGCCATTTCGCCAATCCGCACGGCCTTCCCGACGAGCGCAACCAGACCACGGCCCGCGACATGGCGCTGCTGGCCCGCGCCCTGCTGGTGGAGTTCCCTGACCAGCAGGAACTGTTCCATATCGGCGCGGTGCAGTTCGGCCGCCGGATCATGCGCAACACCAACGGCCTTATCGGCCGCTATCCCGGCGCCGACGGCATGAAGACCGGCTTCATCTGCTCGGCTGGCTTCAACGTGGTGGCCACCGCCAACCGCGACGGCCGCCACCTGATCACGGTCGTGCTCGGCGCGCCCTCCGCCAACGAGCGCACGATGAAGGCGGCGGAGCTGTTCGACCGCGGCTTCAACAGCAAGGTGAACTTCACCAATCCCGAACTGACCGCTCTTCCCGTCTCGGCCAACACCACGCCGCCGGACATGCGCCCGGTGATCTGCGACCGCCGCGGCCCGATGCCTCAGGAAGAGGACGCCCCCGTGGTGGCCGAGGACAACTCGAACGTCCCCAACCTCTTCTCCTCCGATGTGATGGCCTTCGCGGGCGATACGCCGAAGCCCGTGCGCACGGTGCTCGGCCCCCGCACCGCCGTGCAGCCGGAGCGCGTCTGGATCGGCCTGAACCCGCCTTCCGAGGCCGAGCTTGCCGCTCAGGCCGCCGCCGAGGAGGCTGCCGAGCAGGCCCGACTGAACAAAAAGAAGGCGACGGCCGCGAAGAAGAAGCCTGCCAAGCAGGCCCCCGCCAAGGCGTCGGACGATGCCCAGGCCGCCGAGGAAGGCAGCAAGGCCAAGCCGAAGGGCCGCGCCAGCGTCAGCGTGAAGCCGGTGGCCGACCAGAAGGCCAGCCCCCAGAAGCCGGCGGCCAAGAAGGACCAGAAGGCGGAAGCCCCGTCGAAGCCCAAGGCGGCGAACTGATCCTGTTCCCAATGCTTTCATCGACGCCCGGCCTCGCGCCGGGCGTTTTGCTTATCCGGCCTCTTGCTTTCGCCCCTGATCCGCGCGAACGGTGCGTATTCCGCGAACCTCGATCCTCGTCATGACGCACTCTCCCCACGCCACGGGCCTTCTCCTCGCCGTCGGCTCCGCCGCCTGCTACGGCTTCAACATCGTTTTCGCACGCATGGCATCCTTCGCCGGCGCGAACGGATCGGCCATCGTGGTCTACCGTGTGTTCCTGATGCTGGCTCTGGTCGCCGCCGTGGCGGCTATCGCGCGGAGCTCGCTCGCCATGGCGCGGGAAGAACGGGGCAAGCTCCTCCTGCTCGGGATCTCCAGTGCCCTGCAGGGCATCTGCTATCTTTCGTCCGTCGCCTTCATTCCCGTGACGGTCGCGGCGGTCGTGTTCTACACTTATCCGATCATCATCGTTCTCGCGAACCCGCTGGTGGAAAGAACGCCGCTGACCCCTACCCTCGTCGGCGTCGTCGCCGTCGCGACCCTCGGCGTCTGCCTGGTGGTGGGACCGGCCTTCTCCGATCTCGACTGGCGCGGCCTCGCCCTCGCTTTCAGCGCCAGCATCATGACAGCGGTTCAGTTCTTCACCGCAGCCCGCTGCGCCAAGACTGGCGTGGTGGCCAAGGTGTTCTGGATCCAGCTGATCATCCTGCCCACCGCCCTTCTCATCAGTCTGGTTACGGGACAGCTCGCGCCGCCCTCGATCCTCGCCGTCGCCCCCTGGGCCGTCACCCTGACCATCGGCGGCTACATCATCGGCTTCGTGCTGCAATTCCTGGCGCTGGGGCGCATCACGGCGGTTGCCGCCGGGATCATCTACTGCACCGAGCCCGTCGTCGCGGCGATCTCATCGGCGCTCATCCTCAATGAGGCCCTCACGCCGCCGCAGATCGCGGGCGGAGCCCTTGTGCTCGCCGCCATCATCACCAACGTTCTTCTGGAGCAGCGCCGCCTGAAAGCTGCGCCGCTGGTTCCCATCGCGGATTGAGCACCATGACGAATGCCCCGATGACCCCGCCCGCACCGATTCCGCTGACGATCCTCACGGGCTTTCTCGGCGCCGGAAAAACCACTCTGCTGAACCGGATGCTGAAAAGCCCCGCCCTGCAGGACACGGTAGTGATCATCAACGAGTTCGGCGAGATCGGCCTCGATCACCTGCTGGTCGAGAAGATCGACGACAACATGGTGCTTCTGTCCGCCGGCTGCCTGTGCTGCACCGTGCGCGGCGATCTGATCGCGACGCTCGAAGATCTGCTGCGCAAGCGCGACAATGACCGCATCATGCCCTTCAAGCGCGTGATCATCGAAACCACGGGCCTCGCCGACCCCGCGCCCATCCTTCATGCCGTGCTCTACCATCCGTATCTTTCCATGCGTTACGCGGTGGAAGGCGTGGTGACGGTGATCGATGCCGTGAACGGCGCACAAACCCTCGACGCTCATCGGGAGGCCGTGAAACAGGCCGCCGTCGCCGAGCGGATCGTGATCACGAAGGCCGATCTCGTTCAGGATGGCGCGCGCCTGTCACATTTGCAGGAGAGGCTGCGCCAGCTCAATCCGGGCGCGGCGATCCTGAAGGCCGATGCGCCCGTCGAGGACATCATCGCAGGCGGCCTCTTCGGCCTCGACGGCAAGATCTCCGACGTGAGCGAGTGGCTCAAGACGGAAGCGGTGGAGAACGCGGAGCGGATGAGCCACGCGCACCAGCATTCGCATCACCATCACGATCACGGCCACCATCACCATCACGACGTGAACCGGCATGACGAGCGCATCCGCGCCTTCTGTCTCACCAGCGACAAGCCGATCCGGCAAGGCACGCTGGATATGTTCCTGGATCTCTTGCGCTCATCCCAGGGCGCGAAGCTGCTCCGCGTCAAAGGCCTCGTGGCGCTGGCCGAAGATCCGGACCATCCGGTGGTAATCCATGGCGTTCAGCATGTGATCCACGTGCCCGCCGTGCTGCCGCGCTGGCCGAGCGACGACCGGCGCAGCCGCATCGTCTTCATCGTGGACGATCTGGAGCGCGAGACCGTGGAGAAGCTCTGGAACGCCTTTCTCGGCAACCCTGCCATCGACCAGCCGGACGCGTCGGCGCTTTCCGACAATCCGCTGTCGTTGAGGCGCTAGCGTTCCCCGGTTTCTCATTCCACAACCGCGAGGCCGCGTCTCGACGGATCAGAAGGGACATGGCGCCATGGGCGCGCTTCCATCCTCCCCTTGAGGGGGAGGATCGGCTCGTCGGAGCCGAGGTGGGGTGGCGACGCGACATTCGTCGATGGAGGCGCTTCCCACCGCACCGCCCTCAAGCGGAAGGGTCAGTTCACCTTACGCTGGTCCGCTGGGGACAGAAACTCCTCCGTGAATACGCTCTCCACGCTAGGCTTTTCCTTGTAGGTGAATGTCAGGCCGATCTGATCGAGAGCCTTCGCGAAGCGCGCCTTGTCGATTCCGCCGAAGCCATTCTCCTTGACCCAGGGCGTGATCATGTTCTGATCGAGCGCCATCTTGAGACGCTCCAGCTCCACATCCTTCTTGGCGACGTCGTTGCGCTTGATCACGGCATCCACCGCGCTCGACGGGTCCTTCACCGTGTCCTGCACGCCCCTCATGATCGCGCGCAGCAGGCCCTTCACGGCTTCCGGCTTCTCCTGCGCGAATTTCTGCGAGACGATGATGGCGTTGCCGTAAAGATCGACGCCGTAATCGCTCATGGGCAGCACGACGATATCGTCCGCCGGAACGCCGCGGGATTTCAGGTTGATGAAGGAGGACATGGAAAAGCCGAACACGGCATCCACTTCCCCCTGCGCGAGCATTGGCTCACGAACGGGAAAGCCCACATTCTCGAACTTCATGCCTGTTTCGTCGACCTTGTTGACCTCCCTGAAAATCGGCCATTGCGCGAAGGCGCCGTCGGCTGCCGGCGCACCGAACTTCTTGCCGGTCAGGCTCGAAGGCTCCTTCGAGATGCCGCGGCTCTTGCGTCCGATGATGGCGAAGGGCGGACGATCGTAGATCATCATCACGGCCTTGATATCCGCGTCGGGATTCTCGTCGCGGAAGCGCACGAGGGAGTTTACGTCGCCGAGGCCCGCATCGTAGGTCCCGGAGGCGACGCGCGAGATGGGCTCGCGGGAGCCCGATGCCGGCTCGATGGTGACATCCAGGCCCTCGTCCTTGAAATAGCCCTTGTCGAGCGCCACTGCGAAGGGGGCCGCGGGGCCTTCCCATCGCCAGTCGAGGGAGAACCGCACCGGCGTCTGGGCCTGCGCTGTAACCGAGCCGAGCAGCAGGGCCGCACAAGCTAGAATTCCCTTGCCCCACCGCGTGATCGAACGCTCGAATACCATCACCGTCACCTTTTCTGTCATGGCCCTGCCTCTTGAACGAGTCCGGGAGGCTCGAGTTGCGTTGTTGGGGATCATGCAAGCAGATTGGCGAGAAGGGTCAAGCCTGTAGCCCCGGCGGGTCTGCACCGAAGCTGTTCCATTGACGAAAATTTGAGCACCCGGCTTTTTGGGCCCTGCTCTTGACGGCTTCCAGAGCCGATCCCATGTGAGCGAGATCGGTAACCGGGCCCCTCTGGCAGGCGAGAAAGCGCCTGTGATGTCGGAACCGATGCTTGAACATGAAAGCAATCATAGGTCCGGTTATGCCAGAATTCCTCTTCGCGGAATGGCTGGGAAAGCCCGTCTGGATGTGGACGGCCTTCCTGAGCCTTGTCGTTTTTCTCCTCGCCTTCGATCTCGGTGTCCTGAACAGAAAGGACAAGGAACTCGGCGTGAAGGAGAGCCTTCTCCTGTCTGCGTTCTACATCACCATCGCGGTGCTGTTCGGCGCCTATATCTGGTGGTCGTTCGAGACCGGCCTGCTGGTTACCGAAGACGGAACCCATGCGGGCATCTCCTACTTCACGGGCTTCTTCATCGAGAAGTCCTTGTCCATCGACAACGTCTTCGTGATTTCGCTGATCTTCAGCTATTTCGCGATCCCCCGAAAATATCAGTATCGCGCCCTCGTCTGGGGCATCATCGGCGTCATCATTCTGCGCGGCATCATGATCGCGCTCGGCGCGGCGTTGGTGCAGGAATATGCGTGGATGCTCTACATCTTCGGCGCGTTCCTCATCGCCACAGGCATCAAGATGCTGCTCGTGCCCGAGAGCGAGCCGAATATCGACAAGAACGCCATCGTCCGTTTCCTGCGCAAGCACATGCGGGTCACGAACAGCCTGCACGATCAGCACTTCTTCGTGCGTGAGCCCGATCCCAAGACGGGGAAGATCGTCACCTGGGCGACGCCGCTATTCCTGGCGCTCGTGGTGATCAACGTCGCCGACCTGATCTTCGCGGTCGACTCGGTGCCGGCGATCTTCGCCATCACCACGGACACCTTCGTGGTCTACACGGCCAACATCATGGCAATCCTCGGCCTGCGTGCGCTCTACTTCGCGCTCGCCGCCATGGTGCATCGCTTCCACTACCTGAAATACGCGCTGGCTCTCGTGCTCGTCTTCATCGGCGGCAAAATCTTCTGGAACCAGCTCGTGGGCAAGCTCGATCCCACCATCTCGCTCGGCGTGACTCTCGCGCTGATCGCAGGCGGTGTCGTCTTCTCGCTGTGGAAGACGAAGAGCGATCAGGAAGTCATGTCCAGTTAAGGAGCACCCGCTCCGCGCGTCGTCACCGGCCATGCGCCGATGACGACGCCTTTCATTCACCCACCCTCATCCTGAGGAGCCTGCGCAGCAGGCGTCTCGAAGGAGGGTCCAGTGTGCTCGGAGACGCCCTCGTCCTTCGAGACGGTCGCTCACGCGCCCCCTCAGGATGAGGGCTATGGCGCCGTCTTACACCGGAAGCATCCCGTCGCTCTTCACTTCCTCCATCACCGCATAGGTGCGGGTTTCCTTCACGCCCGGCAGCGCCAGCAGGATCTCGCCGAGGAAATGACGGTAGGCGGCCATGTCGGCCACCCGCGTCTTCACCAGATAATCGAAGCCCCCCGCCACCATGTGGCATTCGAGAACCTCCGGCGCGCGCTTCACGGCCTCGGCGAATTTCTCGAAGACGTCGGGCGTCGTCTTGTCGAGGGAGACCTCGACGAAAACCAGAAGCTCCAGCCCGAGCCGGTGCGGATCGAGCCTCGCCCCGAAGCCCGCGATGTAGCCCTCCCGCTGCAGGCGCTTCACCCGGTCGCTGGTGGAGGTGGGCGAGAGCCCCACCTTTTCCGCAAGGTCCACGGTCGAGATGCGCCCGTCCTGCTGGAGCAGCTTCAGGATCCTCCGATCGATCCGGTCAATTTCCGTCATTTTCACGCCTGCCACGCTTCCTGAGCGGTGATCTTACGGCCAAACGCTTAATATTGCCATCGAACCACGGATTGTTCGCCCGTATATTTCCCGGAAAGTTCCAGAGGAAAAAGATGCCCCAGACTTCTCAATCCGCCCTGCCCTTCAACCCGCCCTTCGCCGAGGACGACAAGGCCGTTGCCGCCCGCCTCCTGGCGAGTTCACGCCTCTCCCCCGAGCGCGAGCGCCGGGTGGACGAGCGCGCGACGCGCCTGATCGAGGCGATTCGCGCCAAGGGCGGCGGGCTCGGCGGCGTGGAGGAGATGCTGCGCGAATACGCCCTCTCCACCAAGGAGGGCTTGGCTCTCATGGTGCTGGCGGAGGCGCTGCTGCGCGTGCCGGATGCGGCCACCGCCGACAAGCTCATCGAAGACAAGCTCGGACAGGCGGATTTCGCGAGTCATGAAGCCAAATCCGACGCCTTCCTCGTCTCTGCCTCCGCCTGGGCGCTCGGCATCACGGCCCGCGTGATCCAGCCCGGCGAGACGCCGGAGAGCATTCTCGGCCAGCTCACGAAGCGCCTCGGCCTGCCTGCGGTGCGCACCGCCACCCGTCAGGCCATGCGCGTGATGGGCAATCATTTCGTGCTCGGCCAGACGATTCAGGATGCGCTGAAGCGCGCGGGCTCGGCCAAGGGCCGCATCTACCGCTATTCCTTCGACATGCTGGGCGAAGGCGCGCGCACGGCGGACGATGCCCGTCGCTATTACGATTCCTATGCCGCCGCCATCGACGCCATCGGGCGCTCCGCGGGCAACGAGCCGCTGCCGAACCGGCCCGGCATTTCCGTGAAACTTTCCGCGTTGCATCCGCGCTACGAAGCGACGAGCCATGAGCGCGTGATGCGCGAGCTCGTTCCGCTGGTGATCAAGCTGGCGCAGAAGGCGAAATCCTACGATCTCAACTTCACCATCGACGCTGAAGAGGCCGACCGCCTCGAACTCTCCCTGGATGTGATCGAGGCCGTGATCGCCGATCCGTCGCTGGCCGATTGGAAAGGCTTCGGCCTCGCCATTCAGGCCTATCAGAAGCGCGCCGGTTCCGTGATCGATGCGATTGCCGCCATGGCCGAGAAATACGATCGCCAGATGATGGTGCGGCTCGTGAAGGGTGCGTATTGGGACACGGAGGTGAAGCGCGCGCAGGAGCGCGGGCTCGACGACTATCCCGTCTTCACCCGCAAGGCGATGACGGACCTGCATTACGTCGCCTGCGCCGAAAAGATGCTCGCGCTTCGTCCGCGTATCTATCCGCAATTCGCCACGCACAACGCGCTCACCGTCGCCTCCATCATCGAGCGCGCGGGCGGCACGGAGGGCTACGAATTCCAGCGCCTGCACGGCATGGGCGAGGCGCTCTATGCGCGTCTGCTGGAGGACAATCCAGGCCTTGCCTGCCGCGCCTATGCGCCGGTCGGCGGGCACCGCGATCTTCTCGCCTATCTCGTGCGCCGCCTTCTCGAGAATGGCGCGAACTCCTCCTTCGTGTCGGTGGCGGCCGATCCCAATGTTCCGGTGCAGGCCCTGCTCAAGCGCCCCGCCGACATCATCGTCTCCGCCGATCAGGCGCGTCACCCGAAGCTCCCGCTGCCGCGCGATCTCTATGGCCCTGAGCGCGCCAATTCGAAAGGCGTCGAGTTCGGCCACCGGGCCTCGCTCGATGCGCTGCTCGGCGAGATCAGGAAAGCCGCTACGCAAAGCTATCGCGCCGATCCGCTCCTGGACGGCAAGGCCGCTTCCGGCGAGATGCGTCCTGTCGTCAGCCCCATCGACGGAACGACGATTGCCGGTCAGGTGAGCGAAGCGACGCCCGACATCGCTGACCGCGCCATGGCGTCCGCCCGCGCGGGCTTTGCCGCCTGGAGCCGCACGGATGCGGAGACCCGCGCGAAGGCGTTGGAGCGCGCAGCCGATCTGCTGGAAGAACGCCGCGGCGCGCTGTTGCATCTCTTGCAGGTTGAAGCAGGCAAGACTCTCGACGATGCGCTCTCCGAAGTGCGCGAGGCCGTCGATTTCTGCCGCTATTATGCCGTTCAGGGCCGTACGCTTTTCGGCAATGGCGACCCCATGCCCGGCCCAACCGGCGAGAGCAACGTGCTGCGCCTTCGCGGGCGCGGGGTGTTCGTGGCGATCTCGCCGTGGAACTTCCCGCTCGCAATCTTCCTCGGCCAGGTGAGCGCCGCTTTGATGGCGGGCAACAGCGTCGTCGCCAAGCCCGCGGAGCAAACGCCGCTGATCGCGGATATGGCCGTGCGCATTCTCCATGAGGCGGGCGTCAACAAGACGGCGCTTCATCTCGTGCCGGGCGACGGACGCGTGGGCGCGCGCCTTGTCGAGCATGAAAACGTGGCGGGCGTCGTCTTCACCGGTTCTACGGAAGTCGCGCGCATCATCAACCGCACGCTCGCGAACAAGGATGCGGCCATCGTTCCGCTGATCGCGGAAACCGGCGGCATCAACGCGATGATCGTCGATGCGACGGCGCTGCCGGAGCAGGTGGCCGACGATGTGGTGATGTCGGCCTTCCGGTCAGCCGGTCAGCGCTGTTCGGCCCTGCGCCTTCTCTGCGTGCAGGACGACGTGGCCGACCGCATGATCGAGATGATCGCGGGCAATGCGCAGGAACTGAAGCTCGGCGATCCGCGCGATGTGTCGGTGCATGTGGGCCCGGTGATCGACCGCGAAGCCAAGGACAAGCTCGACGGGCATATCGAGGCCATGAAGCGTCAGGCGAAGGTGCATTATGCAGGCACCGCGCCCTCCACCGGCACTTTCGTCGCGCCGCATATCTTCGAGCTCAACAAGCCGCACGATCTGGCGCAGGAAGTCTTCGGCCCCGTGCTGCACGTGGTGCGCTACAAGGCGGGCAAGCTCGAAGAGGTGATCCAGGCCATCGAAGGCACGGGCTACGGCCTGACGCTCGGCGTGCATTCGCGCATCGACGCGACCGTGAGCCGGATCGTCAACGCGCTCTCGGTCGGCAACGTCTATGTCAACCGCAACATGATCGGCGCGGTGGTCGGCGTGCAGCCCTTCGGCGGCCACGGCCTTTCCGGCACCGGCCCGAAAGCGGGCGGTCCGCACTATCTGCTGCGCTTTGCCACCGAGCAGACCGTGACGATCAACACGGCGGCGGCTGGCGGCAACGCGAACCTGATCGCGATGGGTGAGTAAATCCCGGCTCGCGGCTGAGAAGCTTCTCGTGTCTCAGCCGCGAATCTTCTAACGACATCGTCGGGCTGCATTGGACTGGCCTTTTCGACATTATCAGTGAGGCGAGTCTGCAATGCTTCTCGGCATCGTTTCCGGGCTTATGGCGGGGGCCTTGTGGGGCCTCACCTTCGTTGCCCCTCTTGCGGTCATGCCGTTCTCGGCCATCGATCTGGCCGTCGCGCGCTACCTGATCTTCGGCCTGACATCCCTTCTGCTGATGCTGCATCCCGCTTTCCGTCCGCGGGGCATCACGCGCGCGCAATTCCTGACGGCCCTCATGCTCGGGATCACGGGTTATGTCAGCTATTACATCTGCGCGGCCTATGCGGTGCAACTGGCGGGGTCTGCCATTCCGCCCCTAATCATCGGCGCGCTTCCTGTTCTTCTTGCGATCATCGGCAATTGGAGCGACCGGGACGTCCCCTGGGGCCGTCTCGCTTTGCCTGTCTCCCTCATTGCCCTCGGCATCGGCATCGTGAATGGCGCCGCGCTGATGGAGATCCAGAGCCTAGCCTCTCTTAGCAGGCTTCTGCTCGGTGTTGGCTGCGCTTTGGCGGCGCTCCTCATCTGGATCGTCTATGCCGTCCTGAATGCGCGCACCATGAGGGGCAAGAATGCCCCCGGCTCGTTGCCATGGACGGGGCTTCAGGGCATCGGCGCAGGATTGGGCGTCCTGCCTCTCATTCCCCTCTCCTGGCTGACGGAGACCTCCGCCCTGCCGCATTATGCGCTGCATAGCACGGAAGCCATCCGCTTCTGGATTTGGGCCGCGGTTCTCGGCATTGCGGGCTCGTGGCTCGCCACTTGGTTCTGGATCGTCGCATCGAAGCGCCTGCCGTTGGCTTTGTCGGCGCAACTCATTGTCACCGAGACGGCGTTCGCTCTCATCTATGGCTTCACCTACGCGCATCGCCTGCCCTCGGCAGCCGAATGGATCGGCATCGGCGTCCAGCTTATCGGCGTTACGATGGCCGTCGCGCTTTTCACGCGCAAGAAACAAAAGGCCAGAGAAGTTGTGCCTGATGGCGTGACGCCGGCAGCCGAAGCCCCTGCCGTCTAGGTTCATGTCATTGATCGGCTGCGAACGGATAGTGACGGATCAGCTCCCATGGGCCGCCGAGATAACGCCATAGGTCGAGTCCCTGCGCGCGCACCTGTCGCGGATTGAACCCCGCTTGAAGTTCCACGAGGAGCCTCCGGGCCTTCTCCGCATCGACATTGTTCTGGATCGTTACATGCGGCTGGTGCTTCTGCCTGTCCTGCGGTGTGAGCCATTGAAGCCAGTGCTGAGCCAGGCTCTCGCGCAGGGCGGCAAGCTCGGGAGCGTGCAGGGTATAAGCGACACCTCTTCCGAGTGAGCGCAGGCCAGTCACATCGAGAGGGAAGCAGCTTTGCTCGGCGGATCTTTGTTCGAGCTTTAGCCGAACCGCTTCGGTCTGGTCCCCCGGCAGGCGATGAAACAGCGTCAGATGCGCGGGAATGAAGTTCCGCTCGGGCGGAAAGTAGCGTCGTCTCTGCTCGTCGAAGAAGGCGAAGGAACGCTCGTCCATCGCGAGCGTCAGGATGAGAGGCGCAGGCTTGGTCATGAAAAGAAAAACCCGGCCGGAGCCGGGTTGTTTCAAATCAGTAGTTCAGCGCCTCTTTGGCTTCGCGCAGCTGGGCGATGGCCGATTCGGCCGCGTGCTTGGCCGCCGGGTCGTTACTGGCGTCGTAGGCCATTTCGGCCTGGAGGATTTCCTTGTCGAGGATTTCCTGCGTCAGCTCCTCTGCGGGAAGAGCGCGCTCGGCGAGAACCGTGAGGCCGTTCTGGTTGATGTCGGCGAAGCCGCCGCGCACCAGCACACGCCTTCCGTTTCCGGCGCCG
>JAEXGT010000015.1 GCA_023450615.1 Pseudomonadota bacterium | reverse complement strand
CGACGATATCGTCATCATTGTCGCAAGCGCGCTTCTGGTGAGCGCCGCAGTGGCGAAGTCCGGCGTGCTGGAAGCCGGGCTCAATCGCGCCGCGCCTTATCTGCGAACCGAGCAGAGCCAAGTCATCGTGCTGGTCGCCGTCGTGACGGTGCTCTCCGCTTTCGTGAAGAATATCGGCGCGCTCGCGATGATGATTCCCGTCGCGTTCCAGATCGCACGGCGCAACAACACGCCGCCTTCCAGCTTTCTCATGCCGATGGCGTTCGGCTCCCTGCTGGGCGGCATCGTCACGCTGGTCGGCACGTCGCCCAACATCATCGTGTCGCGGATGAGGGACGAGCTGCTGGGCGAGCCTTTCGGCATGTTCGATTTCACGCCGGTCGGCATCGGCATTGCGCTTGCGGGCGTCGTGTTTCTCGCCTTCGGCTACCGCCTTCTGCCCAAGGGCCGCAAAGGTGCGGCAACGCTGGACGAGGCACTCAACATCAAGGATTACGTCACCGAAGCGCGGGTCACTCCGGAATCCGAAGTGATCGGGCAGACGGTGGCGGACCTGCGCACGCTCTCCAACGGAGAGGTGAAGGTCGCGGCCATCATCCGCAACGAGACCCGCAGCTCCAGCCCGCTGCCGGATGTGACGATCCGCGAAAACGATCTGCTCATGCTGGAAGGCGAGCCCGATGCTCTGGAAAGCACCGTGGCGCGGGCGGGGCTCAAACTCAGCCGGGAGCACCACCAGCCTGAAACCGACGAGGCGACGGACGAGATCGGCGTGATCGAGGCCATCGTCGGGCCGAGTTCATCTCTTGCGGGCCTGTCGGCGGAGAGGATCGAGCTTTATGAGCGCTTCGGCGTCAATCTCATCGCCGTCAGCCGCAGCGGCGAGCGGTTCAAGGAGCGCCTGCGCCATATCAAGCTGCGCCCCGGCGATGTGATCGTGCTGCAGGGCAATCTGAAGAAGCTGCCCGATACCCTGCGCGATCTCGGCTGCCTTCCCCTGGCCGAGCGTGAGATCCGACTCGGCAATGCGCGCCGGAGCTTCCTGCCGATCGCCATTCTCGGCATCACGATGGTGCTGGTCGCGTTCAACGTGTTGCCCGTCGCCATCGCATTCTTCGGCGCGGGCGTGCTTTTGGTTCTGTTCGGATCGCTCACCCTGCGCGAGGCTTACGAGACCATCGAGTGGCCCATCATCGTCATGCTGGGCGCGCTGATCCCGGTCAGTGAATCCATCCGCACGACCGGCGGCACGGATCTCATTGCGGGCTGGCTGTCATCCGCCGCGAATATGCTGCCGCCCACAGGCGCGCTCGTTCTCATCATGGTGGCGGCCATGGCGGTGACCCCATTCCTGAACAACGCCGCAACCGTGCTCGTGATGGCGCCGATTGCGGCGAGCTTCGCCACGCAGCTCGGATTCAAGCCCGATGCATTCCTGATGGCAGTGGCAATCGGCGCGGCCTGCGATTTCCTCACGCCCATCGGCCATCAATGCAACACGCTGGTGATGGGTCCGGGCGGTTATCGCTTTGGCGATTACTGGCGGCTCGGCTTGCCGCTCTCGATCATCGTGGTGGTGGTGGGAACGCCGCTGATCATGCTGTTCTGGCCTCTCCAATGAGGCCCGCCTTCAGCGCAGGATCGCGGTGAGCAGAAGGGTGGTGCCGGCGGCGGACGACGCCAGGGCGATGATCATGGACCAGCAATGCAGCCGGTTGCGCTGCGCCTGGTTGAGCAGGGGGCGGATGCGGGAATCTGAGCGTCCGAAAATGAAGCTCGTGTTGCGGTCCGGGCCGTGAACATGCGGCATGATGCAGAAGCTCGACCGCACCTGGGAACGCGACTGGCCGTAGCCGTGCGAGTTGGCTCCATAGGACGGATGACGAGAGGTCTGCGGGTTCATGCTGGAGGCTTCCAGGGACGTGTGAGGCCCCTAACCTCGCCTCAAGGCGTGAACGAGCGGTAAAGGTTTTGAACTACCCACAATCTTCGTAAACCAATTCTTTCCAAGGCATGAGGGCCTGAGCGGGCGCAGAGCGCAAAGCGCTTCTTTGCTCCCCCTTGAGAGGAGGGCGGGGCAAGCCCTGCCATGACGATGGAGCTGTCATGCCCGCTGACCGAAGCTCGAAACTCCGATTTTTGTAAGCTGCCTCGATCCCTCTCCCCAAAGGGAAGAGCGTGCTTGATCTCCTGAAGGCCGTCTCCACAGGCGACGATAAGGACCGCTTATGGCGGCCATAACAGAAAACGGGTCGCAGAAGGTGGGGCTCCCGTGGCATGAGAGAGTTCAATCATTCGAGACACGCCCATGGCTCAAGCGCCCATTCAAAAAACCATTGCAATGTCCGATTGGGCGCTGCTCGGCCTTCTCTCCGTCATCTGGGGCGGGTCGTTTCTGTTCGTCGGCGTGGCCGTCAAGGAATTGCCGCCGCTCATCATCGTGGCGCTGCGGGTGTCGCTCGCGGCGCTTGCCCTGCAGGTCGTGCTGCGGATCATGGGCTTGAGCCTGCCGCGCGAGCGTCAGGCCTGGGCGGCCTTCTTCGGCATGGGCCTTCTCAACAACGTCATTCCCTTCAGCCTGATCGTCTGGGGACAGAGCCATATCGCGAGCGGCCTTGCTTCCATCCTCAATGCCACAACGCCGCTCTTCACCCTGATCGTGGCGCATTACTTCACGAGCGACGAGAAGCTGACGGGGCCGAAACTCGGCGGCGTGATCGTCGGCTTCGTCGGCGTCGCCGTGATGATCGGCTCAGCCGCCATCACGTCGTTCAACACCAACGTGCTGGCGCAGCTCGCCGTTCTGGCAGCCGCCCTGTCCTACGGTTTCTCCGGTGTGTTCGGGCGCCGTTTCAAGACGCTCGGCATTCCGCCGCTCGCGGCTGCCGCCGGACAGGTCACGGCGTCGAGCTGCATGCTCGTGCCCGTCAGTCTCATGGTCGACAGGCCTTGGACGCTGGCGATGCCGAGCCTTGCGACCATCCTGTCGCTTCTCGCGCTGGCACTCGTGTCGACGGCGTTCGCCTATCTCATCTTCTTCCGCCTGCTTGCGCGGGCGGGGGCGACGAATGTGGGGCTCGTCACATTCCTCATTCCAGTCAGCGCCATTCTCTTCGGCGTTCTGCTTCTCGGCGAGACGCTGGAGCTGCGGCATCTCGCAGGCATGGCGCTGATCGCGGCGGGGCTGATGCTGATCGATGGGCGGCCCGCCGCCATGCTCAGAGGATGGTTCAGCGAGAAGCGCCCAGCGGCCCGCGGAAATGGTTGAACATCATGTCCGGCGCGCTGGTGTTGTGGCGTGACGGAACGAGACGTCCCATCCACGCGTCGGTGGCCGTGGCGTCCCGGAAATCCATGATCATTTCCTCGCGCCAGGAGCGGGCCTTCTCTTCGCGAACGGCGATGCGCGCCACGTCCGCATTGAATTCGGTCACGTACATGGAGCGCAGCGTCGCGAAGGGCGTGCCCGCAATCGTCCCGTCGAAGCTCACGTCGAGCGTCATGCGCTCCTCGTTGAGATCCACGACAGCCACATGGGCCTTGCCGCCCTTCGCCAATGTGAGCGTGAAGGCCATGGCCTTCGGGTCGAACGCCACGTCCTTCAGGTTCGCGACGGGGCGCTGATCGAATTCCACCGGACCGACGATGAAGGACGAGCCATAGGCCGTCCAGCCCAGATGCTGCGGCGGCAGCGGCTTGATGCGCCAGTAGCCGTCGCCGGGGTACATGGCGATCACCTCCTCGTCCTTGCCGTTGTGCTTCTTCAGAAGCTGCATCAGGTGAATGTCGCGCGTGACCTTGCCGCCGATGGTGACGGTGGTCTCGGACGGGCGCCAGAACTCGCTGAAGGACAGGCCCATGATCTTGATCCGGTCGTCCTCGTAGAGCGTCTGCATCGTGGGATGCGGCTTCGTAGAGGTGGCTTCCGAGATGTCCTCGCAGGCGGTCCAGTCCGGCTCCCAGCGGTCCTGGCGGAGGGTGCCCATATAGGCCGGATGCACCGCCTCGATCCGGAAGCTGCGCACCTCGGGAGAGGCGAAATTGATCGCCACGTTGTCCTTCTCGGCGCAGAGCACGGGCTCGCTCGTATTCGTCACCTGAACGGCCAGGCCGTCGAGGGTGGCGGCCTGCGCCACGGGGGCGAAGGAGAGGGCGGCGAGAGCGAGAAACCGGAGAAGGAGGGGGCGGACCATCGAATTGCCTCGAAGAACATGCTAAGCGCGAGGAAGAGGGGCACAGATAGCCCGGCGCGGCCAAGCCGTCGAGCGGCCTTGTTGAAGGGGCATGGCAGGCATCTTATTTGTGGGATTAGGGTTCCATGGTCGCCTGTGATAAGGTGCCTGAAGCGGCAGCTTGGCTTTAAGCAGCCTGTTGGCCCTCGAAATCCATCACGAAAAGGGCCTCCCTAGAGTTCACCGATGATGCGCCTGACCTTGAGCCTGTCCGATAATCCTGCCACGACCTCGGTCGAGCGGGCGATCATGGAATTCCGCAGCGCCCGTCCCGTCGTGATCGATGGGCAGGAGGGCAGCGCGCTCGTGGTCGGCGTCGAGGACCTCGATGAGGCCCGGGGCGCCGAAATCGAAGCCGTGGCCGCAGGCCATGCGCATCTCGTTCTTCCCGCAGCCCGCCTGCGCCGCCTCGGTCTCGAGCGCGAGGCTCCTGGCTGCGTGGCCCTGCCCGTGGTGGAGCGGGAGCGGATCGAAACCCTCGCCCTCAAGCTCGATGGCCGCATCGACGCTCCCGTCCGGCCCATCGGCGGGATCGATCAGGAGGCGCTGGAGCTGGCGCGCCTGTCCCTGGTTCTGCCTGCCGTAATCGTGGCGCCCCTGTCGGCGGGGATCGATATCGATCCGTCCGTGGTGCGCGTTTCGGGCGCCGCCATCCGCGATTACCGCCGCGCCAAGGCGGCAGACCTCTCCCTCGTCAGCCGCGCCCCGGTGCCGCTTGAGGATGCGCCGACGAGCGAGTTCGTGGTGTTCCGCGGCGGCGAAGGCCTGCGCGATCAGGTAGCGATCATCGTCGGCAAGCCCGATCTGTCGAAGCCCGTCACCGTGCGGCTCCATTCCGCCTGCCTGACGGGCGACCTCTTCGGCAGCCTGAAATGCGATTGCGGCGACCAGCTGCGCGAGACCGTGCGCTTCATGGCCGCGAACGAGGGCGGTATCCTGCTCTATCTCGACCAGGAAGGCCGTGGGAACGGCATCGCCAACAAGATCCGCGCCTACAAGCTCCAGTCGCAAGGATACGATACCTACGAAGCCGACGAGGTGCTCGGCTTCGAGGCGGATCAGCGCCGGTTCGACTTTGCCGCCGTGATGCTGAAGAAGCTTGGCGTCAGCGCCGTTCGCCTCATGACGAACAATCCGGAAAAGATCCGCGCCTTGTCGGAATCGGGTTTGCAGGTGATCTCCGACCACCGCGTGCTGGGCCGCCCGACGGCGGAGAATGTCAGCTATCTCGCGGCCAAGCGGGATCGGGCGGGGCATTACATCGATCTCGAAGGCCTGCTCGCCTGTTCCAACAAGGATTGACCCGCAAGGGGTGCGCCGAGCGCATGACAGACTATTGTCTAACCCCTGGGACGTTGTCGCGACCCGATAAATTTCTAGCTGATTTCCCTGGCGGAACGACCGTCCTGGCCTGACCGCTATCACGCGTGCGCCAGCATGCGCTGGCAGGTTCAGGGAAAAACGCTCATGTGGAGCCAAGTCTACGATCCATTCGGCAGCCCGACGCTGTCGACGATTGCAGCCGCCATTCCGGTGGTGCTGCTTCTGGTGATGATCGCCTCCGGCAAGGTGAAGGCGCATATCGCCGCCGTGATCGCGCTGCTGGCGGCGGTGGCCGTCTCGATCTTCCTGTTCACGATGCCTGCCGGACTTGCCATCCGCGCCGCCTTGTTCGGTGTGGTCACCGGCATGTTTCCCATCGGCTGGATCATCCTGAACGTCATCTTTCTCTATCGGCTGACGGTGGAGAGAGGATACTTCGCGACCCTTCAGCAATCGGTGGGCGGCCTCACGACGGACCGCCGCCTGCAACTGCTTCTCGTCGCTTTCGCCTTCGGTGCATTCTTCGAGGGCGCGGGCGGTTTCGGCACGCCGGTTGCAGTGACGGGCGCGATCCTCATCGGCCTCGGCTTCTCGCCGCTCGCCGCCTCCGGCCTCTCGCTCATCGCCAACACCGCGCCGGTGGCTTACGGCGCTCTCGGCGCGCCGATCCAGGGCTTGGCCTCCGTCACCGGATTCGATCCTTACGTGCTCGGTGCGATGGTGGGCCGTCAGTTGCCGTTCTTCTCGCTGATCGTGCCGTTCTGGCTGATCTGGGTGTTCGCGGGCTTCCGGGGCATGATGCAGGTATGGCCGGCGATCCTGGTCTGCGCCGTGTCCTTCGCGATTCCGCAATTCCTGATCTCGAACTACATCAATCCTTGGATCGTCGATATCGGCGCGTCCCTCATCTCCATGGCCTGCCTCGTAGCCTTCATGCGGGTCTGGCGTCCGAAGGAGATCTGGACCTCGCCGGCCCTGCGCACACGCGACGATTCCGCGGTAACGCTCGCCCGTCCCACGCCTTTGGGCGCCGGCGCCACCCCGCCGCTCGCCTCCCGCGAAGAGGTGATCCGCGCCTGGGTGCCCTGGATCATCCTATCCGTGATCGTCGCGATCTGGGGCACCGGCTGGTTCAAGGCGCTGGTCAATCCGATCTTCACCTGGAGCTATCCGGTGCCGGGCCTGCACAACATGGTGCAGAAGGTTGCGCCTATCGTGGCCAATCCGGTCGCAGAGCCTGCAATCTTCGCCTTCACCTACATGTCCTATACGGGCACGGGCGTGCTGATCGCCGCGATCATCTCCGGTTTCGTCATGGGCTTCTCGCCATTGCGGCTCATCACGGCCTGGTTCGAGACGATCTGGGTGCTGCGCTATTCGCTCATCACCATCGCGGCGATGCTCGCCATCGGCACGCTCACGCGCTTCTCGGGCGTCGATGCAACGCTCGGTCTCGCCTTTGCCGGAACGGGCGTCCTCTATCCGTTCTTCGGCACCCTGCTCGGCTGGCTCGGCGTGGCGCTGACGGGTTCGGACACGGCGTCGAACGTACTGTTCGGCGGCTTGCAGAAGATCACGTCGGAACAGCTCGGATTGTCGCCGATCCTCATGGCGGCCGCCAATTCGTCCGGCGGCGTCATGGGCAAGATGATCGACGCGCAATCCATCGTCGTGGCTTCCACCGCGACGAACTGGTTCGGCCATGAGGGCAGCATCCTGCGCTTCGTGTTCTGGCACTCCATCGTGCTCGCCTGCCTGGTGGGCTGTCTGGTGATGCTGCAGGCTTATGTATCGCCTTTCACATCGATGGTTCTGCACTGAAACCGCATCCACAAACGACAATCGCCGCCGGAGATGATCCGGCGGCGATTGCTGTCTCTCACTTCGGTTAAAGCATTGGACGTGAAATCGAACTCACGTCCGACGCTTTAAGATTTTGTCTTGGCGCATCTTGTCACGCAAAACCGGTGCCCATTGTTGCGTCCGATGCTCTAGCGCGCCGGCATTCCGGTTTCGATGATCTTCGCCCACAGCGACACGCCATAGGGCGCGGCCGCGTCGTTGAAATCGTAGGCCGGGTGATGCACGCCCGCCGTGTCGCCGTTGCCGACGAAGATGTAGGCGCCTGGACGCTTCTCCAGCATGTAGGAAAAATCCTCCGCGCCCATTTCAGGCGGGTAGTTCGTCGCGACGGCGCTCTCGCCCGCAACGGACTTCGCGACGGAGGCGACGAAGTCCACTTTCTCCGCATCGTTCACTGTCACCGGATAGCCGCGGTTGTATTGAATATCGGCGGTCGCGCCAAAGGTCGCGCAGGTATTCTCGACGATGGCGCGGATGCGCTTCTCCGCCAGATCGCGGACAACAGGCGAGAGCGTGCGCACGGTGCCGAGCAGGGTCGCCGTCTGCGGGATCACGTTGTAGGTGTCGCCTGCTTTGACGGTGCAGACGGAGACCACCAGCGATTCCAGCGGATCGACGCTGCGCGAGGCGACGCTTTGCAGGGCCGTGATCACATGGGCGGAGGCGACGATGGGGTCGATGCAGTTGTGCGGATAGGCCGCGTGGCCGCCCTTGCCTTCGATGGTGATGGTGAAGCGGTCCGCCGCCGCCATCACAGGACCTTTGCGCATGGCGAAATGGCCGACGGGAACGCCCGGCCAATTGTGCATGCCATAGACCTCCTGGATGCCGAAGCGCTCCATGAGCCCGTCCTTCACCATGGCGTCGCCGCCGCCGCCGCCTTCCTCCGCGGGCTGGAAGATCATCACCGCCGTGCCGTCGAAATTGCGCGTCTCGGCGAGATATTTCGCAGCGCCCAGGAGCATCGCCGTGTGACCGTCATGGCCGCAGGCATGCATCTTGCCGGGCGTCTTGGATTTATAGGGCAGGTCGGTCGCTTCCATGATCGGCAGCGCGTCCATGTCCGCGCGCAGGCCGATGACCTTGCCGGATGAATTCGCGCGGCCCTTGATCACGCCGACCACGCCCGTGCGGCCGATGCCGGTCACCACCTCGTCGCAACCGAACTCCTTCAGCTTCTCGGCGACGATGCCCGCGGTGCGGTGAACGTCGTATCCGAGTTCGGGATTCTCATGGAAATCCCTGCGCCAAGCGGCGATCTCGTCGGCCAGATCGGCAACGCGGTTGATGATGGGCATGGGATGTCCTTTCCATGAATCGATGAACCCCCAGCCAATCAGAGGCGGAGGGTCCGGGTCAATGGCTGGGAAAGTCTTGTCTCAAGCATCGGACGTGAAATCGGACTCACGTCCCCTGATTTAAGCTTCTGTTTTGGCTCATCTTTTCACGCAAAACCGGGGCCCGCTTTTGCGTTCGATGCTCTAGCGCAGGCGGCGCAGGATGGCTTTCGGGCGTTTGGTGCGGAACTGTCCGCGCTCCACCGCTACGAAGACCAGCACCAGCACGACGAGCGCCGTGAACCACCAGACCTGGGCGGTGCCGATGCCGCAGGAGCCGAGAGTGAAGGCGGAGGCGAAGGAGGCCATGATGCCAGGGCCGAGGATGGGGCGCTGCCCTCCCGCGCTGAGCGCCGCCTGCGAGAGCAGGATGGCGCCGGAGACGGCGCCCACGAGGCCGAGCTCGTACCAGATCTCGAACAGCAGGCTGAACGGCGTCTCGTTGGGCACAAGGCCGAAGATGCGCCCGCGCCAGGACGTCTCCAGCCCATGGCCGGTCAGAAGGCGCGCGGGCTCCTTGAGAATGAGACCCTGCCAGGCCTCGAGGCCCATGACGATGGACGAGGCCGAGCCGAGGATGCCGCCCGCGAGGGGCTTCAACAGGAAGGGCAGAGCCGGTGCGAGAATCAGCAGCCCCGCCATGGCAAACCCGATGAGACGCGAGCCGAATCGGGGGCTCACGGCCGTCAGGGCAAAGGTCAGGCCGCCGACGACGAGGCCGATGATCGGCAGGATATCCGAGGTCAGAACGGTTCCGATGCCGACGGCCAGCGCCAGGGCGACGGCTTCCAAATTGCGTCCACGGGAGTGGAGCCACGTCATCGCAGGCCAGAGCAGCAGGACGAGCACCACCATGCCGCGCTCGACGCCCAGGCCGTCCGGATCGAGATGGCCGCCGCCCCGCACCAGCATGGCGATGCCGATCAGGGCCGCCAGGCCGACGCCGACGGGCAGCAGATAGAGATTCGCCGAGCGCATCCGCTCCGGCAGGGCGAGGTATCCTGCGACAGCCATCAGGCCCATGGCCACGATGTTGAGAAGCCGCTCGGACGCCTGCAGCACGAAGGGCGTCCAGATCAGCGACAGCCCGGCCCATAGCACCAGGACGAGCCCGGCCATTCCGGCGCGCGAGGTGACGAAGCTCATGGCCTTCTGCCTGGGGTTCTTCGCGCTGCCGTCCAGAAAGGCCGCCAGAACGATGAGCGCTACGGCCAGGGGAGCCATGACCACGAGGGCACGGCGGGTAAAGAGCGCAGCGAGCGGGATGGCGAACAGCAGAATCGCGAAGCCGAGACGGCGCAACAATGCTGCGGCATCAGCGGAAGGATCGGCCATGGGAAGGGCGGAGCGGACCATGGGAGGCACACAACTCGTCGGTTGAGCGATCAGGAAAGAGCTAAGCTAATGGACCGATTGCACAAAAGCTGTAGGTGCAATGCAACACATGCGAAAGCTTTGCGGAGGAGGTAATCTTCCGTGGCCCGCGATGGCGCATGTCTTCCTTTCCTTTGCGGGGAGCAGGCTGTCGTGCGCTCTGAACGAAGTGTCGTGCTGCGACGTTGAGGTCAGCGCAAGATCTATTCCTGATTATACGCTAAGCTAGAACGGGTCAGGAACTCGCATTTCCGCCCCTTGGAGATCTCCATCGTTTGGCACCGAGCGCCCTTACGGGGGATAGCAGCCCGGCACTCTCAGCGATGAGCCGGACCCCTGCTGGTAACGATGCCCAGAGCGTAACGTGTGGATACGGAGGGCAGCGGCTGTACCGTGGCGTGATCGATGGAGCCGCGCTCGGCCATCATCTCCTCCAGATTACGGAGACTGAGATTGTAAGCCAGATACCACCGGACGCAGAGCAGGATCACCGACCGATCGAAATGTCTGCC
>JAEXGT010000014.1 GCA_023450615.1 Pseudomonadota bacterium | reverse complement strand
GGGTCAGCCCTTTCGAGCGGTAATCCTCCACGACCTCCCGGCCTTCTTTCATGGGGATGAGGGGCACCACAGGCTCGACGGCTTCAGGCCGGATCGTGCGCTCCCGCGCATCAGCTGCAGCAAACAGCGGCATGATCTCATCGGATAATCCGCGTATGATCCAGAGCGCATTACGGCGATTGATGCCGATGGATCCATAGGCGTCGGCATCGGCAAGCCGCTCAAGAGCTGAGACGGAAATCTCGGCCCGCCGCCACAGATCCTCAATGGATGAGAATGGCTGCCCTGCCCGGGCGAGTGGGATGAGAGCACCATCCGCATTGGCAAGGCCATGGATTAAGCGAAACCCAAGGCGGACAGCGAAGCGTCGCGGATCTGGAGTTGGCTCCAGAGTACAGTCCCAGCGCGAATGGTTGATGTCGACAGGACGAACCTCAACCCCATGGTTTCTCGCATCTCTGACGAGCTGTGCCGGAGCATAGAATCCCATAGGCTGAGAGTTGAGAAGCGCACAGCAAAACACATCCGGATGGTGGCATTTCAGCCATGACGAGGCATAGGCGATCTTGGCAAAGCTCGCCGAATGGCTCTCCGGGAAGCCGTAGGAGCCGAAGCCCTCAAGCTGCTTGAAGGTGCGTTCGGCAAAGGCCGCATCGTAGCCGCGCGCGGTCATGCCTTGGATCAGCTTGTCGCGAAATTTCGAGACGCCGGCTGTGAACTTGAAGGTGGCCATGGCGCGCCGGAGTTGGTCGGCTTCGGACGGCGTAAAGCCAGCGCATTCGATGGCGACGCGCATGGCCTGTTCCTGGAAGAGCGGCACTCCCAGTGTCTTCTCGAGCACGCGCTGGAGTTCGGGTTTCGGGTATTCCGGCTTTTCGCGGCCCTCGCGCCGGCGCAGATAGGGATGAACCATGTCACCCTGGATCGGACCGGGCCTTACGATCGCTACCTGGATCACAAGGTCATAGAAAATCTTCGGCCTCATGCGCGGCAGCATCGCCATTTGGGCGCGGCTCTCGATCTGGAACGTGCCGACCGTATCGGCCTTCTGGATCATGGCGTAAGTCGCCTTGTCATCGCCTGGGATCGTGGCAATGTCCATGTCGACACCCTTGTGCTCGCGCAAGAGATCGAAGGCCCGGCGCATGCAGCCGAGCATGCCAAGCCCCAGCACATCGACCTTCATGAACTTCAAGGTGTCGATGTCGTTCTTGTCCCACTCGATCACCTGCCGGTTCTCCATGGCGGCTGGTTCGATCGGCACGAGCTCGTCGAGCCGCTCCTGCGTGAGCACGAAGCCGCCCGGGTGCTGGGAAAGATGGCGCGGCGCCCCGATAAGCTCGGAGGCGAGCTCCAGCGTCATGCGAAGGCGCGGATCATTCAGGTTGAGCTTGAGCTCTTTCGCCTCTTTTTCCGTTACCCCGTCATCGCCCCAGCCCCAGACCATGCTGGAAAGCCCTGCCGTGACGTCTGCGGGCAGGCCGAGAACCTTGCCGACCTCCCGGACCGCCCCTTTTGCGCGGTAAGTTGAGACGACAGCTGTGAGCGCAGCGCGGTGGCGGCCATAGGTGTCGTAGATCCACTGGATCACTTCTTCGCGCCGCTCGTGCTCGAAATCGACATCGATATCGGGAGGCTCACGCCGCTCCTGGGAGACGAAGCGCTCGAAGAGCAGGTCATGCTCGGTCGGGTTGATCGAGGTGATGCCGAGCACGAAGCAGACAGCAGAGTTGGCGGCCGAACCCCGGCCCTGGCACAGGATGCCGCGTGAGCGGGCGAACGACACGATGGCATGAACCGTCAGGAAGTAGGGGGCGTAGCCTAGCTCCTCAATTAGCCTCAGTTCGTGCCGGCAGGTCTTAGTGACAGCGTCTGGCACGCCATCGGGGTAGCGTTTGCGCGCTCCCTCCCAGGTCAGGCGCTCCAGCTTCTGTTGCGCTGTTTCGCCCTCATCGGTTTCGGAGGGGTACTGGTAGCGCAACTCGTCAAGCGAGAAGGTGCAGCGATTCAGGATTTCTTGGCCGCGCCGGAACGCTTCCGGATGCCGCTCGAACAGGCGCTGCATCTCGATCGCATCCTTGAGGTACCGGTCGGCATGACGCTCGAGCCTGTAACCAGCCTCATCAATGGTGCAGCCCTGGCGGATGCAGGCAACGACATCCTGCAGGCGCCGGCGGTTGGGGTGGTGATAGAGCACATCACCAACCGCAATAGTGTGCACCCGCGCGGCCTGAGCCATCTGCTCGACCTGCCACAAGCGCAGATGCTCGTCGGGCGCGAAGCGGCGGATCAGGGCCATGTAGGCGCGATCACCGAATACGGATTTCAGCCTGGCGAGGTTGGATTTCAGAATACCGTCAGCCTCATCGCCAAGGAGGATGGCGAGCGTGCCCTCGTTCCAGGCCGTGACGTCATCCCAGGTGATATGGCATTTTCCCTTTCCGGCACGTCCTTTGCCGATGCTCAAAAGGCGACAAAGGCGCGAATAGGCGGCCCGATCTGTAGGATAGACGAGAATCGAAGTTCCGTCAGTGAGATCAAGCCGGCAACCGACGACGAGACGCACACCCGTTTCCTTCGACGCTTCATAAGCGCGAACGACGCCGGCGAGTGAGTTGCGATCGGTAATAGCGAGCGCTGAGAGGCCGAGGAGCTTCGCCTGCTGGAACAGTTCGGCGGCGCTCGATGCGCCGCGCAGGAAAGAGAAGTGCGTCGTGACCTGGAGTTCGGCATAGGTCATGCGAGAAACCCATGCATCCACCAGCGCCCCCCTTCATCGGCCGGGGCATCGCGGAAGATCCAGAAGCGCCCGCCGTGATCCGTCTCGACCCGATAATAGTCCCGGGACGCCGAGCTCGTGTCGCCGTTCCACCATTCCGGATTGACGCGCTCAGGGCCATCGGCCTTGGCCACCTTGTGGCGAACCTTGCGCCAGACGAAGAACGCTGGCGGATGATCCGGGAGGAGAGCCGTCGCAACAATCGGCTCGGGCGGATCGAGGAGGCGGGCGGGACGCGGTAAGTTCTCGGGCCAAGACGAGCGGGAGGGCGGGGCGAGGGCAGGGACCTTGCGGGCCATGCGTTCCGGCACGAAAGTTTCGACGGGTGCGAGGCGATAAACCCGGTCCGTGCCGATCCGTGCTCCGATCCGATCGACGAGGCGAGCCATGTCAGCTTGCTCGGCGCGGCCTGCGGCCAGACTATGAGCTTCCGTCTGGGCTTCAGACAAGCGCTCGACTCGGCTTGCGACGAGGATGACCTCTTCGATGCCGAAGCCGGGATCAACGGTTTGCAAGCGTTCGTCGAAGAGCTTAGCGAGGTGCTGCGAGTCGCGGCTGGCTTTCGCTGTGCCGACCCGCAGCTCCGCCCCTTTCTGGTCGACACGCCGGATCAGCAAATCAAGCCGGCGCACGCCTTCGCCGCGGCGCTCCAACTGGCGGCACAGATCGGCGGTAAGGCGATGCACCACAGCCTTCAGATCTTCCAGACGGCCGATAGGCTCGGCCAATGCGAGGCTCGCCACCGGCGTATCCTTCGGGATCATCGGGTTGATTGGTTCGAAGGCTTGGCCAAGCGCTTGGTCGAGCCGCAGCGCCACCTCGCGGCCGAACCGGCGCACCAGAGGTGGGCGGGGCATGGCGGCAAGCTGACCGATGCGGTCGATGCCAAGGCGGTGGAGTGCTGCGAGCTTGTCGGCTGGGATCCTTAAGGCCGCGATAGGCAAAGGCAGGACGGCGTCCACGGTGTGGCCTGACGGCACCACGCGACGGGCTCCAAACCGGGCGATCGCCCACGCGGCTCCGGGTGCATCAGCGACGGCAGCCTGAGCCGTGAGGCCCGATTGCTCAAGCCGGGTCGTGAGATCCCGCAACAGTTCGTCCTCGCCGCCGAGAAGATGGGCTGCACCGGCGATATCGATCCAAATGCCGTCTGGAGGGTCGGCCGCGACGATGGGTGCATAACGCAGCGCCCAGCGTGCGAGGTCTTTCAGCGATGCCTCGTCCTCTTCCGGCGTCGCGTCGGCGACATGAAGATTTGGCACAAGCGCCTGAGCCTGAGCCAACGGCATGCCGACGTGGAGCCCGACCGCCTGGGCGGCGGAACAAGCAGATCGCACGACGCGGCGCGATCCGATCTTGTGCACGGTAACGAGTGCCTCATGACGCGGTGGCGTGCCAGTCTTGCGCCTGATCCGGTCGGTCGGCCAAGCCGGCAGGTAGAGCGAGACGACCCTTCGCATCACAAGCCTCAAGAATCCAGGTGCGAGGCTCGGCCCCGCGACAGCGCATGAGTTCGACATGCCAGAGGGCACGACCCAGACCCGGGGCAGGCGGTGCTTGCGAAGCGAAGGGGGCGATGCGCCACCGGGTCACCGCGGCCGTCGGGAGAAGGACAAGATCTTTTTCTGTAACTGTCCACCAACGGCGGATCATCAGGGCCGCCACGCGCGATCCTTCCGCTGCGAGTTGTAGGCGGCGGGATGCAGTGAGGCCGAGGCGCGTCACCTCGCCGACCACAGCCGCGAGGCCTTTCTCGCGGAGGCCATCCTCAACGACACCGAGGATGTCGCGCTCGCGAAAGGTCTCGGCATAGACGACACGGTCAGGATGAAGGCCGGCAGCGGCGAGACCCGGTGCGAACAGGTCGCGCCGGTTAAGGCACCACAGGACAGGGCCTTCAAGACGCGCGGCGATGCCGGCGGCGAAGAGGGTGGCACATCCGGCGAATTCAGAAGCTGCACCATGGTCGACAAACTCGTGCAGCGCACCCCGCTCCAGGCCTCCGTGGGGCAGGTGGCCGTCAAGAGCCAGCATGCCGAATGGCAAGATCTCAGCATGACGGTCGCCGCCTTCGAGGCGAGCAATCCGCTGCCGCAAATCGGCAAGCCTGTCTTGTTGCCCGGCTTGCATAATCCCGTGCCCGTTCGAGTTCGTGTTGATGATGTTCCTATTATGTTCTTGTTGCTCGGTGAGTCAATCAACCGCATCAGGGCTGTGAATTTTGGGGAGAAGGATGTTGCGAAAGGGATGAAAACTTAGTCTTCCCAATGGCTTGATAGCATCATTTCGCATTGGATTGCTCTATTGAGTTCAGTTCTGAGAGCTGATCGTCTAAAACTTGCATCCTTTTAGATGCAAAGCTGGGGTCTATACTTGTACCCGGTTAATTTACGGAGCTTGTACCCTGCAGATTACCCTGCAGGTTTCTGCTCTTTCGACTAAATGTCGGCTTTGGACCTGGCGTGAATCCAGAAAGTCGTGTTTAGGTTGAGGTTTCTGATATTTAAATATGCGATGATTGACGAGTGCCGCCCTGCAGCAATGGCCTCAAACTGCAACTGCATCCTAATCTGCACCTTTACTTGCATCTCAATCTGCAGTCCGTGTCTGTGTGATAGTCGTGGTGGACCTCCAGGTGCTCTTGCGCCAGCGAAGCGCATTCAGAATGCGCTCAATCTCGGCTTCCACGAAAAGGAATTGGGACGGCGCCTAAGGCTAGCTTTGCTCGGGCATACCAGCAACCGATGGCGGTGTGCAGCAGACTAATAATTGAATGTCGCTGCCAGCCATCACCAACTCTAAGTTCTGTTGGATGCTTACGCCGCAATCTGTTGCTTGGCCGCAAGCAGGTAGCGCTTCTGGGGCACTGGTACCGCCCGCTCAATACCCTGTAGGGTCGGTGCCCTCTCGGTGCGGTCGTCAGCCTTAGACACGCCGCTCATTTCTGATCCTCATGGTATGCGATGGCCTCGTCCGGATTGGTCAAGCGAAGATGATCACCTACGTCGAAGGTAATCATCTGATCACACTGATCATCTTCACCGCGATTGATCATCTTGGTGTTGGAGGGCAGCGTCCATTGCCAGCCACCATCCATGGCTGACTTGCTTGATTGGACACCGAGTGCTTTCTTGGCGCGTTGCAAAGAAATCCCGCTGATCGCCTCCGCGGCGGCTGCGGCTTTGACCGCCAGAGCCGTCACCGGACCTGCGGCGAGAAGCTCGCGCAAAAATTCCTTGGCTTGGTCCAAAGAGGACGGGCTGCCTGAGTTTCCACGAGGTGCGGCGAGCGCCTCATCGGCGGTGATCGTCACCGGCTCGGCATCTGGGATTAAGCATGGCGCTGTGCCAACGCTGATAGGGACCTCTTTAATCCTGAAAGCCGTCCCCCGATCGTCAGCTCCCAGATTGTTCTTGAGTGGCAACAGCAGCCGGCGCCCAGGATCGTCCGGATCTTTGGTGAGGACATAGACCGCTCGAGCAACTGCCACGAAAGCATGCGATCCCGTGGTCCGTGCCACGGCTCGCCCCGACCCGTTTTTGTTCAGATGCGTTATGGCAATGACCGCGATGCCGGTGCGAGCAGCGAGGCGGGATAGGGGGGTGATGATCGCCCGCACATCAGCGGTTCCATTGATGTTGGTGCGCCCGAGGCAACTTGTGATTGGATCGATAATCATGAGCCGAGCATCCGGAAGGCGCTTAATCTCCTGCTCAAGAGCGTCCTGATTTCGGGTGAGGTCGAGATCCTGAAGCAGATGCACAGCCTCGAGATTGGCTCCGGCTGCTTCAAGCCGAGGCCGTATGGTATCTTGGAGCCCATCCTCGGTCGTTACCATGATCACGGATCCTTTGAGCGCCTGTCCATCATCTGGCGCCCATGCGGAGCCTTGAGAGACGATTGCAGCTATGTGAGCTGCCAGCAGCGACTTACCGAGCCCGGGGTCGCCAGCCACTATCGTGAGCTTACCGCGTGCAATGCGGCCGTCCCAGATATACTCGAGCCGCTCTGAAACCAGATCCGATGCTCGGATGATCGAGAGCTCTGATCCAGCTTCACCAGGATTGGATTGCGTTGGCATCGAGAGGGCAGTGACATGGCGACCGGGGTGCCTCTGGAGAAGGTCGTGCTCATCAATTTTGTGGCTGGTCTCGTCAATGCGCGGTGTTGGCTTACGAGGAACAGCTCGGGCTCTGGCAAGCGGTGAAGTAGTGGCCTGCGCTAACTGGATGTCGCGTCCAGCCAGCTTAATCGCGTCGCGTTGACGGGCCTCGGCAACAATAGGATCGGGTACTGGTGGTTTCTTTAGATTGGACGTCATGGACGTTTCATCCTTTCGAGTACCGCCGGCGCGCGGCTCGGTGGATGTCTTGGGAAATTGAGTAGGGCTTTCCGTAAATGGCTCCTTGTGGTGTCGGACTGATCGCAAGTGACGCGGCTTCCTCAGGGGAGATGCCCTTGCACATGTAGTCCAACTTGCCCTGTGTTGCTGCCAGAGTTGCATTTCCGCCACCGACGCGCTTGAACGCAACGGCACCCTTGTCCAAGCGACGGCAGGCATCGCTGAGGACGCTGCGCACCTGTCGCTTGAATTGGGAAAGAACGGCTGGCGGGCAGTGCACCAGAATATGCGTGTTGGGGCGGCCGTCTGGATTCTCACGAACGGCAATTTGCGCAAAGACCTCGCAGTAACGCGGCTTGAGCCACTTCCGGTTCAATTCCATCAGGCGACTGAGCACTTGGCCATCGGGGTCGTTCCCAAGCCAAGTCCGGGTCCAGTTGATATCGATGCAGAGGTTGAGAGAATACCCTCTCTCATGAGCGAACCTTGCCGCCGCGCGCATTTGCTCAACATGAGCCTTCCGCAGCCGGTTAGCCTGCCAGCGGGCGGGATGGGAAAACGCCTCGAGATCTTGATCAGCCCTGATTACACGAGAAGCACTGATCCTATTACGAGGATTACTACGCACGTACGCGAGAGAAGCGCGTGAATGAAACTCTGCCAAAGACTTTGCGGCAGAAAGATTTGATGCGTCGTTAGGCTGGCTTGTGACCGCACTGTCAGTAGCCATAGCCTTTCCAAGTTTGCAATTGCTCATTGCTCGGCTCCATGATCGAGATATGCGGTGTGGGGATCGGTGTGCCGGGTCATCGTGGTTCACCACCGCTGGTCGATTGGCGAGCCTTTTTCGCCGACCACTCCAGGAGGTCGGCTGTGGCATAGACCACGAGCTTCGGGGACAACTTCAGGTATCGCGGCCCATCGCCCCGAATACGGGCGTGGTTCAAGAATGACGCGCTTACCCCGAGAAAACGGGCTGCTTCAGGCGTGCGCAGATGGCGTGGCAAAGACGACTCTGGCTGTTCGTGTTGGAGCGATTGCTGCAGCTGCTGGTGCAATTTCGGTGCGGCGCTTGCTTTCTTCGGTGGGTGAGGGGCCATGGTCATTGATGTAAACTCTGTCTGATCCTGTCCCAAGAATTGCACTATCGGCAGAAAGGTTTCATCACCTAGATGCAAAAGCTGATGTTTAATGTGGATAAATTTCCGTTGGTATTCGGCGAGTTCTAAACGGCTATGTCAACTTTCATTTTTAAGAAGACTCCGATGGAGAGGCATCATTGTCATTCTTCGCTCATCTGACGATGAGTATTTTGTGTGGTGGATTGCCACGAAATACTTGCAGTTCGTGGCAATCCGCCACGACGCATGCAGCAATTTGAAGGGCTTATCACGCGCAAACTGGATTGCTGCGTTGGGCGGAATTGCGGCGACGCGGTTAGCTCGCTGCTCCTGCGCATGGGAAAGCAGGCGGCTTCGAGGCTCGCGCTTCACGCAGTGATACGTGCGATCTCTGCCGCGAGCTTTTTTAGCGCATCCCGTTTTTGGGGTACGTAGCCATGGCGGTCGTAGACGCCGGCGACGCCCGGAATCGTGTGGCCAAGGACCCGCTCTGCAATCTCGCTGCTAATGTCGACGCGGCTCATCAAGGAGCGTGCGGTGCGGCGCAGGTCATGCAGTCGCCATCCCGTAATACCACTGATCCGATCGATGGCAGCCTTAGCCTTTGAGAATCCGGATATGGGTGTTCGCCCTGTGGTAGTAAATACGTATTCGCTGGAGCGGGGGAGGGCGGCAAGAATGGATTGCACCTCCTCGGACAACGGGACCGCGTTGGCGCGACCATTCTTGTAGCGCTCCCGGGGAATGGTCCAAAGATCCCCGTCAATTTCACTCCACCGCATCTGCGCCACCTCATCCCGTCGCTGGGCAGTCAGAAGCAGGAGTTTTACGAATGGACCAAACGGATAAGGAATTTGCTCCAGGACCTTCCAGAGCGCTCTGATCTCATCATCACTCAAGACACGGTCACGGGCTCGAGCGGTGATGCTGGTACGGGCCATGCCTCGTACAAGAGGGCTATGGAAGCGCCCGTCCCGCGCCGCATGCCAGTTGAACAGCTTCCGGATGACCGCCAACACGTGGTCGGCGAGGGCTGCGCTGCGGTTTTCCTGGATTGTGTCGAGGAGGGCTGTCACTTCGGAGCGTTGAATTTCGGTGATCGGCCGAGATCCCCATTCCGGCAGCACATAATCCTGGAGCATGCGCTCGTATTCGCGCCAACTCCGGAGGCGGGGCTTGGCGTGGCGGGCGATGAAGGTGGCCGCAATGGTGTCTACCCTAAGAGATACTTGTCGCTTCTTCTCCTGAACGGCCCGTTCGGTCTCGGCGTGAAGGGCCTCCCGCTGGATTATTGGATCAATGCCTTGTGCCAACTTCCCCTTGATCTGAACGGCGATGGTGCGAGCCAGATCAGGGGTGAGGCTTTCGCTGTAGGCTCCGATCGTATAGCGCCGGACGCGTCCGGCCCGCCCTGGTGGATAACGATATTGGACTAGAAACACTTTGCGTCCGGCTGGCGTGATCTTAAGGCCGAAACCTGGCAACTCGGCATCGAAGATGACCCTTTCCTTGTCGGAGGGGGCTAACCCATCGACAGTACGCTTGGTCAGCTTCATGGACGTCTGGGGAGAGGGAGCCATGATTGGTCCAGTAATCACCTGGTAAGCACGCGATCAGCACTGCCAAAGTAGGATCGGACACAGTGTGCAACAAAAGTGCCTGTGTAGCAATGGTCTATGATGCAAAGTGCATCATCGGGCCACGATACGAGCGGAATAGCACCTAACTTTTAATCAGAGGGTCCTGGGTTCGAGTCCCAGCGCGCTCACCAATATTTTCAAAGGGTTACCGGCATCTGCCCTTTGAGCCAATTTCTCCCAGGTAGCCAATAGGTAGCCAGACGTTGAGTTGGGCAGGACACATTCAAGTCCGAGGTTGAGCCGACCTTAGGAGCAGGAACGGCGACGTGGCTCGGTCGAAGCCTACCCTCCGTCCACTCCCAGCCTATTCACATTGGTGCCAAGAGCCCGCGCGTCACGAAGTCAAGGTCGGGTCTCCCACGGTGAGCGGACCTTTAACGGGCATGCCTAAACCTCACAAATTGACCCCGAGCTGACTCTAGCTGTTCCGACACAGTTTACGTCTGCCACGGTTCCGCAATTCCCGTTCTGCGAAACGCCGAGTTGGTTTGAGGTCTATCCTTCGGACTCAGGAAGGGGCTGTGCCAACCCGCCAGCAACCCCGATGCCGGTGTGGGGCTGTCTGATCTTGACGGCTGAGGGAAGCACTGGGACCGGAGCTTCAGCAGGCATCTCGGCCTGCTCTGACGAGAGCACCGTCCGCACGGCAGCAACCAGATCTGCCGGCCTGTAAGGCTTGGGAATGAACAGTGCGCCTGAGGGAAGCGCCTTCGGACCAGGTGCCATTCTGCCTGACGTCACCACGATCCCGATGTGAGGCCATGCCTGCTTCACCACGCGGGCCAGGGTGAATCCATCCAGGGAGCCGGGCATCTCCACATCTGTCACAAGGGCTCGAACGTCGGCGGGTGCCTCAAGCACCGTCAGGGCTTCATCGGCATTGACCACCTCAACGACTTTGAAGCCGCCTTCTTCCCGGAGCACATCCGCAGCCATCATACGAACGAGCGCGTCGTCCTCCGCAAGGAGAACAACCACCGATCGCTGACCGTCCTGATTGGTGTTCATGGCCAAACCTTGTCCCACGTTTGCACTCAGACAGGAGGGCTGGGGCGCTCAGGACTGCGTGGCTTGTATTGGCATGCGAGCGGCCTCGGCCGTCGTGACGAACGAGCCGCCAACATGCTGAAACCCTTCGACGCGATCTTCAACTCGTCCCTGAAGGATGTCAGCGGGTGTTGGATCAAGCCTCGATAGATCTCGTTCCCATTGCGGCCCAGCTACGATGCCCTCTTGCCACCGGCCGGTTTCGCCGGAGTGCTGCCCTTGCCTTGGCTCACGAAGGGAGAGACCGGGATTGGGTTCTTGGGCTTGTCCTGCTTCGGCTTCTTTGCTTCGCGGTTACCGCGTTTTTCGCCTCTGGCCATAGGGTATCTCCGTTGTCAGTCAGGTTGTGGAATAATCGGCTCAGTCGTGGGGTGGCTTGTCGAGCAGATGATCGAAATCGGTCAGCACCCGGTCGATCAGCCTGCGGCGACGCAGGTCAGAGGCGTCCAAATTCCGCGCGAGCAAACCCAGCAGATAGCGCGCCTTCTCGACGGCCTCCGGCCAGTCGGCAGCGGGTGCGGCCGCAAGCAGATCTTCGAGTTCCGCTTGTCGGGCGTGGAGGGCTGCCTGATCGGCCTCGACCTCGGAGCGCAGGCGTCGAAGGTCTGTGGCTTTCTGGGCCGCCATGCCGCGATGCGCATCGAGATTGGTTGGTTGATCAACCATGGTGAGCCTCCTGCGGTTAGAGAGGTGAACCTGTTGCGAGCGGTGTTCCTCCAGCCCTGCATTCACCTCCGCACCGGGCGTTGTCAGGCCCGCTCCGTGAGCAGGCGCGCCAACATTCCGGCTTGTCGGGTACTCTCGCCCATAGGCTCAGGCGCAACGAGGTGCCACGCGTGGGCTCGCAGCGCCCAGGCGGCGTCGGAGAGGCTGCCGAGCGGCTCATGCGGCCAGGTAGGCTCGCCTGCTGGCGTGAGGATCATAAACTGTCGTGACGCCTTCCGGCCGACGCGAGCGACGTAGACGGTCTCATCACCTTGGCGAAGCAGGGCGACAGGATCGTAGATCTGCGATCCGTGAAAGAAGGCGTCTGCGCTGGTCAATTGGTTCACGCCTGTGCCGCAATCTCGCTCTCGCGCACAGCACGCTCGCCGAAGCCGGACGCCTTGATACGATAGGAGACCTCGCCGGTCTGGTCGGCCGGCATGAGGCGGGTCACCTCGTAGATGCCGCTTGTCGTTGCGCGCTTGTCCGAGAAGTTCGGATGGGTGATGCGGACGAGCTGGCGAACTTTATACTTGTGGGACATTCATTGCTCCTGGAGCCTAACTGCTACTGGGCAGGGCGGACAACCGCTGCCGGGTGGTTGCAGTTAAAAACAAAAAAAGCCGCCCCACAGGGGAGCGGCTTCAAGGATTGGCGGCATAGGCTTGTATCCTGCGCCGGTCATCGGCGATTACGCCGTTTCGATGTTGTTGACGGCGATCTTGCCGGAGCGGCGGTCTTCGGCCGTGTCGAAGGAAACCTTCTGGCCCTCCACGAGGCCGCGCATGCCGGCGCGCTCAAGGGCGGTGGCATGGACGAACACGTCCTTGCTGCCATCGTTCGGCTGGATGAAACCGAAGCCCTTCATGTCGTTGTAGAATTTCACGGTGCCCATAATCATTGGGGGTAGCCTTTCGCGATTGCTGTAGATGCACGTGAGGGAAGGCGCGTAAAAACGCGACCTCAACTCGGTTCGTCGATGTAATGGTAAGAAAGTCCGAACGTGCGCCTGACAGTGTCAAAAGCGAAACGACCCGATTGTCCGGCCAAAATCCGATAATACTTATATAGACCTCAATTCAAAGAAATACAAGGGCGGCATGTGCGATCCATTGATTCCGGTAAGGCTTAGCATTTCCGTTGTGTCGGCCTATTCAACATCTTAGGTCTACTCGCGGCACGTCTCGGGAGTAGAACGAATGTCTGCTCAAGTGGGAAATCCCGGACGTTCCTGTAAACTCACCGATCATCGCCTCCTGACCCGAAGCTGCCTTTCAACTCGTGAGCCGGAGACTCCAAGGGCAGGTAGGAAGACGCGCGCCAACCAAGCGAACGCCGAAGACTTCAGATAGTTTATCGGCGCTCAGCACATTGGGCTCAGTCGCTGTTTCTGGCTGCCGACATAAAGATCTAAACGCGGTTCGCATTCGCTTATGCGGCGAGCCGCTCGATCTGCTCGGCGAGCGACAGCTGGTGACTGTAGGCATATTTCGCCTGCTGCTTGCGCATCATGTGGATCATCTCGATGCCACTTAAGATCACCCGGGCACTGTCAGCGGATTTGAAGCCGAGCATCGGGCGCACTCGGCGTTTGACGGCACGGTGATCCTGCTCGATGCGGTTGTTGAGATATTGACTCTGCCGGATCCTGATCGGCTTCAGCTTGCGCCTTGACCTGTCCTGAAGCCGGCCTTCCGTGTCGCAGGCCAGGATCGCCTCGCGGTTGGTCTGGCTGCCGTCGATGACAATCCGCTCGGGCCGCCCCCCTCCATTGTGGCCTCAACGCAGTAGCGGAAACTCTGAAACAAAACATTTGCGACACATCCCGGCGGTGTGCCCGAGCGGGGAGCATCGGCCAGACCGGGCGTGCCTTCCGCCGCATAGCGGGCCAACCAGCGTCGCACCGTCTCCTCATGCTGACGCACGATGGCAGCGATCTCCGCCACAACCAGATGACGCTCGGCCGAGAGCAGGATCATCAGGGCGCGAATACGCACCCGCGGGTCTGGGCTGAACGCATCCAGGCAAATGGGGTGCATGGCGGCCTCCCGGCTGCTCCCACACCCCAACATACCACAGAACTTCCGACGTTATACTTAGCTGATGGGCTTGGCCATGCCACAGCTGTTAGGACAGGAGCCTCTGCCCAAAGGTTGCCGTGACATCACCCGTAAAACCTTGAAGGAGTAGTCTTTCGGGGCTGTGCTACAACCAAAGATCAACAACCTTTTGTTGACTCCACCAAGAACGGTTAATACCATTGTTCGATTAAGTAATTTGAGCGCCATGGAGTTAGGCTTTCAAGGGCCATTCATGCAGCGCGGCTACGCGAATATGTATATTCGAGACTAACGTCGAAGCGGCTTGGGTCCGTCGGCATTGTTCATGATTAGGCCGGTGTAGGCAGTTTGCTTTGCATAGAGTGTATTTCTCATGTGAGTTTTAAGGGCGCGCCGACTTGAGTATGTGCCAATCAATGCGCTGAAGAGCGCCATCTCCATCAGAAGGCTAGCCCACTCGATCCAAGAATTAGGTTCGAATTGCATTTCAAGGGGCCATGTTGGGGAAAGAAAATGGCTGACTTTGACCAAACTCAGCTGGCTGGCGCCAGCCTTCAAAATCCGACATCGTTGCAGTTCGGGCCTGACGGTCGATTGTATGTTTCCCAAGTCAATGGTCTGATCAAGGCATTCACCATTGCGACCACCTCGACGGGTGGCTACTCGGTAACATCGACTGAGACTATCGGTCTTATCAATCAGATGCCGAACCATAATGATGATGGGACCTTCAACCCCTCGCTGACCGGTCGGCAGGTCACTGGTATCTTGGTTACAGGTACAGCCCAAAACCCTGTCATTTATGTAAGCTCCAGTGATCCGCGAATTGGTGCAGGAACCAGCCTACTGGATACAGGCCTAGACACCAATTCCGGCATACTTTCATGTCTTACTAAGACGGATACCGGATGGGTAAAAGAGGATCTGGTCGTTGGTCTCCCGCGAAGCGAGGAGAATCATGGAGTCAACGGAATCCAGATCGACCCAGCCACGGGTCATCTGCTTTTGACTGTAGGTGGAAATACAAACGTCGGCGCTCCGTCGGCGGAATTCGCCTACCTGCCAGAGTACGCTTATTCCTCCTCCATAGTAGACATTGACTTACAGGCCGTTAGCGCGCTGCCGAGCCAGATTTACCGTGGCCAGACCTACAAATACGTTCTGCCAACAGTCGACGATCCGACCCGAGCTGGTGCAGATGATGTGGTCGCAGTTGGGCAGCCTGAAGTGTTCGGCGGCAATGACGGCCTTAATCAGGCCCGCGTCACCGCTGACAGCCCAGTTAAGATCTACGCGACAGGGTTTCGCAATATCTACGATCTCGTCTTTACTACATCCGGCTCTCTCTATGGTATCGACAATGGCGGGAACCCCACATGGGGCGGGACGCCCATCTATCAGCAGGCCAACGGCACGTTCTCAACAACTCCTACAAGTGAGGTCACAAACCGTATCAACAACGGATCGGGATCGCTTAATGTCGCCCCGCTTCATAGGATTGAACAAGGTTATTACGGCGGCCATGCCAACCCAATTCGCGCCAACCCTGACGGTGCCGGCCTTTATGACGAAAACAATAACCCTATCCAGGTTCCAGGCGACTGGCCCCCGGTTCCGCTGTCAATGGCAAATCCGGTCGAGGGATATTATCTCCCGCCAGGGGCAAACCGCGCGTCGATTCTACCGTCCGAGCTTGAAACGCCACTCTTTCTGCGCGACGCACTGACGACGTTCCCAGGATCTGTGAATGGTATTGACGATTATCGATCCAATGCTTTCAACGGCGAAATGCGTGGCGATCTGGTTGCAACCTCCCTGAACCAAGATGCGGTCTTTCGCATCGATCTGTCGTCTGACGGCAGGACAGCGCAGGATGTCATAAATCTCACACCCAATGGAGTGCTCGGCGGTGGCACGCCGCTTGACGTTCACGCTGCCCCGGAATCAGGTCCATTTGGGGGGACGCTCTGGGTGGCGAATTATGGCGGCAACATTACAATCCTGAAGCCAGGAGAAACTACCTCGCCGCCACCTTCGACCGACTATGATGCTGACGGCTTAAGTGATGTCGTGGACCGCTTTGGTCTTGATCCGGCAAACGGAACAGCCACCGTACTGCAGGGGAACGGTACTCTGACATGGGGCTTCAGTCAGAATCAGCCTTTTCCTGGCCCGGCAGATACCTTGTTCAACATCGGCTTTACCGGTGTAATGACGAACCTAACGCAATCATTCAAGGCGCAGTACGACCCTACCCGGGTGGTGGCGGGGGGGGCAGCTTCCGGCATCCTCCTGCAGAACATCACTGAAGGATCCGCTGCTGGAACAACCAACAGTCAACTCGATGCATATCAACTCGGCATTATGGCCAGCCCTGACGTCGAGGATTTTGTGATTACAGCGAGGGTCAACAATCCTTTTGAGACAACGACGCCTGCGAACTTTCAAAATGTCGGCTTTTTCATCGGAACCGGCGATCAATCGAACTACATCAAGCTCGTGGCTGGAGCTAACACTGTCAATGGCGCTGCTAACAGCCCCTCCATCCAAGCAGTTTTCGAAAGTAACAATCAGACCGTGGCGCAGCAATTAATCTCAGCGCCTTCTCTGTTCGGCGGCTCCCTGTCATTTACAACTCTCGACGACATCACGCTGAAGCTTGCTGTCGATCCGGATCTTGGCATTGTCACGCCAAGTTGGAGCTTTACCCGAGGGCGCACATCGACGAGTGCTGGAACAGTCTTCAACGGCACTGGAGATCCAATTCAAGCAAGTGGGGCTCTCCTTCAAGCTCTAAAGGGAACCTACGAGGTCAGCACCAGCACGGGCGCGCAGCTTAAAAGCGGTCTTGCCATAGGCCTGATCTCAACCTCTGCCGGGCCTGGCGTTCCCTTTGACGCGACTTGGAACTCGGTGAGCGTCACAGCAACATCTAAACCCCAAACAGCATCAGGTGTTGCCAAGCTGACCATGACGCCGAACGGCCCGATCGATGTGAGTACATTTGATCCGAATACATTCCGTCTTGAGAATTTGGCGCAGAGTCAGAGCAATCTGCAGCGCGTCATCATAGATCTAACGAACGCCATCTTGCCGGATGGAATTTTCTTTGATCCCAACGCAGCAGGAGGTTCCAGCGGCAAACCGTTTACAATTGATACGAAAACGGGAACGTTCACTGCGGTGGCGCAGTATAGAGAAGGCAGCGCAAGCCAAGGCTACAAACAGCTCATCCTTGATTTTACTGACTTTAACCCTGGTGAGGCGCTGGGCTTCTCAATCGATATCGATCCGGAGTCGCTGGCTGAATTCGGGCAGACGATCAATGCCGGCGGAATATCCGGTGCCGAAGCTGCGCGATCACGGGTTACTTACATTTTTGCTGACGGCACACAGCAAAATGCTGACCTGTTCGGTACTGGGGTCGGCCAAGCTGACGCCCGGAGCCAGTCGATTCAAGGCGCAGCGCCGACGGTCACCATAGGAGGTGTCAGCAGCGGTAATGTTTCCATACCCAGCTCTGGCGCAACAGCTGAAGAGCTAAGCACCGCCATCGTGAGCGGCAGACCCGGCGCAACGGTACGCGTCCAAACGATGCTGGTAGAGCAGCAGGCTGTATCCTCCTCCAACCCGTTCCAAGGAAACGCGGCTACCAGCGTTAGTTATCAAAACGTGACGCTTGACGCTGAAGGGAAGGGTACAGTTCAAGTCAATCTCGCGACCGGTCGAGTGACCGTGGTGGCTGTGGCGGAAGTTGATGCAAACGGTTTTGTAATCAGCGCAGTGAGCTCGGAAGTTCGCGCTATTCGACAAGGTTCGACCTCTCCGGGCGCGCCTCCGGTGAACACGGTGCCGGGTGCGCAGACGGCCCAGGAGGACCAAGCCTACGCCATTGCCGGCCTGACGGTGGCAGACCCCGACAGCACGAGCCTGACCACCACCCTGAGCGTCGCCCAGGGCACCCTGACGGTGAGCGGTTCCTCCGGAGTGAGCGGCAACGGCACGGCGCGGGTCACCCTGACCGGTTCCGCCTCCGCGATCAATACGGCGCTTGCAGGACTGAGCTACAAAGGGAACCTGGACTACAGCGGACCTGACACCCTCACCGTGACCACCTCGGACGGGGTCTTGCAGGATGTGGACACGGTGGCGATCACGGTGCAGGCCTCCGCTTCACCGGGCCGGGTGGCGATCAACACGGGCGGCGGCGCGTACACGGACGCGGCCGGGATCGTATATGCGGTTGACACCGCGTCCTCGCCGCATCCCACCCTCAAGGGCAGCAGCACGGTCAAAAGCATCACCGCCCCGATCGGGGGCACCAGCAATGACGGGTTGTACCAGTCGTACCGGTACGGCACGGACTTCGGCTATGACGTCGCGCTGGCGAACGGGAGCTACACGGTGCAGTTCCAGTTCACGGAGCCGTGGGTGACGGGCGCGGGGCAGCGGGTGTTCGATGTGCTGCTGGAGGGGACGACGGTGGTGGACAATCTTGACCTGTTCACGGTAGCGGGCAAGAACAATGCCTACGCGGTGACCAAGGCGGTGACAGTCACGGACGGACTGCTGAACGTGCGCTTGGACTCGATCGGCGTGGGCGAGGTCGACAACGCCATCCTCAGCGGCCTCGTCATCCAGCCCGGATCGCCCGGCGCAAGTACAACCAGTGCCAACCAAGATTTGTTCTTGCTATGAGGTATCAAAGTGCAGAGCCCATGATGGACCGCGGTGGCTTGAGCAAACGTTTGGGCTGGAAATGCGCTCGCGCGCCCTAAGTACAACGTCGGAAGTTCTGTGTGACCTGCCACCGAAGCTTCATCCAGTGGCGTTTAGAGCCTCAGCAGGTGTTGAACCGATCCCGAAGTTTGGACCACCTACGGTTAGAGTTTTCCGGCTTCGATCAGGGTGACGGGCTGGCTACGTCACCCGATTTTATCAGCGCAATCGGGGGCTTATTCCCGATGGCACCATGGGGCCGTTCCTCATTGTAGTATCGACGCCAATCCTCCAGCTTTTCGCTCATCCGCAAGAGACAGGAACCAATGCTGGTTCAGGCATTCCGCCCGGAACCGGCCGTTGAACGCCTCGATGAAGGCATTGTCGGTCGGCTTGCCCGGTCGGGAGAAGTCGAGCGTGACGCCCTTCTGGTACGCCCACAGGTCCAGATCCCGCGACACGAACTCCGAGCCCTGATCCACCCGGATGGTCTTGGGATAGCCGATCTGCCCGCAGACCCGCTCCAGGGTGGCAACCACGTCTTCGCCGCGGTAACTGAAGCGCGGGTCCAGTGCCGGCACGTAACGGGAGAAGGTGTCGAGCACGGTCAGCACCCGGATCTTCTTGCCGGTGGCCAGCTGGTCATGCACGAAGTCCATCGCCCAGACGTCGTTGGGCCCCACGGCCACCTGGCGGTCGTCCCGCAGTTTGGCCTTCACCCGCCGCTTCGGCGTATTGTTGCGCAGCTGCATGCCCAGCTCCCGGTAGATGCGATAGGTCCGCTTGATGTTTGTGCCCCAGCCTTCCCGCTGCAGCAGAACGTGAACACGGCGGTAGCCATAGCGCACCCGCGTCTGACAGATGTCGCGAATGCGCTCCTTGAGACTGGCCTGCTCGGTGCGGCGGGATTTGTAGTGGTGGGTGGAGCGGTCAAACCGGAGAGCCGCACAGGCCCTGCGGATCGACACCGCCCATTCCCGGCACATCCCGGCCACGAGCTCGCGCTGGCGAGCAGGCCTTAGAGCTTTCGCTTGATGACGTCCTGCAGCATCTCCCGGTCGAGCGTCAGATCCGCGACGATCTTCTTGAGACGGGCGTTCTCGTCCTCGAGCTGCTTCAGGCGCCTCATCTCGGACGGCAGCAGCCCATCATACTTCTTCTTCCAATTGAAGTAAGTCGCCTGGCTGATTCCAGCTTTGCGGCAGATCTCCGCCACGGGCGTTCCATCCGCGCCCTGTTTGAGGATGAACGCCTTCTGGGCGTCCGAAAACTGTGAGGCCTTCATCGGTCTTCCGCTCCTTCCCAGCCAGGGACAATCCCGCGGAAAACTCTAACCCAAACGGGTCCAGTTTTAAGGGATCAGATCACATCTTGCCGACGCCATGAGTTCCTGCCTCTCACGTGTATACATCCCTTCGGAGGTACGTTCATCACTTGGGATGGAGGGGATGGAACCCGATTCTTCAGGGTGGGTTCTTCAGAAAAATAAAATCTCCTGGCCGAGATCTATAATTGGAGGAACTGCAATGAAGACGGGCTTGGTGATTGCGACAGCGAGCTTGGCCATGATGCTTACCTCTGTTGAGGGTAGAGCAGGTCCTTGTACAGATCAAATCAGCTCGTTGCGAAAAATCGTGGACAGCAGTGATGCAGGCTCCGGCCCCACGATGAGAACTGGTTCGACAACGGGCGCGACTACCGGTTCGCCGCAGCCTCAGACCGGTGGTAACGATGCTGCGGTCTCTGCGACGCCGCGTCAGGTCCCACGGGCCGGAGAGGCACCAGACACCAATGCGACTGCGGCCATGAATACTTTGACGCAAGACAGGGCGACATCGCCGCAGGACGTGCGCTCACAGATCCAGGGACAATCGACCAGTTCGCAGGTGGCATCGGGCGCCACACCTAGTCCAGATCATGCGAAGCGAATCGAGGCGGCTCTCGCGCGTGCACAATCAGCCGACCAAAGCGGAGACGCGAGCGGCTGTACAAGTGCGGTCAATGAAGCCAAAGGACTCCTTGGTATCCAATGAGAGTGAACAGCGCTCAACCCTACATTCCAAGGCAGTAACCCAGGGTTGTCGTTCAGCGCGCCGACTTACATACCGCATCTGAAGTCTTTCTCCGTATGGAGGAAGGCTTCAGGATGTTTCTGCTGCCTTCTTTTGACCACGCTTTCACAGATCCTCATCTCATGGATACCTTAGTGGCGAAACTGAGCAAATTGGCCCTGGGTTGAGTCGACCACCGAACAGGTGGCTCTGTATTGCAGGGAGATTGTGCAACATGCATATCCTGGCAGCCTTGATACTTCTGACAATCAGCTCAACGGCAATCGCGGAGGAGTTCAAAACGGCTGTGTTCGACATCGAACTGGTTGACACCAGTCAGGCAGCCGAACTCGGTCTCAGGAATGACCAGTTGCAACGGCTGCAACTCGTTAGTGATGAATTGCGTAAGTTGCTCCAAGCCTCGCCGCAGATTGAACTCGTTGATATATCGCCCAAGCGCGAGGCCATTATTCAGAAGGCCCCGTTGAACAAGTGCAATGGCTGTGCCGAAGATCTAGCTAAGGATCTCGGCGCAAATCTCGTAGTTTCGGGTATCGTGCAGAAGACGTCGGACCTCATTCTTAGCTTCGCGGTAACGATCAGAGATGCACATTCCGGCAAGATTATTCGCGGTGGACAAGCCGACATCCGCGGCAACACGGATGAGAGCTGGATCCGAGGAATCCGCTGGCTGGTGAAAAACCGCCTTCTGGTTGAGCCAATTTCGGAAACGCCCTTGTAAGGGGTCGGTGGGCTAACCGGAGACACGCTTATTTTCGAGTGTTTAGCTAGATTTTCTAGAGTACCTCCAAAAAGTGTATTGTAGGCAAAAGTGCCTAGGCTCGTTTTACTATTCCTATTCCCGACAGAGCCAGGAAGAGGATAAGCTTAGTCTCGTGAAGAAGATGGTAGCATTTCGTGACGCCGAGTTTGACGTATGAGGCCTCGCAAGAGGGAGAAGCGCAATGTTGTCGAGGCGTGAAGTTCTCCAAGGGCTCTCTCTGGCGGTAGCTGCTCCTCCTGAATGGGTTCTCGCGGCGCCGAGCAGAGGCATCAGTGTAGGGGTACTGCCCTTTGGAACGGTGCTCTGGGAGATTGAAACCATCCGCAGAGCTGCTCTCGACACAGAAAATGGCCTCACGTTTCGCCCGGTCCAACTGGCGACGAACGACGCCGCCCGCATCGCCTTTCAAGCCGGGCAGGTGGATACGATCGTCACCGATCTCCTGCTGGCGGCACGCCTGCGAAACGAGGGGCGGAAGGTGAAATTCATCCCGTTCTCCGCAACCGAGGGAGGCGTGATGATCCCTGAAGGCTCTCCCATGCGGGATGCGACCGATCTTATAGGAAAGAGGATCGGAGTTGCTGGAGGCCCCTTGGATAAGAGCTGGCTTCTCTTGAAAGCGGATGTTCAGAACAGGACGGGAGTCGATCTGAGTACAGCTTCTGCCCCAGCCTATGGCGCTCCGCCTCTCCTGATGAACAAGCTCGAGACGCGGGAACTCGACGCTGCCTTGCTGTTCTGGAATTTCTGTGCCCGGCTGGAGGCGAAGGGCTTTCGGCGCCTCGTCAGCGCCGGCGATATAGCGAGATCCTTCGGCGTCGAAGGCGAGATCGCTCTGCTGGGATACGTCTTTGATGAGGCGACCGACCCAACCATTCTGAATAGCTTTGCGAAAGCCTCTGCCGGAGCCAAGCAGATCCTGGCAAATCGCGACGAAGCATGGACTTCTATCCGGCCGCTTATGAGCGCCGAGGACGAGGCAACGTTTCAGAAGCTGAAGCAGTATTTTCTCGAAGGTATCCCCAGGCGAAGCGTATCCGATGAGAAGATCGATGCGGAAAGGCTCTTCGGGGTTCTCGCAAGGATCGGCGGCGAGAAGCTGGTTGGCCCGGTTCAGAGCTTCCCGGAGGAACTGTACTGGGATAGCGGACGCAGTCCCTGATGAGCATACTTATGCAGAGCGGATTCCTTCCTCGATTGTTGTCGATCCTCCTGCTTCTTCTTCTCTGGCAGTTAGCGACAACATTTCTCAGCAGCGGAGTTCTTCCGCCGCCTGCCACTGTTTTCGCCTTTATCGTGAAGGAGGCTCAATCAGGGGATTTGCTTCATAATCTTACAGCAACGTTGAGGCGGGTTTTTGCTGCTTTCTCACTGGCGATGATCATTGGAGGGACGATCGGATTAGTGCTCGGTCGATCGCCAACTTCTGACAGGATCTTGGATTCATGGCTCATGATTCTGCTCAATACGCCGGCACTCGTGATCATCATCCTGTGCTATGTCTGGCTCGGCCTCTCCGAAACTGCTGCCATCGCCGCAGTGACCCTCAACAAGATTCCGAACGTCGCGGTGATCATGCGGGAGGGAGCCCGCTCTCTCGATCCCCAGATTGAGGAAATGCGTCAGGCGTTCCGGTTCGATCGCCGAACTTGGATTCGTCATATTCTCTTACCCCAGGTCGAACCTTATGCGGCCGCTGCGGCCCGCTCGGGCCTTGCCCTGGTCTGGAAGGTCGTGCTCGTCGTAGAACTTCTCGGGCGGCCGGACGGAGTCGGATACGCACTTTCCTATTATTTCCAGTTGTTCAACGTAGCGGCCCTTCTGGGATACAGCCTCGCCTTCACAGCCGTTGTTCTTCTCATTGACACTGTTGTCCTTCAGCCTTTCGAATTCTATGCAAGACGTTGGCGCCTTGTTTCCTCTGCGACTTGAGATCGACCGGAAGGTTTACCAGCGCAAGGGATTGCCGCCGCTGGAAATTCTTCGCGGGTTTCGCCTTACCCTCAATCGCAATGAGACGCTGTGCCTGATCGGTCCTTCGGGAATCGGCAAGACAACGATCTTGCGTATCCTGATTGGATTGGATCGAGATTTCGAAGGTAGGGTCCATCCCGCGTCCGGGCTCTCGGTCGGAATGGTCTTCCAAGAGCCGCGCCTCCTGCCGTGGCGCACGGTTGAAGAAAACATCCGGCTGGTACTGCCCAGGCGCGAGCGTCATCGGCCTATCGACGACCTGCTCGCTGATCTACGGCTGACCGAGTGGAGGCGACGTTATCCGAGCGAGCTTTCGGGTGGTCTTGCGCGCCGTGTGGCGCTGGCTCGCGCGCTCGTGATCGAGCCTGCATTGCTAGTGCTGGACGAACCATTCATTTCGTTGGACGAACGTGCTGCGGCCGATTTGCGGGCGACCGTTTTCGATCTTGTCTCAAGAAGACGGATGAGTGTCCTCATGGTAACGCATAACGTTCGTGAGGCATTGGCGCTCGCTGACCGCCTGGTGCTTCTGGCATCCCGACCTGCACAGCCGATTGCCGACATCGAGGTTACGACGCCGCGCAATCTTCGTACCGACAGATGGATCGAAGAGAGGCTGATGAAGCTTGCTGCGGATTTCCCTCAGACGATATCATTAGGTCAAACGGCGCTTCCTCATAATGGGCCGAGCCAATGATCGGACTTGCCGGCACCGCGGAACTTTACAGAGCGACGGCGCGCATCGTCAGCTTCTGTGCTGTCGCCATAAGCTTCGGGGCAACATCCTTGCTGCCGCTTCGAGCTGATGAAGCAAGTCCGCTTCCCGTCAAGGAAATCGCGTCAGGGGTATTCGTCCACGAGGCTCCGGTGGCCCTTGCGAACGAGAACAATCTCGGAGCCATTGCGAATGTCGGTTTTGTCGTCGGTCGGGATGGCGTTGCGGTCATCGACACTGGCGGAAGCTTGGCAGCAGGCAAGAGGCTTCTCGCAGCAATTCGACTGCGGGTCACGCAGCCTATCCTCTACGTCATCAATACCCACATGCATCCTGACCATGTCCTCGGTAATGCTGCGTTCAAGGCGGATGAGACGATTTTTGTCGGGCATCACAATCTCCCGCGGGCTCTGGCTGATCGTGAGAGAGCTTACTTGACAGCCAACAGCGCCTTGATTGGTCTCTCGTTCAGGGGCAGCCAGATCGTGCCGCCAACGCTTCTGGTTGAGGAAACGGTCGAACTCGATCTCGGCGACCGTCGGCTTCGAGTGGAGGCTTGGCGCACGGCTCACACGAATACTGATGTCACAGTGCTCGATGTGGCGACTGATACGTGGTTTCTCGGCGATCTTTTCTTTCTCGACCATCTTCCCGCCCTGGATGGTAGCCTCACAGGCTGGATCCTCACATTGAGGGCCCTGAGTGCCCGGCCTGCTTCTCGCGTGGTGCCCGGTCACGGATCTCCAACGACAGCATGGCCGGAGGCCGCGGCGCCTATGGAGAGATACCTGTCCCGCCTGGCGGGTGAAGTGCGGTCATTGATCCGATCAGGAGGCACAATCAGCGAAGCCGCCCAGCAGGCGGCACGGACGGAAGCTGGCTCTTGGCTGCTCTTCGATGAGTTTAACTCTCGCAACGCTACGGCGGCGTTCCACGAACTCGAATGGGAGTGATCGGAACGTACGGGTGGCTTCTCACTGCAAGCTATTCGGTTGCGGCAAAAGGAAGTGAATATTCCATGCTGCAAGCATCAAACGCCTGACCGTCGAGCTTGATTGCATCGATGAAATTTGTGTCCGTTCTGAGGTGAACTCCAAGAAGATGGATATTTTTGGGCGTACTTGGTTTTGTGGGGCGAATAGTGGCGGTTATTTAGAGATATGCCTCGGTGGCAATAGTATAGTTATGCCATTGACTGTAGTTGTGAAGTCTTGTCATTGCTAGGCGCATAAATCCGCCCTATGATTTTGGCTGGCTTCGGTTTTAACGGTTTCGCTTAGGGAGGCGAAGCTTTTCGCGACTCCGTGGCTTCCTCTCGGCCCGTTGAGGACCGGGCGAAGTTGCTGGTCGCGATACGGTGCCGAGGCTCTCGAATCCCCCTAACGCTAAAACAGCGGGTGTGCAGTATGCCGTTCGCTCTCGATACGGCACGCGCATCCCGGGAGGAACCCAGATGAGAGCGTTGCGCCTAATGTCTGTGTTAGCTATCGCAGCTGGCATTGTGCCGGCTAATGCGAATGATGAGCTGCAGAAGCTTATTCAAGATCCCAACCAATGGGCGATTCAAACGGGTGACTACGCCAACACCCGCTTTTCCAAACTTGATCAGATCAATGCATCAAACGTGAGCAAGATGCAGGTTGCATGGACGTTTTCGACAGGCGTCCTGCGCGGACATGAGGGGTCGCCCCTTGTGATCGGCGATGTCATGTATGTTCACACGCCTTTCCCCAATGTTGTCTATGCTCTTGATCTCAACAACGACGGCAAGATCCTGTGGAGGTACGAGCCGAAACAGGATCCAAATGTCATCCCGGTCATGTGCTGCGATACAGTTTATCGGGGCTTGGCGTATGCAGATGGAAAGGTTTTCCTGCATCAAGCTGACACGACCCTCGTAGCTCTCGATGCCAAGACAGGAAAGCCTGTCTGGACCGTTGTGAACGGCGATCCCAAGAAAGGGGAGACGAATACTGCGACCGTGTTGCCGGTGAAGGATAAGATCATCGTCGGCATATCGGGTGGTGAATTCGGCGTGCGTTGCCACGTGACCGCCTATGACACGAAAACAGGGAAACAGGTCTGGCGGGCTTATTCCATGGGACCAGACAACGAAATGTTGATGGATCCCGAGAAGACGACGGAACACGGTAAGCCCGTTGGCAAGGATTCTAGCCTCAAAACATGGCAGGGTGACCAATGGAAGACGGGCGGCGGCTGTACCTGGGGTTGGTTCTCCTACGATCCGCAGCAAAATGCCTTCTACTATGGGAGCGGTAATCCTTCGACTTGGAATCCAAAACAGCGTCCCGGCGATAACAAGTGGTCGATGACCATCTTCGCTCGAGATATCGATACCGGCATGGCAAAGTGGGTCTACCAGATGACCCCGCATGACGAGTGGGACTATGACGGCGTCAATGAGATGATCCTCGCGGATCAGGACATAGGGGGACAGCGTCGACAAGTCCTCGTCCACTTCGATCGTAACGGTTTCGCGTACACGCTCGACCGGATCAACGGGGAACTGCTCGTGGCCGAGAAATTCGATCCGGCCGTGAATTGGGCCACGAAGGTCGATATGGACAAGAGTAGCAAGACGTATGGCCGGCCTATGGTGGTAGCGCAGTACTCGACCGAGCAGAATGGCGAGGACGTGAATACAAAAGGCGTCTGCCCGGCCGCTCTTGGTACCAAGGATCAGCAGCCGGCGAGCTATTCTCCGCGGACCAACCTGTTCTATGTCCCCACCAACCATGTCTGCATGGACTACGAGCCCTACAAGGTGAACTACACCCCAGGTCAGCCCTATGTGGGCGCCACACTGTCCATGTATCCAGCGCCGAACAGCCATGGTGGCATGGGAAATTTCGTTGCCTGGGACGCTCGTGAGGGAAAGATCGTCTGGGCGCTTCCCGAAACGTTCTCGGTGTGGTCGGGCGCTCTCGCGACGGCCGGCGATGTGGTGTTCTACGGCACTCTTGAAGGATACCTGAAAGCTGTCGACGCGAAGACCGGTAAAGAACTCTATAAGTTCAAGACGCCGTCCGGCATCATCGGAAACGTGATGACATACACGCATAATGGCAAGCAGTATGTTGCGGTCCTCTCCGGTGTTGGCGGTTGGGCCGGAATCGGTCTGGCTGCTGGGCTTACTGATCCACAGGCCGGTCTTGGGGCTGTCGGCGGCTACTCCGCTTTGAGCAACTACACCGCGCTCGGAGGACAGCTGACCGTCTTTACCCTCCCTCAATAAGCGAATGAGAAGACATCGTTGCTGAAACTACGGACTGGCGCAGGCAACTGCGCCAGCCCTGCCTTGCTCTCGCCCATCATGCCATACGAGGAGAGGTTTAGTGTTGATCACGAAGTTTCGAGCGGCTGTGCGATCAAAGGCCGAGGTTGTCATCAAGGTTGGTTTCTTGGCGTTTCTTTTAATACCAAATGGAGAACTGCGGGCCGAGCCGGCCACTCCGGCACGGGAGGAAGACGGAAAGTTCTTTGATGCCGAGGGTAACCCGACCTACAGGATTAAGCCGGACGGAACTGTAGACTGGTACACGTATTCCGGTTTCCGACGCTATCATGGGGATTGTCATACCTGTCATGGCCCCGATGCGGCAGGATCGACCTATGCTCCAGCGTTGGCGGAATCTCTCAAGAACTTGACCTATCAGCAGTTCACAGAAGTGGTCATCCAGGGCCGTCAGGTCGCTCGCAGCGGCAACACTAGCGTCATGCCATCATTCGGCACTAACCAGAATGTAGTCTGTTACCTGGATGACATTTACGTCTATCTCCGGGCGCGAGCCGAGGGTGCACTCGACCGTGGCCGGCCGGAGAAGAGAGATGAAAAGCCTCAGTCTGCGAAAGATGCCGAGAAAACGTGTTTCGGTGGGTAAGGCCGATCCGATCCGGCGAATGCTCGCTGTGACGGGAATTGCTGCTTATACCCTTGGCGTCAGCGCCTTAATCCCTGCTCAAGCGCAGCATCTTCCTGATCTCGTTACCCCAGACGTTCTGCGTGTGTGTGCAGACCCAGCCAACATGCCTTTCACGAACCGAAAGGGGGAGGGATTCGAGAACAAGATCGCAACCATTCTTGCAGACGAGCTTAAGGTTCCGCTTCGCTATTATTGGATGCCGCAGGGGCCTGGCTTTGTGCGGAACACTCTCGGCCTCAAGCTATGCGACGTTATCATCGGATATGCTGTTGGCGCCGATGTCGTTCAGAATTCCAATCCGTACTACCGCACGGTTTACACAGCGCTCGTGAAGCCTGGCGGTGAACTCTCTGGCCTTAAGCAGCTCTCGGACCCGAGGCTTAGGTCCAAGCGGATTGGTGTGATTGCGGCAACTCCGCCTGTCGACCATCTAGAGAATCTTGGTCTGGGGCAAAACATGAAGTCCTATTCGCTTCTTGTCGATCGGCGTTTCGAATCTCCAGCGGAGGAGATGATTGCGGATCTTGTGGCGGAGCGCCTCGACATCGGCGTTCTTTGGGGGCCTATCGCAGGCTATCTCGCATCACAGCACGAAGGCGCGCTCGTCAAGGTGCCATTGATCAGCGAGACCGAGAGACCACCTCTCGCATATCGTATCGCTCTTGGAATTCGCCCGAACGAAATTGAATGGAAGCGGGCGCTCAACCATGTGATCCAGAAGCGTCAGGCAGACATCAACCGTGTGCTCCTCTCATACGGTGTGCCTCTTTTAGACGATAACGGCCGTCTTATTGAGGAACTACCGTCGCAAGGCAATAAGCCATGAAGCGTCGACACCGGCTTGCGCTGGCACTTGGCTCAAAGATTGCCGGCATTCTTGTATGCATCCTTCCAGGATCGTCCGCCCATGCTCAGGGTCCGGGGGAGCCTGAAGGCTATCGGCTCAGCGACTACAGAGCCCCCACGCCACAAACCCTTAAGGGAGCAGTGGTGATCGGAACGGCGGAAGCCGAAAGGCTTTGGCGGCGTGGGGGTGCCTCATTCATCGATGTTCTTCCCCAGCCAGGACGCCCTGCCAATCTGCCTCCTGAAACTCTTTGGCGATCCCCATCGCATGACAGTATTCCAGGTGCCATGTGGCTGCCCAATGTTGGCTTTGGCGAGCTTTCAGCCGAAATGGAAATATACTTTCGCCACGGCCTAGATAGAGCCTCAAAGGCGGATCCTTCACATCCTCTCGTCTTCTTCTGTCAGCGAAATTGCTGGATGTCTTGGAATGCCGCCAAGCGCGCTCTGAGTTATAATTACTCTGTCGTATACTGGTATCCGGAAGGTGCCGACGGGTGGAAGGATGCCGGCCTTCCCGTCGAGAAGGCGCAGAAAAGTCCATAATCGGAAAGCACTCGCGTCGATATGGTTCTTGGAGACGCAACTTCGTCCGGCATGGCTCTGCTTGGAGGTTGTTTTATGCCCCTGCACTCCCGTATCGCCGCGGTCATATCGATAGGGCTGACGGCTCTGTTGCTATCCCTGGGTTCGTCTTTCGCCAACGAAGAGAAGACGTGGCTGGAAATCCGGACCGGGATCATCGGTCAAAGTATTCTGGAGGAGGGGGACGGACGCTTGACTCTCACTGCTCCGGCGCGTGCCGAGGATGCGGCAATCGTTCTGATCGGAGTGCATATCAGGCTCCCCGAGAGCGAAATGAGCAGAGTGACCCGTCTCACCCTTGTCGTGGATGAAAATCCGGTGCCGATTGTCGGAGTCTTCCATATGAGAGATGGGCGAACGGCATTCGATATATCTACGCGGGTGAGAATCGAGTCTTATTCGTTCGTTAGGGCTATTGCTGCAATGGACGATGGCCGCATGTACATGGCCAAGGCTTATGTGAAGTCCGCCGGCGGATGCTCCGCACCTGCTCTCAAGGATCCGGCAGAAGCTAAGGCTCATCTTGGCGAGATGAGATTCAGAGTGTTCGCGGACCGAGGCGATGCGCAAGTCCAGGTGCGTCATCCTAATTATTCCGGCCTGCAGATGGACCAAGTCACTCGCCTCTATACACCAGCATGGTTTATCGAGAGGCTCGACGTTCGCCAGGGGGAGAGGATGCTTTTCACCTTGGAAGGAGGGATCTCCATCAGTGAGGATCCAGCCATAAGGTTCAGCTACACCAGCACGGACGAGCCTGTGACGATTGAAGCCAAAGACAACGAGGGCCGTGTCTTCAAGCAGACATTCCCGGCATCAGGCTCGTAAGAAGCCAAAGCTATCACGGACACAGGGCCGGGAGGGGGCTCCGAAACCTACCGTCAGCGGAAGCAGCGGATCTCCGCTTCCGCTTGGCTGCGACGGAGTTCGTCTACGATATCATCGAACATCTTAGCGTTGCGAAACAACGACAACTGCTGGCCCACTCCCTGTCTCATGGACAGGATCGTCTCCGCTTGCACATAGCGGTCGTAAGGTAGGATCGAGGCCAGAATATCGATGGAGCAAGAGCATCGTTCCAACATCTCGCGCGATTGCCCGTTCGCTGCCATACATCCGAAGACATAGTCGGCACGGGCGGTCGTGGGATAGTCGTTTTCCGGCCCACCTTCGACAGCTTGACTTGCGACGGTTAGGAGAATGAGGAATAGGCCCGCTCGCGCGCCCGACTCAACTGCCATTCGGATCATAGCTGAGAGTCTCCTGGAGAAGAGTTCGGCCATCGGCCATGAGGGCTCTGACATCGATAGAGAAGATTTTCCCTGGAACCCGCTCAGATGTCACGAAGGAGTAGTTCAACACATCGAGCCCCTTCATTTGCGCACGGTGGGGATCGTGTGCGAACGGCTGCGTCTCGACCCGCCATGCTGGAACAGATTGGCCCTGATATGTGATCATAGTCGGTTTGACAGAGGCCTCTTCGCGCAGGCCTGCCCTGATGGCATTCCTCAGATAGAGAGGATTCGCTCCAACGGCTGCGGCTAGGGTCTGAAGGTGCTGCTCTAAAAACAGGATGAGGATCGGATTGCCTGTCACTTCATCGAAAGGTCCTGCTGGGCGTCGGCGCGGGCTCGAGAACATCTCAACCTGGACATTCCGGCTGCCGGACGAAGACCCAGGCTTGATCATAAGGCGGATCGTATCTGTAAATCCTCTCACTTGCTCCAATGCGAGGCCACTCACGCGCTCATATTTGTATTGCAGAACAGCCTCTGCTGTGACCGCCTGCCAGTCATGGGTTTCAAAGAGGAGTTCGGAAGCCGGCGGTGCGTCCTGTGCCAGGGCAGGAGCCAAGGCAGGCCCCACAAGCAGGGCGATGGCAAATGCCAAGCTCCTCATGTGGTCACTTCCGTATGCTGCCGCCCCACCGGAGCGCCGAAGCCACGATAGACAGGTATGTTGAAGGGGGCCGCTGACTCGGCCGCGGCAAGGGTTTGTATCAGCGCGTGGTGGGGAGAGAGGTGGCACGCCGGGTCAGTGGATGCCGCATCACCAGTCAGGGCCAGCGCCTGACAGCGGCACCCGCCCCAGTCGCGTTCCCGCCGCTCGCAGCTCCGGCACGGCTCCTTCATCCAGTCGGTGCCGCGGAATGCTTCGAAGGCGGGCGATCTCGCCCAAATGTCGGCGAGCGGATGATCGTGCACGCTCCAGAACGTCAGATCCGGGATCGTTTCGGCCGCATGGCACGGCAGCACCTTCCCTGATGGCGTGACATTCATGAGGCGACGTCCCCAGCCGCCAGCGCATGCCTTGGGATATTTGGCATAGTAATCAGGTACCACAAGATCGATAACCATGCGTCCCTGCAGTTGCCTGCGCGCCGCCTCCACAAGGGCAATTGATCGGTCGACCTCCGCGCGGGTCGGCATCAGGGCGGCGCGGTTCACATAGGCCCAGCCGTAATACTGGGTGTGGGCAATCTCGACCCGCTTTGCACCAAGGGAGGCCGCGAGATCGATGATTCCTGATATGTCGTCGATATTGCCCCGGTGAATAACTGCGTTGATTGTCAGGGGAAGGCCGATTTCTATTACGTGCCTTGCAAAGGCGAGCTTTTGATCGTGAGCCCCCTTCATCTGCGCGATGGAATCCGCATTCGCGGCGTCGGCTGCCTGGATGGAGAGCTGTACGTGGTCGAGGCCAACCTCGGCGAGACCGCGCAACTTCTCCATTGCGGTGCCTACTCCGGAGGTGATCAAGTTGGTATAAAGGCCGACCTTCGCGCAATGTGCTGTGATGGTGTCAATATCGGATCGAGCTGTTGGCTCTCCGCCCGAGAGATGAACATGAAGCACGCCAAGCGCAGCGGCCTCGCTGAGGACGCGACACCAAGTAGCGGTGTCGAGTTCCGACGAACGACGTTCAAGCTCGACCGGGTTGGAGCAATAGGGGCAGCGCAGCGGGCAGCGGTGTGTGAGTTCGGCAAGAAGACCAATCGGAGTAACGGCGTCGTTCAGAGCCTCTCTCATGGCTTCAGATCCGCTTTTGAATTCAAGGCTCCTACAATCCGCTTTTCGGACAGATTATTCAACATTTCGATTACATCTGCCTGTATCACGGCGCAATCTGCGTCATAACGGGTAGCAAGATTGCTGGCGATCTCTCGAATGCTTCTTCGACCGTCGACAAGATTGAGGATTTCCAGCGCGATGGGGTCGAGGTCGAATGCCCGTTCGGGAGCGAGGAGAACATGAGTGTTCCGGATCGTGTCGTGATGCAGCCTGACACCACGCGGAAGTTGGGGAATGCTTCCTGGGCTAAACCCGGTCATCATGTTTTCTCCGCTCCGGGCGTCCATGCGCCAGGAGGCACGAGCCGGGGCTCGACGTAGCTGAAATACAGAGCATCGAGCTGAGCCCAGAGCACGTCGCATTTGAACGAGAGTGCATCGATCACTGCCTGTTGCTGGGGGCGCGTGACCGCATGCCGTTTCACATAATCGAGAGCAAAATCGGCATCGCGCGGAGCTTGAGAGAGCCGTTTTTCGAAATAGCTGAGCGTTTCGCTTGAGATGAAACTGTAATTCGACAACATGCCGGCCACCCGTTCGGAGATGATGCCGGGGCTGAACAACTCCGTCAGTGATGACGCGACAGCTTCGAGGAGCGAGCGCTCGCGCACGAAGTGGATATAGGCTTCAACGGCGAAGCGTGTGGCTGGCAGCGCGCCCCTCATCGACATGACATAGGCCCTTGGCAGGTCCAGCCCATCGGTCAAGCGCAGCCACCGCTCGATTCCGCCTTCTCCGTCTTGCCTTCCATCGTGATCGACGATCCTTTGCAGCCAAGCTCGTCGCAATTCCCGGTCGTCGGTTCGAGCGATCAGCCCGGCATCCTTGATAGGGATCATCGCTTGATAGCAGTAGCGGTTGAGGGCCCAAGCCCGCACTTGGTCGCGGTCGAGCTCACCGCCATGCAGGAGACGATGAAAGGGATGGAGATTGTGATATCGCCGAGCTCCGACAGCGCGAAGCGCTTCTTCCAACTCCATTACAGAAAGAGGAGGGCCGTCGTCTGGCAGCGAGGAGTTCAGCATGGAATTCCTATCTATCAAGGGAATATTCTCAAGCCATCATGTGCAACGATCCATCCCTGTTGTTCGACAAAGTGACGTTCCGGCGAGCCATGGACGAGAACAGGGTTGGTATTGTTGATGTGCACGTAAATCCGACGCATTGGAGGAACTTCCCGAAGCTGGGCGAGAGAGCCATCTTGGCCGTTCATGGGAATATGTCCCATCCGGCGTCCGGTCTTTTCACTCACTCCTGTCTGGATCAGCTCGTCATCGTTGAAAACAGTTCCGTCAAACAAGAGCACGTCTACTCCCGCTATTCGATCGAGCAGCTCGTCGTCGATCCACGCGCAGCCAGGAATGTACCCAAGCCGTTTAGTGGCCGTTTCGAGAATGACGCCGACCGTGGTGCCAGTTCTATCGTCGTGAATGCCTTCTTGCTCCTCACGCCACAAAGGCACCTTTCCTGGAACGGCGAAGATTGTAGCAGACAGACCGTCGACAGGTTCGAATGAATGCTCGAGATGGACCGCGTGGCGCGAGACTGTTTGTGGAGCTAGTACATCGAAGATCGGGTTTAATGCCAACGTATCAAGGATCTGAGGCGTGGCGAAAATCTCCAAGGGCTGCCGTTCCCGCAACGTAAGAAGGCCGGCTACATGATCGACCTCGGCGCTCGTCAGAAGAACGGCCTTGATCGGTGAGTGGCGCAACCCGGTCTGCGGTCGCAGTTCTACAGTATGAGAGATCTGCTGCCGAATGTCCGGCGATGCATTCAGAACAAGCCAACGCTCACCATCCGGCGAAACCGCCAGGCTTGACTGTGTGCCGACCTTGACCCTTGGATCTCCGTCCCAAGCCAGCTGGCAGATTGGACAGCGGCAATTCCATTGCGGAATGCCGCCTCCAGCTGCAGACCCAAGGATAATGGCCTGCATCTCCAACCTACCTGCGTTATTGCTTAGATCACTTGAACGGATCGATCTCTACTAGCGGATCAGCAGTTTCGACTGACGTATCGATGTCGGCTGACTCGTAGCTCGTAACTTCCATGCCGACGCAGTACTCGCGAATAGAAGGCTTAGACCATTTCGTGCTCATGGTTTCCTCCGCGGTCAGGCTTGCGATAATTCTTTATGAATTCGCAGCTTCTTATATTGCCGACATGTTCACCAGCTTTGTCAATATGGTTGGGATGGGAAATACAGATAAGCGAAGCTGAATTTATCGTCGCTCATGACGTCGGTATGCTGCGGCACATTGCTCTACAGATGGGTCAGGAAGGGCATCGATCTGGCGCCGGATCAGGTCTTGGTCGGGACGGCGGCCCGTGACACGCAGCGCCAACGGTCGATGCGCCAGCCTGGATGGCTCTGCTGCCACTCGGCAAGCTTCCACTGTGCATGAACCATGCAGGCTGAATAGCCTGTTTCTTCAAAGGACAAGCTTAACCGCTCCTCGCGACAGACCGAGGGGTCGGAGAGGAAACAGATCGTCATGAGCAGTAACATTGCCTCTCTCCGGGATACCTTGACGGACGCTGATCCGAATAACTGCATGATGCAAGGTGACAAAAAAGAAAACGCCTATCGATGGGTAGTGATCCGATGAAGCCGAGATTTAGATCGGCAAACACAGGAACCCGGGTCTACCAAAGAGACGATAGATGTTTCGTCTCTGCTGGCGTACCCTGCAACATCTGGAGGAAGGCACCGTAACGGCTCACAGGCAGAACTCTTTTTGGATTCTTTTGAGCGAACATCTTTCAGCATTTTAGTGAGAACTGGCGCGTCATGAGTGCAGCCGACGCCTTGCGCGTAGAGAACGTCAGCCACTGGTTCGGAACACGGCAGGTTCTGCGCGAGGTCTCTCTGGCTGTCCCGAGAGGCCAGTTCGTGGCTCTTCTTGGTCCCAACGGCGCCGGGAAAACGACACTGTTCGCGATCATTACGCGGCTATATCACAGTCGAACCGGTGCAGTGCGTATCTTCGATAGGGACATGCAGCGGGAGCCGTCACGAGCCCTGGCCGATATGGGGATCGTATTCCAGTCCCGAACCCTCGATCTGGACCTGACTGTCGGCCAGAACCTCGTTTATCACGCCGCACTTCACGGGATCGTCAAGCGGCAGGCTCAGGAGCGCTCTGCCGCGCTTCTGGCGCGGGTCGGGCTCGCAGCCCGAATGGACGACAAGGTGCGCAGCTTGTCCGGGGGGCAGGCACGACGCGTCGAGATCGTCCGCGCCCTCATCCACCAGCCGCGTCTCCTCCTGCTCGACGAGCCGACTGTCGGGCTCGACGTTGCGTCCCGCTCCGATATCGTCGCAGACATTAGGACGCTGGTCCGGGAAGAAGGATTGTCCGTGCTTTGGGCCACGCACATCCTTGACGAGATCGATCTGGATGATGGTGTCGTGGTGCTCCACGAAGGTCTGGTGATCGCAAGCGGACCCGTCCGCATGGTTGCCTCCGATGGAAACATCGCCAAGGCATTCCGCAACCTTACCGGTAACACTTGGGTCAAGGTGAACGCATGAATACCGCGGCGATAGTGGAAAGCAGGCTCGGTTTTTCAGGCTACGCTACATGCTTCTTGGGCATCGCGCGGCGGGAATTCCTCCGCTTCATCAACCAGAGGGAACGCTTTCTCTCGGCCCTCGTCAGGCCCCTCGTATGGCTCTTCATCTTCGCGGCTGGCTTCAGGAACGTACTGGGAGTTTCGATCATCCCTCCGTATGAGACTTACGTGCTTTACGAAGTGTATGTCGTTCCGGGCCTCGCGGTCATGATCCAGCTTTTCAATGGCATGCAGTCGTCACTCTCCATGGTCTATGACCGGGAGGTTGGCTCGATGCGGGTGCTTCTCACTAGCCCCTTTCCGCGCTGGTCCATTCTGCTCGCGAAGCTTGCCGCAGGGGTTCTTGTGTCCCTCCTGCAAGTCTATGTTTTTCTCGCCATTGCTCACTTCTGGGAGCTTAACATCTCTCCGCTCGGCTATCTCACGGCATTGCCGGCCCTGGTGCTTTCAGGATTGATGCTAGGATCGATCGGTCTGTTCCTGTCATCACTCGTTCGCCAACTTGAGAACTTCGCCAGTGTGATGAACTTCGTCATCTTTCCAATGTTTTTTGCCTCCTCGGCACTTTACCCCTTGTGGCGGATCCGTGAATCGAGCGAGGCACTCTACGTTATTTGCCTCATGAACCCGTTCACCCATGCCGTAGAACTGGTTCGGCATGCGTTGTATGGCTCTTTCGAGCCTATCGCGCTGAGCATTGTTGCACTCGTCACGCTCGTCTTCTTTGTGCTTGCGGCCCTGGCCTATGATCCTGCCCGTGGAGTCATGACCCGGCGCGGCGCGCCCGCTGGAGAATCCACATGAAGCGATTTTCGTTGTTTGGCACTGCATTCATAGTTGCGGGACTTTGCTCTTCGGCCCAAGGGCAAACGCCCCCGAGTGCCGATTGGCCTTGCGTGCAGAACAAGATGCCAACGATTGCTGCCAGCATGGTGTGGTCTGGGCCTGATCTTCAGGAGGTTGGACCCTGGCAGGCGGACGCGGAGGCGGCATCGCTCGCGCAGAGGCTGGCCTCCCGTCGTACGCGACTGGAAGACGTCAGTCCATTGATCGACGAATTCCTGGGAAGGGTTAGCGACTCCAGGGCCGAACGCCTCACCCGAGTGTTCGCGGGCGTTTTAGAAATCGTCAACACGGAAAGATCACGTATCATAGCTGGGATTGAGCGCTATGCCCGCGGCCAAGGTCAGCGTGCTGAGAGGATCCGCAAGGAGGCTGACGAAATCAGCGCGGCTAAGGATGAGCCGGCTGTCCAGCTTGGAAAAGACCTACAGGATCTTGAGACCCGCTTTCAATGGGACAAACGCATCTTTGAGGAGAGAGCACAGGCGCTTCGCTCCGTATGCGATACACCGGTTATTTTAGAGCAACATCTCTTTGAAATCGCACGCCTCATTCAGGAACGTCTGTAGCTTGGCTTTGCCTATAAGGCTGGCGCCATAGAAACGTTCAGGCTTTTTTATAAGTCCGATGCCGACACGTTGGCATTCCGGACCAAGCAACGGGAGGAATGATATGGAAACCAGGGCCGCAGTCGCGTGGGAGGCGGGCAAGCCGCTGACCATCGAAACCATCCGCTTGGAGGGACCGAAGGCCGGGGAAGTGCTTGTCGAGGTGATGGCGACAGGCGTCTGCCATACGGACGCCTACACCCTCTCCGGCCTCGATTCCGAGGGCAAATTCCCGGCCATCCTCGGGCATGAGGGCGCAGGCATCGTGCGCGAGGTCGGCCCCGGCGTCACCACGCTCAAGCCCGGCGATCACGTGATCCCGCTCTACACCCCCGAATGCCGCAACTGCAAATCCTGCCTGTCGCGCCGCACCAATCTCTGCACCGCGATCCGCTCCACCCAGG
>JAEXGT010000001.1 GCA_023450615.1 Pseudomonadota bacterium | reverse complement strand
GAGTTCGCTTTCACGACGGGTGCGCAGCGGATCTATCTTCTCACGCGCGAACGCAGGCGCGCTTATTACGAGGGCTTGGGCTGGACGGTTCTCGAAGCCGATGCGCCGGAGCCCGGCCTGCATATTCTGATCAGGGATAGAGGCGAGGGGCATTCGTGATGGAAAGCGGACGCGACGCGCAGTATCGCCCCAATGTGGGCATCGCTTTGTTCAATCATCGCGGGCAGGTGCTGATCGCCAAATCCCTTGGCGACAGCGGCCCTGAGATCGTCATACCGGGCCATGAGTGGCAGATGCCGCAGGGCGGCATCGATGCGGGCGAGGATCCGTTGACGGCGGCATGGCGGGAGCTGCGCGAGGAAACATGCGTCACGAACGCGGTTTACCTGGGCGAAACGCAGCTCTGGCTCGATTACGACTTCCCGCCTTACAACGGCCCACCGCACCGCCTCGCGCGCTTTCGCGGCCAGCGCCAGAAATGGTTTGCGTTTCGCTTTACAGGCCATGATCGTGAAATTGACGTGACCCTCGCGCATGAGGGCGCGCCACAGGAGTTCAGCGAGTGGCGCTGGGCCGAGTTGGTGGAAACTCCCTTGCTCGTGGCGCCGTTCAAGCGGACGGTTTACGAACATGTGGCTGAAGTCTTCAGGCCATTCACAAGGCCCCTTTAACGGATTGGCTCGCCTCAACCCTCTTCCGTCTCGTCCGGCAGCGCGAGTTCGGGATGTTTCTGAACCAGCGCGCTCCGGTCGGCGGCCAGGGCATCCCATGTGCGCGCCATTTCAAGCAGCTGATCGCGTTGCGGCCCTTCCGGAACCTGCTTGGCGAGAACGCGGCATTCCTCGGCATGCCTGCGGTATTCGGATGCTTTCTTCATGGCATTCCCCTCGTTCGGCGGTTTCCGATCTTATAATGCCGCAGGGGGCAGGAGAGCCACCACTCCATCGATGATGAACTGCACGGCAAGACCCGCGAGGATCACGCCGAGCAGGCGGCTCAATACGATATTTCCCGTGACGCCGAGCATCCGCGACACGCGCTCCGCGGCCATGAATACGACAAAGCAGGTGGCGGCGCCGAGTGCGATAAGGACCAGCAGGAAGCCCAAATAAACCGGATCGCCGTTGGCGCGTCCTGCCAGAAGAATCGTCGCCGTCAGCGCGCCGGGGCCTGCCAGGAGCGGGATGGCAAGAGGGAAGGCGGCGACGTTGCGGATGTGATCCTCGGTGATCGCGGTATCGGCGGTTTGCTGCTTACGCTCGTTGCGGCGCTCGAACACCATCTCGAACGCGATCCAGAACAGGAGAAGGCCGCCCGAGATGCGGAACGCCGGAAGGCCGATGCCGAGAAGCCTCAGCAGAACCTCGCCGCCCAGCCCGAAGAAAGCCAGGATGCAGAAGGCGATGATGGTCGCCCTGATCGCAACGCGCTTGCGCTCCTCCGCGTTCATTCCCCGGGTAAGGGAGATGAATATCGGCGCAAGCGCCGGCGGATCGAGAGTCACGAGCAGGGTGACGAGGGCGGCTGAGATATAGTCGAAGAGCATCGGCTGGACCTTGTGGATAGCTTTGCTTTATGGGGTCGATGGAAAGATTTGGCGAGAGGGGCCGCAACGATGTTCACGACTTTGGACCGGATCAGCTGGCCAGGACATCCCCAGAAGGCCAATGAGGACATCTGCGGGGCCAGCCAGGATTGGGCCTGGGTGATCGACACCTCGATTTTTCCGGGCACCGCGCCGGTCATGCATCCCGAAAGCGATGCCGCCTGGCTCGCCGCCTTCGCGGATGAACGCCTGTCGAACCTCGCCCCACAGGCTGAGGATGGCGTCTCCCTGATCCGGCATGTGATGGAAGAACTCCGCATCGCCTACCGTGCCGCCGCTCCGCAGGAACGGCACGAGGATTTCGTCTCGTGGCCTCTCGGGGCCATGACCCTGGTGCGGAGAAAGGGCAAAACCCTCGATGCCTGGACCTTCGGCGACACCACGGCCTATATCCGCCAGCCGGACGGGACGGTCGTGACCCTGGGCGATGCGCCCGGCCTGCGCGATGCGGAGGCCGCCAAGGCCGCCGAGTTGATGCGGGCGGCAAACTCCCGGCCCAACGACATCCTTGATGAGCCCGTGTTCCTCGCCTGGCTCGGCGAGCGCCGGGAACGGCAGAAGAAAAGCGGCGTCCCGGCGGCTCTGCTCAGCCTCAACCCCGCCGCCGCCGACCGCCTGCGGCACGAGAGCGTGCCCTGCGAGGAGGGCACCGCGATCCTCCTCACCAGCGACGGCTTCTCTGCCCTGGTTGATCTCTACGGGGCCATGGACGCCAAGAGCCTCATGGAAGCCGCCATCGCCTCCGGCCTGGAGCCGCTCGCCCGCAAGGCGCGGGAGATCGAAACCCAGGTCGATCCTGACGGAAAGCGCTATCCCAGGTTCAAGCAGAGCGACGATACGACCGCGATTCTGCTGAGGGCCTAGGGCGCTTCTCGGGCGTGTCGCAGATTCCGCGCCGTCATCATGGGCTGGTGAGCGGAGTAGCGGGATGGGGGACGAGTAGAACGTCGGTTTCCTTATCTGGGGTGGGAGAGGGGCAGGGGCGGGGAATGCCCTGTCCGAATAAGGCACAGCCCATGCCGATGCGCGGCAGCGTTCACCGCGTAAGACACCCGCACCTCCAGCCTGTCATTCCCGCGCAGGCGGGAATCCATAACCGCCAACATTGCAGGAGGCGCATCAGACGCCTCAGCGTCTTTGCCGCTACCCGTTGTGGTTATGGATCCCCGCCTGTGCGGGGATGACAGCGAGGAGGAGTCTGCGTCCGTCCCGATGGCGATCCCGCTTCGACCACACACCGCCCTCATCCTGAGGAGGCACGAAGTGCCGTCTCGAAGGAGGGTCCAGTGCCCTCTGGAAAC
>JAEXGT010000011.1 GCA_023450615.1 Pseudomonadota bacterium | reverse complement strand
ATGTGGTGGCGCATCTCAAGCGCCAGGGCCGTCCGCAATATCTCGAGGCGGTGACGGCGGAGGACGAGGAAGCGGCGCCGGATGCGGCGGTGTTCGACCAGGGCGAGTTCGGGGCGCCGGGCGGGGACCTGTACGATCAGGCGGTGGCGGTGGTGCTGCGCGACAAGAAGGCGTCGACGAGCTACATCCAGCGGCGCCTGCAGATTGGCTACAACCGGGCGGCGTCGCTGATGGAGCGGATGGAGCAGGAGGGCATCGTCGGACCCGCCAACCACGCCGGAAAACGCGAAATCCTCATGGAAAGCCCTCACGGAGGAGAAGATTAGCCTATATAGGCGGAACCTTGGCCGCGCCCCTGCGTCATCTTGAGCGCTGTGTAAAAGCGTAAGTGTGGCCATAGTGGTTCTTCAAAGGATGGTTTGAATGCGCCCTGTCAGCTTGATCGGTCTCATGACCGTGGCGTCCGCTCTCGCGGGCCCGCTGGCGGCTGCCGCACAAACCCTGCCGATGGACATGATCCTGCCGCCCAAGCGGCCGATCACCGGGAGCTTCAATCCGACGCTTCCATCGCTTCCGACCTCCTCGTTCCATCAACCTTCCAGGTCCGCTCGTGCCCCTGCGGAGGCTGAAGTCGCCCGACCCGCCACAAGGCCGGTGAATGCCGAGCAGATGCTGGCCGCCACGGCGCCCCTGCCCCCTGCCCGTCCGGCCCTTCCCGAGGCCGCGCAGGCCATGGCGGAGGCCGAGCCGGTCGATATTGCGCCCAGGCCCATCGTCACCGCCTCCATGGGACCGGTCAGCCAGGGCGAGCCCCTGCCGAACAGCGCCATATTGGAGCGGGCGAATGCCTATTTCACGAACCTCAACACCCTGGTCGCCGATTTCACGCAGGTGGGCGGCGACGGGCGGCGGATGGGCGGCACGCTCTATCTCCAGCGCCCCGGCAAGGTGCGTTTCGAGTACGATCCACCCTCCACGCTCCAGGTCGTTGCCGACGGACGCTCGGTCGCCGTGCGCGACCGCAGCCTCGCCACGCAGGATCTCTACCTGATCTCGCAGACCCCGTTGAAATTCCTGCTGCGCGAGCAGGTCAATCTCGGCCAGGATATCAAGATCACCGGCATCACGGCCGAGCCGAATGCCGTGCGCATCAACCTGGAAGACACGGCCACCTTGGGCGGCACCTCGCGGATCACCCTGTTCTTCGACCCTGAGGTGCAGAACCTCAGTCAGTGGCGCATCGTGGATGCGCAGGGTTTCCAGACGGTGGTGGTGCTGGATCAGGTCCAGAAGGGCCGCCGGATCGACCAGAGCCTGTTCAAAATTCAGTACGAAGAGATCCGCGGCGACCATAAGTAGCCCTGCCCCGCCAGATCGGCTGCGCCCTTCCCTCCGGCGAAAATCTGTCGTAGCCCGGTAGGAACTGTCGAAGGGGCTATTTTCCGTGAAACTCACCGTCTCCACCTGGAACATCAATTCCGTGCGCCTGCGCATCGATCAGGTCGAACGCTTCCTCAAGGAGCGGCGGCCCGACATCCTGTGCCTGCAGGAGACCAAGTGCCCGAACGACAAGCTGCCCCTGAAGGAGTTGCAGGCCTTCGGCTATCCCTTTGTCGTGCATATGGGTCAGAAGGGCTATAACGGGGTCGCGATCCTCTCGCGCTTCCCGTTCGCGGAAACGAGCGTGATGGAAATGTGCGGCCGCCAGGATGCGCGCCACATCGCGGTGACACTCGGCCAGGCGAAGGCGGCCACCGGCATCACGATCCATAATTTCTACGTGCCCGCCGGCGGCGATATTCCCGATCCGGAGGTCAACGAGAAATTCCGCCACAAGCTGGATTTCATGGCCGAGATGCGCGCCTGGGGCTCAAAGGCGAAACCGACGAAAGGCCCCGCGATCCTCGTGGGCGACCTCAACGTCGCTCCGCTCGAGCATGACGTATGGAGCCACAAGCAGCTTCTCGACGTGGTGAGCCACACGCCTGTCGAGACGCAGCTGCTCGAAGAGCTGCGCCAGGAAGCCGGTTGGACCGACGCCATGCGCCATCTGCGGCCGGAGCCGGAAAAAATCTATTCCTGGTGGAGCTACCGCTCGCCCGATTGGGCTGCCGCCAACAAGGGCCGCAGGCTCGACCACATCTGGGTTTCGGATGCGCTGACAGGAAGCCTTCGCACGGTCGACGTGACCCGCGACACCCGCGGCTGGGAGCGCCCCTCCGACCATGCTCCCGTGACGATGGAACTGGAACTGTGATCGCCCGCGCGCGCATCACCGGCTGATCTGCCACGCTGCCCCTGCAAGCCCGACGCAAGCTCGCTTCTGTAGAACGCGACTAAGTTTCGGAAAGCTATGTCTCGGGGGCAAGCGAATGGTCTTCAAACTGCGTTCCATCAAAACGCGCGTCCTGCTGCTGGCCGGCGCAGGCTTCATCGGCGCCTGCACGGTCCTGACCCTTGCGGGCGCGCAGATCATGATGAGCAAGGGCCGTGCTGACGCCATCGTCACGGCGAACACGCTGCTCAATCAGTACAAGAGTCTCGTGCAGTCGGAGATCGGGCGCGCCCTGTCCGCCGCGACGGTGATGAAATCGACCGTCGAAGCCATCATCTACGATTACAAGGTGGACCGCGGCGAGCTTGCGGAAATCCTGGCCCTCGCGGTCGAGAATCAGCCCAACCTCATCGGCATGGCGCTTTCCTTCGAGCCGGATGCCATGGACCGGCAGGACAAGAATTTCCTGGCCGATCCCTATTCGGATCCGAGCGGCCGCTTCGCTCCGTACTTCTATTGGACGAAGGACAAGAAGGTCGGTCTCGAACTCCTCGACCTGACGCATAAGCCTAAGGACATCGAGAACTGGTACACCAAGCCCCTGCGCGACAACAAAAGCCAGTTCGTCCCGGCTTACGCCTACAAGATAAACGAGGAGGATGTGCTTCTGTCGGTCTTGAGCGTCGTTCTGCGCCGCGACGGCGCGCCTGTCGGCATCATTACCGCCGAGATGGGCCTCGATGCGATTTCGGAAACGATCAGCGCGCTCAGGCCCTTCGGTGCGGGAACCGTGAGCCTGATCGGCGCGGGCGGATTGTGGGTCGCCGACAAGGATGCGCAGCGCCTCGGACAGCCTGCCGACGATGCCGCCATCGCCGACCTGACGGCCAAGGCCAAGGAATCGCAGGAAGGCTATGCCGACACGATGCTCAAGGATGCCGACGGGAACGACATCTATCGCGCCGTCGTTCCGGTCTTTTTCCCGGGAATCGAGGAGCCATGGCTTCTCTCCATTTCCGTCCCCGCCGATGCGATGGTTTCGGGCGCCATCGAAGCGCGCAACCTGATGCTGCTGACGGCGGCCGGCCTGCTCATTCTGGCCCTGCTCGGCGCCTGGTGGGCCGCCCGTTCGCTCAGCCTGCCGATCTCACGCATCACCAACACCATGAAGACGCTCGCACAGGGCGATACCGGCGTGCAGGTCTCCGACATCGAGCGCGTGGACGAGATCGGCGCGATGGCGGGCGCGGTTCAGGTGTTCAAGGATGCGCTGATCGCGAAGAAAGAGGCCGATGAGGCCGCTGCCGTCGAAGCGGAAGCCAAGATGCGCCGCGCGCAAATGCTCGATCAGCTCACCAGGCAGTTCGAGGCGAATGTCTCCGTCCTCACCGGCGGCCTCTCCACCGCCGCGACGCAGATGGAGACGACCGCGCAATCCATGACCTCCGTCGCCGATCAGACCACGAGCCAATCGGTGAGTGTCGCCTCCGCCGCCGAGCAGACATCGGCCAATGTGCAGACGGTGGCCGCAGCGACCGAAGAGCTGTCGATCTCCATCCGCGAGATCGCGTCCCAGGTCGGCCAGTCATCACGCATCGCCGAACAGGCCGTCGCGGACGCGCAGCGCACCAACGAAACCGTTCAGACGCTGGCCTCGTCGGCGGAGAAGATCGGCGACGTGGTGCAGCTCATCAACAACATCGCAAGCCAGACCAATCTCCTCGCCCTCAACGCGACGATCGAAGCGGCCCGCGCGGGCGAAGCCGGCAAGGGCTTCGCGGTGGTGGCAAGCGAGGTGAAGAATCTCGCCACCCAAACCTCGAAGGCGACAGAGGAAATCTCGGCGCAGATCGCCTCCGTCCAGCAGGCGACGTCCGAGGCCGTGGAGGCCATTCAGGCAATTGCCCGCACGATTTCCGAGATGTCCCAGATCTCGGTTTCGATCTCGGCAGCGATGGAGGAACAGGGTGCGGCCACCGCCGAAATCTCGCGCAACGTGCAGGAAGCCGCGCGCGGCACGGAAGCGGTGACGGGCAACATCAACGATGTGCGTCAGGGCGCGAGCGAAACCGGCATGGCGGCAGCCCAGGTGCTGACCTCCGCGCAGGAACTGGCACGCCATTCCGAGACTCTCACCCGCGAAGTCGGCTCGTTCCTGTCGGGCGTGAAGGCGGCGTGAGGGCAATAAGCCCTCACTCCTCGTCCGGAGCTTTCGCTGGAATTTCCTCGCCGTCGATGGCGATCAGCCTTTGGCGCACCTGCTCCAGGCCCTGGGTGAGGCGGTCGAGTTCCTCGGCCATGGCGTCCTGCATGGCGGCGGCGGCGGCGGGGAATTCTTCCAGCACGCGGCGCATGAGGCTTGGCGTCACGCGGATCACGGTGGAGGCTTCCTTCGCCGTGGCGGTGGCGGGGCGGGCGATGCGGGTGAAAAGCGCCGCCTGGCCGATCAGGGAGCCTGGGCCCGCCACGAAAGCGGCGGATGAATCCTCGTCGTTGGAATCGAGCGCGATGGCGCCCCGGCTGACCACGTAACCGCCATCCGAGCGGTCGCCCTTGCGGAACAGCACGTCGCCCTCGCGGAGCGAGCGGCTTTCCGAGGCGAAAGCCACGAGGCGCAGGGCGTCCCGCTCCAAAAGGTTGAACAGGGGCGCTTGCGAAAGGATCGCGATATCGTCGTCGAGGGCCATGGTTTTACGGGATCAGCTTGTAGCCGCCCGGCTCGGTCACCAGGATGCGGGCATTGGACGGATCGGCCTCGATCTTCTGGCGCAGCCGGTAGATATGCGTTTCCAGGGTGTGGGTGGTGACGTTGGAATTGTAGCCCCAGACCTCGGTGAGCAGGGTCTCGCGGCCCACCACCGTCTGCCCGGCGCGGTAGAGATAGCGCAGGATCGCGGTTTCCTTTTCCGTCAGCTTGAGCTTCGAGCCCTTCTCGTTGGTGAGGAGCTTCGAGCCGGGGCGGAACGTGTAGGGGCCGATCTGGAACACCGCGTCCTCGCTCGCCTCGTATTGGCGCAGCTGCGCCCGGATGCGGGCGAGCAGCACGGCGAACTTGAAGGGCTTGATCACATAATCGTTGGCGCCCGCTTCCAGGCCCATGACGGTGTCGCTGTCCGAATCCTGGCCCGTGAGCATGATGATGGGGCTGCGGAAACCGTTCTGGCGCATGATCTTCACCGCCTCGCGGCCATCCATGTCGGGCAGGCCCACATCCATGATGGCGAGGTCGATCCGGTCGCCCTTCACAGCCTCGATGGCAGCGCCCGCAGTCTCGACGACGGTCACCTGGAATTCCTCGTGCAGGCCCAACTGCTCGGACAGGGTGTCGCGCAGGTCCTGATCGTCATCCACGACGAGGAGGCGGCTGGCATTCGACATCTCAAACCCTTTAAACAGTGAATGGCATAAGCATTGAGGCAGCGGACAGAGGCGGAACCGATATCCGTTCTCTGTCTCGATGCGCGATCGTCAAGTCAACGGCTTAGGCATTTCAACGCTCTGCCGAAGGAAAGTTTCATGCTTTCCGATCACGCCCGTTGCATTAGAGTAGTCATTCCCAGCTTGACAACAAGGGGCAGAGCCTGCCCTTCCACGGCTATGAAGCGAACTCGCGTCAATGTCATCCGCGTCCACCGCTCCCCGCTCGACCATCGAAAGGGGTTGCTGAAGGCCGGAAATCTGACCCTTCCCTGCGCCATCGGACGTTCCGGCACGAGCCATGGGAAGCGCGAAGGCGATGGAGCCTCGCCGGTCGGGCGTTTTCGGCTGCTGCAGGCCTTCTACCGGGCCGACCATGGCCCGCGCCCGCGCACCGGCCTGAAGCTCAGGCCGATCCGGCCTGGGGACGGCTGGTCCGACGACGTTCGCGACAGGCGCTACAACACTCTCGTGCCGCTTCCCTGCTCCTTAAGCCATGAGAAGATGTGGCGGGAGGATCATCTCTATGACGTGGTGATCGACATCGGCTGGAACCGGGGCCCCATCCGAAAGGGCCGCGGCAGCGCCATCTTCCTGCATCTCGCCCGTCCGGGCTTCCTGCCGACGGAAGGCTGCGTGGCCGTGGAGCCCCGCATGATCCGCCGCTTGCTGGAGCGCATCGGGCCGGACACCCACATCGAAATCGTCGCCTGAATCCATGATCCTGATCGCCACCTGTTCCGAGTATCCTCACCCCACGCCGAACCTGGACGCCCTGTTGACCGCCCTGCGCGAGCTCGGCGCGGAGGCGGATTTCCTGCCCTGGAAAACGACCGGCGTGGAAACCTTCGCCGCAGCCGATGCAGTGCTGCCCCTGTGCTGCTGGGATTATTACGATGAGCCTCAGCGCTTCCTGAATTGGATCGACGCCCTCGAGGAAGCGGGCGTTAAACTGCTCAACAGCCCTGCCCTTCTGCGCTGGAATTTCCGCAAGACCTATCTTCTGGAGATGGCGGCTTCAGGGATTCCGGTTCCCAAAACCTTCCACCTTCCGGAAGCCGGGTCGCAAGTCGTTGCAGACAGGATGGAGCAGGAAGAGTGGCAGACAGCCGTCCTCAAACCGGTTTCCAGCCAGAGCGGCCATGGGGTGCAGAAGCTCGATTGGGCGGAGCGTCATCGCTGGTCCGTCGATGGCCTCTCCGGCGAGATGCTTTTGCAGGAATTCCAGTCCGATATCGGCGCGCTCGGCGAGACGACGATGACCTTCATCGACGGCACGTTCTCCCATGCGGTCCGCCGTGTGCTGCCCTGTGGGGAATGGCGGGCAAACGATCAGTTCGGAATCACCTATGAACGCGTCGTACTCGGCCAGGACATGATCGATGCGGGCGCAGCCTGCCTTGCCCATCTTCCGCACACGCCTCTCTATGCCCGTGTCGACGGCATCGCGCGCGACAGCGGTTTCATGTTGAACGAGCTGGAGCTGATCGAGCCCTATCTCTACCTGGAATTCGCACCCGGCAGCGCGAAACGCATGGCGCAGGCCGTTCTGGACAGGATCGGCTAGGGAATCGAACGCAAAAGCGGGCACCGGTTTTGCGTGACAAGATGCGCCCAAACAAAGCTTAAAGCAGGGGACGTGAGTTCGATTTCACGTCCGATATTTTAGGGAATCTCTCTGTCATGATCGGGGGTGTTGCGAACATGACGCTTTCCACTGCCCACAAACCTCATCCTGAGGAGCAGACGTAGTCCGCGTCTCGAAGGAGGTTCCAGCGCGCTCTGGATCCTCCTTCGAGACGGCGCTTCGCGCCTCCTCAGGATGAGGTGAGAGGCAATGATTGCGTCATCAACGGCTCACGGTTTCATAAAACATCTCCGGCGCATCGATTTCCTTCAGCCTGCCCTTTTCGATGACGAGGAAGCGCGTGCCGATGGTTTTGACGAAGCTCCTGTCGTGAGACACCACGATGCAGGTGGCGTCCGAATCCAGGATCTCGTCTTCGAGCTGCTCGCGGCCCGGAATGTCCACATGGTTGGTGGGCTCGTCCATGAGATAGAAGTTCGGATTGGACAATCGCAGGGCCAGCAGCCCGAGCCGCGCCTTCTGTCCCGGCGAGAGCCGTTCGATGCGCAGCTTCTGGCGCTCGATGGAAAAGCCTGCTTCCGCCAGCACCGCGCGGCTTCTTTGATCGCCGAGCCTGAACCGGGACAGGATGAAATCATGCGCGGTTGCGTCTTGCGGCAATTGCGACATGTCCTGATCCACATAGCCGAGGGCAAGGCTCGGACTGAAACGGATGCCCGGCATTCCATCCTGCCGTGACACCGCATGATGCAGCAGACGAACGAATTGCGACTTGCCGGCTCCGTTCGGCCCGAGCAGCATGATGCGGTCGCCTTGCGCGACATCGAGCTTTTGAATCGCGAAGAGCCTGCGCTCGTCAGGCGCCTGCACCGTCAAGTTCTCAAGCGACACGAGCACGCGCGCATGAGTGCCGCGATTGGCGAGCCTGATCTCGCCGTGCTTTTCCTTGTGCGTGGCGCGCGCATTCTGTTCCAGCGCATCCGCGCGGCGCTTGATCTGCGCCGATTTGATGTGCGCCGCATCGCTGCCGCTGTTGATCCCCACATTGCGTAATTCTTGCGCGCTCTGGCGCAGGCGCCTCACCTCGCGCAGCGTCTTCTCCCTTTGCGCCTTCGCCGCTGCATCGTGCTCTTCCAGCAGGGCGCGGGCGCGCCGGAAGGGATGCGCGAAGGCCATGGATTCCTCCGGGCGCAGGAAGAGCGTTTTCGTGGTGCACGCATCGAGAAAATCGCGGTCATGGCTCGCGATCACGATGGGCGTGGCATAGCCCGCATTGACGATCCATTCCTCGAACTGAAACAGTTTTTGCAGATCGAGATGGTTCGTGGGCTCGTCGAGCAGCAGCATGTCGGGCTCGGTGATCCAGGCCCGCGCGATCAGCGCGAGGCGCTGCCAGCCGCCGCTGAGCGAGCGCACCGGCAGATGGCGCAGGTTTTCGGGCGTCTCGAACTGATCGAGCACCATGTCGGCGCGCCATTCCTGGCTATCGCGCTCCTCGGGCGAAAGAGCGTGGAGAAGCGCCTCGTGAAACGTCAGGTCGAGCAGGCGCTCGGGCACGTCCTGCTCCACGAAGGCGACGCGCAGGCCGCGCGAGCGGACGATCTCGCCATGAGTCGGCTCGATCAGGCCCGCGAGGCATTTGAGGAGCGTCGATTTTCCGGCGCCGTTGGCGGCGACGAGACCGATGCGGTCGCCCTCGCCGATGACGAGGTTCAGGTTCTGGAACAGGGGATTCTGGGCAATGACGGTGACATTGCGGAGGCTCAAGGAAGCCATGGGAGTGTCTCGCTGGTGGCGCAAATCCGTTGAGGATGCGCGAAGTCTTGAACGTATCGGACGCGCCGCAATCACAGGGCGCGGATAAGCCGTTCAGAGCTGACCAGGAGAAAGATTGAAGGCGAGAAAGCGCCTAGATCCGTTCGATGGTCGGCCCTGCAACAAGCTGCTGCAGGGCGTGCCAGGGGCCGAACATGCGATGCTGGTATTGCTCACACATGCAGCCCTCCCTTGGTTCGAACGTTGTGTGATGAAAGGTAATCTAATCGCAAAACGGATGAGACGCAATATAAGCGACCTCACGCGCCCGAGTTTGGAGGTTCAAGACTCGCTCAGCCGCTTGCGTGCAATCTCCACATAAGCCTTTTCGGCCTCGAAGCCGATGAAGCGGCGGCTCAAGGTTTTCGCGGCGACGAGCGTCGTGCCGCTGCCGCAGAAGGGATCGAGCACGATCTGGTTTTCCTGCGTGGTGAGCTCGATCAAGGCCTGCATCAGGCGAACGGGCTTCTGGGTTGGATGCAGGCCGCCCTCTTTCGGCATGAAGCCGAGATCGAGCACGTTGTCGGGATCGGACATGTATTTCAGGAAGGCATCCTGATTGTATGCGCCGACGCCGTGGTTAAGTGCATTATCGGCGAGCGTCGCGCCGATCTTGTAAGGCTTGGTGAGCCAGAGAACCGGCTCGAAGGTGGGGCGCAAATTGCCGACGCGCCACCCGTCCCAAGTCTCCGCCGCATCCGCATCGCCGCGTCGCTCGTACACGGCGCTCAGGCGTTGCGCGCGGTGCGGCGCGCGCTCGCGCATCCAGGCGAGCATGTCCTTGTAGGAGAAGCCCGCATCCTCCATCGCGGCAATGCAGCGATGGGCGAGCCGACGGCCTGCAAAGACGAGCGCAGAACCACCGGGCTTCAACACGCGCAGCCATTCGGGTGCCCAGGTGAGGCACCATTCGTAATATTCGCGCGGGATCGCGCGGTCCGCCTCCGACCAGCCGTTGATGGGCTTGCCGCGTTTCTTGAACACCGCGCCCGCCTTCGCCTGTGCGGGGCTGGAGCCGAGATAGGCGGAATTGGTGTTGGTGTGCAGCACGTCCCAATCCTCGGCGCCGATGCCGTAGGGAATGTCGCTCAGGATCAGGTGCACGCTCTCGTCGGGCAGGGTCTTGATGAGGTCGATGGAGTTGCCCGCCATGACATCGTCGAGCGGCAAAGCGCGCTCTCCGGCCTCGGGGGCCGGAATGATGCGGTGGCGATGGGCAGTGTCGTGCCTCACGTAAGAGCTGCTTCAACCAGGAAATGCTGCGATGGACGATGCCCTTTCACTGCCCGTGAAGCACTCATCCGTCAATCTCGTTCGGGTTTGGCGCTGCTTTGCCTTTGCAAGCGGGACGCGCATCCCCATCTCAAGGATCAACCGAAACGAAAGGCACCTTTTGAAATGCGTCTTCTGATCGCCCTGCTCCTGCCCTGGCTGACCTTCTTCACCATCGGCCGGCCCTTCGCCGGGCTGATCTGCCTGATCCTGCAAGTGACCGTCATCGGCTGGCTTCCTGCGGCGTTCTGGGCCGTCTATGCGCTGAGCCAGTTCAACACCGACCGCAAGATCGCGGAGGCCCTGCGCCAACGGGCGCGGTGACGCGCCTGCATCACGCTAGAACGGCTTTCAAGGCCTTTCAGAACGTCTCTGGTATGCCAATCCCCCTATCCGTCCAGCGATGGAAACGTAGAACGGCGCGAGATCCCATGAGCTTAAAATCAGCCCATTTAGGCTGGCCCGGAAAATCTGAAACAGTGTTATAGTTTCAGTCGATTCGGGTAATGGGGGCTGAGTTGTCTGGTGCCGTGATCGAAGCTGGATCGCTATCGATCTGGCGTCAGAAACCATTCTGGAATCTCTTCGCGCCAGCGATCAGCGTTGGTCTTGAGCAGCAGATCGTTCTGATTGCTTTGCCGCTTCTCGTCTATCAGGCTACAGCATCGTCGATCGAGATGAACCTGGTCCGTGCGCTGGGTTTTCTGCCGAACCTTCTTCTTGCCTTCGTGATCGGTGCCATTGTCGATCAGGCGGACAAGAAAAGATGGTTGGTCTCTACGTTAGGACTACAGGTCATCTGCCTATGCGCTCTGGCCTTCGCCTTTGAGATGCAGCCCGTCCGGCCTGTTCTGACCTATCCTCTGATCTTCCTCCTCAGCACCGCGATCTATGCCTATTACAACGCTCAGTCGGTTGCTTTGAAAATGGCTCTCCGGAAGGAGGATCTCGGTTCGGCGACAGCAGCGCTCTCCTCCATCGGCCAGGCTTTTCAAATGCTGGGCCCGGCCCTTGCAGGCCTCCTCCTCCTGATGCCATCGCCTTCTGCCAGCCTTTGGACTGCCGCCGCCGTGGCTCTTCTCGGGTTCGTGACGATCCTGTGGCTCAGGCTGCCCGAGGTTGCGGCAAATCCAGGCGAGAGGTTTGGAGTTCGGATCATCGAGGGATGGCGTGCATTACGAGCCAATCGCCCCTTATGGCTGCTGACACTGGTGGTGATCGTCACGAATTCCGCCGAAGGCATGTTCAGCATCAGCATGCTCCAGAAAGCTCAAGCCATTGGGCTGTCTGGGGCCGAGACCGGCCTCATGTTCTCTGTTGCGGGGGGCATCGGCGTTGCTGGCGCTCTTTTTGCGCCACAGGCTCGCAAACGGCTCACCATGGGCGGAACATGTCTTCTCAGTCTCGGCGTCACGACAGCATGCTACGCTGCGGCAAGCCTCGTGACGCATCCGGGGGCGCTGACGGCGGTTCTTGCCTGCGAGGTCTTCTTCACGATGATTTACAACGTGATGATCTGGACGCTGCGGCAGGAAACTACGCCGATGGCAGTGATCGGGCGCGTGACCGGCCTGACTGGCTCTCTCTTCAAGCTGGCCATGCCATTCGCCATCGTTGCCGCAGGCCTTCTGTCGGAGCGTTCGGGAATAGGAATGGTCTTCGTGGCAAGCGCACTCTTCAACGGCGCAATGCTAGGCGCGTTCTGGTTCACTCCTACCTTGCGGCGTTTGAATTAGATCCCTGGATCGCCTTGGCTTATGGGCGGTTCGGGATGATCAGCCCCGCGCCCCGAAGATCGCGCTGCCCACGCGCACATGGGTCGCGCCGAGCTGGATCGCCTCGTCGAAATCGGCGCTCATGCCCATGGAGAGAACCTTCAGGCCGTGCTTCTTGGCGATGGTGTTGAGGAGCGCGAAATGGGGGGACGGCGGGTCTTCCGCCGGGGGAATGCACATGAGGCCCTCGATTTCGAGGCCGTATTTTGTGCGGCAGGCCTCCAGGAAGGCGTCGATTTCGGCCGGAACCACCCCACCCTTCTGCGGCTCCTCGCCCGTATTCACCTGGACCAGCAAGCGCGGCTTTTTTCCCTGCTTGGCGATCTCCTTGGCGAGCGCCTCGGCGAGCGAGGGCCGGTCGAGGGTGTGGATCACGTCGAACAGCTCCACCGCCTCACGCGCCTTGTTGGACTGGAGCGGGCCGATCATGTGGAGCTCCACATCGGAAAAGCGCTGGCGCAGGTCCGGCCACTTGGCCTTGGCCTCCTGGACGTAGTTCTCCCCGAAAACCCGCTGGCCGGCGGCCAGAACCGGCTCGATAGCCTCTGCCGGAAAGGTCTTGGAGACGGCCACCAGGGTGATCGAGGCGGGGTCCCGCTCATAGTCGGACGCGGCGCGGCGGATCGCCTCTCGCACCCCTCTCAAACCCTCGACGGGATTGTTCTCGCTCATGGGACCCTCTCAAAGCCGTTTTCCGTCACGCGAAACCGTTGACCGCGCGGGAGAGCTGTGTCCTAGTCCGCCGCAACGTGGCGGCGCAAGCCGCTTGAATCCCCAAACGACGGATGTGCTGAAGAAAATGAGGCCCGAGCGCTACAACGCCAAGGAAGCCGAGCTGAAATGGCGGAAGGTCTGGAACGACCGCAACCTGTTCAAGACCAACAACGACGACCCGCGTCCGAAATACTACGTGCTTGAGATGTTCCCCTATCCGTCCGGGCGCATCCATATGGGTCACGTGCGCAACTACACCATGGGCGACGTGGTGGCGCGCTACAAGCGGGCCCGGGGCTTCAACGTGCTCCATCCGATGGGCTGGGACGCCTTCGGCATGCCGGCGGAGAACGCCGCCATGCAGAACAAGGTCCACCCGAAGGAATGGACCTATGCCAATATCGCGACCATGCGCGCCCAGCTCCAGAGCATGGGCCTCTCCATCGACTGGAGCCGCGAGATCGCGACCTGCGATCCGAGCTATTACAAGCACCAGCAGCGCATGTTCCTCGACTTCCTGGAAAAGGGCCTGGTGGACCGCAAGACCGCCAAGGTGAACTGGGACCCGGTGGACCACACCGTGCTCGCCAACGAGCAGGTGATCGACGGCCGCGGCTGGCGCTCCGGCGCGCTGGTGGAGCAGCGCGAGCTGACCCAGTGGTTCCTGAAAATCACCGATTACGCGCAGGATCTGGACGAGAAGCTCGACACCCTCGACCGCTGGCCCGAGAAAGTGCGCCTGATGCAGCGCAACTGGATCGGCCGCTCGGAAGGCCTGCTGGTGCGCTTCGCGCTGAAGCCCGAGACCGCTCCCAACGGCGAGACCGAACTCGAGATCTACACCACGCGCCCCGATACCCTGTTCGGCGCGAAATTCATGGCGGTTGCGCCCGATCATCCGCTGGCGAAGGCCGCTGCCGCGAAGAACCCGGAACTGGCTGCCTTCATCGAGGAAGCCAAGCGCGTCGGCACGGCGCAGGAGGCCATCGACAAGGCGGAAAAGCTCGGATTCGATACGGGCGTGCGCGCCGTGCACCCCTTCGACCCGAACTGGACGATCCCCGTCTATGTGGCGAACTTCATCCTGATGGAATACGGCACCGGCGCGATCTTCGGCTGCCCGGCGCATGACCAACGCGACCTGGACTTCGTCAACAAATACGGCCTCGGCAACACTCCCGTCGTGTGCCCGCCCGATCAGGACGCGGCCTCCTTCGTGATCACCGACACCGCCTATGACGGCGAAGGCCGGATGATCAATTCCCGCTTCCTCGACGGCATGACCATCGCCGAGGCCAAGGAAGAAGTGGCCAAGCGCCTCGAATCCGAGACGCGCAACAACCGTCCGGTGGCCGAACGCAAGGTGAATTTCCGCCTGCGCGACTGGGGCATCTCGCGCCAGCGCTATTGGGGCTGCCCGATCCCGATCATCCATTGCGACGATTGCGGCGTGGTGCCGGTGCCGAAGGACCAGCTGCCCGTGGTGCTGCCGGAGGACGTGTCCTTCGACGTGCCGGGCAACCCGCTCGACCGCCATCCCACCTGGAAGCACGTGAACTGCCCGCATTGCGGCAAGCCTGCCCGTCGCGAGACGGACACCATGGACACCTTCGTGGATTCGTCCTGGTACTTCGCCCGCTTCACCGACCCGACCCTCACCGACAAGCCGACCGACCGCGCGACCGTCGATTCCTGGCTGCCGGTGGATCAGTATATCGGCGGCATCGAGCACGCGATCCTGCACCTGCTCTATTCGCGCTTCTTCACCCGCGCGATGAAGAAGACGGGACATGCCGGATTGGACGAGCCCTTCGCGGGCCTGTTCACGCAAGGCATGGTGGTGCACGAGACCTATAAGGACGCCAAGGGCGGCTGGGTTCTGCCCTCCGACGTGCGCTTCGAGGTGCAGGGCAATACCCGCAAGGGCTTCCATGTGGAGACCGGCGCCCCCATCGAGATCGGCTCCATCGAGAAGATGTCGAAGTCGAAGAAGAACACGGTCGATCCGGACGAGATCATCGCATCCTACGGCGCCGACACGGCCCGCTGGTTCATGCTCTCCGACTCGCCGCCCGAGCGCGACGTGATCTGGACCGAGGAAGGCGTGCAGGGTGCGGGCCGCTTCGTGCAGCGCGTGTGGCGTCTCATCGGCGAGATCGCCGAGCGCCTGAACGGCGGCAGCGGCGCGACTTCCGACGGCCCCATCGGCCTGGCCGTGCGCAAGGCCGCGCACAAGGCGCTCGCCGCCGTGGAAGACGATGTGGAGCGCCTGCGCTTCAACCGTTGCGTAGCGCATCTCTACGAGCTCGCCAACTCGCTGCAGGATCTGGCGAATCAGGCCAAGAATGCCGACGAGCCCGGCCTCTCCGCCGCCTTCGTGGAGGCAGGCCGCATCTTCGTGCAGCTGCTCGCCCCCATGATGCCGCATCTGGCGGAGGAATGCTGGGAATCGCTGGGCCAGCCCGGCCTCGTGACCGATACGGCCTGGCCCGTGCTCGACCGCTCGCTCCTGGTCGAGGATACGGTCACCATGCCCGTGCAGGTCAACGGCAAGAAGCGCGCCGACGTCACCGTGGCCCGCGACGCGGATCAGGCCACGATCGAGGCGGCTGTGCTCTCGCTAGACGGCGTGCAAAAGGCTATGGAAGGGAAGCCTGTCCGTAAGATCATTGTCGTCCCCCAGAGGATCGTGAATGTCGTCGTTTAATTTCAAGAGCCTGATCCGCCTGACTGTCGTGGCGGGCCTCTCCCTTGGCATGACCGCCTGCTTCAAGCCGCTCTACGGCCCCACGGCCTCGGGCGAATCGCTCCAGTCGGTTCTGGCTTCGATCGACGTTCCCGAAGTGCAGTGGCCGGATCATCTGGCGGTGATGGGCCATTATGTGCGCAGCGACCTGATCTTTGCGCTCAACGGCTCGGGCGCCGAGACCCCTAAGCGCTATGTGCTGCAGATCTCGCTGTCCAGATCGCTGTCGACCCCCATCGTCGATACCGAGACCGGACGCGCGAGCGCCGCCATCGTCACCGGCACGCTCAACTACACGCTGACGAGCCTCGATGGAAAGACGGTCTACACGCAAGGGACAGCTACGAACTCGGCCAGCTACGACCGCTATCAGCAGCGATTCGCTACCGTGCGCGCCCAGCGCGACGCGGAGATCAGGCTTGCCAAGATCCTGGTGGATCAGGTGAAAACCCGTCTGGCTGCGACGCTCTCCGCCGGCAGCTGAGGCGGCTTCCGCGGAAGTGGGTCCGGTCTTGCGCATAAAGACGTGGCTTTTCAATGACTTAGAGGTTTTCTCTTCGTCAAGGGAGATGTCTTGACATGGTCGCCGTCAAGGCCGGGGATGTGGATGGGGTGCTGCGGCGTCCCGTCGATCCGCGCATCAGCGTCTACCTGTTCTATGGCCCCGATATGGGCCTCATCAACGAGCGCGCCCGCGTGATCGCGGAGCGCTCGGTGGACGATGCCTCCGACCCCTTCCAGCTCATCCGCATCGATGGCGACGACATCGCTTCCGATCCCGCGCGCCTCGCGGATGAAGCCGGTACCATGGGCCTGTTCGGCGGCAAGCGCGCGATCTGGGTGAAATCCACCTCCCGCAACATCGCGCCCGCCGTCGATGCGGTGCTGAAAAGCAAACTGGCGGACACTGTGATCGTCATCGAAGGCGGCGATCTCCCGAAATCCTCGCCCCTACGTACCCTTTGTGAGCGGTCCCAGAATGCTCTCGCCCTGCCCTGCTATGCGGATACGGGCCGCGATCTCGGCGCGGTCGTGGATGACACCTTGAAAAGCAACGGCTTTTCGATCACCCGCGATGCCCGCACGGCTCTCATCGCGAGCCTCGGCGGTGACCGTCTGGCGACCCGCGGCGAACTCTCCAAGCTCATGCTCTATGCGCATGGGCAGCGCGAGATCACGCTCGAGGATGTCGATGCGATCATGAGCGACGTGTCGAGCCTTGCAATGGATGCAGTGGTCGACGCCGCTTTCGGGGGAGATGGCACAAATCTCGAAATCGGGTCACGGCGTCTCGCGGCTGAGGGCGTCCATGCCTCCGTGCTGCTCGGCGCGGCGCTCCGCCATGCCCTGATGCTGCTCACCGCGCGCCTCACCGTGGAAGAAGGCCGTCCCATCCCGACGGTGATGGAAACCATGCGCAGCCTGCATTTCCGCAGAAAACCCCTGGTCGAGCGCCACCTTCAGCGTTGGACGAGCGAGACGCTGAAACGGGCCATCGCGCTGATCCAGGCAAGCCTTCTCGACACCCGCCGCATGTCGAACCTGGACGACACGATTGCAGCCAAGACCCTGCTCGACCTCGCGCGCATGGCGCGGCGGTAGTCAATTCTCAGAGTTTAGAGCATCGAACGCAAAAGTGGGCACCGGTTTTGCGTGAAAAGATGCGCCAAACCAAAAGCTTAAAGCCGTAGACGTGAGTTCGATTTCACGTCCGATGCTTTAGAAAACGAGCGGCCTTGCCAGCTTCCGATACAGCGGCGTGCGCCACCTCTCGAAACCGGATGCATCGGCTTCGTCATAAAGAGAGTTGAGAAAATCCTCGAAGGAATTGGCTTGATGCCAAAGACTGTCATTGCCTTCGGTGCCCCAGATATTCGTGCTGTGCACCCAGCAGAAGATATGTCCATGGTCTTCCGGGCGTAACGACATCAGGATCTGCAGCCCGCCCGGATCGCAGCCGATGAAAACCATGTCTGGCGGCGTGCCCCTGCGATAAATTTCTCCGTGCCAATACTTTTCGACCCAGTCCCAAGAATGGAACGGATCGACGAAAGTGACGGGCTCCGTGGACGGGTATCGCTCAAGCGGCACAGTATAACGGAAGAGGCGCGGATAAACGCGCCCGCCATTGAACGCGAGCATGAAACGGCGATAGCCATCGGGCAGGACATGACCTGTCCTGCGCTCCCAATCAGCAATATCCTGCCGTGGATCCTTGACGAAAGACCAATCGCGCTCGCCTTCATTCCAACGCTCCGTGACGGGAATGATCAAACGTCCCACGGACATTTTCCCGAGCCCGGCCGTTTAGGCTCGCCTTACGGATTCAACCGGCGGCACAATCCGTCGAGCTGTTCCAAGGTCTTGTAGCGGATACGCAATTCCCCGCCATTGCCCTTGTGGTCGATGGAAACGGTGAGGCCGAGGACGTCCTGGAGCACACGCTCCAGCGCGCGGGTGTCCGGATCCTTGTCGACCTTCGGCTTCACGGCCGATTTCGTCTCGAGCTTAGACGGCTCGGCGCTCTCGCTCTGCGCTATGGCCTCGACCTGACGCACGCTCATGCCCTGGTCGAGCACCTGCTTGGCGACCGCGACGGGATCCTTGACCGCAAGCAAGGCGCGGCCGTGACCGGCGGAGAGCTTGCGATCGACCAGCAGCTTCCGGACCGGATCGGGCAGATCAGTCAGGCGCATCATGTTGGCGATGTGGCTGCGGCTCTTGCCGATGATCTTTGAGAGATTCTCCTGGGTATAGGAGAACTCGGCCATCAGCCGCGCATAGCCTTCCGCTTCCTCGATCGGATTGAGGTCCGCGCGCTGGACGTTTTCGAGGATCGCGTATTCGAGCGAGGTCTTGTCGTCGATATTGACGATGACCACCGGCACTTCGTGCAGGCCCGCCTTCTGCGATGCGCGCCAGCGGCGTTCGCCGGCGACGATCTCATAGGAATCCATTTTGTTCGGCACGGGCCGGACGACGATGGGCTGAATGATGCCGCGATCCTTGATGGATTGGGTCAGCTCCTGAAGCTCGGCGTCCTCGAACACCTTGCGCGGATTGCGCGGGTTCGGGACGAGAAACTCGACAGGCACCTTCTTCTGCCCGCCCTTGTTGCTGCTCTGCATGGTGCCGATTTCGGCGCCGACTTCACCAATCAATGCGGCCAAGCCCCGGCCGAGCGACTTCGCTTCTTTTGCCATTGTCTGTCTCTAACTTTGTTATGCGGCGCGCAGAGCGCGTTCACGCTGAATGATTTCGGATGCCAAACGGAGATAGGCCTGAGAGCCGGTGCATTTGATGTCGTAAAGCAGCACCGGCTTGCCGTGAGAGGGTGCTTCGGAGACGCGCACGTTTCTCGGGATCATGGTCTCGTAGACTTTGTCGCCCATGAACTCGCGCACATCGGCCACGACCTGACCCGACAGGTTGTTGCGGGGGTCGAACATGGTGAGCACGACACCATGAATGGTCAGTTCCGGATTCAGCGCCGAACGGACCTGTTCCACCGTCTTGAGCAGCTGGCTGAGGCCTTCCAGAGCAAAAAATTCGCATTGGAGAGGCACGAGAACTGCGTCAGCAGCCGTTAAGGCATTGATGGTCAGAAGATTCAGCGAAGGCGGGCAATCGATCAAAACATAGGTAAATGGTTCACTTACCTCGGAGGTCGCCAAACCCCGAATCGCCGAGCGGAGCCGGTGAGCGCGGTCGCGCTCGCTCGCGATCTCCAATTCGATGCCGAGCAGGTCGAGAGTCGAGGGCGCCACGTAGAGGCCGGGCACCACCGTCTCGGTAATGCTCTCCTCCAGCGAGGCTTCGCCGGCCAGCACATGATAGGTCGAGACCTGGCGGCTCTTCCGGTCGATGCCGAGCCCCGTCGAGGCATTGCCCTGCGGATCGAGATCGACAATCAGCACCTTCTCGCCGATGGCGGCCAGTGCCGTGCCGAGATTGATGGCCGTGGTCGTCTTGCCGACGCCGCCCTTCTGGTTGGCGAGCACGAGAATGCGCGGCTTGGCGCCACGCGCTCCAGCGTCAGATTCGCTGTGGTCGGTCATCATGATTGGCTCTCGATGGAGGTTATGCGAAGAATCCTGGCGTCAGAATCGGTGCAGCTCGGCAGGATATCTGCCTCGAATGTCCACCTTTTCCGGGCCTCGGTCAATTCGGACTCGGCGTCCCGACCCTTGGGAAACAGGCCGGTTGTCCCCGCTTTCAACATGGGCTCAGTCCATTCCAGCAACTGGGTTAATGAGGCGAGCGCCCTTGCGGAAACCACATCTGCCTTGCCCACAAATTGAGGAATGACGGTTTCGAGCCGCGCAGGATGCACCGTAACGGCAGAGTCCGTCAGGCGCGCCACATGGCGCAGGAAGGAACATTTCCGGGAATTGCTTTCAACCAGATGGACCTTCAGGCCCCTCTCCTGCCCGGCGATAGCGAGGACCAGACCCGGAAACCCGGCACCGGAGCCGAGATCGACCCAGGTCTTGGCATCGGGAGCGAGGTCGAGGAGCTGGAGGGAATCGACGATGTGGCGATCCCAGATCTGGTCGAGCGTGGCAGGTCCGACAAGGTTCTTGATCGCCTGCCAGCGGCGAAGCTCACGCTCCAGAAGCTCAAGCTTACCTTGCGTTTCACGTGAAACATTCATCTGGAAGGATGTACCGGAATTCATTGGCCCACCGCCATGGGACGCGAAACACGGGCGGACGATTTCTTGGCATGGGCCGCCAGCAGGGTCAGAGCCGCTGGGGTGATCCCCTCGATACGAGCCGCCTGCCCAAGCGTCTTGGGGCGAACCAGATCGAGCTTGGCCTTGATCTCGTTGGACAGGCCGGGAAGGTCCTGAAAATCGAGGCCCTCCTCCAGGACGATTCCCTCATCCCGGCGGTAAGCGGCAATATCGGCTTGCTGACGGTCCAGGTAAACGGCGTAGGTGGCGTCGGTCTCAAGCCGCTCCTGCACCTGGGGGCTTACCGCGGAGAGCTCCGGCCAAGCCTTTGTAAGCTCATTCCAGCCAATAGTGGGATAGGACAGGAGCTGATAGGCGCTGCGGCGAACGCCATCCTGATTCAAGCTCAGGCCATGCCTGGAGGCTTCCTGAGGCGTCAGGCTGAGGCTCTGGAGCTTCTCACGTATGGAGCGCATCTCAGCTTGCGAACGGCGGAAATGAGCCTCGCGCCTTGAGCCGACGCAGCCGATCTCCAGCCCCTTCCCCGTCAGGCGCTCATCCACATTGTCGATGCGCAGGCTCAGGCGGTATTCCGAGCGGGAGGTGAACATACGGTAGGGCTCGCTCACACCCCGGGTAATCAGGTCGTCGATGAGCACGCCGATATAGGATTCGGCCCGGTCGAAAACCACGCTCTCCTGACCGGCAGCACGGCGGGCGGCATTGATTCCGGCCACGAGCCCCTGGGCGCCCGCCTCTTCATAGCCGGTCGTGCCGTTGATCTGACCCGCCAGAAACAGGCCCTTGACGGCTTTGGTCTCAAGCCCAGCGGTCAGGTTGCGCGGGTCCACGTAATCATACTCGATGGCATAGGCGGGCTGGATCATCCGCACCTTCTCAAGGCCTGGAATGTGCTTGAGGAATTCCAGCTGCACGTCCTCCGGCAGGGAGGTCGAAATGCCATTGGGATAGACGGTGAAATCGTCGAGACCTTCCGGCTCCAGAAAGATCTGGTGCCCATCCCGGTCACCGAAACGCACCACCTTGTCCTCGATGGAGGGGCAATAGCGCGGGCCAGTGCCCTGAATGTCGCCGGAATACATGGCAGACCGGTGCAGGTTGCCCCGGATCAGTTCATGCACCTTGGATGTCGTACGGGTGATGCCGCATTCGATCTGGGGAGTGGTGATCCTGTCCGTCAGCAGCGAGAGCGGCACCGGGTCGTCATCAGCGGCCTGCTTGTCGATTCCCGCCCAATCGATGGTCCGCCCATCGAGGCGCGGCGGCGTTCCGGTCTTGAGGCGACCGAGAGTGAAGCCAAGCCGCGCGAATGTCTTCGGAAGCCCGAGGGACGGGCGCTCGCCCATCCGGCCTGCGGGAATCTTCTTTTCGCCGATATGGATGAGGCCAGACAGGAAGGTGCCTGTGGTGATGACCACTGCACCGGTCCTGAGAATCCGGCCATCGGCCAGGAGAAGACCCGTCACCCAGCCATCCTGCACGATCAGGTCATCCGCCTCCCCTTCCACGAAGGTGAGATTGTCGGTGGCCAGCAACTCCGCCTGCATGGCCCGGGCATAAAGCTTGCGGTCGGCCTGGGTACGCGGCCCGCGCACGGCTGGGCCTTTACGACGGTTCAGAAGACGGAACTGAATGCCGGCCTTGTCGGCAATTCGGCCCATGACGCCGTCGAGAGCATCGATCTCGCGGACCAGATGCCCCTTGCCCAGTCCGCCGATGGCCGGGTTGCAGGACATGGCGCCCACGGTGGCGAGCTTGTGCGTCACGAGGGCCGTGCGCGCCCCTGTCCGCGCCGAAGCGGCGGCCGCCTCGGCACCGGCATGGCCGCCACCGACCACAACCACATCGAATATGTCAGGCACTGAAATCTGACTCACGGGAAACTCCATGCCTGGGTCTAGGACGGCGCGGTGAAGAGGTCAAAAGGGCAAAATGTTCCACGTGAAACATTCGCCCTGCCCACCGGTTACACACACGATTCACACAGGCTATGCAGAAGGGATTCAGCACCATTCAACCGATTCGTGAACAGGACTCGTGAAGAGTCGCACAGATTCGGCTTATCGTTACTACGCGTCTTATTTCCCGATGCAGAAGCTGGAAAATAGGCGATCCAGCACATCCTCCACATCGACCCGGCCCGTAATTTCCCCGACGGCACGCGCCGCGAGCCGGACTTCTTCAGCGGCGAGCTCCAGCGGACCATGAGTTGCCAACAGGGTGCATCCGGATTCCAGGGAATGATAGGCGCGCTCGAGCGCCTTGCGATGGCGTTCACGGGTGAGAAGGGCATCGCCCTGACCGAGGCTGGCCTCGGCTTCCTTCTCCAGAGCGGCGATCAGTTCGGCCAGCCCCTCCCCCGTCGAGGCGGAGATAGCAAGATCGCAATCGTGACGGTTCCGATTCAAATCTGTCTTGGTCCCGATCTTCAGAAGGTTCCGCGCAGAAGGCGCCTCCGTCTCCGCACCTTCCGGCGGGATGAGCCAGAGAACGAGGTCGGCATCCTGGGCGCGGGCGCGGGCGCGGGAGACGCCCTCCTGCTCGATCACGTCTCCGCTCTCCCTGAGACCCGCCGTGTCCACGATCACCACAGGCAATCCGGCAAGGTCGCAATGAACCTCGATCACATCGCGGGTCGTACCCGCGATGGGCGAGACGATGGCGACATCCCTCCGGGCAAGGGCGTTCAGGAGCGTGGACTTGCCGGCATTGGGCGGACCGGCGAGCACGACGGTGAAGCCTTCGCGCAGACGCTCTCCGCTGCGGTTCGACAGGGCCTGCCCGATTTCCGCCTGGAGTGTATCGAGCCGCTGCAGAATGTCGGCTTCCAGATCCTCCGGCACATCGCCCTCATCCGAGAAGTCGAGGCTCGCTTCGAGCAAGGCGAGCGCCTGCAGGATGCCTTCTCGCCATTGCTCCGCGGTATTCCCGAGGCGGCCTTCGAACTGGAGCATGGCCTGGCGGCGCTGGGCCTCCGTTTCCGCATCGATGACGTCGGCGAGGCCTTCGACCTGAGAGAGATCCATCCGGCCATTGAGGAAGGCGCGGCGAGTGAACTCCCCTGCCTCGGCCGCCCGGCAATGCGGGATGGCACTGAGGGCCTTGAGCACCGCCGTGCGTGTGGCGAGGCCGCCATGGATGTGAAGCTCCGCCTGATCCTCTCCGGTGAAGCTGCGCGGCCCCGGCATCCAGAGCACAAGAGCCTGGTCGAGGGGTTCGCCGGTTTCGGGCTCGCGCAGGATCCGCACAACGGCATGGCGAGGCTCCGGCACGGACCCGCCGAGCGTTTCCAGAACGGTCCGACTTTGCGGTCCGCTGATGCGGATGATGCACACGGCTGCGCGGCCATGGCCGGAGGCGGTGGCGAAGATGGTGTCATCCGAACGCATGAGCATGAACCTTGTTGGACCTCTGAGGGGATCGGGCGATTATGGTTGAAGAACGCTTAACGCGGGATACGCCAAGGATCGGTTCTGATCCGAATCGATCCGGTTGCTTCAAGCGACATCCCATTCGGAGAATGGATTCATGAACCGCCTCGGGAATGCCAGTTCGCCCTATCTCTTGCAGCACAGGGACAATCCTGTCCATTGGTGGGAATGGGGGCCTGAGGCTCTGGCCGAGGCAAAACGGCAGGGCAAGCCGATCCTCATCTCCATCGGCTATGCCGCTTGCCATTGGTGTCACGTGATGGCCCACGAAAGCTTCAAGGACCCCGATGTGGCCGCGGTGATGAACGAGCTTTACGTGAACATCAAGGTCGACCGGGAGGAGCGCCCCGATGTGGACCATATCTATATGAGCGCGCTCCACCTTCTTGGCGAGCAGGGTGGCTGGCCTCTCACGATGTTCCTGACGCCGGACGGGGAGCCGTTCTGGGGCGGCACCTATTTTCCGAAAGAGCCGAAATTCGGCCGGCCGGGCTTCGTTCAGGTCCTGCGGGAGATCAGCCGCCTCTATCACGCGGAGCCCGAACGCATCCTCAAGAACCGGGACGCATTGAAAGCTCATCTCTCGAAGGGAACGGAGACCGACGGCGGCACCTTGGGCCTTGCCGATCTGGACCGCATGGGCCTGCGCCTCTCCGAACTGATCGACAATCAGCATGGCGGTTTGCAGGGCGCGCCGAAATTCCCCAATCCGCCGCTCCTCGAATATCTCCTGCGCTATGCCCGCCGCGCCCATGACGCCGACGCCCGCGCGCGTTTTCTTCTCACCATGGAGCAGATGGCGCTCGGTGGAATCCGCGATCACCTCGGCGGAGGATTCGCCCGCTACTCGGTGGATGAGCGTTGGCTCGTGCCGCATTTCGAGAAGATGCTCTATGACAATGCACAGCTCCTGGAGCTGTATGCGCTGGCTTATGGGGAGACAGGGCGCGCGCTCTTCAAGGACGCAGCCGAGGGCATCGTCACTTGGCTCGAACGGGAGATGGTGACGCCGGAGGGCGCGTTTGCGTCCAGCCTCGATGCGGATTCGGAAGGTGAGGAAGGCCGCTTCTATGTGTGGAGCCTCGCCGAGATCCGGGAGGTGTTGGGAGAGGAGGATGCCGCCTTCTTCGGACGTGTCTACGACATCAGCGAGGAAGGAAACTTTGAGGGCCACAACATCCCGAACCGGCTGATCACGGGCGAGGCCCCTCCCCCGGTCGAAGAGCGTCTCGCGGTCATGCGCGCGAAACTGCTGGAGCGGCGCGAAACGCGCGTGCGTCCCGGGCTCGACGACAAGGTGCTGGCGGACTGGAACGGGCTGATGATCGCAAGCCTCGTGCGCGCTGTTCCCCTCCTCGACCATCCGGAATGGATCGACCTCGCCGCGCGCGCCTATCGTTTCATATCCGATTCGATGAGCCGCGATGGAAAGCTCGGTCATTCCTGGCGCGAAGGCTCGCTCATCTTTCCCGGCTTCGCGCTCGACCATGCGGCCATGATGAGAGCCGCCCTCGCCTTGCATGAGTCCACGAATGACGCATCCTATTTGCGCGATGCGGAAACCTGGCGCGATGTGCTGCTCAATGAATTCATGATCCCCGACAGCGGCTGTCTCGCCATGACCGCGAAGAGCGCGGACCCTCTGGTCGTCAGGCCGCAGCCCACTCATGACGAAGCGGTGCCCAACGCCAACGGCGTCTTCGCCGAAGCACTCGTGCGGCTGGCGCAGATCACTGAGACGCAATCCGACCATCAGCGCGCCACCGACCTTCTCGCCCATCTCGTCGGCATGGCTCGCTCCTCGCCTCTCGGTCACACCTCGATCCTCAACGCGCTCGATCTGCATCTGCGGGGCCTGAGCATTCTCGTCACGGGAAACGATGCAGAGCCGCTTCACGCGGCGGCGATGCGCGTGCCCTATCTCGACCGCAGCGTCCGATGGTTGCGCTCCGGAGAAGCGCTCGATGAAAACCATCCGGCGAAAGCTCTCGGCTCATCGCATGACAATGCGCAGGCGCTCGTCTGTGCGGGTCAGCGCTGTTCGTTGCCGGTCACCACGCCCGATGCGCTCCTGGCTCAGGCGAAGGAGATGCTGACGCCATAGGAACAGAATGCGCGTCGCAGGGCTTCATCTCCGATAAAAGCCGGAAGCATCGATGTTCTTTTTCTTTTCGAACCGGATCGGCTGCGCAGGCTCGCTCCTGATTTCCGCCGGTCTCACCTTGCTGATTCTGTTTCTGATGGGCGCGTTCTAGAGCATCGAACGCAAAAGTGGGCACCGGTTTTGCGTGACAAGATGCGCCAAAACAGAAGCTTAAAGCAGGGGACGTGAGGTCGATTTCACGTCCGATGCTTTAGTCCCAATAAAAAACCCCACCCTCCTTGCCGGAGGATGGGGCTGAAATTCCGCAGCCGGATGTTTCGGCTTACGTGTTCATCGAGTCGAAGAACTCGCCGTTCGATTTGGTCTGACGGAGCTTGTCGAGCAGGAACTCGATGGCGTCCACCGTACCCATCGGATTGAGGATGCGGCGCAGCACGTACATCTTCTTGAGCGTATCGGCCGGGACCAGCAGCTCTTCCTTACGGGTGCCGGAGCGGGTGATGTCGATGGCCGGGAAGGTGCGCTTGTCGGCAACCTTGCGGTCGAGGATGATTTCCGAGTTGCCGGTGCCCTTGAACTCTTCGAAGATCACTTCGTCCATGCGCGAGCCGGTATCGATGAGCGCCGTCGCGATGATGGTGAGCGAACCGCCCTCCTCGATGTTGCGCGCCGCACCGAAGAAGCGCTTCGGGCGCTGGAGTGCGTTGGCGTCGACACCGCCGGTCAGCACCTTGCCGGAGGACGGAACCACCGTGTTGTAGGCGCGGCCCAGACGCGTGATCGAGTCGAGCAGGATGACCACGTCGCGGCCATGCTCCACGAGGCGCTTCGCCTTCTCGATGACCATCTCGGCCACCTGCACGTGGCGGGTCGCCGGCTCGTCGAAGGTGGAGGCCACGACCTCGCCCTTCACGGAGCGCTGCATGTCGGTGACTTCCTCGGGGCGCTCGTCGATGAGCAGCACGATGAGGTAGCACTCGGGGTGATTGGTGGTGATCGACTGCGCCACGTTCTGCATGAGAACGGTCTTACCGGTGCGCGGCGGCGCGACGATGAGCGCGCGCTGGCCCTTACCGATGGGCGACACGATGTCGATGATGCGCGGTGAGAAATCCTTGCGTGTCGGATCTGCGATTTCGAGATTGAAGCGCTCGTGCGGGAAGAGCGGCGTCAGGTTGTCGAAATGAACCTTGTGGCGGATCTTCTCGGGATCCTCGAAATTGATCGTGTTGACCTTCAGCAGAGCGAAATAGCGCTCGCCTTCCTTGGGTCCGCGGATCGGGCCGTCCACCGTATCGCCGGTCCGCAGGCCGAACTTACGGATCTGGCTGGGCGACACGTAGATGTCGTCCGGACCCGGCAGGTAGTTCGAATCGGCCGAGCGGAGGAAGCCGAAGCCGTCCTGCAGCACCTCGACGACGCCCGCGCCGATGATCTCCACCTCACGGGCAGCGAGCTGCTTGAGGATGGCGAACATGAGCTCCTGCTTGCGCATCGTGCTCGCGTTCTCGACCTCGAGCTCCTCGGCGAAAGTGATGAGCTCGGTGGCGGATTTGGATTTCAGGTCTTGAAGTTTGATTTCCCTCATCGGGGAACACTCTCGGAGTAATAGGCGCGGGTGAAAAATTGCGCGGGAAAGATTGGGAATGTCCGACAGGGCCGCTCCGTTCACCGGAGGTGACTTGAAAGAGCCCTGTGGGGCCCGTGCAGCGCAACCTGTCTTTTATGGAAGAGGAGACCTTTATAGCCGCGTTCGCGGATTTTCTCAAGCCCCCTTCAGGGTGATATCATTCAGGCCGGTGCCAGACCCGCAACGGGCCGATGACCTGGAAACCATTCCTGCAAGCCGCTTCCAGATCCTCTCCGCGCTCGTAACCAACGAGAGACCAGCCTGGGAAGCTCACGCCCGCGCAACCGATCAGGGACTGCCAGACGGCATCCGCATCGGGACCGATGGAAAAGACGTTCGAAAAACCTACGACGCCTGCGCCTTTCGAGAGAATGCCGCCGCCGATGATCGCTCCCGAATGTTCGACTTGCACGAAAAGAATTCCGGGTTCGCTCCGAAGAGCCGGCTTGAAGGGAATATCGCCGGATGAGCCGCCGTTCCAGGCATCCGACCAGGCGGCGATCTCATTCTCCTCGCGCAGGATGCGGGCCGTCACGTCCGGTCGGGGAATATCCTGGCCGGGAGGATGGCGAAAAATCCAATGCGCATCGAACAGAGGCGCGAAGCCGAGCCCCGAGAGGTCGATGCAGCAAAAGCTGTCCTTAACCGCCCATCCGCGGTGTGGCCGAAGGGCGATGAGCTTCGAAACGGCATCGACGATCCGCGCTTCGGATTCTTCACCGGCCAGCGTCACCGCATCGGGATAGAAGCGGGGCTTATCATGAGGGCTGAGCCATAACGCATCATCGAACCCGCCTCCCCTGCCATGAGCGCGGCAGACGGCATCGCACCATTCCGCGTTGTTGCGCGCGGCCAGGGCGACGAGTTGCTTCGGCATGTGCACCGCCCTGTCAGAACGGCTTCACGATCACCAGGATCACGATGCCGATCATCAGAACCGTCGGCACCTCGTTGAGGACGCGATAATATTTCGCGGATTTGGTGTTCTTGTCCGCAGCGAAATCCTTCAGGCGGCGCACATAGACGCCGTGAAGGCCGGAGAGGAGCAGTACAAGGGCGATCTTGGCGTGCATCCAGCCGGACTTGTACCAGCCGCCGTCCCAGAGAAGGTAGAGGCCGAGCACCCATGTGGCGATCATGGCCGGATTGATGATCGCCTTCAGGAGCCGACGTTCCATGATCTTGAAGGTCTCGGACTGGATCGAGCCCTTCTGCGTGTCGGCGTGATAGACGAAGAGGCGCGGCAGATAGAGCATGCCCGCCATCCAGGCGATGACGGCGATGACGTGAAGCGCCTTGAGCCAGAGATACAGCATTTCCTTTAAGCCCCCCGGACGCGAGCGATCATCTGCTCGACATGCGCGATCGGCGTCTCCGGAAGGATTCCGTGGCCGAGATTGAAGATATGCGGACGGCCGCGCACGGCCTGAAGGATGTGGTCGACGCCCTGCTCCAGCGGCGCACCGCCGGCGATCAGCGCCAGCGGATCGAGATTGCCCTGGGTCGCAACCGTGCTCGGCAGCGTCGGCAGCACGAGGGCCGGATCGAGGGTCCAGTCCAGCGCCAGCGCATCGCCGATTCCCGCCGATGCGAAGCGGTGAAGGTTCGCGCCACCGCCGCGCACGAAGACGATGACCTTGGCCTGGGGACGGGCGCTTTTAAGGCCTTCCACCATCTTGCGGATCGGGTTGAGCGAGAGCCGGTCGAAAAGAGCAGGCGGCAGGGCCGAACCGAAGCTCTCGAAGATCTGGACGGCCTCGGCGCCCGCATCGATCTGTCGGATCAGATAGGCGGTCGATGCCCGTACCAGCCGGTCGATGAGCGCGTCCATGAAGACCGGATCGCGATAGGCCGTGATCCTGGCCGGAGCCTGATCCGGCGTGCCCTTTCCGGCGATCATGTAACTCGCCACCGTCCAGGGTGCGCCGCAGAAGCCGAGAAGCGTGGTTTCCTTGGGAAGCGACTGCCTCAGGCGATCGAGGGTTTCGAAGACCGGGTTGAGACGCTCCAGGGGGAGCTCATCGGCAAGCCTCGAAAAATCCTTCTCCGACGTGACCGGATCGAGCTTGGGACCTTCGTTCTCCACGAAGCGCACGTCCTGCCCCAGCGCATGGGGAATGACGAGGATATCCGAGAACAGGATCGAGGCATCGAAGCCGAAGCGGCGGATCGGCTGAAGCGTCACCTCCTCGGCAAGCCTTGGATTGTAGCAGAGGTCCAGGAAGGAACCGGCCTGCTTCCGGGTTTCCCGGTATTCCGGCAGATAACGGCCTGCCTGTCGCATGATCCAGATTGGCAATGGCCAGACCGGTTCGCCGTTCAGCACGCGGAGGATCGCTTTGGTGGGACGCTCGCTCACAGGCCCTCTCTTAAAAGAATAATCTTTGAATCTAAGAATCTGCTGTTTCTCTTGGGCCGTGAATCGCAAAGCCGCAACCCCGTCCACAACCCTTCCACATAGGGCGGGCCGTTAACTGTTCATTAACGGCTGGGGCACGCCTGCCTCAATCGTTTCCGAATTCTTAAACCTTAACAGCCCGTTAACGAATTTGAACGGAAGGTTAACGCCACAATGAAACGTGATTCGTGCCGGATTCCCCCAATCATGAGGATTCAGACTCACACAAGAAGTTGGATTGTTGATGGTTGCCCCTGAAGATCACAGCCCCCTTTAGCTGGACCTCGTAAACCAGGCGTTCTATCCACATTTATCGACTCCTATACCGACCCCTGCGCGCCGATGAGATGCGCCGCTCTAGCCTGGGAGATCCGCCGTGGCGGGACGCAGCTATTTTCATCTTCATCTCGTCTCCGACTCCACAGGTGAAACGCTGATCACGGTCGCCCGCGCCGTGGTGGCGCAGTATGAAGGTGTCGCCGCGATAGAGCATGTCTATCCGCTCGTGCGCTCCACCACGCAGCTCGAGCGCGTGCTCTCCGAAATCGAAACCGCGCCTGGCATCGTGCTCTACACTCTGGTGGACAATGACCTCACGGCCCGCCTGGAAGAGGTCTGCCGCGCCACGGGCTCGCCTTATCTGTCCGTGCTCGAGCCCGTGCACCAGATGATCTCGTCCTATCTCGGCACGCATTCCACCGCCCGGCCCGGCGCGCAGCACATGCTGAATGCGGAATATTTCAAGCGTATCGACGCCATGAACTTTACCCTCCTCCACGACGATGGGCATTTGCCCGACGATCTGGACGACGCGGATGTGATCCTCATGGGGGTGAGCCGCACGTCGAAAACGCCGACGGCCGTCTATCTCGCCAATCGTGGGTTGAAGACCGCCAATTTCCCTCTCGTTCCGGGAATGCCTCTGCCGCCGAAACTGGAGACAGCGAGGAAGGCCCTCGTCGTCGGCCTCGTGGCGACGCCGGAGCGGATCGTGCAGATCCGCCAGAACAGGCTGCTCAGCTTGAAAGCGGATGACGATACATCTTACGTGGATCGCGATGCGGTGGCCGAGGAAATCGCGGCCTCGCGCCGTCTCTTCGCCCGTCATGGCTGGCCGGTGATCGATGTGACGCGCCGTTCCATCGAGGAAACGGCGGCGGCGATCATCGATCTCTACCGTGACCACCGTTTGAAATTCATCGCTGAGTGATCCCATGCCCGCGCTCTGGTCTCCTTCAGAGAAACTCCTTCTTGCCTCGACCAGCTCGACGCGCCTTGCGTTGCTGGTCAGCGCAGGCCTGTCTGTCGAGACGCAAAGCCCCGATGTGGACGAACGTGCGATCGAAGCGGCTGCGGAAGGCGAGAGGCTCGATCCATCCGCTCTCGCCGCGCGCCTTGCCGCGGAGAAGGCGCTTGCGGTCAGCCGCCGCAATCCCCATCGGATCGTGCTCGGCGCCGATCAGGTTCTCGCCTGCGGGGGTGAGGTGTTTCACAAGGCAGCCGACCGCGATGCCGCGCGGCGGCAATTGCAGTTGCTCTCCGGACAAAGCCACTCTCTTCACTCCGCCGGCGCCATCGCCATCGGCGGGAAGGTGGCGGAAAGTTTCACGGCGACCGCCATCCTCACCATGCGGCCGCTGACCGGCGAGGCCATCGATCTCTATCTCGAACTCGCGGGGCCCGATGTGCTCCACAGCGTCGGCATCTATCACTATGAAGGCTTCGGCGTGCACCTGTTCGATTCGATCGAGGGCGATCACTCCACCATTCTGGGGCTTCCCCTGCTCCCGCTTCTCTCCGCGTTGCGCCGTCTTGGCTGCCTTGCCCTTTAGGATTCTCGAACCATGACCAAGGCCTTCATCGTTGGCCATCCGATCAAGCATTCCCGTTCGCCGATGATTCATGGCTATTGGCTGAAGCATCACGGCATTACGGGATCGTACGAGCGCATCGATGTGGAGCCTGTGAACTTCGGGAATTTCCTGGATGGTTTTCACGAGCGGGGCTTTGCCGGCGGCAATGTCACGATCCCGCATAAGGAAGCCGCCTTCGCCGGCGTTACACGCAGGACAGAGCGCGCGGAGCGCCTGAAGGCGGTCAACACGGTCTGGATCGAAAACAATGTGCTGTGGGGCGACAACACCGACGTGCTCGGCTTCATGACCAATCTCGATCTCAGCTTGGGGAAAGGCTGGGAGCAGAGTGTGGATACGGTGCTCATTCTCGGCGCGGGCGGCGCTGCGCGCGGCATCGTCGCGGGCCTGCAGGACCGTTCCTTGAAGCGCATCCTCGTTGCCAACCGAACCGTCGCGAAGGCTGAGGAGCTGGTGCGCGATTTCCAGCGATACAGCCCGGTCGAATTGGTGGCTCTGGCCTGGGACGATCTCGATTCCGCGCTCGGTCAATCGCAGCTCATCGTCAACACCACATCGCTCGGCATGGCGGGCCAGCCGCCTCTGAGCATCGATCTTGCCAAGGCTCCGGGCAACGCCATCGTTTCCGATATCGTCTATGTGCCGTTAAAGACCCCGTTGCTTGCGGCGGCGGAAGCGCATGGGCTGCGGACGGTCGATGGTTTGGGAATGCTGCTCCATCAGGCGGTGCCGGGTTTCGAACGCTGGTTCGGCGTGAAGCCGGAAGTGACGCCGGAACTGCGCGCGCTCATCGTTGCCGATCTCGAGTCTTCGAAATGACCTTCGTGCTCGGCCTCACCGGCTCCATCGGCATGGGAAAATCGGCGACCGCCGATCTCTTCCGGCAGCTCGGCGTTCCGGTGCACGATGCGGATGCTGCCGTCCACGCGCTCTATCGCGGACGCGCCGCGCCACTGATCGAAAAGGCCTTTCCCGGAACGGTCAGCGACGGCGTGGTCAATCGCCGCAGATTGGCCGACGCCGTGCTCAATGATGCGGAAAAGCTGAAGCGCCTGGAAAACATCGTGCATCCGCTGGTGCGCGAGGAAGAGGAAAACTTTCTGGCGCGTGTCTCGACGGCCTTGATCGCCGTGCTCGACATCCCGCTTCTCTTCGAAACGAAGGGCAATGTCCGCTGCGACGCGGTTCTCGTCGTCACCGCGCCGGAGGACGTGCAGCGGCAGCGTGTCATGTCCCGTCCGGGCATGACGCAAGAGACTTTTCACAAAATCCTGAGTAAACAGATGCCGGATGCGCAAAAGCGTCAGCGCGCGCATTTTCTTGTCGATACGAGCCGCGGCTTTGCGTCCGCCGAGGCTCAGGTCCGTTCCATCCTGGCCTGCCTCGCCGGGCGGCCGGGCCGCCGTCAATATGTGAGTGCATGACGATGCTGCGTGAGATCGTTCTCGATACCGAAACCACCGGCACCGACCACGCCAAGGGCGACCGGATCGTCGAAATCGGCTGCGTCGAGCTGCTCAACCACATTCCGACGGGCAAGACCTATCACGTCTATATCAACCCGGAATGCCCGGTTCATCCCGGCGCCTTCGCCGTGCACGGGCTGAGCGACGAGTTCCTGGCCGACAAGCCGGTTTTTGCCGCGATCGCCGACGAGTTCTACGATTTCATCCGTGACGGACGTCTCGTCATTCACAATGCGCCCTTCGATATCGGCTTCATCAACGCGGAATTCGCGCGCACCGGTCATCCGCAGCTCAATCTGGCGGACGCGGTCGACACGCTCATCATGGCGCGCCGCAAGCATCCGGGCGCGTCGAACAATCTCGATGCGCTCTGCTCGCGCTATGGCATCGACAATTCCAAGCGCACCAAGCACGGCGCGTTGCTCGATTCCGAAATTCTCGCGGAAGTGTATATCGAGCTGATCGGTGGCCGGCAGGTGGGTTTCGATCTCTCCGCGCAGCCGATGAAAGGCAGCGGCCCCGCTTTGCGCACCGATGCGAATGGGTCGCGCGAGGCAAAGCCCCGCCCCATGATCTCGCGTCTCACGGAGGAAGAACGGGCCGCGCATGCAGCCTTCATCGAGCAGCTCGGAGCAAACTCGCTCTGGCGCGAATATCTCGGCGAGGCTTCGCCGGAAGCGTCGTCTTAAAACGAACCCCCTTCACGACCGCTCCCGGTATCACCGATTCCACACCCTCCACCTCATCCTGAGGAGCAGAGGCTGGGAAGACGTGAATGGCTGGGACAGCCCGGCCATGACGTGCGCAAAACAAAAAAGGCGGAGCAGTCGCCCGCTCCGCCTCTAATCCGTAAAACGAAATTCTTTTACGACGACAGGGTCTGACCGCCCTGCTCGGCCTGCATCTCGGCCGCGCGCTGGCGGTAGAGAGCCACGAAATCGATCGGGTCGATGTAGAGCGGAGGGAAGCCGCCGTTGCGCACCGATTCCGCCACGATCTGACGGGCGAAGGGGAAGAGCAGACGCGGGCACTCGATCATCACCACCGGATGCAGCTGATCCTGCGGGATGTTCTGCACGCGGAACACACCGGAATAAGTGAGCTCGAAGGCGAACAGCACATCGTTGCCGACCTTGGCATTGCCCTCAAGGGTGAGGTCCACCTCGAAATCGGCTTCGGCCAGCTGCTTGGCGTTCACATTGACCTGCAGATTGATCTGCGGGCCTTCCGCCTGCTGCTGGAGGGAGCGGGGAGCGTTGGGGTTCTCGAACGAGAAATCCTTGCAGTACTGGGCAAGGGCGTTCAGCGCGGGCATGCCGCCGGGCGCTCCGTTATTTGCCGGGTTGTCGGCCATGTTTCATGCTCCGAAGAGAGGGTAATCGGTCGACCCGGACGGGGCGCTTCACAATTGAAGGCACCTGATCGGCAACGGGCCATGGATCCTCGCGCTATCATGTTTCCACCTCGGGAAGCAAGATTTGCGCGCCTCCTTCGCTTGTCGCGAGGAGAGGTGGATGTTACGACCGGAAGACCCCATATGCAAAGGAACACATCCTTTCACCTCGGGGTAACCCCCGGCGCCAGCTGGGATTCCGGCAGGCTGACAACGGATCGACGATGCAGGATTCCTTCGACATCACGACCCTTATTTTCATCATACTCGCCATCTTCGTGATCTGGCGCCTCCGCTCCGTGCTCGGACAGAAGACCGGGAGCGAGCAACCGCCCTTTGATCCGCTGTCGCGCCGCGATGCGCCGCTTCGTCCGGGCAATCCGCCGGCCGAGCCCGATCACAATGTGGTGCGCCTTCCCGGCACCAACGGCACCCGTCCGGCAGCCGAGGTTCAGACCGCCGAGCGCTGGAAGGGCTTTGCCGAACCCGGCACGCCCATGGCCGCTGCTCTCGACAGCATCGCCCGCGCCGAGCCCGGCTTCGACCCGGCATCCTTCCTCGAAGGAGCCAAGGGCGCTTACGAAATGATCGTCACCGGCTTCGCCATGGGCGACCGCAAGGTGCTGAAGGATCTCCTCTCCCGCGAGGTCTATGAGGGCTTCGAGCGCGCCATCACCGAGCGCGAGCAGCGCGGCGAGCGGGTCGAGACAACCTTCGTCTCCATCGACAAGGCCGAACTGGCCGGCGCCGAGGTCTACGGCAAGACCGGGCAGGTCGTGGTGCGTTTCGTCTCGCAGCTCATCACCGTGACCCGTGACGCGTCCGGTAATGTGGTGGACGGAAGCCAGGATCAGGTGGCCGAGGTCACCGATGTGTGGACCTTCGCCCGCCAGCTCGGCAGCCGCGATCCAAACTGGCTGCTCGTCGCGACCGAAGCGGGGCAATGAGGCATGCCGGGCGAGTCTTCCTCGCGTGTTTTCTCGCCTGGACATTGACCATGCCGGAGGCCGAGGCCGCATCCCGTCTGGCCGCTCAGGCGCGGCTTGAGGCTCTCTCCTTCGAGGATCTCGATTCCTGGGCGGACGACGATCACGCCGCCGCCTTCCGGGCTTTTCTGCGCTCCTGCCGCGCGCTCGATTCGAGTTCTGACGAATTGCGGCCCGCGCAGAAACCCGACCGCGGGCTGCTGGCCGTTTGCCGCACAGCCCTGAAAAGCGAAAACCTGCCGCGCGCGGAGGCGCGCCGGTTCTTCGAAACGCATTTCCAGCCTTTCGCCGTCATGCCCCATTCCGGCAAAGGATTTCTCACCGGCTATTACGAGCCTGAATTCCGGGGCTCCCGTACGCCGAATTCCACCTATAAGGTGCCTCTGCTCGCGCGGCCCGACGATCTCGTGACAATCGCTCAGGGACAAACCCTGCCCGGCATCGACAGGAGCCTCCAGGCCGCGCGTCGGACCGCAAAGGGCTATGAGCCCTATCCCGACAGGGCTGCCATCGAGGATGGTGCGCTGGGATCGCTCGCGAAACCCGTGGTCTACCTTCGCGAGCCGGGTGAGGCTTTCATCATCCATGTCCAGGGCTCGTCGCGCATCCGCCTCAACGACGGCTCGGTGATGCGCGTGGCCTATGCGGGCCGCAACGGACGCCCCTACACATCCATCGGCAAGGTGCTGGTTCAGCAGGGCCAGATGGATCTCGAATCCATGACGCTCGCCAAGCTCATGGGCTGGCTGAAGGACAATCCCGGCCCCGCCCGGGAGCTGATGCGGATGAACCAGTCTTACATCTTCTTCCGCGAAGCGAACGAGCTGGCCCCCGAAGACGGCCCCATCGGCGGCGCGGGTTTCCCGCTGGTGCCGGGCCGGAGCCTGGCCGTCGACCGTGGGCTCTGGGGTTACGGCCTGCCCTTCTGGCTGGAAGGCGAACTGCCCTTCACCCTCGAGAAATCCGAGCCGCTGCGCCGCCTCATGATCGCGCAGGATACGGGCTCGGCCATCGTCGGCCCCGCCCGGGGCGATTTCTTCTTCGGCAGCGGAGAAGAGGCGGGCATCCGCGCCGGATTGTTGCGCCACGCCACGCGTTTCGTGGTACTCAAGCCCAAAGCGAAGCGATGACGAAACGCCGGGCCCGGAATCTGAGCCCCGAGGAGCGGCGGCTCTGGTCGCATGTGGCGCGCCATGTGAAGCCCATGAAGGGCAAGGCGCTGCCGCCGGAGCCCGAACCGGAGGAGGAGACCGCGACGGCCCCTGCTCCGAAGGTTTCCTCGAAGCCTTCCTCGGTCCCGCCTCCGCTTCCGCCCCAACCGAAAGCACCTTCGCTTCCGCCGCTTGCCCCCGTGGAGCGCAAGACGCTTCAGGCCCTGCGCCGGGGCCGGAAGGATGTGGACAGCGTCATCGACCTTCACGGCATGCGCCAGGAAGAGGCGCATTTCGCCCTTATCAGCTTCCTGCATCGGGCGCAGAGTTCCGGCTACAGCGTCGTCCTTGTCGTGACCGGCAAGGGAGGCTCTCCTGTGAGGAGTGGCCTCTTCGATGAGCGTGGCGTGCTGCGCCGCATGGTGCCGCACTGGCTGCGCCTGCCCGAGCTCAGATCTCTTGTGGTCGGCTTCGAGGAAGCCTCTCCCCAACACGGCGGTTCCGGTGCACTCTATGTCAGGCTCCGCCGCAGGCGGGGCGCGGGATAAGATTCATGACCCCCTTTGGCCAACGGGTGCGGCAGCTTCGCCGCGAGCGCGGATTGATGTTGAAGGACATGGCCGCCCATCTCGGCGTGTCGAGCGCCTATCTGTCGGCCCTGGAGCGAGGTGAACGCGGCAAGCCGACCTGGGCCCTCATCCAGGGCGTGCTGCAATATTTCCACATCATCTGGGACGAGGCGGACGAACTGACGCGGCTTGCCGATCTTTCCGATCCCCGCGTCAAGATCGACACCGCCAGCATGGACCCCAAGGCGACGCTTCTCGCTAACCGCCTCGCCCGCGAGATCCGCCATCTCTCCGAAGGCGAGCTCGAGGACATGCTCGCCATTCTCGATCACGCCCAAGGGCGCGAGCGGCGCACGCCCGTGCCTATCCAGGCCGTGCAAGACGCAGTCTGAAAGGTTTGAGCCTTGACCCGGAGGGCGCCGGATGCCAAAGCGCCCCCATCCTTTTGCAACATCGTGGTCTTCCATGTCTCATACCCGCATCGACGTGCTCACGCTCGGCAACGCCATCGTTGACGTGCTCGCCCATACCGACGAGGCCTTCCTCATCCAGAAGAAGGTGCACAAGGGCGCCATGCAGCTCATCGACGAGGCGCGCGCCGAGGAGCTCTACGGCGACATGGGCCCCGCCACCATCGTCTCGGGCGGTTCGGGCGCCAACACGGCAGCGGGCGTTGCCTCCTTCGGGGTGAAGGCGGGCTTCATCGGCAAGGTGAGGAACGACGAGACGGGCAAGCTCTTCGCGCACGACCTGAAGGCCATCGACGTGCATTACGATGTGAAGCCCGCTGAGGATGGCCCGGCCACCGCGCGCAGCTTCATCCTGGTGACGCCGGACGGCGAGCGCACCATGAACACCTATCTCGGCGCGTGCCAGAACCTCACCCCCGACGACGTGAATCCGGACACGGTGCGCGCATCCAGCATCGTTTATCTCGAAGGCTATCTCTGGGATCCGCCGCTCGCCAAGGAAGCCTTCCGCAAGGCGGTGAAGATCGCCCACAAGGCCGGCAACAAGGTCGCTCTCACCCTCTCCGACGCCTTCTGCGTCGATCGCTACCGCGACGAGTTCCTCGGCCTCATGCGCGACGGCAGCGTCGACATTCTCTTCGCCAATATCCACGAGCTTCAGAGCCTTTACGGCACCTCTTCGGCGGATGCCGCGCTCGCCGCACTTCGTGAGGAGAAGGTGCTCGGCGCCATCACCCGCTCGGCCGAAGGCGCACTCGTCGTCAGCCGCGGCGAGACGCTCGCCGTTCCTGCCTTCCCGGTCGAGCGCGTGGTCGACACCACCGGCGCCGGCGATCTCTTCGCCTCCGGTTTCCTCGCCGGTTTGACGCAGAACCTCAGCCTGACGGATTGCGCGCGCCTCGGCGGTCTGGCGGCTGCGGAAGTCATCAGCCATCTCGGCGCGCGCCCGCAGACGAACCTGCGCGAGCTGGCACAGCAGGAAGGCCTGCTGGGTTAAATTAATCCGCTTCGTGCGCCATGGCCGGGCATGTCCCGGCCATTTCTGTTTTTGTATTCCTCAGGATGAGGACAGAGTTTGCGTCGAACGGTTTTTACCCGCCCGTTTTTCCGAACCACAGCCCGAACAAAGCCGCGAGCGAGACGAGGGCGAGGAAGCCGTTGAAGATCACGAGAAGATAAGGCGGAAGGCGCTGCACATCCGGGTGAGGCGGCTGCGCCCCCGTGAACAGCTGACGCCACACGGCGGCAGCGAAGCAGAAGGCGCTGAACAGCACCAGCACCGAGCCGGTGGAGACGATCATCCACCCCGGCACAACGCCCTCCAGAAGCTTCTGCGCGCCGATGCCGGAAGCAAGCGAGGCCAAGCCCGTACGCACCCAGGCCGCATAAGTCCGCTCGGCGGCAAAAACGGTGCGGTTGGCGGCCAGCTCCGTGCGCCGGTCGGCGCTGTCTTTCAGCTGAACGGTCGCCTTGGCCGTGGTTTTCGCAGCCGTTTGCGTCTGCTCGGCGGCTTCCTGCGTGTTCTCAGCCGCTTCCTGTGTCTGCTCCGCGGCTTCCTTCGCGTGCTCGGCGCTGCGCTTGAGCTTTTCCTCGACCGGGGGCGTGGCCATGCGTTCTCCTTCTCACGAAGGCACAACGCTCAAGATTGCGAAAAGGGTCTGTTCAAAGCCTTCTCAGCGAGACGGTCTCGATCCGGTGGCTTGCGCCCTTCGTCAGGATCAGGCTCGCGCGCTGGCGGGTGGGCACGATGTTGTCGCGCAGGTTTACGAGGTTGATCCGGTTCCACAGGCCGTCGGCGATGTTGATCGCTTCCGCTTCCGGCAGCTCCGCGTAGCGGCGGAAATAGGAGAGCGGATCGCGGAAAGCCGTGTGGCGCAGGCGCAGGAAGCGGTTCACGTACCAGCGGTGCAGGTCTTCCTCGTCGGCGTCGATATAGACGGAAAAGTCGAAGAAGTCGGACACGAAGGGAATGGCCTCGCCGTCCTTCGGCATGCGGGCGGGCTGGAGCACATTCAAACCTTCGACGATGAGGATGTCCGGCCGGTCGATCGTCGTTTCCTCGCCGGGCACCACGTCATAGACGAGATGGGAATAGAGCGGCGCCTTCACGTTGCGCTTGCCCGCCTTGATGTCGGCGAGGAAGCGCAGGAGCTTGCCGGTATCGTAGCTCTCGGGAAAGCCCTTCTTCTCCATCAGGTTGAGCCGGGTCAGCTCGGCATTGGGCAGAAGGAAGCCGTCCGTGGTGACGAGGTCCACCTTCGGGGTGTTGGGCCAACGGGCGAGGAGCGCCTTCAGCACGCGCGCCGTGGTCGACTTGCCCACCGCCACCGATCCGGCGACGCCGATGATATAGGGCACCTTTTCCTCCTGCTCGGCGAGCAGGAATCGCTGGGTCGCCCGAAAAAGCCCTTGGGTTGCCGCGACATAGAGCGAGAGAAGGCGCGAGAGCGGCAGATAGATCGCCGCCACCTCATCCAGCGAGATCGGGTCGTTGAGAGATTGGAGCTGCACCACCTCGTCGGCGGTGAGCGTCATGGGCGCATCGGCGCGCAGCTTCGCCCATTCGCCACGGGTGAACGTGCGATAGGGCGAAAGTCCGTCATCGGTCTCAGGAGAAACCACGTTGGGCTGGTCCATGCGAACCACCTTTCTGGTTCACGGCTTGCGTGCAGCCTTCTCGGCCAGCCCCGATTGCGCGGTGCGGCGTTCCAATTCGGCCATAACGTCACTTAGCGGAATATGCGCGCCCTGCAACACGACCAAAAGGTGATACAGCACGTCGGCCGCCTCGGCGGTGAGGTTCTGCCGGTCGCCCTGGACGGCGGCGATGGCGGCCTCCACGGCCTCCTCTCCGAGCTTCTTGGCCGCTTTCGCAGGTCCATCACTCAGAAGCTTGGCCGTATAGGACTCGGATGCAGGCGCCGCGGCGCGCTGCGCCACGATGCGAGCGAGATCGTCGAGGGTGAAGGAGGTCATGATCTGGACTAGCCCGGCAAGGTTACGACAAGAGGTCCGTTACGGGTGGCGACGACCGTGTGCTCATACTGCACTGTTGGAGCGCGCGGCTCGCTGAGCAGCGTCCAGTCATCGTCGCCGTCCGTTGCCAAGGTCGCACCCAGCGACAGGAACGGCTCCACCGTGAAGACGAGGCCCTCGTTCATGATCCGCCGCTCGGAACGATCCGGCCAGGTGGGGATTTCTCCCGGCTCCTCATGGAGGGAATAGCCGATGCCATGGCTCGCCAGATTGCGGACCAGGGTATAGCCGTTCTTCTCGGCGAATTTTCCGATGGCTTGGCCGATGCCCGCGATCGGCTTCTCGGCCCCGACCTGACGCAGGCCGATCCACATGGCGCGACGCCCATCCCGGCAGAGCCGCTTGGTGGCATTCGTGACCGGCGGAACCGCGAAGGAAGCACCCGTATCGGCGAAAAGGCCGTTCTTTTCCGCCGAGATATCGATGTTGACGAGATCGCCTGCCTCGATCCGGCGATCCCCCGGAATGCCGTGGGCGACCTGCTCGTTCACGCTGATGCAGGTGGCGCCCGGAAAATCGTAAACAAGCTCGGGGCCTGAACGGGCGCCTTCCTTTTCGAGCAGCTTGCGCCCGATCATGTCGAGCTCCGCCGTCGTCATTCCAGGCTCCATCGCCGCTGCCATGGCCTCAAGGGTGTTGGCGACGATCCTGCCGATCTCCTGCAGCTTGTTCAGATCATCCTCGTTGGAGATCGTCATGGGTGAGATGCTTTCAAATAGCTATGCCAATCGACCGGAAGTCGGCGGTTATAAGTGCCCCGCCATGAGGCGATGCGCAACTCATGATCGCCCGCAGGCACGTCTGCGAATTTGGCGAGATCTTGGGGGCGCGCTGTCGAGCTCAGCCGCATCCTGTCTTCCGTCCAGACGGATGCAATGATGATGTCTTCCTTCATCAGGGCTTGTATAAAATCCATTACCCGGAGGCGGCTATCGGATCCGTCATATCCGTCCGGCCATGCAAAGTGGGTGTGAAAACTATCAAAGGAAACAGTGATTTCCTCGCCCCAGGTGGAGATTTCTAGCGGATGCTCATGGGTGACCCCGGAAGGGTCGGGGATCGTGACTTCCAGAAAATCTTGGTCCGAATCTTCGTCGTGAAGGGTGCGGACGTGCTCAAGCCATTGCGGAAATTGCGCTTTCAGAAAATCGAGAAAATCGGCATTGAGCGCCTGAGCACCTTCTTTTGACAGTGCCATTGCCGTTTACTGCACAGGGTCCAGCCGCATCTTCAGCCCCTTCTCAGCCATGTAGCCTTTCGCTTCCGAAATCGTATGCGTGCCGAAATGGAAGATGGAGGCTGCGAGCACCGCGCTGGCATGGCCCTTCTCGACACCATCGACGAGGTGGTCGAGATTGCCGACGCCGCCGGAGGCGATGACGGGGACGGAAACGGCATCAGCAATCGCGCGCACCAGCGCGAGATCGTAGCCGCCCTTGGTGCCGTCGCGATCCATGGAGGTGACGAGAAGTTCGCCCGCGCCGAGTTCCGCCACCTGCTTGGCGAAAGCGATGGCATCGATGCCCGTGGCGTTGCGCCCGCCATGGGTGAAGATTTCCCAAGCCGCGGGTTCGCCCTCGCCGGATACCTTTTTCGCGTCGATGGCGACGACGATGCATTGCGCGCCGAATTTTTCAGCGGCTTCGCGCACGAAATCCGGGTTCTTCACGGCAGCGGTGTTGATCGACACCTTGTCAGCGCCCGCGAGCAGAAGTTTGCGAATGTCTTCCACCGTGCGCACGCCGCCGCCGACGGTGAGCGGCATGAAGCAGGCTTCGGCTGTCCGCTGCACCACATCGAGCAGGATGCCGCGCGCCTCGTGGCTTGCGGTGATGTCGAGGAAGCAGAGTTCGTCCGCGCCCGCCGCGTCATAGGCCTTCGCCGCTTCCACCGGATCGCCCGCATCGACGAGATCGACGAACTGCACACCTTTGACGACGCGCCCGTCCTTCACATCGAGGCAGGGAATGAGACGCACTTTCAGCATCAGGCATTTTCCTTGCGCGTGGACTTCAGGAGCGCCAGCGCTTCTTCCGAATCGATGCGGCCGTCATAGAGCGCGCGGCCGGAGATGGCGCCATCGAGCACAGCGCAATCGGGTTGCGTCAGGCGCTCGATATCGGCCATGGAGGCGAGGCCGCCCGAGGCGATGACCGGAATCGAGACGGCGCGGGCGAGGCCCAGCGTCATCGGGAAGTTGAGCCCTTTGAGAATGCCGTCGCGGGCAATGTCCGTGTAGATGATGGCGGCGACGCCCGCATCCTCAAAACGGCGGCCGAGTTCTTCCGCCGACAAGGTCGAGGTCTGCGCCCAGCCCTCCACGGCGACGAGCCCGTCCTTCGCGTCGATGCCGACGGCGATCTTGCCCGGATGGAGACGCGCCGCTTCACGCACGAAGGCGGGATCGCGCACGGCGGCGGTGCCGATGATCACGCGGGAGACGCCCTTCGCGAGCCAGCCCTCGACGGTTTTCATGTCGCGAATGCCGCCGCCGAGCTGCACGGGAATTTTCACGCGCTTGAGGATCTCCTCGACAGCCGATGCATTCATCGGCTTGCCCGCGAAGGCGCCGTCGAGATCGACCACGTGCAGCCACTCGAAACCTTGGGCCTCGAAGGTCGCGGCCTGATCCGCCGGATTGTCGTTGAACACGGTCGCCTGGTCCATGTCGCCCTGGATCAGGCGAACGCAGCGGCCTTCCTTCAAATCGATTGCGGGATAAAGAATCACGGGCGCCACCTTAGGAAATTGGCGATGAGCTTGAGGCCGAGCGCCTGGCTCTTTTCAGGATGAAATTGGGTGCCGACGATGTTGTCGCGTCCAACGATGGCCGTCACCGGTCCGCCGTAATCGGTGGTCGCGACAACGTCCGATGGATCGGCGGCTTCGAGCGCATAGGAATGCACGAAATAGGCATGCAATCCGTCAGGCCCGGTCGGGATGCCGTCCAGCAGCGGGTGCGGCTTTGCCAGCTCCAGCGTGTTCCAGCCCATATGCGGCACCTTCAGGGAAGGGTCCTTGGGCTCGATGGCTTTCACGTCGCCATGGATCCAGTCGAGGCCGTAGCTCGTGGTATGCTCGAGGCCGCGCGTCGCCATGAGCTGCATGCCCACGCAGATTCCGAGGAAGGGACGCCCCTGCTCGCGCACCACGCGCTGCAGCATCTCCACCATGCCGGGTACGGAATCGAGGCCGCGGCGGCAATCCGCAAAGGCGCCGACGCCCGGCAGCACGATCCGGTCGGCCTTGGAGACGGCGGCGGGGTCTGAGGAAACGGCAATGGTCTCGTCGAGGCCTGCCTCACGGGCCGCGCGCTCAAAGGCTTTTGCGGCGGAGTGCAGGTTGCCGGACCCGTAATCGATGATGACGACGCTCACCGGGGACGCTCCGCATCGGGGAAGAGACCGATCACCGGATCGATCCTCCGAGGGGTTGAGGGAACCGGCACGGTGGCCGGAGCGCGGACAGGGGCAGGACGTTGTGAGAGCCAGCGGGCGAACGCCTTGGCCTCGGCTTCGTCCCGGTCGGCGGCGGTCACCGCATCGACAAGGGCGAATCCACGGCGGGCAAGGGTCCAGCGCCGGAGGCTGTTGGCTTCCAGGCCGATCAGCACCTGCAGAAGGAGCGCGGCGACGGTGCCGGCGGCTTCATGCACGTTCAGCACCTGCATCAGCGCGCCGAAGGCGAAGACGAGCACCAGCACGCCGAGCCCGGCGAGCCAGAGCCGATGGAAGAAGAACCACAGGAACGTGAAGAAGAATGCGCCCCAGGAGAACGAATCCTTCACGAGTTCCGCCTCGTCCAATGCCGCCGGATCACCCGGCCGCGCATCGCGCGGGAGGTGCAGGGTATAGGTGGTCATGGCGTCGTTTCCTCAAGCCTTGTCCGGGCAGGTGAAAGATCTGCCGGACAATGTGTCTCTTGGCTAAGTTAGAGCGTGCCCTTGGTGGAGGGAACGCGCCCCTCTTCCCTTGGGTCCACGGCCACCGCCTGACGCAAGGCCCGTGCCAGACCCTTGAAGCAGCTCTCGGCGATGTGGTGGCTGTTCTCCCCGTAGAGGGTCTCCACATGGAGGGTCAGCCCTGCCTGCACAGCGAAGGCCTGGAAGAACTCGCGCACCAGCTCGGTGTCGAAGACGCCGATCTTCTCCGTGGGGAAGGACGTGCGGAAGACCAGGAACGGACGGCCCGAGATGTCGAGGGCGACGCGCGTCAGCGTCTCGTCCATCGGCAGATGGATGTCCGCGTAGCGGGTGATGCCCTTTTTGTCGCCAAGCGCCTTCAGGATGGCCTGGCCCAGGGCGATGCCCGTATCTTCCGTCGTATGATGCTGGTCCACATGCAGGTCGCCCGTCACCTTCACGGTCAGGTCGAAGAGACCGTGTCGGGCAAAGAGTTCGAGCATATGGTCGAGGAAGCCGACCCCCGTGGAGATCTCGGCCTTGCCGGTGCCATCGAGGGCAATCGACACGGCGACATCGGTCTCGGCGGTGCGACGGCTGACGCTCGCGGAGCGCATCATGAATGTCCTTTTTCGGAGAATGAGACGAAGGCCTTCTAGCAAGAGTGCGCGAGAAACGCTACCCGCGTTGCTTTTGGAGCCGGAGTGATTAAGTCAGGGTTCGTAAGGCTTTCCCTCCCCGTCCGCTGGAGTTCTCCTCGTGTCCGAAGACGCCACCCCCCGCATGCATGCCACCACGATCCTCATGGTCCGCAAAGGGGGCCGCGTCGTCATCGGCGGCGACGGGCAGGTCAGCCTTGGCCAGACGGTGGTGAAGGGCAATGCGCGCAAGGTCCGCCGTCTCTCCAAGGGCGGGGTGATCGGCGGCTTTGCGGGCTCCACGGCGGATGCCTTCACCCTCTTCGAGCGGCTTGAGGCCAAGCTCGAGCAATATCCAGGCCAGCTTACCCGCGCCTGCGTGGAGCTGACCAAGGACTGGCGCACGGACCGTTACCTGCGCCGCCTGGAGGCGATGATGCTTGTCGCCGACAAGGAGGTGGGCCTGCTGCTTTCCGGCGCGGGCGACGTGCTGGAGCCTGAAAACGGCATCATGGCCATCGGCTCGGGCGGCAATTACGCGCTCGCCGCAGCAAGAGCGCTCGCCGACACCGACATGGATGCGGAAGCCATTGTCCGCCGTTCGCTTTCCATCGCAGCTGAGATATGCGTCTATACCAATAGCAATATTGTTATAGAAAGCCTCGACCTATGATCACCGATGCCGTCCTCGAACAGGGAATTGTCCGAGGCATTGTGACGAAAGAGCAGGTAACGAACCTGCGCAATCTCGCCCGCGACATGGCCGCCCAGATGGTCCCTGAGCCGAAGGACGACGAGAAGCTGCGCTTCGTCACCGGCTTCAGCGATATTTTCGTGACGCTGGGACTGGGGCTGTTCCTGGGGGCGCTTGGGTATTTCGGGTCGCTCTACAATCCTGCGGCCGAGTGGGGAATGCTGGCCATTGCCTCCTGGCTTCTCGCAGAATTCTTCACCCGCCGTCGGCGCATGGCGCTGCCGAGCATCGCGCTTCTTGCGCTCTTCGCGGTCGCTGTCTTCGAAACGGCAGGACTTCTCCTGACATGGCTTTCGATGGGAGTTATGGAGACCAGCGGAAGCCTCAGCAGTTGGGGTTTCGGTGAGGGGCGTCGATGGGTCTTTACCATGGCGGGCCTCATCACAGCCGGGATGAGCGCCCTGCACTATTGGCGCTTCCGCGTGCCGATCACCATTGCCGCAGGCGCTGCCGCGTTGGTCGTCGCGACGGTTGGACTTGTATTCGCGCTGTTTCCGAACGCTCCTGAAGGAAGCATTGCGCTTGCCATCTTCGGTTCAGGCTGCGCCGTCTTCGCCTTGGCGATGCGCTTCGACCTGTCCGATCCCGATCGCGTCACGCGCCGCAACGACATCGCGTTCTGGCTGCATCTTTTGGCCGCGCCGCTGATCGTTCACCCGGTCATCATGCAATTCGTCAGCGATGAACGCATGACCCAGGTGGGAACAGCCGTGGCCGTCCTTGTAATATTCGGACTGCTTGCCGTCGTGGCGGTCATCATCGACCGCCGCGCCATCCTGGTTTCCGGCCTTGCCTATGCCGGTTACGCTTTCGCATCCCTGATCAGCCAAGTCGGCTTCGCGGATCAGACCATGCCCGCCACCCTGCTCGCTCTTGGCGCCTTCGTGCTTCTGCTCAGCGCGGGCTGGCGTCCGGTGCGAACGGCCCTCTTGAGACTTCTTCCCGCCCATCTTGCACAACGGTTGCCACACCCCATTCTTTCAGCATCATGACCAATTTCTCCCCCCGCGAAATCGTTTCCGAACTCGACCGTTACATCGTTGGCCAGAACGACGCGAAGCGCGCCGTCGCGATTGCGCTTCGCAACCGCTGGCGGCGTCAGCAGCTCGAAGGCTCGCTCCGCGAGGAAGTCGCGCCGAAGAACATTCTGATGATCGGCCCGACAGGCTGCGGCAAGACGGAGATTTCCCGCCGTCTCGCCAAGCTCGCCAATGCGCCTTTCATCAAGGTCGAGGCGACGAAGTTCACGGAGGTCGGCTATGTGGGCCGCGACGTGGAGCAGATCGTGCGCGATCTGGTGGAGATCGGCATCGGGCTCGTGAAGGATGAGCGCCGCCGTCAGGTTCAGGCGAAAGCTCACATCGCGGCGGAAGAGCGCGTGCTCGATGCGCTCGTGGGCTCGACGGCGAGCGCCGCCACGCGCGATTCCTTCCGCAAGAAATTGCGCAACAACGAACTCGACGACAAGGAGATCGAGATCGAGCTGCAGCAATCGGGCGGGGGCGGCATGCCCATGTTCGAGATCCCCGGCATGCCGGGCGCATCGGTCGGCGCGATCAATCTTTCCGACATGTTCGGCAAGGCTTTCGGCGGACAGCGCAAGACGCGCCGCACCACCGTGCAGGAAGCCTATGAGCCTCTGGTGACGGAAGAGGCCGACAAGATGCTCGACCAGGACGCCATCGTGCAGGAGGCGCTGCGTCAGGTGGAGAACAACGGCATCGTCTTCCTCGACGAGATCGACAAGATCGCCGGACGCGAGGGCCGCACCGGTGCGGACGTGTCGCGCGAAGGCGTGCAGCGCGATCTGCTGCCGCTGATCGAAGGCACGACGGTGTCCACGAAATACGGGTCGGTGAAGACCGACCATATCCTCTTCATCGCGTCGGGCGCATTCCATGTGTCGAAGCCGTCTGATCTGCTGCCTGAATTGCAGGGCCGCCTGCCGATCCGCGTGGAGCTGTCGCCGCTCACGGTCGAGGATTTCAAGCGCATCCTCACCGAGACGGAAGCAAGCCTCATCAAGCAATCCGTCGCGCTGATGCAAACGGAAGGCGTGGATCTGGTGTTCACGGACGATTCCATCGACGCCTTGGCACAGGTGGCGGTGGAGGTGAACAACACGGTCGAGAATATCGGCGCGCGCCGTTTGCAGACCGTGCTGGAGCGCGTGCTCGACGATGTGTCCTTCACCGCGCCCGATCGCTCCGGCGAGACCGTGACCATCGACGGCGCTTACGTGCGCGGCGAGGTGGAGACGCTTGCGAAGAACACGGATCTGAGCCGGTTCATTCTCTGACCGGACAGGCATGCGGCGCCGTGCGGCGCCGCATCACGGCCTTTAGGCCGCTTCCAGCTCCTGCCATTCCGGCAACGGAAAGAGGCGGTCATAGGCCCAGTTGAAGACGAAAGCGTAGCCCATATAGAAAAGGGCGAACGACACATCCATCACGAAGGCCTGCCACAGGCTGATGTCGAGATACCAGGCAATCGGGGGCAGAAGGATAAACAAAAGTCCGCCCTCGAACAGCACTGCGTGCGCCACGCGGATCGGCGTGGTTTTCAGCGTGCTCCCCCTCACCCGCTGCATGACGTGGTCGAAGCCGAGATTGTAGATGTAGTTCCAGATCGTGGCGATGGTCGCACTGATCAGGCCGATCACGCCGATATCGTGCATGGGCATGCCGAAAACCCACGCGCCGAGGGGCGTGACGATGGCAAGGCCGATGATTTCGAAGCTGATGGCGTGACGGATACGGTCGCGTGTCGTGCGCATGAAAAACCCCCAATGGGAAAAGTTCGGGTCGTCCCGAACGATCGTCCCAGAAGGCTGGGGGAGGCCGTCCTCACTTGGCCTCCATATAGGCTGGCGGTTCGCCGCACACAAGCGGACGATGCTTCCGAGCGATACCTCTGAAGCTTATGGAACCGGCGAGTCGTCATCCGACTTGAAGGCTCATGAATCCGGAGCTCCAGGATCTGAAATCGAAGGCGCTTGCGATCCACGAGCGTCTTTGCGCGGTCTATGGCTGTCCGATTCCCTACTTTCACACTCTCGATCCATTGAGCGAGCTGATCTCCTCGCTCCTGTCGCATCGCACCCGCAACGCGGATTCAGGTCGCGCGTATAAAGCGTTGCGGGTGCGCTATGCCGATTGGAGCGCGCTGATGACCGCTCCGACGGAGGATGTGGAAGAGACCATCCAGGGCGTGACATGGCCGGAGCAGAAGGCACCGCGCCTGCAGGCGGTGCTGCGCGCCATCGAAGAGCGGCACGGCGCCCTCTCCCTCGATTTTCTGACGGATATGCCGGTGGAGGAAGCGCGGGCCTGGCTCGAGACCATTCCCGGAATCGGGCCGAAAACGAGCGCAGCCGTTCTGTCCTTTTCGACGTTGCGAAAAGCGGCCCTCCCGGTGGATTCGCATCATCATCGTGTCGCAGTGCGCACGGGCCTCATCGCGAGCAATGTAGCGGTCGGCCCATCCCATGCGGCGCTCTTCGCCCTCCTCCCGCCGGACTGGGACGCGCAGGCAATCTATGACAATCACGAGGTGATGATGCTTCACGGCCAGCGCTGCTGCTTCTTCACCAATCCGGCCTGCAGGCGTTGCGCCATTCTCGATCTCTGCCCTACTGGACAGGGTCGGATACATGAGACAAGCGCTGCAATACCGGAAAAGCGCAGCCGGGCCGTGCGAACCGGCACCACCTCACGTTTTCGCGAGAGCCCATAGGCAAAAATGGCCACGCTAGGGAACGACACCTTGCGTGATGCGTTCGCTTCACAACGCTGGAAACCCTTCAAGGAGTTAGCTTATGCGTAAGATGTTGATGGCTCTTGCTGCGACGGCGGCGCTCGGCACCGCGGCTTTCACCGCGCCTGCATCCGCGGCCGAAGTGCAGAAAGCGCCTGTGAATGAACTCGTCGCTGCTATTCAGAAGGGCGACGTGAAATCCGATTACGTGCAGTACCGCCGCTATTACCGTCCCGGCCCGCGTTATGGGGACCGTCGCTATTATGGCCGCCGTTACTATGGCGGGCCTCGCTACGGCTACCGCCGTGATCGTGGCGATGCTCTGGCCGCGGGTGCCCTGGGTCTTGCCACCGGCGCCATCATTGGCGGCGCCATCGCCAATTCGCAGGCTCAGGCCGCTCCCGCTTATCGCGGCAACGCCGCCGCTTACTGCGCCCAGCGCTTCAGGTCCTATGACCCGGCCTCCGGCACCTATCTGGGCTATGACGGCATTCGCCGCTCCTGCCCGTAAGAGCGCGAGGCTCTGAAAAGATTGAAGCGGGCTTTCGGCCCGCTTCTTTTTGTCTGGAAGAGATTACTTCGCCGCGATGACGGCGATCTCGACCTTGAAGTGAGGAGCGGCCAGCTTCGCCTCGACGGTGGCGCGGGCGGGCGTGTTGCCAGCGGAAACCCAGGCGTCCCACACGGCGTTCATCTCCTGGAACGTGCTCATGTCGGTCAGCCAGATATTGACCATCAGGAGCTTCGACTTGTCCGTGCCGGCCTCGGCCAGCAGGCCATCGATGATGGACAGGATTTCCTGCGTCTGCTCGGTGACGCTCTTGCCGGCGGTCTGGTTGGCGACCTGGCCTGCGAGATAGACCGTGTTGCCGTGAACGACGGCGCCGCTCATGCGGGGACCGGACTTGATGCGTTGAATGGTCATGATGTGCCCCTTTCAAGAAGACTGCCTCTGCTTCTCCAACGGGTAACCCCCGATGGTCAAGGGGTAGCGTGAGGCAGACCGGATCGGCAACGGGCTCAGTAGAGAGTTGTTTTCTGCCGCTCCGGCAGGGCCTTGTCATAGGCTTCGCCGTCGAAGCGGTTCTGGGTGACAGCCGCCAGGATCTGCCCGGCGCTCGGCAGGTCTTTTCGCGCCACATGCTTCTGCGGGTTCCACAATTCCGAGCGCAGGATCGCGCGGGCGCATTGGAAGAACACCGATTCGACCGTGATCCTGATGATGGATTTCGGGGCCTTGCCGTCGACTGCGAAACTTTCCAGGAGGCCGGGTTCGACGGAAATCACCGCATGGCCGTTCACCCGCAGCGTCTCGCCGATGCCGGGGATCAGGAAGAGCAGCGCGACTTTCGGATCGCGCACGATGTTGCGGAGCGAATCGATGCGGTTGTTGCCGCGCCGGTCCGGCATCAGCAGGGTCGTGTCGTTCTCGACATGCACGAAGCCCGCGCCGTCGCCGCGCGGCGAGCAGTCGAGCCCCTCCGGCCCGCGGGTCGCCAACGCCACGAAGGGAGCGGCCTCGATGAAGGCGCGGTATTCGGGAATGATGCGGTCGACTTCCTTCAGGAACGAGGCCTCTGACGGAAGCCCATAGAGCGCTTCGAGTTCGGCGATGCTGGAAATGGTGGCCGGCATGAAACGCCTCTCCTGGGTGACGGAGACCAAGGCATAACCTTGCCTCACGTTCACCGCAACGGTGGGATGCGATGGGCAAGCCTTGTGCCCTCCCCGGCTCTGTGAAAAAGGTGGCGAGGAAGGAATTCGCATGACCGCCTCCGCCGAGACCCTGGCCCAAGAGACCAAACGCCCGCCCTATATGGGATATGTCCTGGCGGCTGCGGGCGCCACGCTGTTTTCCACCAAGAGCATTCTCATCAAGCTCGCCTACGCGCACGGGATCGATGCGGAGACCACGCTCGCCCTGCGCATGATCCTCGCCCTGCCCTTCTACCTCGTCATCGGCGTCCATGCCTTCAGCAGTATGAAGGCTGCCGGAAAAGAGCTGCCCGATGCAAAGCTTTGGCTGCGCATGATCGGCGTCGGGCTCGTCGGCTACTGGACGTCGAGCTATCTCGACTTCAAGGGGCTCGAATACATCTCCGCGCATTTCGAGCGGCTGATCCTGTTCACCTACCCTCTCTTCGTGGTCCTCATCGGCGCGGCCTTCTTCCGCCAGCGCATCAAGCTGAAGGCGCTGCTTGCTTTCGCCGTGAGCTATGCGGGCCTGGGGCTGATGTTCGTGCAGAACTTTTCCGCCTTCGGACCGAGCGCGATGACGGGCACGCTCTTCGTGCTCGCCGCCGCCGTCACCTTCGCGCTCTATCAGTTGCTGGCGAAGCCCCTGATCATGACGATCGGTCCGCAGATGTTCACCTGTATCGCCATGAGCGCGGCGGGCGTGGCCGTCATCCTGCAATTCCTGGCGACGCATCCTTTCGAGAACCTGTTCGTCTCAGCCCCCTTGTGGGGTTTGAGCCTCGCGCTCGCCTTCGGCGCGACGGTGCTGCCGTCCTTCTTCATGAGCGCAGCCCTGAAGCTGATCACGCCCCAGGCCAATGCCACCATCGGCATGCTCAGCCCCGTGGTCACCATCATTCTCGCCATGGCGATCCTGGGCGATGCGGTGGGAATCGCAGATTGGCTCGGCGCCGCCCTGGTCATCCTCGGCATCGGCTGGTTCACGCTCTCCGAGCGCAAGGGATAGGGCCGCTCTCAAGCATCGGACGTGAAATCGACCTGACGTCCCCTGCTTCAAGCTTTTATTGGGGGCATCTTTTCACGCAAAACCGGCGCCCGCTTTTGCGTTCGATGCTCTAGGCATTCCCGATCAGGACGCCCGCTGCGAAAACCAGCGCTCCGCCGAGCACCACCTGGAAGGCGGCGCGCAGGAAGGGCGTCTCCATGTAGCGGTTCTGGATGAAGGCGATGGCCCAGAGTTCCACGAACACCACGGCGGCGGCGATGATCGTCGCAGTCCAGAAATGCGGAATGAGATAGGGCAAGGCATGGCCGAGGCCGCCGATGGCGGTCATGATGCCGGAGGCAAGACCCCGCTTGATGGGCGAGCCTCGGCCTGAGAGCTTGCCGTCGTCATGGGCGGCTTCCGTGAAACCCATGGAAATGCCGGCGCCGACCGAGGCCGAGAGGCCGACGAGGAAGGTCTGCCAGGTATCCTGCGTAGCGAAAGCGGCTGCGAAAATAGGGGCAAGGGTCGAGACCGAACCATCCATCAGGCCCGCCAGGCCCGGCTGGACATAGGTCAGGATGAACTGCCGCCGCTCGGTCTCGGCCTCCTCATCCTTCACCGATTCCGGCGTGTAGGCGAGGCCGAGGCGGCGGGCGAGGGATTCGTGCGCCATTTCCGCTGCCGCGAGATCGCCGAGGAGCTTTCGGGTCGAGGCGTCGGTGGTGCGCTTGGCGGCCTCCACATAGAAGCGGTGAGCCTGGGCTTCCATCGTCTCCGCGGCGGCCCGCACCTTCTCGATGCCGAGCGGGCGCACGAGCCAATCGGGCTTGCGCTCGTAATAGCCGCGCACATGCTCGCGCCGGATCAGCGGAATCGTCTCGCCGAAACGCTTGCGGTGCAATTCGATCAGGGCTGTCCGGTGCCCGTCCTCCTCGACGGCCATCTCGTCGAAGACCTTGGCCGATTGCGGAAACTGCGCCCGCAAGCCTTCCGCATAGGACCGGTAGATCCGCGCATCGTCTTCCTCCGAGGAAATCGCCAGGGCGAGAATTTCCTGCTCGCTGAGGGAATCGAAGGGGCGGCGGTCGAAGCCGAAGACACGGGAGAGCATGCCGGAGTCCTTGTTTAGAATAATTCTAAATAACTTTTCTTTTTTGGAAGGTCAATTTGCCCGCTTCGACATCCCAAGCGGCGGTTATAGACCCTTACAAAGAGGGCGACTCCTTCACGGTTACCTCAGGAAATGGTACTTAGTATCAATATAGTTTCTTGGGGAATTTCGCTTTGAAAGCAAAAATTTGGGCGGGGCTCACCCTGCTCGTCATCACTGGTCCTGCCTTAGCCGAGAATGAGCAGGTCAGGCGATTACGCGTCTGCGTAAGTGATATGTCGGCTTCGCAAGCTGCCTCGCAGCAAAACATTGCTGCTGCGAAAGCCTATCGTGGGAGCGGGTCAGATTCTGACTACTGCGCGATGATGGATAGGTCCAAGGCACTCTATTCGGCAGCAGAAAAGGCGATTCGTTCCTGCCAAAAGGAATTCCCGGAGAAGATGGCTGCTGAACGGGAGGCCCTAGCGAGCCTGAAGACATTTCATAAGGAACAGCAGGCCACTTATGCGAAACGCTGCCGCGTCGGTAAGGCCTCGCAGGAGGCAGCCATCGCTGCCTGTTCCGACGCTTCGAATGCGATCAGCAATCCGCGGCGCCTGGATAGGATCGTGGATGCCTATTACCATTTGTCCAAGGTGCAGCCCAATACCGAAACCTGTTCCCATTACACGGTGATGGAATCCTGGCTGGCAGACCTGCCAAAGGCTCTCAACAGCTGCCGAGGCATGCCGCGCGAGGTTTTCGATCCAGCGGCTCCTCGACAGATGGCACAAAAAGTCCGCGCATCTCTTTCGAAACATCGGGCTGTCTATCCCCGGCTATGTGCCGGCACCTGAACGCCCATGAGGTTGCGGCAAGAGCAGTTGCCCTTACCTGATCTCGTCTCGACAACAAAAAAGGCGCGGTTCCAACCGCGCCTTTCTCACATCTGCAATGAAGCCTCGGCTTACTCGCCAGCGTTGGCCTTCTGCTGGTCGCGCTGGGCCTTTTCGGCTTCGCGCTCGGCCTTGAGCTGCTCGGTGATGTCTTCGCCGGTTTCCTGGTTCACGACCTTCATGGAGAGGCGAACCTTGCCACGGTCGTCCATGCCGAGGAACTTCACCTTCACCTTGTCGCCTTCCTTGACCACGTCCGTGACCTTGGCGACGCGGTTCTTGGCGAGCTCGGAGATGTGCACGAGGCCGTCGCGGGAACCGAAGAAGTTCACGAAGGCGCCGAATTCCATCACCTTCACCACCGTGCCGTCGTAGATCACGTTGACCTCGGGCTCGGCGACGATGGAGCGGATCCAGTTGTAAGCCGCCTTGATCGACTTGCCGTCGGCGGAGGCGATCTTGATGAGGCCGTCGTCGTTGATGTCGATCTTCGCGCCGGTCTTCTCCACGATCTCGCGGATGACCTTGCCGCCCGAACCGATGACTTCGCGGATCTTGTCGACCGGGATCTGCATGGTCTCGATGCGCGGAGCATGCTCGCCGAGTTCGGCGCGCGGAGCGGTGAGGGCCTTGTTCATCTCGGCGAGGATGTGCGTGCGGCCGGCCTGAGCCTGGTCGAGCGCGACGCGCATGATCTCTTCCGTGATGCCGGCGATCTTGATGTCCATCTGGAGCGAGGTGATGCCTGCTTCCGTTCCGGCCACCTTGAAGTCCATGTCGCCGAGGTGATCCTCGTCGCCGAGAATGTCGGACAGGACCGCATAGCGCTCACCCTCGAGGATGAGGCCCATGGCGATGCCCGCGACAGGACGGCGGAGCGGAACGCCCGCATCCATCAGCGCCAGCGAGGCGCCGCAGACGGTGGCCATGGAGGAGGAGCCGTTCGACTCGGTGATCTCCGACACGACGCGGATCGTGTAGGGGAAGTCGTGGGCTGCGGGCAGCATCGGGTGGATGGCGCGCCAGGCGAGCTTGCCGTGGCCGATTTCGCGGCGGCCGGGCGAGCCCATGCGGCCCGTCTCGCCGACGGAGTAGGGCGGGAAGTTGTAGTGCAGCAGGAAGGTTTCCTTGCGGGTGCCTTCCAGCTCGTCGATGAACTGCTCGTCCTCGCCGGTGCCGAGCGTGGTCACGACCAGGGCCTGCGTCTCGCCGCGGGTGAACACGGCGGAGCCGTGCGTGCGGGGCAGAACGCCCACTTCCGACACGATCGGGCGGACGGTCTTGAGATCGCGGCCGTCGATGCGCGAGCCGGTGTCGAGGATGTTCCAGCGCACGACCTTGGCCTGGGCTTCCTTGAACACGGCCTTGACCTTCTCGGCCTCGAACTTGGCTTCGCCTTCAGCCGGGCAGAGCGCTTCGAACACCTTCGCCTTGATGGCGTCGACGGCGTTGTAGCGGTCCTGCTTCTTGGTGAGCTTGTAGGCTTCGCGCAGGTCCTTCTCGGCGATGTCGAGAACGGCCTTCTCCACGTCCGACAGGTCGGCGGGCTGGTAGTCGCGCGGCTCCTTGGCGGCCTTCTCGGCGAGGCGGATGATGGCCTCGATCACCGGCTGGAAGTGCTTGTGGCCGAACATCACTGCGCCGAGCATCACGTCTTCCGGCAGTTCCTTGGCTTCCGACTCGACCATCAGAACCGCGTCGGCCGTTCCGGCGACGACGAGATCGAGAACGGTGTCTTCCATTTCCTGCAGGGTCGGGTTCAGCTTGTACTGACCGCCGATATAGCCGACGCGGGCAGCGCCCACCGGGCCCATGAAGGGCACGCCGGAGAGGGTCAGGGCCGCGGAGGCGGCGACCATGCCGACGATGTCGGGATCGTTCTCGAGATCGTGCGAGAGCACGGTCACGACGACCTGCGTGTCGTTGCGGTAGCCATCAACGAAGAGGGGGCGGATCGGGCGGTCGATAAGGCGGGAGACCAGGGTCTCCTTCTCGGTCGGACGGCCTTCGCGCTTGAAGTAGCCGCCCGGGATGCGACCGGCGGCGTAGGCGCGCTCCTGGTAGTTCACCGTGAGCGGGAAGAAGTCGATGCCGGCCTTCGGCTCCTTGGCCGAAACGACGGTGGCGAGCACGGTGGTCTCACCGTAGGTGGCGACCACGGCGCCATCGGCCTGGCGGGCCATGCGGCCGGTTTCGAGCGTGAGCTTGCGCCCACCCCAGATCAGTTCTTCGCGTTGTGTATCGAACATTTTCAGTCTTTCATGACAGCAGGAGCGGGGGCTCGATGCCATGAGCAAGACGGCAAGAGGCTCACGCGGCGGAACGATCCGCTCACACAAGCCCCTTGCGATCCTGCCATGGTCATCGTGTCATCCGTCTCCTCAAAGGGACGCCGGGACTTTCCGTCTTAACCAGCGCCGGAGCGAACCGTCGGATTCTCTCATCCGATCCGTTCGTGAGTACCGGAGATGATGCTTTCGATCAGGTCCGGGAAAAGCCGTCCGGAGCCGTGCTCCGGACGGAAAGGTCAAAAGCTTAGCGGCGGATGCCGAGCTTCTCGATCACGGTCTTGTAGCGGTTCTCGTCCTTCTTCTTCAGGTAGTCGAGAAGCGAACGACGCGACGAGACGAGCTTCAGGAGGCCACGGCGGGAATGGTTGTCCTTGGCGTGGGTCTTGAAGTGACCGGTCAGGTTGGTGATCCGCTCGGTCAGAATGGCGATCTGCACCTCGGGGGAGCCCGTGTCGCCAGCCTTCTGCGCGAATTCCTTGATAAGCGCGTTCTTGCGCTCAGCAGTAATCGACATCGCATATCCTTTCAGGTTTGCTTTTTCGATGATGACCTCGGCCTTGAAGGCCCTGAGGTCGGGTTCGTCCTGGAAAGGCCGGGCCGGGATGTCGTCCAGCGCGGTCTGAAACCCAAGACGGTTTCCATGAGGGTTTTGACCCTAGGAAGCGGGCGCACCATACACGAATTGTGAATAAGTGCCAGCGGAATCGTTTTTGCCAAGCCTGACAATGGGATGGCCGGGTTCCGCAGCTTAGCCGGCGGCGGCTTGCCGGAACAAGTCCCTGGGGTCGTGGTTGGTGAACCAGACACCCCTTCATATAGGAAGCCGATACCATGACCGCCAGCATTTCAGGCATGTCCGACCTTGCCTCCAATGAAACCGTGAAGAACGTCTTCATCACCGGTCTTCAGAACGCCCACGCTCTCGAAAAGGAAGCGTTGCAATTGATGCAGCGTCAGGTGGAGCGGTTCGAGAATTATCCGGAAATGTCCGATCTCCTGCGCCGCCATATCGCCGAAACGGAAGGTCAGGTGCGCCGTCTCGACGAGATGCTGCACACGTTCGGCGAGGACCGCTCGCTCCTCAAGGACATGGCCACCCAGTTCATGGCCAACATGGCCGCTGCCGGTCACATGCCGATGGCCGACGAGGTTCTGAAGAACACCTTCGCCAACCATGCCTTCGAGAATTTCGAGATCGCGTCCTACAAGTCGCTGATCGCCATGGCCGAAGCCGCCGGACACCAGCGTTTCGTCCCCGCTCTCCAGGAGACCCTGCGGGAAGAGGAAAAGACCGCTCAGGCCATCTACGACATGATCGAGCCGATCACGCAGAAATACCTGATGCGCGAAGCGCAAGGGCTGAAGGCGGATCGTTAAGTCCGGCAAGCGTTATCCCGGACGAGGCGCTTCTTACCTCTCCCCGGTGGGGAGAGGTCGAGCGCAGCGAGGGTGAGGGGGAGCGACCCCTCCGGATAGACCTGTCACCCCTCACCCGGACCTCACGGTCCGACCTCTCCCTCGGGGAGAGGTGAAACAGCGCCATTCTCGTCTCGCGACCCGGGGTTCTGCTGCGCAGCCTCGGGACGTCATTTTCTAGGCTCCCAGGTTGAACACCCGGTGCGGCACCAGTTCGCCGCGTTCCACATCGCCGACCGCGACGAGCACGCCGTTGCAGGTGGCATAAGCCTTGCCGGTGAGCGGAGCGCCTTGCCCGCGCAGGATGATCGACTGGCCGCGCATCAAGCGGCCCGCCATGTCACGGCTGACGGCAACCGACGGAATTTCGCTGAGTGCCGTCTCCACGGGACGCAAAGCTGCGGGATCAGTGGTGAGATCGTCCACCGTCACCGCATCGTGCTCCGTGAACGGTCCCACGCGTGTCCGACGCAAAGCCGCGATATGGCCGAGGCAGCCGAGCGCGCGGCCGAGATCGCGGGCGATGGCGCGCACGTAAGTTCCCTTGCCGCAATCGGCCTCGATCACCGAGCGGTTGCCGTCGTGATGCACGAGCGCGAGACGGTCGATCTCGACGGTGCGCGCCTGCAATTCCACCACCTCGCCTTCGCGGGCGAGGTCATAGGCGCGCTCGCCCTGAATCTTGATGGCGGAGAAGCGCGGCGGCACCTGTTGGATCGAGCCCGTGAAGCGCGGCAGCAGGGCTTCGATCTCGGAGGCTTCCGGCAGCTTGTCGGTGCGCTCGACGATCTCGCCTTCCGTGTCGTCCGTATTCGTCTCCGCGCCCCATGCGACGGTGAAGACGTAGGATTTGCGCCCGTCCATGATGAACGGCACGGTCTTCGTCGCCTCGCCCAACGCAATCGGCAGGATGCCTGAGGCCAGCGGATCGAGAGTGCCCGCATGGCCCGCCTTCTTTGCGGAGAAGGCGCGCTTCACCACGGCGACCGCGTGCGTCGAGGTCATGCCGACGCCCTTGTCGAGAATGATCCAGCCATTGACGTCGCGCTTCTTCGGACGGTCACCATGAGGGCGGCGGGGAGGGCGCTCGTTCTGGGGCAAGTCGGTCATGCGGTTTTCTCTGAAATCGGTTGTTGAATGTGATCGGTGGCCAAGCGGCTCTGAAGAAAAGAGGCGAAAGCGTCGAACGCCTCAGGCTGCGTGAAGGCTGCCTTCGGCAAAGCGAGGATCGCATCGCGCTTCCGGTAGAAGATCAGGTGGCTTTCCAACTTGACCCATCGCTCGATGCCGGAAAATGAGATGCGGGTTCTGACATGCTCGTCCTCGATGGTGAGACTCTGGCCATCGCTGGTGACGTGCAGGGTTTGCGCAGGATGAAAAACGGATTTGCGGATGCTCCGCCGCCATCCCGCTTCGAACAGCATGCGAAAGCCCATCAGCCCGATCAGGCCGCCTGCAATCGCGAGCGTGACCTTCTCCAGAACGCTCGCCTGGAGCATGTCGAGATTCCAGAGCACGAGTCCGGCCAGGCCTGCCGTGACGGCGAAGGCGCCGATGCGGGACAGGATGGTCCCGACGACGAGATAAAGCCGATCCGGAACATTCCGAACCAGAACCTTCAGGTCAGCGGGGGAGGGCGTGAACCGGACATCGATGATGCCCTGCGCTGCGTTCGTGAGTGTGTCGGACACCGCGAATGATCCTTATCAGGTGTCCTGCTCGTCCTCATCATTATCAAGGCCCGGCTTCGCTGTGTCGCGCGCCACGCGCTCGGAGCGCAGCAGGGCGTCGATGCGGGCGGCCTCGTCGAAGCTCTCGTCGCGGCGGAAGCGCAGATCGGGGGCGAATTTCAGATTCACGCGGCGGGCGACTTCCTGGCGCAGAACCTTCTTGTTCTTCTCCAAAGCCTTGACCACCGCATCCTCGTCCTTGCCGCCGAGCGGCATGACATAGGCGGTCGCGAGCTTGAGATCGGGCGACATGCGCACTTCCGGAATCGTGATGACGTTCCGCGTCAGCACGTCGTCCTGAATGTCGCCGCGGGAGAGCACCTCGGCGAGAGCGTGGCGGATGAGTTCGGCCACGCGCTGCTGACGCTGGGAGGGGCCGGTGGTCTGTTCAAAGCGCTTAGCCATTCGCGCGCTCCTTTGCATAAATGATGAAACGGTCGAAGACGTCCTTCGACGGAAAAGCGCGCTGCGGGATGCAGACGGCTTCGAGTTTGCTGATGAAGAGAAACAGGTAGTCTTTGAGCGTGACCATCTTCGTCACCTTGCTCCAGTCGAACTCGCCCTTGAAACCTTCGCACGACCAACTGATCCCATCGTTTCGAAAGACGAAATCGAGCCGCTTGTTGGCCATGCTGTAGCGCCTGAAGACCCAGGCGGGAAGAACGCGGTCGATGAGAACATCGACCAGCACCACGAAGGCGAGCAGACCCGCATAAAACGGCATGACTTCGGACAGAAAGGCCCAGGACAGAAACTCTTCGACGGTCAGGCCGCCGTGCCACGCGATGAACAGCAGGATGGCGATGTTGACGCCCACGAGCAGAGCATAACGCCAGGGCCAAAGAGCGTACTCGATGGGGCTGAGCTTGCGCCTGGCTACTCGGGAGGCCTGATAATCGGCGAAGCTATAGGTGTAGCTTGCGCTGTGCGCCGCCTCAGCGCGGCTTTGAGCTGCTTGGTCTTGCATTGTCATCTCACCGGGATCGGACCGGATGGTTCAAAAAACATGGCCGGGGGTTAACCCGGCCATGATGGTCTCTGTTTCAGGCCGCCTGTTTTAGGCCACCTGGGCGAAGCGGCTTAGAGCGAACGCTTCACTTCCTCGACGCGGTAGCATTCGATCACGTCGCCAGCACGCATGTCCTGGTAGTTCTCGAAGGCCATACCGCATTCCTGGCCGGAGGTGACTTCCTTGGCGTCGTCCTTGAAGCGCTTGAGCTGAGCCAGCTTGCCCTCGTGGATGACCACGTTGTCGCGGATGAGGCGGACATGAGCGCCGCGCTGGACCACGCCGTCGAGGACGCGGCAGCCTGCGATCTTGCCGACCTTGGACACGTTGAACACCTCGAGGATCTGCGCTTCGCCCAGACGCTCTTCGCGCAGGGTCGGAGCCAGCAGACCGGACATCGCCGCCTTCACGTCATCCACGAGGTCGTAGATGATGTTGTAGTAGCGGATCTCGATGCCGGAACGCTCGGCTGCTTCGCGTGCTTCCTTGTGGGCGCGCACGTTGAAGCCGAGGATGATCGCGCCAGAGGCTTCCGCCAGCGTGACGTCGGATTCGGAGATCGCACCGACACCGGCCTGGATGATGCGGGCAGCGACTTCGTCGTTGCCGATCTTCTCGAGAGCGCCGGCAATGGCTTCCGCCGAACCCTGCACGTCGGCACGGATCACGAGCGGGAACTCCTTGCGTCCGGCACCGGCCTTCAGGTCGCGCATCATGTCCACCAGCGTACGACCGGCCGAGCCCATGCGGGCGGCGGCGCGTTCGCGCTTCTGGCGGGTGCGGTACTCGGTGACCTCGCGGGCACGGGCCTCGGATTCGACCACCGCGACGCGGTCGCCTGCCTCCGGGGTGCCGTTGAAGCCCAGCACCTCGACCGGAACCGAGGGGCCTGCTTCCTTCACGTTCGAGCCCAGATCGTTGATCAGGGCGCGCACGCGGCCCCATTCAGCGCCCGCCACCACGATATCGCCGGTATGCAGCGTGCCGCGCTGGACGAGAACCGTGGCCACCGGGCCGCGGCCGCGATCGAGCTTGGCTTCGATGACGGTGCCTTCGGCCGAACGGTCGGGGTTCGCCTTGAGGTCGAGGATTTCCGACTGGAGCGACAGACCTTCGAGCAGGCTGTCGAGGCCCTGGCCGGTCTTGGCGGAAACCTCGAATTCGAGGGTTTCGCCGCCCATGGATTCCACGACGATCGAGTGCTGGAGCAGCTCGGTGCGCACCCGCTGCGGGTTCGCATCGGGCTTGTCCACCTTGTTGATCGCCACGATTAGCGGCACGCCGGCCGCCTGAGCGTGAGTGATCGCCTCGACGGTCTGGGGCATGACGCCGTCATCGGCGGCCACCACGAGCACGACGATATCCGTCACCTTGGCGCCGCGGGCGCGCATGGCGGTGAAGGCGGCGTGGCCGGGGGTGTCGATGAAGGTGATCTTGCCGCCGAGCGGCGAGGTCACCTGATAGGCGCCGATATGCTGCGTGATGCCGCCGGCTTCGCCGGAGACCACGTTGGTCTTGCGGATTGCGTCGAGCAGCGAGGTCTTGCCGTGGTCGACGTGGCCCATGATGGTGACCACGGGCGGACGGGGCAAGAGGTTCTCGTCCGTATCCGGCGTGTCGAACAGGCCTTCCTCGACGTCCGATTCCGCGACGCGCTTCACCGTATGACCGAGCTCTTCCGCGACGAGCTGCGCGGTATCGGCGTCGATCACGTCGGTGATCTTGTGCATCTGTCCCTGTTTCATCAGGAACTTGATCACGTCCACGGCGCGCTCCGACATGCGGTTGGCGAGCTCCTGGATGGTGATCGTTTCCGGAATCGTCACCTCGCGGGCGATCTTTTCCTTCTGCTCCACCTGACGGTGGCCCATCAGACGCTGGTTGCGGCGACGGAACGCGGCGAGCGAACGGGTGCGCTCGTCCTCGCCCGACGTAGCGGTGGCGAGCGTCAGACGGCCACGACGACGCTCCTCGCCGGGAGCGGCCTTGGGCGTCTTCGGAGCGGCAGCCGGCTTGGCCGGGGTGCCGGGACGGCGAACCGTACGCGGTGCCTCATCATCGTCGATCTCGACGGCGGGGCCACGGGTTGCGACCGGCGGAGCGGTGCGGGCGTTCGGCTTGGCCGTGGACGGATCCGGAATCGCCGGAGCAGCCGGACGGGCCATATGATTGAGGCTCGGGGGACGGCCGCCGGACGTGCCGCCCGTTGCGCGCGGACCGCCGCCGAAGCCGCCGGGGCGACCTTCGCGCGGACCGTCGGAACGGAAGCCGCCACCGGGACGGCCTTCGCCGCGGGGACCGCCTTCGGAGCGGAAGCCGCCGGGACGGCCTTCACCACGCGGGCCGCCTTCGGAGCGGAAACCGCCCGAACGCTGACCGTCGGGACGGGGAGTGCGGGGACCATCGCCGCGCGGGCCATCCTGACGGAAGCCGCCGGGGCGACCTTCGCGGGGACCATCCTGGCGCGGGGCCGGAGCCGGAGCACGGTCGCGGGCTTGTGCGGGAGCCGCTTCCTCGCCAAGGCGGCGACGAGCTTCGTCCTCGGCGCGGCGCTTGCGCTCCTCGTCCTGACGACGGCGTTCCTCTTCCTCGCGCTTGCGGGCTTCCGCCGCTTCGCGGTCCTTGGCCTCGGCAGCCTCGCGCTCGGCGCGGCGAGCCGCTTCCTCGGCTTGGCGCTTGCGGTCTTCCTCATCGCGGCGACGGGCATCGGCCAGGGCGTTCATGCGGGCATCGCGCTCGTGATCGGAGAGCGTCTGCAGCACGACACCGGAGCGAGGCGCGTTGGAGGAGGGGGCTCCGCGTTGCGGGCGTCCGCCTTGCGAAGAAGCTGCCGGCTTCGGAGCCGGTGCAGCTGCCTTCGGCGCGGCAGCGGGTGCTGCAGCCTGGGAGGCAGCCGGCTTCTCATCCTTGGCCCCCGTGGGGCCAACGGCAGGGCGACGCTTTACGGTCTCGACCACGACCGCCTTCGAGCGGCCATGGGAGAAGCTTTGGCGCACCGTGCCTTGCTCGACGGGGCGCTTCAGAGACAGCGTCTTGGACGACACGTGAAGAGTCTTGTCGCCCTGGTTTTTCGTATCAGTCATTCCGCCTCAGTTCCTGCGGGTTTCAAAATCGTGGGTTCGCCGGTCTCGTTATCGAGGCCAGATAGATCGGCATCGAGGCCGCAATAGATGCGGTAACGATGCCAGCGGTTCAGAAAGCCGTCGCTCCCAGCGCCCGCGACGAGGGCAGCATGTATCACATGTGACCGGCCTAATGCCAAACCCAATTCGTCATTCGACAATACTTGGATGACCGGAAAGCTAGATATTGCCTCGCCGAGGCGTTTTCGCAACGGGTTCGCCAATTTTCTTCGCCCATCTTCCGCCGCCTCTGCGGCATGAATAAGGGCAACGATGGGCTTAACCGTGATTGCCGACTCGACTTTCTCGAAGCCGGTGATGACGCAGCCTGCCTTGTTGGCCAGCGCCAGGCCTTGTCTCATGTCCTCCCGGAGCATGCGCTCGATGTCCTGGGAGAGGGTCTCGGAGGTTTTCGCCTCCGTCTTGAAGGCTCGGGAGAAGAGGCGGCGTTTCGCCGCCTCGTCCACCATATCGCGGCGGGCCGTCACCCAGACGCCCCGGCCGGGAAGCTTGTGCTTGAGATCGGGCACGACCTGATTGTCGGGCCCGAGGACAAAGCGGATCAGGCCCGCGGGGCTTTGCGCCTCGCGGGTGATGATGCAGGTGCGCTCCGGTTCATGCCGCGGCACGGGTGCTGACCTCGCTTTGCCATCGCCGTTTTAGGACGGCTGAGCCTCGGTCTCGGCCTCATCGGCCGATTCCTCGGTCTCTACGGTTTCTTCAGTCTCTTCGGGAGCCTCGATCCAGCCGGCCTTCACGCGGGCGGCCATGATCATGGCTTCCGCCTCGGTGCGGGACACGTCGAAGCCGTCAAGGGCGCCCTTGTAGCGGGTCGCCTCGGGGCCCTTGCCCTCCGTCCAGCCGGCGAGATCGTCGGTGGCGCAGCCGGCAAGATCCTCGACGGACTTGATGTCGTTCTCGCCGAAGGCCACGAGCATGGCGGTGGTGACGCCGTCGATCTCCTTCAGGTCGTCCGAGACGCCGAGCTCCTTGCGGCGCGCCTCGTTCTCCGCCTCGATGCGGGCGATGTATTCCTGGGCGCGGTTCTGGATCTCGGCAGCGGTGTCCTCGTCGAAGCCCTCGATGGAGGCGACTTCGGCGGAATCCACATAGGCGATTTCCTCGACCGAGCGGAAGCCTTCCGATGCGAGGAGCTGGCCCACCACCTCGTCCACGTCGAGGGCGTTCATGAAGAGATCGGTGCGCTCGGCGAATTCTTTCTGGCGGCGCTCGGATTCCTCGGCCTCGGTGAGGATGTCGATGTCCCAGCCGGTGAGCTGAGAGGCCAGACGCACGTTCTGGCCGCGGCGGCCGATGGCGAGCGACAGCTGGTCGTCGGGCACCACCACCTCGATGCGGTCGGCTTCCTCGTCGAGCACCACCTTCACCACTTCTGCGGGCTGGAGCGCGTTGACGATGAAGGTCGCCTGATCGGGGGACCACGGAATGATGTCGATCTTCTCGCCCTGGAGCTCGCCGACCACCGCCTGGACGCGGGAGCCGCGCATGCCGACGCAGGCGCCGACGGGATCGATGGAGGAATCGCGCGAGATCACGGCGATCTTGGCGCGGGAGCCCGGATCGCGGGCAACCGCCTGCACGGTGACGATGCCGTCATAGATCTCCGGCACTTCGGAGGCGAAGAGCTTCGCCATGAACTGCGGATGCGTGCGCGACAGGAAGATCTGCGGTCCGCGGGTCTCGCGGCGCACGTCGAAGAGATAGGCGCGGATGCGGTCGCCGGGGCGGAACGTCTCGCGCGGGATCAGCTCGTCACGGCGGATGACCGCCTCGCCGCGGCCGAGATCGACGATCACGTTGCCGTATTCGACGCGCTTGACGGCGCCGTTGACGATCTCGCCGATGCGGTCCTTGTATTCCTGGTACTGACGGTCACGCTCGGCGTCGCGCACCTTCTGCACGATCACCTGCTTGGCCGACTGGGCCGCGATGCGCCCGAAATCGAAGGGCGGCAGGGTGTCGGCGATCACGTCGCCGACCTGGGCCGCCGGGTTGTGGCGGGCGCGGGCTTCCGTGAGCGTGATTTCGCGGGCGTCATTCTCCATCGCGCCGTCCTCGACCACGAGGAGGTGGCGCGACAGGCGCAGCTCACCGGTCTTCGGGTTGATCTCGGCGTGGATGTCGGTCTCGGCGCCGTAGCGCGAGCGTGCCGCCTTCGCGATGGCGTCCGCCATGGCGTCGAGCACGATCTGCTTGTCGATCACCTTCTCACGTGCGACCGCATCGGCGATCTGCAAGAGTTCAAGCCTGTTGGCGCTAACAGCCATCGAGGTCGCTCCTTAGTTCTGTTTCGTATCGGATGGATCGTCCGTCTCGGGCGCTTCCACCACATCCGTGTCTTCATCGAGATCGTCCGTGGTCGGCGCGGTTCCCCGGCGCAGCGATTCACGGATCAGGTCGTCCGTCAGGACGAGATGGGCTTCGCCCAGATCGGTCAGCGGCAGACGCGCGATGGGCTCCAGGCCCTCCTTCACGTCCGGAAGCTCGACCACGAGCTTTCCATCCTCAACGCCGCGCAGGAAGCCCCGGAAGCGTTTGCGGCCGTCCAGCGGCACAGCCATCTCGATCTTCGCATCGTGGCCGGTCCAGCGCTCGAAATCGCTGGCGCGCACGAGCGGGCGGTCGATGCCCGGCGAGGAAACTTCAAGATAATACGCCGTCGAGATCGGATCTTCGAGATCGAGAACCGGCGAGATCGCGCGGCTGACGGTCTCGCAATCGTCGACCGACATGGTGCCGTCGGGACGTTCGGCCATGATCTGCACGGTGCAGCCATTCGCGCCGGTGACCTTCACCCGCACGAGATTGAAGCCCAGATCCTCGACCACGGGCTCGACAATGGCAGCCACACGGGCGGCCACGCCGTTTTCCGTAATCAACCGCTTGTCGCGTTCGTTCGTCATGATTCTCCAAGACTCCGGCATCGAGGCAATAAAAAAGAGCGGACCCGGCGGGGCCCACTCCCGAACAGCAGTTTACACTGCAACCAGAGCTGACGGAGAAGATATACCCGTTCAAGTCGAAAAAAGCAAGACTTCCCGAAAGGACCGGTCCCTTACTCCAGGAATGCCGGAGGGCGGGGCGGCATGACCGGGATGTGGCTTAAGCCCGCACCATCGTGAGATAGCTCGGCACCCGGCCTTCGCGGATGGCTTTGGCTTCGTAGCGCGTGCCCGGCCAGCCCTCGTAAGGCGTGCGCCAATCGTCGGCGCGTTTCGCGGTCCAACGGAAATGATCGGAGCGCAGCACGCGGGCGAGCACCCAGCCGATATAATCGTCGATGTCGCTCGCAAAGCGCAGCTCCCCGCCGGGCTTCAGCACGCGCGCCAGCTCCACGAGCATCGCGTCGGAGACGAGGCGGCGCTTGCGCTGGCGGCGCTTCGGCCATGGATCGGGATAGAGAATATAGACCCGGTCGAAGCAGGAATCGGGCAGGGTCGGCAGGAGCTTCGTGACGTCGTCGTCCCACACGCGGATGTTGTCGAGCTTTTCATCGTCCACGGCGGAGAGCAGTTTCGCCATGCCGTTCACGAAGGGCTCGCAGCCGATGAAGTTGATGTCGCGGTGGGTGCGGGCCTGGTGGGCGAGATGCTCGCCGCCGCCGAAGCCGATTTCGAGCCAAGTCTCGCGGGCATTCGCGTTCGGAAACTGGCTGGAAGGGGCGCTGCCCGGGACCGCGCGGATCGCGGGCAGCAGATTCTGGATCAGGTCGTCATGCCCTGCGCGAAGCTTCTTGCCTTTCCGGCGCCCGAAGAAGGCGCCGGTCTGTTTGGGAGCTTCGCTCATGGGACTTAGAACGCCGACTTGAGCTTGGCGGCGAGGTCGGTGCGCTCCCAGGAGAAGCCGCCGTCGGCGTCCGGCTTGCGGCCGAAGTGGCCGTATGCCGCAGTGCGCGCATAGATCGGCTTGTTGAGGCCGAGATGCGTGCGGATGCCGCGCGGGGTGAGGTCCATGGCTTCCATGAGCACGGCCTCGAGCTTGTCCTCGCTCACCTTGCCGGTCTCGTGCAGGTCCACGTAGATCGACAGGGGCTTGGCCACGCCGATGGCGTAGGAGAGCTGCAGGGTGCAGCGGTCGGCCAGACCCGCGGCCACCACGTTCTTGGCGAGGTAGCGGGCAGCGTAGGCCGCCGAGCGGTCCACCTTGGTCGGATCCTTGCCGGAGAACGCGCCGCCGCCGTGCGGAGCCGCGCCGCCGTAGGTGTCCACGATGATCTTGCGGCCGGTGAGGCCGCAATCGCCGTCAGGACCGCCGATCACGAACTTGCCGGTGGGGTTCACGTGCCAGATGGTGTCGGCCGAAATCCAGCCTTCCGGAAGCGTCTGGCGGATATAGGGCTCAACGATCTTGCGCACGTCGTCGGACGAGAGGTTCTCGTCGAGGTGCTGCGTGGACAGAACGATCTGGGTGGCGGCCACCGGCTTGCCGTTCTCGTAGCGGACGGTGACCTGGCTCTTGGCGTCGGGGCCGAGCTTGGCGGCATCGCCCTGCTTCGCCTTGCGGGCAGCCGTCAGGTTCTCGAGGATCTTGTGGGCGTAGTAGATCGGCGCCGGCATCAGCTCGGGCGTCTCGTTGCAGGCATAGCCGAACATGATGCCCTGGTCGCCCGCGCCTTCGTCCTTGTTGCCGGCGGCATCGACGCCTTGGGCGATATGGGCCGACTGGGCGTGAAGGTACACGTCGACTTCGGCATTCTTCCAGTGGAAGCCGTCCTGCTCGTAGCCGATGTCCTTGATGGCGTCGCGGGCGAGCTGGATCACCTTGTCCTTGGTGATGGAGGCGGGGCCGCGCACCTCGCCGGCGATGACCACGCGGTTGGTGGTCGCCAGGGTTTCGCAGGCCACGCGAGCCTCGGGCTCGGCTGCCAGATACGCATCGACGACGGCATCGGAGATGCGGTCGCAAACCTTGTCGGGATGACCTTCGGACACCGACTCGCTGGTGAAGAGATAGCTTGAGCGCCGCACGAGAGAATTCCTTTAGGGCAAATGAGGAAACCGGAGTCTATGAGGGTTATAGACTTTCCTTGCTCATGCCTCAGGCCAATAGAAAGGTCAAGCGAACGCGTTCTTTATGACGAACGTTCCTCTTGCTCCTGGGCGGCCAGCGAAGCGACGAGCTGGACGATGCTCTTGCGGACTTTCGCGCTCTTGATGCCGGTGAAGGTGCGAATAAGCTGGAGGCCTTCGGGCGTCGACATGACGTCCGCGATATAAGGCGGCGCTTCCTCTTCCGCGAAGCCGGATTCGGCCTTCGCGCTCTTGATGCCCTCGAAGAAGAAATGGATCTCGACCCCCAGGATCTTCGCGATGTCGACCAAACGGCCCACGCTGATCCGGTTCATGCCCTTTTCGTACTTCTGGACCTGCTGAAAGGTAAGTCCAAGCATTTCGCCAAGCTTTTCTTGACTCATGCCAATTGAAATCCGGCGCATGCGGACGCGTGTTCCGATTTCCTTATCGATCAAGCTGGTCGACTTCTTCATAGCCCCGCGCTTTCTTGGTAAAGCTGCCGTAGCGTCGCGCCTATTTAATCTTATAAAGATGCGGCTCTTTGTTTGCGACGTACGGTCAGGGCCATTAAGCAGATCGCGAGCATGGCCGTCAAAGAAAACCTTCGTGTTTGCGAGGATTTAGCCTCTGAGAGCGCAATCGGCAGATTAGCGTCGAGGACGCCGTCAACCCCAAGTGGAATACTATCCACAATGCGGCCGTACGGATCGACAACCCCGGAGATTCCCGTATTCGCGGCTCGCACCAAAGGAAGACCTTCCTCTACGGAACGTAAGCGGGCCTGAGCGAAATGCTGATATGGGCCGGTGGTCTGGCCGAACCAGCCGTCATTGGTGACGTTCAGGATCAGGTTCGGGCGCGGGCCTTCCGGCAGGACCGCATCCGGAAAGATCGCCTCGTAGCAGATCGTGGCAGCCACCGGCGGAAGCCCGGGAATGCTCAAGGGCTTCCGGCTGTCGCTCGGCTCGAACCCGCCAGGAATATGGACGAATTGGCGCAGGCCCACGGCCCGGATCAGGTCATCGAGGAACCTCGGCACGTATTCGCCGAAGGGCACGAGGTGCACTTTGTCATAAGCGCCGATGATGGTGCCGCGGTCGTCGATTACCTGGATCGCGTTGAAGAATTTGCCCACGGCCTCGCCGGGCAGGGGCTCGTCCATGCGGGCCGCGCCCGTGATCAGCACTGAGCCCGGCTCCAGGAGCCCGCCGATCTGGGCCAGGGAGGTGGGATCGCGATGAAGCAGGAAGGGGAAGGCGGATTCGGGCCAGACGATATGGGTGGCGTCGGCATGGGTTCTGCCGTCACGGCCGGGGCTCGCGCTCAGGCTCAGGTAGCGCCGCATGATCGCGTCGCGGTTGCGCGGGTTGAACTTGGCATCCTGCGGGAGATTGGGCTGCATGATGCGAAGGCGGACGTTCTCCACGCTCGGCATGGGTTCGGCGGGGACGCGCCAAAGGCCGAAAGCGGCCATGGCCGCCAGAGCGCCCGCTGCGATCCCGGGAGCGGTCCAGCGCGCAGGGGCGGTGCGGCCTGTGAGGATCACGGCAGGCGAGGCACTGATCGCAACGGCGAGGAAGCACAGCCCGTAGAGACCGATGAGGGAGGCGCTCTGCATGAGCCAGATGTTCTGGCCGAGCGCCATGCCGGGATTGTTCCAGGGAAAGCCGGTGAAGAGGTGGCCTCGGAGCCACTCGCTGATCGTCAGGCCGAAGGCGAGGGCGAGGATGCGCGAGGCATCGGGCAACCAGAGCAGCCGGGCGAGTGCGAAGCCGAAAGCGGTGAAGAAGGCCAGCAGCGCCGGAAGGCCCAGGACCCCGAAGGGCAGGGCCCACGCGAATTGGTCGGCCTCCACGAGGAAGGCCGCGCCGAGCCACCAGAGGCCGGCCACGAAATAGCCGAAGCCCCAGAACCAGCCGATGAAAGCCGCCGATTTGAGAGGCGCCCAACGGGATGGGCCCGTCTGAGGGATGCCATCCATGAGCCAGACGGCGGGCACGAGCGACAGGGCGAGCGCCGGCAGGAAGCCGAAGGGGGGCATGGCGAGCGCGCCGACGGCGCCCGCCGCAAAGCTCAAGGTCCCGCGGCGCCATCCCTTGGCGAGGCCGATCCGTCCGGCCGGAACCGGGCCCGTGATCCCGGAACCGGTTCTCTCTGTTGTGTCGCAAGTTTCGTCGGCGAGCCGGCGCTGCTTGGCCGGCATCATTCCGCCGCAGCGTTCTCGGGACGCGGGGTAACGGATACCGATTTTTCCACTTCGACTTCGGTGGAAACGGTGCGCTGGAGGATGCGCAGGCGCTTCACCCGGCGCGGGTCGGCGTCCAGCACCTCGAATTCGAGGCCCTTCGGTCCTTCGATCACCTCGCTGCGCGAGGGCACGCGGCCTGCGAGCGTCACGATGAAGCCACCGATGGTATCGATGTCCTCGGCGCCTTCCTCATCGGAGAGATCGACCCCGAGGGTTTCCGTCACCTCTTCGAGGCTGGCGCGGGCATCGGCGATATAGGAGCCGTCCGCAGCCTTCGTGACGGTGACTTCCTCGTCCTCGTCGTGCTCGTCCTCGATGTCGCCCACCACCATCTCCACGAGATCCTCGATGGAGACGAGGCCGTCCGTGCCGCCGTATTCGTCGATCACGAGGGCCATGTGGGTGCGGGTCGCCTGCATGCGCACCAGAAGGTCGATGGCGGGCATGGAGCGGGGCACGAAAAGCACCGGGCGAAGGATATTGGCCTCGGCGAGCGTCATGGACAGATCGATCTGGCCCAGGCTCGGCGGAGGCGTATCGTCGCTCGCTCCGCCCTCGGAGGCGCCGCTGTCGGCGCGCATGGCGATGAAGTCGAGGAAGTCCCGAATGTGGACCATGCCCTTCGGGTCATCGAGGGTTTCGCCATAGACCGGCAGGCGGGAATGGCCCGCCGTGCGGAAAAGATTGAGGAGTTCGCCGAGATTGGTGTCGGCGGCCACGGCCACGATATCGGCGCGGGGCACCATCACGTCCTCCACCCGGATCCGGTGGAAGGAGAGCACGTTCTTGAGCATCGCCCTTTCCTGGGGCGAGAAGTCCGTGTCCTCGAGGGAGGTTTCCTCGAGGGCGTCCTCGAGATCGTGACGGATGGAATCGCGGGGCTTCAGGCCCAAGCGGGTGAGAACACGTTCGTACCAATGTTCTCGTGGGACTTCGTCGTCCGAGAGAGGTCGGACAGGGCGGTCGTTACGACTTCGATCTTCGTTCATATCAGTGTGAGTTTCAGCTCAAACGTTTTGCGTTCAAGCTGCCATATCGCGATAGGGATCGGCGATGCCAAGGGTGGCGAGCGCTTTCACCTCGAGAGCTTCCATGATTTCCGCCTCAGCCTCGGTTTCGTGGTCGTAACCGAGAAGGTGCAGGACGCCATGGACGATCAAATGGGCAAAATGATGCGCGAGTTCCTTGGATTCCTCCTCGGATTCGCGCACCAGGGTTCCATACGCTAAAGCAATATCGCCCAAATGGCGAGGCCCTGTTGCACCGGGCTGCTCCGGAGCCGGGAATGACAGCACGTTCGTAGGCTTGTCCTTGCCGCGCCAGTTGCGGTTCAGCTCCTGGATCTGTGGGTCGTCGGCGAGCATCAGGCTCGCCTCGCATTCCTCATCGGCCTCATAGGTGACCGCGAGCGCCGCCGAGGCGGCTTTCTGCGCGAGGGCCTCCAGATCGGGAATGGTCTCCCAGTCCCCTTCCTCGATCATGATGTCGAGCTCGATCACAGCCTTTGATTCCGTTCGCGGTAAGAAGTTTCCTGCGGCGGGTTGTTCCGGAAGTCGGTGTCATAGGCCGCCACGATGCGGCGCACAAGATCGTGGCGCACCACGTCCGCCTCCTTGAAGGTGACGCGGGAGACACCCTCGACCCCGTTCAGGATGCGGACCGCCTCAACAAGCCCGGATTTCTGGCCCGGCGGCAGGTCGATCTGGGTCGGGTCGCCGGTGATGATCATCCGCGAGCCCTCGCCGAGGCGGGTCAGGAACATCTTCATCTGCATGGTCGTGGTGTTCTGCGCCTCGTCCAGCAGCACCAGGGCGTTGGTGAGCGTGCGCCCGCGCATGAAGGCGAGCGGCGCGATCTCGATCATGCCGGTCTGGAGGCCGCGGTCCACGTGGCGGGCTTCCATGAAGTCGTAGAGCGCATCGTAGATCGGGCGAAGATAAGGATCGACCTTCTCGCGCATGTCGCCGGGCAGGAAGCCGAGGCGCTCGCCCGCTTCCACGGCGGGGCGGGAGATGATGAGGCGGTCCACCTGGCCCGCTTCCAGCAGGGAGACGGCATAGCCGACCGCGAGCCAAGTCTTGCCGGTGCCGGCGGGGCCTTCGGCGAAGACGAGCTCGTTCTGCTTGAGGGCCTTGATGTAGTCGTTCTGCGCCGCGTTGCGGGCGCGCACGGGGCCGCGCCTGCGGGTGGAGATGTGGTCGAAGGTGGACAGGCCGGGAGCGGGAGCCTCCTCGGGCGAGAACAGAGAGCCTTGCAGGGTGGCCTCCTGAATGGTGCCGTCCACATCGCCGGGGGTCAGAGCAGCTCCCTGGCGGGCGCGGTCATAGAGCCCTTCAAGAACGCGCCGCGCCATCTCGGAGGCTTCCGGCGTGCCCTTCACGGTCACCCGGTTGCCGTTGGCGATGGCGGCCACGTTCAGGCGGCGCTCGAGATGCGCGAGGTTCTGGTCGTATTGCCCGAAGACTAGGCTGGCGAGGCGGTTGTCGTCGAAGGTGAGGATGATTTCCGCCTCTTCCTCGACGCCTGGATGCAAGGTGCTGGGGGATCTGCCCTTTTGCGCTCGTGCGGTCGCGCTGTCCGCTGGCCTCAAATGCCTCTCCTTTGTGTTCACGGCAAAATCGCCGCGAAGGAAACTCTTGTTGCGGGGGAAAGTGTCAGGCGGCGGCCTTGGAGCCGGGCTCAACCACTTCCCCGAACAGGCTGTTCGAGCCTGCCTGCGTGATCCGCACCGTCACGATATCGCCGATCCGATGACGGTCCGTCTCGATCTGCACGGGCTGCAGATAGGGCGACTTTCCGGCCATCTGGCCCGGGTGACGACCCGGCTTCTCCAAGAGAACGTCCAGAGTCTGACCAACGGTTCCGTGATTGAAAGCCTGTCTTTGCGTTTCCAACAGGTTTTGCAGGCGCGCCAGACGCTCGGCCTTCACGGCCTCGGAAACCTGGGCCTCGATCTCGGCGGCGGGCGTGCCGGGGCGGGGGCTGTATTTGAACGAGAAGGAGCTGGCGAAGCCCACATCGGCGATCAGCCGCATGGTGTCCTCGAAGTCGGCGTCCGTCTCGCCGGGGAAACCGACGATGAAGTCGGAGGAGAGGGCGAGGTTCGGCTGGGCGTCGCGGACGCGCTCGATCAGGCGGCGGTACTCGTCGCCCGTGTGCTTGCGGTTCATGGCATCGAGAATGCGGTCGGAGCCGGACTGCACGGGCAGGTGCAGATAAGGCATCACGGCGGGCAGGTCGCGATGGGCGGCGATCAACTCGTCATCCATGTCGCGCGGATGGCTCGTGGTGTAGCGGAGCCGCGCGATGCCGGGGATCTCGGCGAGACGGTGCAGCAGGCGGCCGAGGGTCCAGACTGCGCCGCTTTCATCCTCGCCGTGATAGGCGTTCACGTTCTGGCCGATGAGCGTGAGTTCGCGCACGCCAGCGTCCGCCAGGCGAAGGGCCTCGTCGATGATCTTGGAGACGGGGCGCGAGACTTCCGCGCCGCGGGTATAGGGCACCACGCAGAAGGTGCAGAACTTGTCGCAGCCTTCCTGAATCGTCAGGAACGCGGACACGCCCCTGTTCTGGATCATCGCCTTCGAGGGCTTGGGCAGATGGTCGAACTTGTCCTCGATGGGGAACTCGGTGTCGACCACCCGCTCGGCCTTCGCCTTCTTCAGGAGATCCGGCAGGTTGTGATAGTTCTGCGGGCCCACTACCACGTCGACGGCGGGCGCGCGGCGAAGAATCTCCTTGCCTTCGGCCTGGGCGACGCAGCCCGCGACGACGACCTTCGTTTCATGGCCCTGGGTGGCGCGCTCCTTCTTGAGCTCGCGCACGCGGCCCAGCTCCGAATAGACCTTCTCGGCGGCCTTCTCGCGGATATGGCAGGTATTGAGGATGACGAGGTCCGCCTCCTCCATGGCCTTGGTCTCGGCATAGCCTTCCGTCGCCAGCATGTCCGCCATGCGCTCGGCGTCATAGACGTTCATCTGGCAGCCATAGGATTTGACGAAGACTTTTTTCACGAGCTCGGCCTGTCTTTGGTCGGGAGAGAACAGGCGGCCCTTTTAAGCCTTTTGGCGCGTGAAGAGAATAGCGGCTGTTTGGCTCAAGCGGAGAGGGCTTCTACCGTCATCCCGAGCCTGCGGAGCGGAACCCGGGATTGGATGACGGGCCTTTACTCCCGGAATGCGTCCTCGACCGGAGCGGACAGCTCCCGATCCGCTTCGAGAATCTCGTCGATGATTCGCGCGAAAGCCGGACGCTCGGACAGGCGGGCGTACCAGGCGGCGAGGGACGGGGCGGCCTTCAGCGAAGGGCCGCCGAGGCGGCGGACCCAGAAAACCGCCATGAAAACCGCGATATCGGCTGCGGAAAAGTCCCTGCACAGGAAGGAGCGTCCCGACAGCTCTTCGTTCAGCTTCGCGAAATGGCCTGCGATGACGGGCTGTGCCTCCTTCGCCTTCGCCTCGTTGGCGAGAAAGCGCGGATCGTCCGCCTCATGGGGCTCCGTCCGGTGCATCAGGGGGCGGAAGGAGGCGAGCATCACCTCGTCGGCGAAAACATCGAGGAGGCGGCAGCGGGCGCGCTCCTGCGGTTCTCGCGGATAGAGGGCGGGCGAAGGATAGGCGTCTTCCAGATATTCCAGGATCACGGTGGAATCGTAGAGCGTCAGGTCTCCGTCCATGAGAACCGGCACCTGCCCCTTCGGATTGGCCGCCAGCACCGCCGGGTCCTTCGGGCTGTAGCCCTTGGTCTGGGAGAAGGGCACCTGGACGCGCTCGAAGGAGAGCCCCTTCTCGTGAAGGGCGATTTCCACCTTGCGCGAAAAGAGGCTCAAAGGGCCGGAATAGAGCTTCATCGTCGATCCTTCAGCGGTCAGCGGCAGGTCAGAAGAGCCGCTCGGCATCCGCATTCAAGCCTTCCACATCGGCCCGCGACAAGCCGATATCGGCAAGCTCACGGTCGTTGAAGGTGTAGAGGGCCCGGCTGCTGGCGCGCCTGTCGAGCCAAGCCTCGACCTTCAGGAGATGATCCAGAAAGCTGATCTTCCTTTCCGGCTTGGCGGTGACGAACCCAAGATTTACTGTGGCGTATCCGGTTGCCATGATTGGCCTCCATCGAGACTGCTTTTCATAGGGAAAAGATGCTCCCGGGGAGGGTTGGAAGCAAACGGGAAGATCTTGTGCTTTGCCCAAGTTCAGCTTGGTCAAATCTGGGGTGAATCATGACTCGCCGCCGCCTTCCGCCGCTCAATGCCCTTCGCGCTTTCGAGGCTGCGGCCCGCCATTTGAGCTTCGAAAAGGCGGGCGATGAGATCGCCGTCACCGCCAGCGCCGTGGGTCAGCAGATCAAGAGTCTCGAAGGCTGGCTGGGGCGCCCGCTCTTCACGCGTCTGCCCGCCAAGGGCGTTGCCCTGACACCCCTCGGGCAGCTTTATGCCGTCGCCGTGACGGATATTCTCAACCGGCTCGACGAGGCGACCGCACAGGCCCTTAAATCCGAGAACTCCCATGTGATCACGGTCAGCGCCATGCCGAGCCTCGCCTCGAACTGGCTCATCCCGCGTCTTGGCGCGTTCCGCGAACGCGAGCCCGAGATCGACGTGCGCGTCTCGGTGTCGATGAAGCTCACGGATTTCGCGCGAGAGGATGTGGACGTGGCGATCCGCTTCGGGCGCGGACATTATCCGGGCCTCAGGACGGAGCTTCTGATGGAGGAGCATTTCTTCGCCGTCTGCAGCACGGCGCTTCTGAACGATCCCGCCAAGCCCCTGCGGGAGCCCGAGGACCTGCGCCATCACACGCTCATTCACGAGATCGCCGACGTGCCGGATTACGTCGATTGGGACCGCTGGTTTTCCGCCATCGGCGTGACGGGAATCGATACGTCGCGCGGCCCGCGCTATTCCCACACCTATCTGTGCCTTCAGGCCGCCGCCGCGGGGCAGGGCGTGGCGCTCGCCACCAGCGCCCTCATCGGCGACCACCTCACCGCAGGCCGTCTCGTCCGGCCGTTCCCGCATCAGGTGAAAGGCGCCTATCAATACTACATCGTCTGTCCCGAGGAGATCGCCGACAGGCCCGCGATCGCGGCGTTCCGTGCATGGCTTCAGGATGAGGCACGCGCTCAGGCCGCATGAGCGCGCGTCAAGCGGCCTTCAGAGCTCTGCGCACCGCGCTTTCGGCAGCGGCGGTCGCCTCCTTGCGGTTGCCGTTGAAGGGGATCGGCTCGCCCCAGGTCACCACCACGTCGATGGGGTGGCCTTTCAGGAACAATCCGAGATGGGGCGCGAGATCCATGTCGCCGTACCAGGCGATGGTGGGGCGGTCACGGCGTGTGATCGGCAGGCCGTTGCGGCGGGTATAGGCAATCGCGAGCGGCTGCAGGAAGACCTGCTCGACGCTGTCATGCATGAGCGCCGCCTGAGCGCCGCCGACGAGCGAGGAGCGGAAGGGAAGGAGCCGGTTGCCGTCGCTCGTGGTGCCTTCCGCGAACAGCACGATCACCTCGCCTTTGACGAGACGATGGGCGAGCGCATCGTTCACCTCCGCCGTGGCCTTGCGGCGCTGCCGGTCGATGAAGACGGAGCGCTGCAATCTCGCGAGCAATCCCACCACCGGCCAGCCTTCGATCTCGGATTTCGCAATGAAGGAGAGCGGATGCACCGAACCGATGACGGGAATGTCGAGCCAGGAAACATGGTTGGACACGACGAGCGTCGGCGCGTCACCGGGCGGCGTGCCCTTCTCGATCACGCGCACATGGAAGAGCGTCAGCAGGATGCGGTGAAACAGCACCGGCAAATGATGCACGATGTCCCAATGGAAGCGGATGGCGAGCATCTGCACGGGCACCAGCACGAGACTGCAGAGAAGCAGCACGAAGAGCTTCAGGGCGACGACGATTCTCGTCACGCATCGTCCTTGTCGAGGGGCACCGCATAGAGTTCGAGGCGGTGATAGACCACCTTGTAGCCGAGACGCTTGGCGATCTCTGTCTGCAGCTTCTCGATCTCGTCCGAATGGAATTCGATCACGTCGCCGGTCTCGAGATTGATGAGATGGTCGTGATGCTCGCGCGCGGCCTGTTCGTAGCGCGAGCGCCCGTCGCGGAAATCGAGGCGTTCCAGAATGCCTTCCGTCTCGAAAAGTTTGACCGTGCGGTAAACCGTGGAGAGGGAGATGCGGTCATCCACGCCGGCTGCGCGCCGGTGCAGCTCCACCACGTCGGGATGATCGGCCGCATCGTCGAGAATCTGCGCGATGATCTTGCGTTGGCCCGTCATGCGCAGGCCCTTGTCGCGGCAGGCGCGCTCGATCACGCCAGGGCGGCGGGATTTTCCGGTGCTGCTGGTGCGTACTGACAAGGTGAAATTCGCTCCTTAAGCATCCGATCCAAAAGCGGAAGGCGCTTTTGGGTCCGATGCCCTCATTCTTCAGCGCATCGCCCGGTCGGAAACCGGATCCATGTGTCCGTCCGATGCACTTGGGATGCTTATAGGGGACTTGGCCGCAAGGGGCTATAGGTCGAGCGTCATGGTGAGCGCCGCCACCCGGCTGCCGTCGGGCTTCTGGTAATAGCCCTCGCGCCGTCCGGTCTCCTTGAAGCCGAAGCGCCGATAGAGGGCGAGCGCGGGCTCGTTGCCCTCCTCGACCTCCAGATAGACATTGCGGACGGCCCGGTGAGCAAGCTCGTCGAGATGCCGCTCGAGCAGGGGGATCGACAGGCCCCGGCCCCGCGCTTCCGGCGCGATGGCGACGGTGAGGATCTCCGCTTCGTCCAGCACGATCCGCGACAGCACGAAGCCCGAGGGTTTCGCCGCGCTTCCGAGGAAAACGCCGTCGCCCACCACGCCCCGCTCGCTGAGGAGCCGCTCGAATTCAAGGGTGCTCCAGGGCCGCGCGAAGGACGCGCCGTGAATCGCCGCGAGGCGGGAGGCCGAATCCGTGTCCAGGGGATCGATTCGGGGGCCGCCCGGCTTCTTGAAGAGATCGAAGAAGCTCATTGGCGGGCGATTCGCGCTCCATCCTGCGGCTTGGCGTCGGGATCGCGGAGATAGAGGGGCTTGGGCAGCGCCTGATTCGGGTCTGCGAGCGCGCCGAGGCGCGCCACCCAGGCGATATCGGGGGCCTGCGGCATGTCGGTGATATGCGCCTCGATCCCCTGGGCGCGCGCTTCCGCCGCCAGCATCGCCGCCGCCGAGCCGCTGATCAGCAGGGGGCCGGAGCCGAGCACGCGGATCGCGTCGCGGTAGCTCAGGAGGCTCGGCTGGATGATGGTGCGTCCGCCCGGCGCGATGGCCTGGATGTAGATATGCCCATGCTTGGCGTCGATGGCGGCGGTGAACAGCCCGCGCCGCTCCTTCACCATGAGAGGCGCGAGATAGGCGGAGAGGGTGGCGACGCCCACTACGGGAATTCCGGCGGCAAGGCCGATGCCCCGGGCCGCCGAGATGCCGACCCGAAGGCCCGTATAACTGCCCGGCCCCACGGTCACGGCCACCCGGTCCAGGGTCTCGAAGCCGCCCTTCACCTGGGCGGCGACCCGGTCGATGAGCGGCAGCAGCGCCTCCGCATGGCCGCGCTCCATGGCGAGGGACTCGCTGGCCAGAGGCAAGTCATCCCCCGCCTGCCAGATGCAGGCCGAACAGGCGCCGAGAGCGGTATCGATGGCAAGGACGCGCAAATTCGTCTCCGTCAGGTCGAGGTGCTTCTTTAGCGCATCGCACGCAAAAGTGGACCCCGCTTTTCTGCAGGGTGGAGAAAAACGCAGGCTCAGCCCTTCAGGGCGATGCCGCCAAAGCCGAGGAGATCGGCAAAGAGAGCTGCGACAATGCCGAGAGCGACGAGGACTAGGCCGATGATGAAGATCCGGACCGACCGGTTATACCGGACAAGCTGGAGAGACTGGACCGACAGGAGGTCGGAAAGAGCCTTGATCTGAAGACCGATGCCGAAGGTGATTGCGAAGACCGCAACCAAGTCGGACGCAGACCAGTCTCCCGGCAAGCCTGCCCACCGGCTCAGGAAGCCCAGCGAGAAGCCGACCACGACCCCGATGGCAGTGAGCGACCCGTTGCGGAAGGTTGAGTCGATTACCGAAGGCTCCGAGGCGGTCTCGGGCGTATGGTCGATCCGGGCGGTGTGCAGGTTTTCGCTCACGGGTGCCACTGCTGATGGTTTAAGGCCGATCTTAGCCCAGGTCAGCCGGGAAAGCAGGAGCCGGGCCGGGCGGTTTCTCATTCGATCCGGCAGAATTCCTCGAAAGCGAAGCGCGGCTGGCGGGGATGGAGCTTTTCGGGCAGGCCGTAACCGAGATTGATGAGGAAGTTGGACTTGGTCTTGCCGTCGGGGAAGAAGTCCCGGTCCACGCCCTCCCGGTCGAAGCCGCCCATGGGGCCGCAATCGAGCCCAAGCGACCGCGCTGCCATGATGAGATAGGCGCCCTGGAGGCAGGAGCCCTGGAAGGCCGTGCGCTCGATCACGTCGGGCTTGCCCGCGAACCAGCTGCGCGCATCCTTGGAATGCGGGGCCAGGAAGCCGAGCTTCTCGTAGAACTCCATGTCGTGGGCGACGATCACGGTGGCCGGAGCGCTCATGGTCTGGCGCACATTGCCCTCGTCGAGATGGGCCTTGAGCTTTTCCTTGGCGGCCTCGGAGACCACGAAGACGAAGCGGACCGGGGTCGTGTTGGCGCTGGTGGGCCCGAGCTTGGCGAGATCGGCAACGGCGCGAAGGGTTTCCTCGGGGATCTTGCGATCCTCCCACCAGCGATGGGTGCGGGCGTTGCGGAAGATCTGGTCGAGGGCGGCGTCGGAAAGAGGGGGCACGGCAGGGCTCCAACAAAAAGGCGCGGCTTTCAAGAGCCGCGCCGATCAATACGAGGGTTCCTGAGATCCCCTTAAACGGCCTGGACTTCGCGCACGTCCGGCAGGAAGTGGCGCAGCAGGTTCTGGATGCCGTGGCGGAGCGTGGCGGTGGAGGAGGGGCAGCCGGAGCAGGCGCCTTTCATGACCAGATAGACCACGCCGTCCTTGAAGCCGCGGAAGGTGATGTCGCCGCCGTCGCCGGCCACCGCCGGGCGGATGCGGGTCTCGAGCAGCTCCTTGATGGTCTCGACGGTCGCGGCGTCCGCATCGTCGAAGAACTCCTCGCCGTCGTCCTCGTTCGCGCCGTAGCCGTTGGCGAAGAGCGGCGCGCCGGTCATGAAATGCTCCATGATCCCGCCGAGGATGGCAGGCTTCAGGTGCTGCCACTCGCCATCGGCCTTCGTGACGGTGATGAAATCGTAGCCGAAGAAGACGCCGGTCACGCCCGGCACGGCGAAGAGGCGCTGGGCGAGCGGCGAGAATTCGCCCTGCTCGGGCGTCTTCGCCTCGAAGGTGCCTTCCGGCATCACGACGCGGCCGGGCAGGAACTTCAGGGTGGCGGGATTCGGGGTGGCTTCAGTCTGAATGAACATCGTTTGGTCCTCTGACGCCGGTTCAAGGCCGGCCGAGCGGTGGGCTTAGAATCGTTCTAACAGGTTTCAGGTCAGATGTGGAATGGAAGAGTGAGGATTCCAAGGGGAGGTGCGGGTGCTCTGCTCCGCAGCCTCGGATGACGGATCGCCTAGCCTGCCAGCGCGTCGATTTCCTCGTCCGTCAGGGTGCCGGGCACGATGACGATGGGGACCGGGAAGGTGGAGGCGGCCTTGCCCGCAAGCGTCGTGACGAGAGGGCCGGGGCCCTCCTTGCCGCTGCCGGCGGCGAGCACGAGGAAGGAGACGTCCTCGTCCTCGTGGATCAGCTTGATGATCTCATCGGCCCGCACGCCGACGCGGATCACCTGCTCGGGCTCCACGCCTGCGGCGCTGCGCGCCTCGCGGGCGGCGGCCTCCAGGAGTTTCCGCGCCTCCTCGCTGGCTTCCTCGATCATGGCTTCGCCGACGCCGAGCCATTCGAAATTGTCCGGCGGGTCCACCACGGCGAGCATGAGCATGCTCGCGCCCGTGCGCACGACGCGGCGGGAGGCGAAATGGATCGCCCGGGCGCATTCCGGGGTTTTGTCGACAACCACCATGAATTTGGGCCGGTGGCCCGTCTCGTAGGATCGGCGCTGACTGCTCACTGGGCGCTCTCCTGCATCGGCACGATGCTGCCTTGCCCTGGGAGATAGGGCAAGGACAGCCTGCAGTCAGGTTACCGCGACCGAACGAAGCCGACGATGTCCTTGACCGCATCCATGGTCTGCGCGGCGATCACGCGGGCGCGGTCGGAACCATCGGCGAGCACCGCATCGATATGGCCGGGATCGGCCATGAGGCGGCGCATCTCGTCGGCGATGGGGGCGAGCTTCGTCACCGCCACATCGACCAGCGCGCCCTTGAAGCCGGAGAACTGCGAACCGCCATGGTCGCGCAGCACGTCTTCCGGCGTGGCGTTGGTGAGCGCCGCGTAGATGGCGACGAGGTTCTCCGCCTCGGGGCGGGTCTTCAGGCCCTCGACCTCGGACGGCAGGGGCTCGGGGTCGGTCTTCGCCTTGCGCACCTTCTGGGCGATGGTGTCGGCGTCGTCGGTGAGGTTGATGCGCGAGTAATCGGACGGGTCCGACTTCGACATCTTCTTCGAGCCGTCACGGAGCGACATGACGCGGGTGGCGGGTCCTGCGATCAGGGGCTCGGTGATCGGGAAGAAGGCGTCGCCGAAGCCGTTCTCGGCAATCGACTCGGAGAAGTCGTTGTTGAACTTCTGCGCGATGTCGCGGGTCAGCTCCAGATGCTGCTTCTGGTCCTCGCCCACCGGCACGTGGGTGGCGCGATAGACCAGGATGTCGGCAGCCATCAGCATCGGATAGGCGAAGAGGCCGACCGATGCGTTCTCGCGGTCCTTGCCGGCTTTTTCCTTGAACTGGGTCATGCGGTTCGCCCAGCCCATGCGGGCGATGCAGTTGAACACCCAGGCGAGTTCCGCGTGCTGCGCCACCTGGCTCTGGTTGAACACGATGTGCTTCTTGGGGTCGATGCCCGCGGCAATGAAGGCGGCGGTGACTTCGCGGATCTGGCGCTTCAGCTCCTTGGGGTCCTGCCACACGGTGATCGCGTGCATGTCCACGACGCAATAGATGCAATCGTGCGTTTCCTGCATGGTCACGAAGCGCTTGATGGCGCCGAGGTAATTTCCGAGATGGAGGTTGCCGGTGGGTTGGACGCCCGAGAAAACCAGCTCCTTGAACTGAGCCATCGTAGTGCACTCCTTAGCGAAGCGGGTTGGACGCCGCTCCGCGTTGCGATCACGTATTGAGGCGGCGGTTATGACAGGGCCGCGCCACGATGCAAGCGTTTAGCGGAACACGGCTAAATCGTCACGGGTCACCGCGCGGGTCAGCCATGCCGCGAGGGCGTAGAGCCCGAGGCCGCCGAGGCAGAAGGCGGTGAGCGTCAGGCTGTCGTCGGGCGCAAGAAATCCCTGCGCGGCCCAGAGCCCCAGGCTCATGAGAGCGGCGGCGGCGGCAATGCGGATCAGGCGGCCGAGGAAAAGGCGGTCCGGACGCCACAGGCCGATTCGGTTCAGGAGCCACGCCATGGCGAAGGCGTGGGCGGCGCTGCCCAGGCTGATGCCGAGCGCGATGCCGGAGACGCCCCAGAGCGGTGCCAGCAGAAGGCCGCTCACGAGCGTGACGAGAATGCCGAGGGCGGTTCCCGCAAGCGTCATGCGCAGCGCGCCGCGGGCGAAGAGGGTCTGGCTCAGCACCTTGCCGGCGGTGGCGAAGGGAAGGCCGAGGCTCAAAGCGGCGAGAACCAGCGCGGTGCCTTGCGTGTCGGAGGCCAGAAACGCGCCGCGCTCGAACAGAACGCGCGTGATCGGAAAACTCAGGATCAGCAGGGCGGCGCTTGCGGGCAGAGCCAGCAGCAGCGCCATTTCCAAAGCCCGGTGCTGAGAGCCGATGATGGCTTTCGTCTCCCCCGCATGATGATGGCGCGCGAGTTCCGGCAGCAATACGCTGGAGCCCAAAGCCGCCATGAGACCGAGCGGCAGCTGCATCACCCGGTCCGCGTAATAGAGCCAGGAGATGGCGGAGGGCCAGAAGGAGGCGACGATCGTGCCCGCGAGCACGAAGAGCTGCACCGCGCCGCTGGCGACGAGCGCGGGAAAACCCGCCAGCAGCAGGCTTTTGAGCGCGGGCGACCAGCGGGGCTTGCGGAAGATCACAAGCCGTTCGCCGCCCTGCCGCAATGCGATCATCACGGCGAGAAGCTGAACGAAACCGGCGATGCTCGATGCGCCTGAAAGCCACGCGGCTTTCGCGTCCAACGGCACGACGACGACGGTTTCCAAAATCACGAGGGTCAGGATCAAGCCCACATTCACCGCCAGCGGCGCGAGCGCCGTCGCCCCAAAGCGCCCGCGCATGTTGAGGATGGCGGCGGCGACGGAGGAGAGCGTGACCGCGAAAACGATGGGAAAGGACAGGCGCGTGTAGAAGGCCGTCAGCGCCAGCGTTCCGCCATCGTCGCGCAGCCCCGGCGCGAGAAGAAGCGCGACGAATCCTGCGCCCATCTCGACGAGGGCGGTGAGCGCGAGGAGCGCCAGCGCGAAGAGGCTGAGTACATCGCCCGCCGTCGCGGCGGCGTCCTTCGCGTCCAGGCGGCTCAGTTGCGGCACGAGCGCCGGATTGAGCCCGCCCTCGCCCACGATGCGGCGCATGAGGTTAGGCAGGCGAAAGGCGGTGAGAAACGCATCCGCCACCGGCCCCGCGCCCAAAGCCTGCGCGAACAGCATGTCCCGGACGAAGCCGAGAATGCGTGAGGCGATCGAACCGAGGCCGACCAGAAGGGACGAGCGGATGAGCGACATGGCTATTGTCGCGATTAAAGGGTTCTGGGCGGATTGTCTAAGGGATGGTGCGTCAATGTAAGACTTTGCCGAGTGAGGCGCTGGTTCACCTCTCCCCGGTGGGGAGAGGTCGAGCGGAGCGAGGGTGAGGGGGCGAGCCCTCTCCGGAGAAACCTGTAACCCCTCACCCCAACCCTCTCCCTCAGGGAGAGGGAGCAGGCTAGGCGACCGTTGTACTCACCGACGAAGCGGAGCGCTCTGACTTTGCGCGCTCAGCCCCTCGCCCGCGCAATCGCGTCGCGCTTTTGAGCGAGCGTCAGGCCGCCCATATAGGCCTCCGTCCCCACGAGGAAGGAAGGGGTTGCGGTAAAGCCCAGGGAGTCGCCGATCTTGAGGGAATCCTTCATCCATTGCGTCGTGCGCTCGCTGTTGCCGATCTCCTCGAGGCGCTTGGTGTCGCCACCCAGGCGCTCGCTCTCCTTGAGCGCCCGCTCGCCGTCGACGGCGCCTCTCAGCTTGAAGAGGGCGAGGTGCAGCGGCAGATAGGCGTCAGGCCCGTAAAGCTGAAGATAGGCGAGAGCGGCCTTCGTAGCGGTGACGGAAGCAACGCCGAGCACGGCGAAATTCACCAGCACGTAGGTCAGGTCCGGCTCCGCTTTCAGGAGTTGGGGCAGGTCCGTCGCGGACTTTTTGCACCAGGGGCAATTGTAGTCGAAATACTCGATCATGATCACGTCGCCGTGCTTGTGTCCGAGCTTTACGGCGGAGGGCAGGGCGAGCGTGTCCTCGACGAGTTCGATGGGCACCATCTGCGATTCCGGCCCGGACTGGGCGAAGGCGGGAACGCGGGCGCCTGAGACGGCCAAACCGGCGAGAAGGGTGCGTCGGGACAGGATCATGAAAGCAACTCTCGATGGGAAGCGCCTCTGGTGCCGGTGGATCGTGTCGAGAGCAAGGCCGAGCTTCGCCCTCTCAAGCGCTTGTGAGAACAGGGTTTCCGGAGCCTTAAAAGCCGAGGGCAAACGCAGCGGTTGCAGCCTGATCCTCGGCGGACGAGAATGGTTTCGGTTCAGGAAACAACCGATGATGGAATCAGCCTTCACTTCGGACGACATGGCCGTGATCCGGCGCGCTTATGCCAGGCAGATCCTGACATTGGCCGGGATCGCGGAGGATTCCAGGCTGGAGGCGGCCTTCGCCGCCATCCCGCGCGAACGCTTTCTGGCGGACCCGCCCTGGACCATTTCGCGGGGTTCGGGCGGCTATGAGCCTCTTTCCTCCCACGATCCTGTCGTTCTCTATCAGGATGTGCTCCTGGCGCTCGCTTCCCATCGCGGCGTGAACAACGGTTCTCCCTCGCTCCATGCCGGATGGCTGCACGCCCTGTCGCTGCGCGAAGGCGAGCGCGTGGCGCATATCGGAGCGGGCACAGGCTATTACACCGCCATGATCGCGGAGCTCGTGGGCGAGACGGGCCATGTGATCGCGGTCGAGTTCGATCCTGAACTGGCGGAGGCGGCGCGCAAAAATCTTGCCGACCGGCCCAACGTCACCGTGGTCGAGGGCGACGGGGCCCAATGGCCGCGCGAGGATGTGGATGCGGTCTATGTGAACTTTTCCGTCGAGCGCCCGGCGGAAGCGTGGATCGACCACTTGAAGCCGGATGGCCGCCTCATCTTTCCGCTGGGCCTGCCGCGGTCGAAGCCGAGCCCCTGGGGCGGCACCCATGCCATTCATGGAGCGGGCCTGCGCGTGACGCGCCGTGAGAACGGATTGGCGGTGCAATGGCTCAACCGCGCCTTCTTCGTCTGCGCGGAGGGCGAATTGTCGAATCCCGCGCAGGAGCGCGAGGCCCTTCAGGCCGCCTTCGAGGGCGGCGGCATCGAGTTCGTGCGCAGCCTGGTCTGGCGGCAGACCGCTCCAGCCGGACGCTGCTGGTTCACCGGATCGGGCTGGGCCTTGTGCTACGACGAAATCAAGCCTTGAGGCGCAGGCAATGCGTCACGAAAGGGTTGCTTTCGATCCGCGTGAACCCGAGGCTCTCGTAGAACGGAAAGGCTGATTCCGGCGCACGTGCATTGAGGTGCTCGAAGGGCGGTGATGCGCCATCGACGATGGCTGTGACCAGCAAACGTCCGATGCCCTGGCGTCGGCCCGATGGCGCGACATAGAGATGGCGGATGCGGCCTGATTTCGGATCTTCGGTATAAGGATCGATGTTGCGCCCGCAAATACCGATGAGTCTTTGACTGTCGAAAGCGCCAAGAAGAATTTCGCCCGGTTTCGAAAAGCGGTTCGTGCCGTTTTGCCAATTCTCCTGCAACCGCTGCAGCATCCCGTGCTTCTCGGACAGGCTTTCGCGCAGCAGCGCGTCGAAGCCTTCCGTGTCGGGAGAAATGGGCTCAAAAACAAACATCCGCGAAAGGGTGCCCTTCGCGGATGCTGGAAGCAACAGTTTGATTGAGCGCATGAGAGGCTTTCGAGCATCTCGCGAAACCACCCTCAACCTCATCCTGAGGAGGCGCGTAGCGCCGTCTCGAAGGGGGTTCCAGAGGGCACTGAATTCTCCTTCGAGACGCGAGCAAGCTCGCTCCTCAGGATGAGATCAGTGCCTTATCGGACGCTCTTAGGCTTCTTCACCCGTCACGCCAGCGGCGTCCTGGGCCTTGAGCACGTCGGGGCGCGGCATGGAGATGATGTTGTAGCCGGAATCCACGTAGTGGATCTCGCCGGTCACGCCGCTCGACAGGTTGGAGAGCATGTAGAGGGCAGCCCCGCCCACATCCTCGATGGTGATGTTCTGGCGAAGCGGCGAGTGGGCCTTCTGATAGGTGAACATCAAACGCGCATCGGCGATGCCGGCGCCAGCCAGCGTGCGCACCGGGCCTGCCGAGATCGCGTTGCAGCGGATGCCCTGGGGGCCGAGATCGTTGGCGATGTAGCGCACGGAGGCTTCGAGGGCGGCTTTCGCCACGCCCATCACGTTGTAGTTCGGCATCACGCGGGTGGAGCCGCCATAGGTCAGCGTGAGAAGCGAGCCGCCGTTCTTCATGCGCTTGGCGGCGCGCTGCGCGATTTCCGTGAACGAGAAGCAGGAGATCACCATGGTGCGCGAGAAGTTTTCGCGGGTGGTGACGTCCGTGTAGGAGCCCTTGAGCTGCGACTTGTCGGAGAAGCCGATGGCGTGGACCACGAAATCGATGGAGTCCCAACGCTTGTCGAGAGCCTCGAAAGCGGCGTCGACGGAGGCGAGGTCCTCCACGTCGCAGGGGATCACGAGATCCGAGCCGAGCGATTGTGCCAGCGGCGCCACGCGCTTGCCGAGCGCTTCGCCCTGATAGGTGAAGGCGAGTTCCGCGCCATGCTCCGCCAAGGCCTTGGCGATGCCCCAGGCAATGGAATGATCGTTCGCGACGCCCATGATGAGGCCGCGTTTTCCTTGCATCAGACCGCCCATACGGGTCCCCCTATGCACAGGCTCGATTATCGGATGCCGATGGTTAGCAAACCGTGCATCCGGAGCCTTGATCTTCATTTCAATGAGCGTGTCCATGCGAGGTCTCCCGGGGGTGGCATCGCATGGCGTCATCTCAGGTTTATGACGTCTTAGCCGTTGTAACGGCTGAAGACGAGTGTGGCATTAGTGCCGCCGAAGCCGAACGAGTTCGAGAGAACCGTGTCCAGCTTCGCGTTGTCGATGCGCTTGCGGACGATGTTCATGTCCGCGAATTCCGGATCGATCTCGTCGATATGGGCGCTCTCGCAGATGAAGCCGTTCTGCATCATGAGGAGCGAGTAGATCGCCTCCTGCACGCCGGTGGCGCCGAGCGAGTGGCCGGTGAGTGACTTGGTGGCCGAGATCGGCGGGCACTTGTCGCCCGAGCCGAACACCTGACGGATCGCCTCGATCTCCTTCTGGTCGCCGACCGGCGTCGAAGTGGCGTGCGGGTTGATGTAATCGACCGGGTTATGCACGTCCTTGAGGGCCATGCGCATGCAGCGGATCGCGCCTTCGCCGGAGGGGGCCACCATGTCGTAGCCGTCCGAGGTCATGCCGTAGCCGACGATCTCGCCGTAGATCTTGGCGCCGCGCGCCTTGGCGTGCTCCAGCTCTTCCAGAACCAGGACGCCCGCGCCGCCGGCGATCACGAAGCCGTCGCGGTTCACGTCATAGGCGCGGGAGGCGCGGGAAGGGGTGTCGTTGTACTTGGTGGACATGGCGCCCATGGCGTCGAAGAGGTTCGACAGGGACCAGTCCAGATCCTCGCAGCCGCCGGCGAACATCACGTCCTGCTTGCCGTACTGGATCATCTCATAGGCGTTGCCGACGCAATGGTTGGAGGTCGCGCAGGCGGACGAGATGGAATAGTTCACGCCCTTGATCTTGAACCAGGTGGCAAGCGTCGCGGAAGCGGTCGAGGACATGGCCTTGGGCACGGCGAAGGGGCCAATGCGCTTGGGGCCCTTGTCGCGGGTGATGTCGGCGGCCTCGATGATGGTGCGGGTGGAGGGACCGCCCGAGCCCATGATGATGCCGGTGCGCTCGTTGGAGACGTCGCTCTCTTCCAGGCCGGAATCGCGGATCGCCTGGTCCATGGCGACGTGGTTCCAGGCCGTGCCCTTGCCGTGGAAGCGCATGGCGCGGCGGTCGACGAGGGCGTCCACGTCGATCTGCGGGGTGCCGTGCACCTGGCAGCGGAAGCCGTATTTCTCGTAGTCATCGGCCTTCACGATGCCGGACTTTGCTTCGCGCAAAGAGGCAAGCACCTCTTGCGTGTTGTTGCCGATGGACGAAACGATGCCCATTCCGGTGACGACGACGCGCCTCATAGCCTACCTCTTCATAGGAACGTGGATGCCAACCTTGTGTTTGAGACACGTAAGGCTTGACCGGCTCATTCTCAACCGTGAGCCTGCGGGAGATCGAAAAAACGACTGATCGAATTCGACGGCCCCGCCGCTTGCGGCAGGGCCGGTTTTTCGAAAAGACGGTGCTTTGTCAATAGGATGGATACATCGCCGTTGACGCAGGGAAAGCCCGGAAGCCTCAGCCGCCGACCGGCGTTTCGGCCTGGAACAGGCCCACGCGCATGTCCTTGGTCTCGTAGATGCGGCGTCCGTCGGCCTCGAGCCAGCCATCGGCGATGCCGAGCACGAGCTTCGAGCGGAAGACGCGCTTGAAGTCCACCCCGTAGACCACCTTCTTGGTGGTGGGCAGCACCTGATCGGCGAATTTCACCTCGCCGACGCCCAGCGCGCGGCCGCGTCCGGGGGAGCCGCCCCAGCCGAGGAAGAAGCCGGTCAGCTGCCAGAGGGCGTCCAGGCCGAGGCAGCCCGGCATGACGGGATCGCCCGCGAAATGGCAGGGAAAGAACCAGAGGTCCGGGCGGACATCGAGCTCGGCGAGCACATGGCCCTTGCCGTATGCGCCGCCGTCCTCGGCAATGGAGGTGATGCGATCGAACATCAGCATGGGCGGCAGCGGCAGCTGCGCGTTGCCGGGGCCGAACAATTCTCCGCGCCCGCAGGCAAGGAGCTCTTCATAAGTAAAGCTGGACTGGCGGGCCATGCCGGGTGCCGATCCTTTCATCGTGGTCTCAACAGGCGGCCTCGAGAGGTTCCGAGGCCTTCAATGGGGGCTCTGGTAGCACAGGCTTGGCCATCCATCAAAGGGACCCGGGCGCGGAGCGGTCAAACTTCCGCCCTTTAAGGATGATTCCTTAAGCGCGACCGCAGATCACCTTGCGGCGACCCCCTCGCTTTCCTATCATTGTAATGATAGAGAAGCGCTCTTTCCTGCAAACAGTTCCGATGATGACCGATCCTTTGTCCGCCTATATCGCGTCCACGACGGCTCCGGCCCACCGGAGGGGTTGCCCCCTGTCCGAGCTGCGCGACAAGCTTCGCCGGGTCGGCCTGCGCCCCACGCGCCAGCGCGTTTCACTGGGTTGGCTCCTGTTCGGCAAGGGCGATCGTCACATCACGGCCGAGATGCTTTTCGACGAGGCGAGCCGCGCCCGCGTGCCGGTGTCGCTGGCCACCGTCTACAACACCCTGCACCAGTTCACGGAAGCGGGCCTCCTGCGCCAGCTCGCCGTTGACGGCTCCAAGGCCTATTTTGACACCAACCCCACCGAGCACCACCACTTCTTCCTGGAAGGCGAGGGGGAACTCGTGGACATGCCCGACACCGCCGCCGTGCGCGTGGCCGACCTGCCCGAGCC
>JAEXGT010000107.1 GCA_023450615.1 Pseudomonadota bacterium | reverse complement strand
GGGGGGAAAACCCCGCCATTCCACGTCTGGCGGTGACTTGAAGCAGCTTCGCAAGCGCCTACCTGCCCCTTGCGAAGCTGACCTGTTCCTGAAACTCTATCTCCATGACCGACCAGACCAATTTTCCCCTCGGCCGCCGTGTCATGGCGATGATCGAGGACCTCGCCCGGCACACGGACGAAGCCGGGCGCCTGACGCGCCTCTATCTCTCCCCGGCCCATCGCAAAGCTGCGGATGCGACCCTGCAATACATGCGCGGTGCGGGCCTGAACGCCCATATCGACGCCCTCGGCTCGGTGGTGGGCCGCCTGGAAGGCTCCAACCCCTCCGCCCCTGCCCTTCTCATCGGCTCCCATATCGACAGCGTGGTGGATGCCGGCCGCTATGACGGCAACCTCGGCGTGGTGCTCGGCATTGCCGTCGTCGAGGCGCTGAAAGCGGAAGGGATCGTTCCCTCATGCCCCATCGAAGTCATCGCCTTCGGGGACGAGGAGAACGTCCGCTTTCCCACGAACCTTTCCACCTCCTACGCGCTGGCGGGGCGCTTCGATCCCGCCTGGCTCGACGGCAGGGACGCTGACGGCATTGCGCTGCGCGATGCGCTGATCGCGTTCGGCGGCGATCCGGACGGCATCGCAGCCCTTGCCCGCGATCCCGCGCGCTATCGCGGCTATCTCGAAGTGCATATCGAGCAGGGCCCGCAGCTTGAGGCGCACGATCTTCCCGTCGGCATCGTCTCCGCCATCAACGGCATCACCCGCGCCCGAGCCGCCGTGATCGGCGAAGCGGGACATGCGGGCACCGTGCCCATGAATATGCGCCGTGATGCGCTCGCAGCCCTGGCCGAGATGATCGGCATCGTGGAGCGCGCGGCCTCCACGCGCACCGATACGGTGGCGACGGTGGGCGTCGCGCAGGTGCAGCCCGGCGCCATCAACGTCATTCCGGCGCGTGTCGATTTCACCCTCGATGCCCGCTCGCCGGATGATGCGGTCCGTCACGCCATGGTGCAGGACATCGTGACCGAGTGCGAAGCGGCGGCGGGACGGCGCGGCGTTGCCTTTTCCATCGAACCCTTCATGGAATCGCCGGCAATGCCCATGGACAAGGGCCTGATGTCACAGCTGGAAGAAGCGCTGGAGAGCATTGGCATTGAGCCGATGCAGCTTGCGTCCGGCGCTGGGCACGATGCGGTCGCCATCGCCAATCTCTGCCCTTCGGCGATGCTGTTCGTGCGCTGCAAGGGCGGCATCAGCCACAACCCGGCGGAGTCGATCACGGTTGAGGATGCGGACATTGCGGCCCGCGTGTTGCTGGCGGCCGTCAAAAGGATCGCTGCGTGAATTTCTATCTCGAATATCTGGCGAAGCCGCACGCCATCGTCCGTCAGATCATCGGCAACGGCCTGACTGATTTCAATCGCAACACCCTCATGCCCGATCTCCAGATCGAAGATCTCGCCGTGGTCATCCGTGAGATCGAGTCCAAGACCATCGTCGGCGGATTGTGGGGGCGCACAGGTTGGGAATGGTTGACCATCGAACTGATCTTCGTGCCGGAGAGCCTGCGCGGACAGGGCATCGCCCGCAACCTGATCCGCATGGCGGAAGAGGAAGCGGTCAATCGCGGCTGCCATTCCGCCTGGCTCGATACGCTCAATCCGGAAGCGCTCAATCTTTATGAGCGATTGGGTTACGAGCGCTTCGGCGAGCTGAAAGATTTTCCGAAGGGCGGAAGCCGCTATTTCCTTCAGAAGAAGCTTGCCGTTGCATAATGCCTTTTAGGCCTGCCAATCCTCGGAGAGGATGGCCCAGCGTTCGTGATCCCGCCACTCGCCGTTGATCTTCAGATAGCGCGGCGAGTAGCCTTCCTGGCGAAAGCCGAGGCGTTTCACGAGCGCGCGCGAAGGCTCGTTGTCGGGTTGAATATTCGCCTCGATGCGATGAAGCCCGAGTTCCATGAAGGCATGCGTGATCACGAGACCCACGGCCTCAGCCATCAGTCCCCGCCCGTTCATTCCGGCCACCGCGTAATAGCCCATATACGCGCTCTGGAAAAAGCCGCGCACGATCTCGCTTAAATTCACGACGCCGACGATCCGGTTGCTTTCGCGCTCGCGTGCAATGAAGCCGATGGAGCGATCACCATCGCATCGCGAGACATATCCCTGAAAGCTCACCATATCGCGGCATGGCGAAACCCACGGCTCATGCAGTGCGATGCTGGCGAGATTGGCGGCAACCAGTTCAGAACCGTCCTGAACATGAACGCGGTTGATCGTAACGCGAGGCAACATGCGGTTCATCCCTTTTTCAGGAACCATGCTCTAGCGACTGAAGTTGTCGTCAGTCCCATGTAACGAAGGATTAGACCATGCGAGCTTTCATCATACCCGCCATCGCCGTTGTCCTGGGTGCCGGCTTCCTCGGCTCCACGCAAGAGGCGCAGGCCCGTTTCAGCCCGCAGAGGATCGAGACGCCGTCCCTCGTCGACAATGTCGCCTGCTCGACGCAGCGTGTACGGACCGTTCGGCCCAATGGGCGCGTCGTTTATCGTACGGTCCGCCGCTGCACGCCTCCCGTTGTAGAGCGCCGCAGAAATCGCTGCCGCATCGTGCAGGAACGCGTCTATCGCCCGAACGGCTCCGTGGTCGTGCGCAACGTGCGCCGCTGCCGCTGATCCCAAAGCAGGGTTTATCGCAGGGGCTCGGATCATTCCGGGCCCTTCCCTATTCCAACGTCCCGATGGCGCTCTCGACCGCTTCGACCACCGCGCCGGAGCGTACGAGGTCGAGGGCCTGACGCATTTCGCTGGCATACCAGCGGTCTCCATCGAGCGCGGGCGGAATGATCGCGCGGATCGCCTCCATGGCTGCGCGTGAGCCCTTACCGAGCGGATAGTCCTTTGCCAGCGGCTCCACGAGCGTGAGGGCCTGCGCCGCCATCAGCAATTCGCCCGCCACGATCTGCTCCACATTCTCCACGATCGTGCGCGCCTTGCGCCCGCACCAGGTCGAGTTGGAGATGTGATCTTCCGCATTGGATTTTCCCGGAATGGAATCGACGGAGCCCGGCGTTGCAAGCCCGCGATTTTCCATCACCAGCGCCGACATGGAGCATTGCACGGTGGCAAAGCCCGTGTTCAGGCCGCGCTTGCCCGCAAGCAGGTTACGCGGCAATCCGTAGGACATAGTGGGATCGATGAGGCGTGCGAGGCGGCGCTCCGAGATCGAGCCGAGATCAGCCATGGCGATAGCGAGAAAGTCCATGGCCTGCGCCATATACTGCCCATGGAAGTGTCCGCCCGAGATCGAGACGTAGCCGCCCTGCCCGTCATCGAAGATCAGCGGATTGTCCGTGGCGGAATTCATCTCGGTGCCGACGACGCGCTCCACATATTCCAGAGCTTCGACGGCAGGGCCGTGAACCTGCGGCGTGCAGCGCAGGGAATACACATCCTGCACGCGCGGCGCGGCGGGCGTTCCCGGCTGACGCGGCTCATCGGGGAAAACGATGTCGCGCGCGGCTTGCGAGCAGCGCCTCGAACCGTCGAGAATGCGGAGCAGATTGCGCGCCACCCGCGCCTGCCCGGGATGCGGACGCGCCTTGTGCACGCGCGGATCGAAGGCGGCAAGCTCACCGCGCATGGCCTCTAACGACAGGCACATGGCGATGTCCGCATGCTTCAGGATGCGGCGTGCATCGCTTGTGGCGAGAGCAGCGAGGGCAAGCGAGGTCGTCGAGCCGTTGATGAGGGCGGATGCGTCCTTCGCGCCGAGTTCGAAATCGGGATCGAAGCCCGCTTCCCGGATCGCCTCGCGCGCCGGCATGAGGCGGCCTCGATAGATCATGTCCGCTTCCTCGAAGCCGCACACGGCGCCCGCCATGTGAGCAAGCGGCGCGAGATCGCCGGAAGCGCCGACCGATCCCTTCTGCGGGATGACCGGATGCAGGCCCGCATTGAGGAAGGCGAGCAGCCGATCGACGAGCTCCACGCGAGGGCCGGAATAGTTGGAGGCGAAGGCATTGGCGCGCAGCAGCATCATGGCGCGCGTCACGTCCTCGGCGAAGGGCTCGCCGACGCCCGTGGCGTGGGCATAGACCGTCTTCTGCTGGTAGGCGGCCATGTCGGCGATCAGCACGCGCTGGTCCTTGAACAGGCCGACGCCGGTATTGAAGGCATACATGAGCGGCGCGTCGTCATGCATCCAGTTACGGTCGATATAGGCTCGCGTGGCCGCGATCCGCTCCCGCGCCTCGGGCGCCAGCTCGGCTTGCGCGAAGCCTCCTGCCGGGTCCGGACGCGCTACGCGCACCACATCCTCAATCTGGAGCGTCGCCCCATCGAGCTTGACCGTCATCGCTATCCCTCTCGCTTCCCTTAAAGGGATAATGGGGCAGCCTTGAACGCGCAACAGCCGCCCCGGGGAACCCCGGGGCGGCTGTTGGGATAGAAGCGGCAATAAGGTCTTAGACGCGGCCCAGGCGCTTCGTAGTCTGGGGGTCGAAGAGATGGACGTTGGCCGGATCGACGGCCAGGGTCAGCTTGCGGGTGTCGGCCGCGATCTGGCCTGTGGAGGCCTGCACCACGAAATCCGCGCCGGCGACCTTGCCGTGGAAGAGCTGGGTCGCGCCGAGCTCCTCGACGAAGTCCACATCCATGGAGAGCGAGCTGGCGCTCGCGCCGCCTGCCTGCACGTCTTCGGGACGCAGGCCAACTTCGATGGCCGAGCCCGGGGTGAGGCCGTCGCGCATATCCGTGACGGCGATGCTCTGGCCGCCCACAGACACGCGGCCGGGGCCTTCAACCTTGCCGGGCAGGATGTTCATGGGCGGAGAGCCGATGAAGGTGGCGACGAAGCGGGTCTCGGGACGGCGATAGACTTCGGACGGCGAACCGACCTGCTCGATCTGGCCGCCGGACATCACGACGAGCTTGTCGGAGAGCGTCATGGCTTCGACCTGATCGTGGGTCACGTAGATCGAGGTCACGCCGAGAGCCTTCTGGAGGCGCTTGATCTCCACGCGCATCTGCACGCGCAGCTTGGCATCGAGGTTGGAGAGCGGCTCGTCGAAGAGGAACACCTGCGGCTTGCGCACGATGGCGCGGCCCATGGCGACGCGCTGACGCTGGCCGCCGGAGAGGGCGCGCGGCTTGCGCTCCAGGAACGGCTCGATGGCGAGGATGCGGGCCGCTTCCTTCACGCGCTTCTCGATCTCGTCCTTCGGCGTCTTACGGTTCTTCAGGCCATAGGCCATGTTGTCGTAGACGCTCATATGCGGATAGAGCGCATAGTTCTGGAACACCATCGCGATGTCGCGGTCGGCGGGCTCCACCTTGTTCACGACGCGCTCGCCGATCTTCACCTCGCCGCCCGAGATCGTCTCGAGGCCTGCGATCATGCGAAGAAGCGTGGACTTGCCGCAACCCGACGGGCCGACGAGCACGCAGAACGAACCGTCCTCGATGTCGAGAGAGACGCCTTTTACGGCCTCCACATTGCCCGCGTAGATCTTGCGGACCGTATTCAGAGTTACCTCTGCCATTGCCTTGTTCCTTTTAACCTCGACCCGTTCTGCCTCGAAGGCGCCGGGCTCAAAAATTCCGATTCCGATGAGGAGCCCCGCGCCGAAGCGCGGGGAACGCCTGGAAGAGCGTCACTTCTCCGTTTCGACGAGACCCTTCACGAAGAGACGCTGCATGAAGATCACCACCAGCACCGGCGGCACCATCGCGAGCACGGCGGTCGTCATGGCGATCTGCCATTCCGTCAGCGCGTCGGTCGTCGTGATCATCTTCTTGATGCCGATGACGATGGTCTGCATCGAGCTCTTCGTCGTGATCAGCAGCGGCCAGAGATACTGGTTCCAGCCATAGATGAACTGGATCACGAAGAGCGCCGCGATCGTGGTCATGGAGAGCGGAAGCAGCGTGTCCTTGAAGAAGCGGAACGCGCCCGCGCCGTCGATCTTGGAAGCCTCCAGAAGCTCGTCCGGAACAGTCATGAAGAACTGGCGGAAGAGCAGCGTGCCGGTGGCCGACGCGATCAGGGGCATGATGAGGCCCGTATAGGTATCGAGCAGACCGAGATTGGCGACGATCTTGTAGGTCGGGTAGATACGCACTTCGACGGGCAGCATCAGCGTGATGAAGATCACCCAGAACGCCGTCTTGCGGAACGGGAACTTGAAGTACACCACCGCATAGGCCGAGATGATGGAAATCAGGATCTTACCGAAGGCGATGCCGAGCGCCATGATCATGGAGTTCACCATCATCATGGCCACGGGCTCGCGAGCGAGCTTGCCGCCGTAGAACAGCGCGCGGGTGTAGTTCTCGACCGCCTGATCGCCAGGCGTCAACGGCATGTTGCCGTTGATGATGGTGGCGGTGTCGAAGGTCGAAGCCATGATGGCCAGATAGACCGGGAAGGCCACGATGATGACGCCCAGGACGAGCGTCAGATAGGCCATGAATTGAGCGAAAGGACGATTCTCGACCATCAGTACTGCACCTTGCGTTCGACATAGCGGAACTGGATGGCCGTGAGCGCGATCACGATGACCATGAGGACCACCGATTGCGCGGCCGACAGGCCGAGATCGCCGCCGGAGCGGCCGTCCGCGTAAACCTTGTAGACGAGGGTTGTCGTCGATCCGGCTGGGCCGCCGCCCGTCACGGCATCGATGATGCCGAACGTCTCGAAGAACACGTAGACGATGGTCACGACGAGAAGGAAGAAGGTGGTGGGCGACAGAAGCGGGAACACGATCGTCCAGAAGCGGCGGATCGGTCCTGCGCCGTCGATGGCGCCGGCTTCGATCACGCTCTTCGGAATCGCCTGCAAGCCCGCGAGGAAGAACAGGAAGTTGTAGCTGACATGCTTCCAGGTGGCGGAAAGCACCAGCAGGATCATGGCATCCGTGCCGTCGAGCATGGGGTTCCAGTTGAAGCCCATGAGGTTGAGCGGACGGCCGAGCGTGCCGAGCGTCGGGTGGAACATGAACATCCACAACACGCCGGCGATGGCGGGGGCCACCGCATAGGGCCAGATCAGCAGGGTCTTGAAGCCATGCCCGCCGCGGATATTCTTGTCCGCCTGGGTGGCGAGAAGAAGCGCGACGGACATTGAGAAGAAGGCCACCAGCGTCGAGAAGATCACGGTCGTGATCATGGCCCGATAATATTCGGGCTGCTCGAACAGCACGATGTAGTTCTCGAAGCCGACGAATTCGGACGCAAGGCCGAAGGCGTCTTCCCGCAGGAAGGACTGCCAAATGGCCTGGGAAGCCGGCAGGTAGAAGAAAATGACGGTGATCGCCATCTGCGGAAGAATCAGCAGAAGAGGCAGCGTCCACCCTGAAAAATGAGCTCGTTTTTCCATCGGAAAACACTTGTCCGGTGATGGGGCAGATGACGGCATCAACCGGTCTGCGGGTTTCTTATAAGATCATCCCGGACAGCTTGCGGGCTGCCCGGGATGAGGAGTTCAGTCTAATCGATCAGGCTTAGCGAACGGTACGCTCAAACTGACGCAGGATCTGGTTGCTGCGGGCAACCGCTGCATCGAGAGCGTCCTTCGCGGGCTTCTGACCGGCAAGGGCAGCCTCGATCTCTTCCGAGATCACGTCACGGATCTGCACCATGTTGCCGAAGCGCAGGCCGCGGGAGTTCTCGGTCGGCTCCTTGTTGGTGAGCTGCTTCAGAGGCGTCTCGAGGACCGGGTTCTTCTCATAGAAGCCGGAAGCCTTGGTCTTCTCGTAGGCAGCCTTCGTGATCGGGAGGTAGCCCGATTCCTGGTGCAGCCTCGCCTGACGGTCCGTGTCGGACAGGAAGGTGAAGAACTTGGCGACGCCCTTGTACTCGTCAGCCTTCTTGCCGCCCATGACCCACAGCGACGCACCGCCGATGATCGAGTTCTGCGGAGCGCCCTGGACGTCCGGATAGTAAGGCATCGGAGCGTTGGTCCAGTCGAACTTCGCATTGGCCTTCACGTTGCCGTAGAAGCCCGAGGAGGTGAGGAAGATCGCGCATTCGCCGGAGGTGAAACGGCCCTCAGACTTCGAGTCGCGGCCCGAATAGTCGTAGGTCTTGTCCTTCTGCAGTTCCACGAGGCTCTCCAGGTGCTTCACATGGAACGGCGAGTTGAACTTCATCTCCGTGTCGAAGCCGTCGAGACCGTTAGCCTTCGTGGCCATCGGCACGTTGTGCCATGCGGAGAGCTGCTCGACATTCGCCCAGGAAGCCCAGGCGTTCGAGAAGCCGCAGGTGCTCTGGCCGGAAGCCCTCAGCTTCTTGGCGGCATCGAACACCTGGGGCCAGGTCTTCGGGATCTCGTTGACGCCGGCCTTCTTCAGCGCGTCCTTGTTGATCCACATGATCATGGAGGAGGAGTTGAAGGGGAGCGAGAGCATCTCGCCCTTGGCGGTCGAGTAATAGCCGGTGATCGCGGGCAGGTAAGCCTTCGGATCGAACTTCTCGCCGGCTTCCTTCATGAGTTCGGCGACGGGCTTCACGGCGCCCTTCGCGCCCATCATGGTCGCGGTGCCGACTTCGAAGACCTGGAGGATGTGGGGAGCGTTGCCCGCACGGAACGCGGCGATGCCGGCGTTCAGGGTGTCGGCGTACTGGCCCTTATAGCTGACGACGACCTTGTAATCTTTCTGCGAGTTGTTGAACTCTTCCGCGAGACGGTTCACGACCTCGTTGTTGGCACCCGTCATGGCGTGCCACCAATGGATCTCCGTCTGAGCGAAGGCGGACGTGCTCGACACGAGGCCAAGGGCCAGAGCGCCGAGGAAGGACTTCTTCATCATAATCTAGTCTCTCCCGTATCGTCCCTGAGGGACGTTCTTGTCGTTCACCATCCCTGCGCGAAACACGGATGACGTTTTAATGACACATCCATGACAATCATAGCCGGCTCCAAAATGGAAGCCCTTTTCCTTGAAAAGACTTAACAACTGGGGATGGGAACAGGCCGGAAGCGCTCTTCGTTGAGAGGGTATCCATAGGGAAGAAATTCATGCCCCAGATGATTACAGCCCTGTTCAGGGAACCCTCTCAGGCCCGCCAAGCGCTTCAGGCGCTTATGGAAATGGGAATAGCGCAGCATCGGATCGTGGCCGTGGGCAGTGAGGATGCGCGCAAGATCTCTTCGATCTCGGGCTTTCGCGCACTTTCCGCAAGGGACGATTCCCTGGAGGCGCTCCACGACCTGAATCTTCCCGCCCAGGACCTGCGGGTTTTCGAACGGGGCCTGCGCGAAGGCTTCACCATGATCGCTGCCCGGGTCGACCGGAGCGACATGGAAGAGGCGGCCCGTGTGCTGGAGATGTTCGATCCCCTGGATCTCGACGGCAGCAGCCGGGAATGGCTCAAGGCCAGCAGCGAGGATGCCGCAGGGGTTGACCTTGGGGCTCCCCTGGCCGCGGGCATCACCGGCGGCGCCCAGGCGGGCCAGACCAATACAGGCTCTCTGCCCGGCATGGGCCAGATGGCGGAGGGCACGGACGATCTCGGCTCCGCCGACCTGCGGACGGGAGAGGACCAGCCCAATGCGGGCGCCCGCTCCACGGCAGGAACCGGCGCGCGTCGCAGCGATGAGCGGGCGGACAAGGAGGGCGTGAACGAACTCGCCGTCGCCTCCCAGCCCTCCGCCGACCAGCCCGGCCTGATGCAGCGGCACATGAACCGCGGCGGCCGGATCTGGTCCTACCGGACCTCCGACGAGAGTGGTCTTTAGATCACGTTGCGCTCAAGCAGCGGACGGTTCGCCAGCACGCGCTCGTAACCGAGCTCCGACAGGTCGAGCGTGCGGTAGCCCCCATGCACGACGAGCTCCGAGAGGCCGCGGCCGACGGCTGCGGCCTGTTGCAGCCCGTGGCCGGAGAAGCCGTTGCACAGATAGAAGTTCTCGATCACGTCGGTCTTGCCGATGATCGCATTGTGATCGAGCAGGCTCATGTCGTAGGGACCCGACCAGGCGCGGCCCGGCTTGATCGCCTCGAAGGCGGGAATGCGGTGCGCGAGCGACGGCCAGATGAATTCCTCGAAGAAAGAATGATCGATTTCCTGGCTCGCCGGATCGTCGTCATGCCAGTCGGGATCCAGATCCGCTTCCGGCGACGCGCCGCAGATGAAGTGGCCTTCGCCTTCGGGACGCACGTAAGCGCCTGACGTGTCGATGAGCAGCGGCAGGTTCTCCACCGGCTCCTTGCAGGAGAAGGTGAACACGTAACGGCGCTTCGCCTGCACGGGAATCTTGATGCCGGCCATTGCGGCAATCGCCGTTCCGCCCGAGCCCGCGCAGTTGATGAGCGTGCCGCAGGCAATGCGCGTCCCGTCCTTCAGGCGCACGGCCACCACGCGGTTGCCCTCGCGCTCGATCTCCGCGACCTCGCCTTTCACATATTCCGCGCCGAGCGAGCGCGCCTTCTTGCGGAAGGCCTGCAGCAGCCCCCATCCGTCGAACCACCCTTCACCCGAGCGGCCCCAGGTGCCTGCGGCAAGATCCTCCACGTTGAGCCAGGGGAAACGCTGTTTCAGCTCATCGGGCTTGAGGAACAGAATGTCGGCGCCCTCGGATGCCTGCAGCGCCTGGTTCTCGCGCAGGATCTGCTCGCCCGCATCCGTCGCGCAATAGAGATAGCCGCCCTCCTTCAATCCAAGCTCCGGCCTGTCATCGTCGACCGTGAGGTAATCGGCGATGTTGCGCAGGAAATGGATTCCATAAAGCGAGATGCGGATATTCACCGCGCTCGAATATTGCTGGCGGATCGACGCCGCCGACAAAGCGGAGGCCGAGAGCTGATAGGTCGGATCCTTCTCGATGACGACGACACGCCCCTTGAAGCCGGAATCGGCGAGGAGATGATAAGCAGTGGAGGAGCCCATGACGGCGCCGCCCACAATCACGACATCGGCAGCGCTTGAAGCAGAAATTGTCATCGTTCGAATTTCGTTGAGAGGATGATGGAGGATTGCGTGCGCTCCACCCCCTCCAGCGCGCCGATCTTGTCGATGGCGGCGTCGAGAGTAGGAACGTCTTGTGCCTCTACCACCGCCAGAAGATCAAAGACACCGGCAACGGAATGAAGCGCGCGCAATTCTGGCATGCGCTGCAGCGCTGTGGCAACGGCTGCGGAGGCTTTCGGCGCAACGACGATGGTCACATGCGCGCGCACCATGCGCCGGCTGACCTCTTCCGCGAGCCGCACGGTATAGCCGACGATCACCCCGCGCCGCTCCAGGCTTTCCACCCGCGCCTGCACGGTGGTGCGGGAGAGCTTCAGGCGGCGGGCGGCCTCCGCATGGCCGATGCGGGCGTTCTCCCGCAGAAGGGCAATCAGGGCGCGGTCTGTCTCATCGAGCATCACATTGACCAGTTAGAACGGCAATATGCCGATAACTACTCGGCTTTCCGTCAGGTTGTCTATGGCGTTCTGCACGGGTTTGCCTTTTTCTCCTGTCATCACCAGGGAGGTTCAAGCCTTATGAAGTCCATTCTCGTCATCGGCGCCGGCAAGATCGGCTCCACCATCGTCGATATGCTCAACGACACCGGCGACTATACGGTCACCGTGGCCGATGCTTCCGCCGAAGCCCTTGCCGCTGCGGGCAAGAACGGCATCAAGACGGTCCAGCTCGACTTCAGCGACGCAGTTGCTCTGCAGAACGCCCTCAAGGGCCATTACGCCGTTCTCAGCGCAGCGCCCTATCACCTGACCGGCCATGTGGCCCAGGCCGCTCGCCTTGCCGGCGTGAACTATTTCGACCTCACCGAAGACGTCGCCACCACGCGCATGGTGAAGGAGCTGTCCGAGGGCGCCACCACCGCCTTCATTCCGCAATGCGGCCTTGCCCCCGGCTTCATCTCCATCGTGGCTCACGACATTGCCAGCCGTTTCGACAAGCTCGACACGGTGCGCCTGCGCGTCGGCGCGCTGCCGCAATATCCGTCGAACGCCCTGTCCTATAACCTCACCTGGAGCACGGACGGCGTCATCAACGAGTACATCGAGCGCTGCGAGGCGGTGGTCGACGGCAAGCTCCGCGAAGTGCCCGCCATGGAAGAGCTGGAAGAGTTCTCCCTCGACGGCACGCGCTATGAGGCCTTCAACACCTCCGGCGGCCTCGGCACCCTGTGCGAGACGCTGGAAGGCAAGGTGCGCAACCTCAACTACAAGACCATCCGCTATCCGGGCCACTGCGCCCTGATGCGCGTGCTCCTCAACGATCTGCAGCTGCGCAACCGCCGCGAGGTCCTGAAGGACATCCTGGAGAACGCCGTTCCCGCCACCATGCAGGACATGGTCATCGTGTTCGTGACCGTGACCGGCGAGCGCGACGGCCGCTACGTGCAGGAAACCTATGCCCGCTCCATCTACGGCCAGAAGGTCGCAGGCACCCAGCGCACCGCGATTCAGGTGACCACCGCCGCCGGCATCTGCGCCATGCTCGACCTGCTGGTCGAGGGCAAGTTGCCGGGCAAGGGCTTCGTCCGCCAGGAGGAGATCAGCCTCGACGCGTTCCTCGCCAACCGCTTCGGCCGCGTCTATGCGGGCGTGCGGCTCGATCAGGCCGGCGAGCCTGGGGCGAAGAACATCCGCCTCGACGCCGTTGCATGATGTTTCGGAACAGGTTCCTGTCCTATGCAAGATGGGAACCTGTCCAGCTTCTTTCCGAATCCGCATGACCCTATTCGGGAAAAGAAGTTCCCACTTTTCCCGATCATGCTTTAAGACGGTGGCCACAAAGGCTGCCGTCGTCTTGTTTTGAAGAGCACGCGACGGCGGCGGGCGCCGATCAAGGCCCGATGCCCCGTTTCCATGGGAGAATGACAATGTCCGCTCTGCAATCCGTTTCCACCTCCTCCGCCAGCGTGGCGGAAGAAGCCCGCGCCATTCTTGCCCGTCTCGGCGTGCCGGACAGCGCATTCGCCTCCACGGGCCGTCCCGCCACGACCCCGATCACCGGCGAGGTGATCGCCCATGTCCGCGAAACGACGCCGGACGAGGCCAAGGCCGCCATCGGCCGCGCCGATGCCGCCTTCAAGGCCTGGCGCAAGGTCCCCGCTCCGAAGCGCGGCGAGTTCATCCGCCTCCTCGGCGAGGAGCTGCGCGCCGCGAAGGACGACCTCGGCCGTCTCGTGACGCTCGAAGCCGGCAAGATCGTATCCGAGGGCCTCGGCGAGGTTCAGGAGATGATCGACATCTGCGACTTCGCCGTCGGTCTCTCCCGCCAGCTCTACGGCCTCACCATCGCCACCGAGCGCGCCGACCACCGCATGATGGAAACCTGGCATCCGCTGGGCGTCTGCGGCGTCATCTCCGCCTTCAACTTCCCCGTGGCCGTGTGGTCCTGGAACGCGGCTCTCGCCATCGTCTGCGGTGACTCGGTCGTGTGGAAGCCCTCCGAGAAGACCCTGCTCACGGCCCTGGCCACCCATGCCATCGTCGAGCGCGCTGCCAAGCGCTTCGGCGGCGTGCCGGAAGGCCTGTGCGAAGTGATCCTCGGCGGCCGCGAGATCGGCGAGATCCTGGTCGAAGATCACCGCGTTCCGGTCCTCTCCGCCACCGGCTCCACGGCCATGGGCCGTCAGGTCGGCCCGAAGCTCGCCGAGCGCTTTGCCCGTGCGATCCTCGAGCTCGGCGGCAACAACGCCGCCATCGTGGCTCCCTCCGCCGACCTCGACCTGGCGCTGCGCGGCATCGCGTTCGCTGCCATGGGCACCGCAGGCCAGCGCTGCACCACGCTTCGCCGCCTCTTCGTGCATGACAGCGTGTACGACCAGCTCGTTCCGCGCCTCGTGAAGGTCTATGGCAGCGTGAAGATCGGCGACCCGCGCGCCGAAGGCACGCTCGTTGGCCCGCTGATCGACAAGGCTGCCTTCGAGGGCATGGAGCGTGCGCTCGATGAGGCCCGCAACGCAGGTGGCAAGGTGCATGGCGGCGGCCGCTACACGGATGTGGCGGGCGAAGGCTTCTATGCCCGCCCCGCTCTCGTGGAGATGCCCAGCCAAACGGGTCCCGTGACCCGCGAGACCTTCGCTCCGATCCTCTACGTGATGCGCTACACCGATTTCGATCAGGTGATCGAGCAGCACAACGCGGTCGGCGCAGGCCTCTCCTCCTCGATCTTCACCCTCAACATCCGTGAGGCGGAAACCTTCGTCTCGGCGGTGGGTTCGGATTGCGGCATCGCCAACGTCAATATCGGCCCCTCGGGCGCCGAGATCGGCGGCGCGTTCGGCGGCGAGAAGGAAACGGGCGGCGGACGCGAGTCCGGCTCCGATGCCTGGAAGGCCTACATGCGCCGCGCCACCAACACGATCAACTACGGCAACACGCTTCCGCTCGCTCAGGGCGTGAAGTTCGACGTGGACGCCTGATCGTCTGAAGACCATCCGACGGAGGGCAGCCCTGCCCTCCGTTTTTCTTATCATTCTCTCTTACATCGCGAGCCTTCCATGACAGCGACCTCCCGCACCGGCGGCCAGATTCTTGTCGATCAACTTCTCGTCCACGGGGTCGATCACATCTTCTGCGTACCGGGCGAGAGTTATCTCGCAGCGTTGGACGCGCTCCATGACGCGAGCATCAACGTCACGATCTGCCGCCAGGAAGGCGGCGCGGCGATGATGGCGGAAGCCTACGGCAAGCTCACGGGCCGCCCCGGCATCTGCTTCGTCACCCGCGGCCCTGGCGCGACGAATGCCTCGCCCGGCATTCACATCGCCAAGCAGGATTCCACGCCGATGATTCTCTTCGTCGGCCAGATCGAGCGCGGCATGCGTGAGCGCGAAGCCTTCCAGGAGCTCGACTACCGCGCCGCCTTCGGCCACCTCGCCAAATGGGCGACGGAAGTGGACGATCCGGCGCGCTTCCCCGAAATCGTTTCCCGCGCCTTCCATGTGGCAACCTCGGGCCGTCCCGGTCCCGTCGTGATCGCGCTGCCGGAAGATGTGCTCACCGACATGGCCGCCGTTGCCGATGCACCGCGCTATCAGGTGATCGAGAGCCATCCCTCCGCCGATCAGATGGCCGAGATCGAGAAGCTGCTGCAGGGCGCGAAAAAGCCCGTGGCGCTGCTCGGCGGCAGCCGCTGGACGGAAGAAGCCGTGCAGCGTTTCGTGCGCTTCGCCGAGCGCTTCGAGCTGCCGGTGTCCTGCACCTTCCGCCGCCAGATGCTCTTCCCCGCCGATCATGCTTCTTACATCGGCGATCTCGGCCTTGGCGTGAATCCGAAGCTGCTCGCGCGCATCAAGGAAGCCGATCTGGTGCTGCTCGTCGGCGGCCGTCTCTCCGAGGTGCCGAGCCAGGCCTATACGGTTCTCGACATTCCGGCTCCGCAGCAGAAGCTCGTCCACATTCATCCGGATTCGAGCGAACTCGGCCGCGTCTATTCTCCGCACCTCGCCATCAATGCCTCGCCCGTCGCCTTCACGGCTGCGCTTGACGGCATGAACCCGCCTGCGTCCCTGCCGTGGAGCGAGGGCACCAAGACCGCGCATGCGGATTACCTGAACTGGAGCAACCCGGCGCAGATCCGCATTCCCGGAAACCTCCAGATGGGCGAAGTGATGGCGCATCTGCGTGAGGTGATGCCCTCCGACACGATCTACTGCAACGGCGCGGGCAACTTCGCTACCTGGGTGCACCGCTTCTGGCCCTTCAAGCATTTCGGCACGCAGCTTGCGCCGACCTCCGGCTCCATGGGTTACGGCGTTCCCGCCGGTGTGGGCGCAAAGCGCGTGCAGCCCGACAGCACGGTGGTGGTGTTCGCCGGCGACGGCGACTTCCTGATGAACGGTCAGGAATTCGCGACCGCGGTTCAATACGACCTGCCGATTCTCGTGATCCTGCTCGACAACGGCATGTACGGCACGATCCGCATGCACCAGGAGCGCGATTATCCGGGCCGCGTCTCGGCCACCGAGCTGAAGAACCCGGACTTCGCGGCTTACGCCAAGGCCTTCGGCGGCTACGGCGAGCGCGTGGAGCGCACGGAGGACTTCCCCACCGCGCTCCAGCGCGCGCTGACCTCCGGCAAGCCCGCGATCCTGCATTGCATGCTCGACCCCGAGGCGATCACGCCTTCGATGTCGCTCTCCGCGATCCGCGAGAAGGCGCTCGAAGCTAAGAAGTAAGGCGGACGCAAACTGACAGACATGTCATCCCGGGGCTGCGCAGCAGAACCCGGGATCGCTTTCAGAATAAAGCGGTGGAACCTCAACACTGTCATCCCCGCGCAGGCGGGGATTCATAAACACAGTCGATAAATGAAAAGGCGCTACGATTGCAGTAGCGCCTTTCTTGTTTTCGTCGCGGTTATGGATTCCGGGCTCGCCTGCGGAGTCCCGGAATGACACCAGCGGACTTTTAAGCCGCCTTCGCCTCATCAAGGCGCTTCGCCACGAGCGAGCGCAGGCCGCGCAGATCCTTCACGAAAGAACGGATGCCCTCGGACAGCTTCTCGGTCGCCATCGCGTCCTCGTTCATGGCGAAGCGGAAGGACTTCTCGTCCATGCGCGGCAGAGGTGCGATCTTCTCCACGCTGTCAGCCGAGAGCTTGCGCGGCAGGTCGCCTTGCGCGTTCGCCAGCTCGTCGAGGAGCGCGGGCGAGATGGTGAGGCGGTCGCAGCCTGCGAGCGCTTCGATCTCGCCGATATTGCGGAAGGAGGCGCCCATCACCACGGTCTTGATGCCTTGCGCCTTGTAGGAGGCGTAGATGTTGCGCACGGAAATCACGCCAGGATCGGTCTCGCCGGTATAGGGGCCGCCGCCCGCCTTCACGTGCCAGTCGAGGATACGGCCCACGAAAGGCGAGATGAGGAACACGCCCGCTTCCGCGCAGGCCTGCGCCTGGGCTTGCGCGAAGAGCAGGGTGAGATTGCAGTCGATGCCTTCCTTCTGAAGGATCTCCGCTGCGCGGATGCCCTCCCAGGTGGAGGCGATCTTGATCAGGATGCGGTCGCGTCCGATGCCGCGCTCCTCATAGGCCTTGATGATGGCCCGCGCCTTGGCGAGTGTCGCCTCCGTGTCGAAGGAGAGATCGGCGTCTACTTCCGTCGAGACACGGCCCGGCACGATGCCGGCCAGTTCCGCACCGAAGGCGACGGCCAGACGATCGCAGATCGCGGCCACGACGCCCTCGCGGGAACCGCCCTGGCTGCGGCCCCAGGCCAGAGCTTCCTCGACGATATGGCCATAGGCCGGGGTTTCAACCGCCTTCAGCAGAAGGGTCGGGTTGGTGGTGCAATCCTGAGGCTTCAGGCGGCGCACCGCGTCGAGATCGCCGGTATCGGCGACAACCACCGTCATGGCGCGCAATTGGTCGAGCTTGGAGGGCATTCCGGTCTCCATAAGGGGTCTTTGGGTTCTTTGAGCCAGACTTAAGGGCTTAAGGGCCCCGCGTTAAGACGCTTTAGTGTCATTCCCGCTCTGCGCGCTTCCCTCCCCCTTGCGGGGAGGGGCAGGGGTGGGGGTGGTTTGGCTGGGTGAATGAGGCGACAAATCAGGCACTGTAGCGCTCTGTGCATGCACTAGATGACGCATAGCGTTCTGACTTTGCGACCCCCACCCTCAATCCCTCCCCGCAAGGGGGAGGGAAGCGCAACTCACATAAACAGCCCACGGTTCGCCCTCACCCTTTCCAGCATGAAGGCGTGGACCTCGGCAATGCGGTGCAGGCTGCGCACCTCCGCATGGGTGACGATCCAGTAGGTACGGGTAAACGAGATGTCCGGAAGCACGACCTTCAGCTCGGGGTAAAGCCGGGCCGCGTAATCGTGCAGGATGCCGATGCCGACCCCTGCCCTTACGGCCTCCATCTGGGCCACCACGCTGGCGCATTCGAAGCGCCGAGGGCCGTACTTCTCAAGGCCGGAGAAATATTCCAGAGCGGGGCTGTAGATGAGGTCCGCCACATAGGTGACGAGCATCCGCCCGGACAGGTCCTCCGGCACGGCGGGAGCCCCATGCCGCGCGATATACTCTTCGGAGGCATACATCCGCAGGCGATAATCGGTGAGCTTGCGCGAGACGAGCTTTCCCTCCGTCGGCTGCTCGACCGTGACCGCGATATCCGCCTCGCGCTTGGAGAGCGAGAAGGTGCGCGGCAACGCCACAAGCTGGATGGTGAGATCCGGGTGCAGCTCGGCAAGTGTCCCGAGCTCCGCTGCGAGAAAGTAGGTGCCGAGCCCGTCCGGCGCGCCCACGCGCACAGTGCCGGACAAGGCGAGGTCCGAGCCACCCACCTCGCTCGCCACCGCCAGCGCCTGGCTTTCCATGCTCTCGGCCTTGGCGAGCAGGCGCTCGCCCTGCTCCGTGAGGGTGTAGCCTTGAGGCTTCCGCTCGAAGAGCTTGGCTTGAAGCGCCTTTTCAAGCGACGAAATGCGGCGGGAAACCGTGGTATGATCCGCCTCCAGACGCCGGGCGGCGACCGTGAGGCGGCCAGCCCTTGCCACGGCAAGGAAAAAGCGGAGATCGTCCCAATCGAAAGCGCTCATGGGTGAGCTTTAACATATTGGGATTTTTGCACAACGGAAGCCTCACCTTCGCCCATAGTCGTGCAGTTTCGACAATGCTAGAACAGGCCACCTATCATCAGGAGAGAAACGCCATGCGCGAAGTCGGACATTTCATCGGCGGCAAGCAGGTCCCCGGCAAGTCGGGCCGCACCACCGAATTCTTCCAGCCCATGACCGGTGAGGTGATCGGCCGCGTCGCGCTGGCCTCCAAGGACGAGCTGCGCCAGGCGGTCGAGAACGCCAAGGCCGCGCAGATCGGCTGGGCCGCCACCAACCCGCAGCGCCGCGCCCGCGTGATGATGAAGTTCCTCGAACTCATCGCCAAGGAAACCGATTCGCTGGCCGAGCTTCTGGCCCGCGAGCACGGTAAGACCATTCCCGACGCCAAGGGCGACATCCAGCGCGGCGTCGAAGTGGTGGAATTCGCCTGCGGCATCCCTCACCTCCTGAAGGGCGAGTTCACGGAAGGCGCAGGCCCCGGCATCGACATGTATTCGATCCGCCAGCCCCTCGGCGTGGTCGCCGGCATCACGCCGTTCAACTTCCCCGCCATGATTCCCATGTGGAAGTTCGCCCCGGCGATTGCCTGCGGCAACGCCTTCATCCTGAAGCCCTCCGAGCGCGATCCGGGCGTACCGATGCGTCTTGCCGAGCTGATGATCGAGGCAGGCCTTCCCGCCGGTGTTCTCAACGTGGTCAACGGCGACAAGGAAGTGGTGGACGCGATCCTCGACGATCCGGACATCAAGGCCGTGGGCTTCGTCGGCTCCTCGCCGATCGCGCAATATGTCTATTCCCGCGCCACCGCCAACGGTAAGCGCGCGCATTGCTTCGGCGGCGCGAAGAACCACATGATCATCATGCCCGACGCCGATCTCGATCAGGCTGCCGACGCGCTCATCGGCGCAGGCTACGGCTCGGCGGGCGAGCGCTGCATGGCCGTCTCCGTCGCCGTGCCGGTCGGCAAGGCGACCGCCGACGCGCTCATGGACAAGCTGATCCCGCGCGTGGAGAGCCTGAAGGTCGGCCCGTCCACCGACCCGTCCGCCGATTTCGGCCCGCTGGTCACGAAGGCCCATATGGAGAAGGTGCGTTCCTACGTCGATCTCGGCGTGAAGGAAGGCGCGAAGCTCGTGGTCGACGGCCGTGACTTCAAGATGCAGGGCTACGAGAACGGCTTCTACATGGGCGGCTGCCTCTTCGACGAGGTGACCAGCGACATGCGCATCTACAAGGAAGAAATCTTCGGCCCCGTTCTCTCGGTGGTTCGCGCCAAGAACTACGACGAGGCGCTGCGCCTGCCCTCCGATCACGAATACGGCAACGGCGTTGCGATCTATACCCGCGACGGCGACGCCGCCCGCGACTTCGCCTCCAAGGTGAATGTGGGCATGGTCGGCATCAACGTGCCGATTCCGGTTCCGCTCGCCTATTACACCTTCGGCGGCTGGAAGGCCTCCGGCTTCGGCGATCTCAACCAGCACGGCCCGGATGCGGTGCGCTTCTACACCAAGACGAAGACGGTCACCTCCCGCTGGCCGTCCGGCATCAAGGAAGGCGCGGAATTCTCCATTCCGACGATGAAGTAAGACAAGAAGGCCGGGCATCGCCCGGCCTTTTCGTTTGGGCCGATTGACGGGCACGGCACAAGGCCCGCAATGTCGGTGAAAGGACGCAGGACTCTATCCGGAGGTATTGCCCATGCCCATCCGCCAGACCGCTTTCCTCTTCGATCTCGACGGCACGCTCGTCGACAGTGTCTATCAGCATGTTCTCGCCTGGCACGAAGCCCTGGAAGCCGAGGGGATCGAGCTTTCCGTCTGGCGCATCCATCGCAAGATCGGCATGTCGGGCGGCCTGTTCACCAACATGCTCCTGCGCGAAACGGGGCTGACCATCGAGCCTGACCGGATCGAGCGTCTGCGCAAGCTTCATGCGGAAGCCTACAACAAACGCTCCGGGTCGATCCGCCCGCTGCCGGGCGCCCGCGAGCTTCTGGCCTACCTCACCGAGGCGGGCATGCCCTGGGCCATCGCGACCAGCGGACGCATGGAAACGGCGGGCCCGGTCATCCGCAATCTCGGCGTCGATCCCGCAACGGTTCCGGTCATCACTCGCGACATGGTGAAATACGCCAAGCCCGATCCGGATCTGTTCATCGCCGCCGCCGAGGCGCTCGGCTATCCCATCGAGAACACCTGCGTGGTGGGGGACAGCATCTGGGACATGTTGGCGGCGCGGCGCGCGGGAGCCTTGGGCGTAGGGCTACTCTCGGGCGGCTACGGCGAGGACGAACTCGTCCGCGCAAGCGCCTACCGGGTCTATCAGGACCCTGCGGATCTCTTGGAGCATATCGACGAGGTGGGCAGGAAGCTCTAAGCGGGGCTCTCTGCTTTGACTATGAAATGAGGATGGCTTGAGGGCTATTGCACGAAACACCTTCGCCGCTGCGCTCAGTTTGGGAGCGGCGGTTTTTGCGCTGCCGGCGCAGGCCGCTATAGTACAGTGCCCGCGACCGCGGTTCTGGCGCACTGACATACCGATCAATGACGCCTATGAACTTATGATCCAGTTCGCTGCTAAGAAAGTCGCTGAGGCGCCATCCATCTTCAAGGGCCATGCCATCAATGCTAAATTCATAGGCGTGGAAGACGATCTCGACACTTTCATCGTGACCTTCAAAGTCACCGAATGGATGAAGGGGAGCGGACAGCCCTACGCGAGAATAGTTTATGTAAATTCTTGCGATGGGTGCCCGCCTCCTTTGGAAGTGGAGGATGAAATTGTTAAGGGGCATGAAGAGGCAATTTATATTTCCGATCCTAACCAATATGGCTTCATGAAAGGAGATAGATCTACCAAGAACATAGATGGCATATTCTTTCCTTGCAGCCATTTTGGCAGGAGGGTCGGGGTCGTGAGCCAGCAGGGGCTGCCCCCTCGGATTGAGCATAAACGGTTTCTTCTCGATCTCGCCATGAGGCGTGAGCTTGAAGCGGTTTCACCCACGCTTCGCTCGGTTCCATGAGCGCCAAGCTTGGTCTGCTTTGCCCATGCCCTAGATCGAAAGTCATGCTTGCCCCTGGCCCCTGAGCTATGACGATCTAAGGCCATGACACAGTTCTCTATCACCGAAGACCAGTTCGCAATCCGTGACATGGCCCTTGCCTTCGCCGCGGACAACATCGCGCCCCATGCCCTCGAATGGGACGAGACAAAGCACTTTCCCGTCGATGTGCTGCGGGAGGCCGCCTCCCTCGGCATGGCCGCGATCTATACCCGCGACGATGTGGGCGGATCGGGCATGACGCGGCTCGACGCGGCGCTCATCTTCGAGGCGCTCGCCACGGGCTGCCCAGCCATCTCGGCGTTCCTGTCAATCCACAACATGGTCGCGTGGATGATCGACCGTTACGGTTCGGAGGAGCAGCGTCAGCGCTACCTGCCGCGCCTGTGCACCATGGAACTGATCGGCAGCTATTGCCTCACCGAGCCGGGCTCAGGTTCCGATGCGGCGGCGCTCAAAACCCGCGCTGTGCGCGACGGCGATCATTACATCGTCAACGGCGTGAAGCAGTTCATCTCGGGCGCGGGCACGTCGGACCTTTACTTGACCATGGTGCGCACCGGCGAGGACGGAGCTTCCGGCATCTCGACCCTGATCATCGAGAAGGACATGAAGGGCGTGTCCTTCGGCGCGCAGGAGAAGAAGATGGGCTGGAACGCGCAGCCCACCGCCGCCGTGATCCTCGAGGATGTGCGCGTGCCTGTCGCCAACCGTCTGTCGGATGAAGGCATGGGCTTCAAGATCGCCATGTCGGGTCTCGATGGCGGACGCCTCAACATCGGCGCGTGCTCGCTCGGCGGCGCGCAATCGGCTCTCGACAAGGCGCTCGCTTACGCGAATGACCGCAAGGCCTTCGGCAAGCGCATCGCGGATTTCCAGGCGCTGCAATTCAAGCTCGCCGACATGGCGACGGAACTCGAATGCGCGCGCACCTTCCTGTGGCGTGCGGCCTCCGCCCTCGATGCGAAAGCACTCGACGCCACCAAGCTCTGCGCCATGGCCAAGCGCCTCGCGACCGATACCGGCTTCGAGGTGGCGAACGAAGCGCTTCAGCTCCACGGCGGCTACGGCTATCTTGCCGATTACGGCATCGAGAAGATCGTGCGCGATCTGCGCGTGCACCAGATCCTCGAAGGCACCAACGAGATCATGCGCCTCATCGTGGCGCGCGACCTCGTGGGACGGGGTAATCGATGAGCGGAAGGGCCAGTTTTCATCCGCGTCTCTCCGACGCAGTCCTCATCCTGAGGAGCGGGCTTGCCCGCGTCTCGAAGGACGAGGGCGTCTCCAGAAATCTCTGGACGATCCTTCGAGACGGTCGCTGCGCGACCTCCTCAGGATGAGGCGAGTTTCATGAATCCCGTTTTCAAGTCGCTCGGCCTCGGCTGCGTCATTGCCGCAGCACTCTTCGCGCTGTTCTCGTTTGCAGGGCATCTGTTCTTTCTGGAAGGCCGACGGCCTTTTCAGCTGAACTTCATCGGCGGCGCGGTGTTGGGGCTTGTATTCGGATTGTTGGTTCACCGCATCCTGAACATTCCGAAGTTCAAGGCAACAACCGCCATGGCGCTGGTGGCCATTCCCGGCATGCTGATCATGGCAGCAGTCGGCTCGCATTTCGCCGTATTCTTTCCGGCACTCAATCCTTCGCTCGACAAGGTCTTCGGTTCGCTCATGCTCTGGTTCTATGGCTTTGCGCTTGCAGGCGCATTGTGGAGCACACGTGGCTCGTCATGACGTCGCGGCTATCGACAACCAACATAACGGGAGGACAATCATGACCAACATCGCCTTCATCGGCCTCGGCAACATGGGCGGACCGATGGCCGCCAATCTCGTCAAGGCGGGCCACAGCGTCACTGGCTTCGATCTGTCTCCCGCTTCCTGCGATCAGGCGCGCAGCGATGGCGTGACCATCGCGGGTTCAGCGAACGACGCGGTGCGCGAGGCGGATGTCGTCATCACCATGCTGCCCGCGGGCAAGCATGTTCTCTCGGTCTATGGCGGCCTTCTCTCGTCGGTGAAGGAAGGCGCGCTCGTCATCGACTGCTCCACCATCGATGTGGACAGTGCGCGCAAGGCTCACGGAATGGCGCGCGAGCAAGAGCGCGATCTGATGAGCCTCGATGCTCCGGTGTCCGGCGGCGTCGGCGGCGCGAAGGGCGCGACGCTCACCTTCATGGCGGGCGGCACGAAAGAAGCCTTCGACCGCGCGGAGCCCATTCTCTCGAAGATGGGCAAGAAGGTGGTTCATTGCGGCGATGCGGGCGCGGGTCAGGCGGCGAAGATCTGCAACAACATGATCCTCGGCATCTCGATGATCGGCGTCGCGGAAGCCTTCGTCCTGGGCGAGAAGCTCGGGCTTTCGCATCAGGCGCTGTTCGACGTGGCGTCCACC
>JAEXGT010000099.1 GCA_023450615.1 Pseudomonadota bacterium | reverse complement strand
TGGCCGCTCTGAAGAAGGACCATATCTCCCAACGGAACGTGGCCGACACCTTCTCCCATGGCCGGTCGGCAGCCGTCGCGCGGGATCCGGTCCAGGGTTGCGCATGGTGGCTGGTGGTCAACATCTCCGGCTCCCCCAAGGTCGATAGCAGGGACTGGGTGAGCCTGGAAACGGAATGCAGCCGTCTCTCGCTGGACGAACTCACCAACGCCAAAGCCCGCGCCGTCGCCATCACGAAAACCATCGCGGCGGGCGGGGAACAGACCTCTCCGACCGTCAAAGGAAAGAGGCCTGCCAAGCCGCTGGACGGCGAAGCCGGGTCTCTCTTCTAAGAGCGCCGCAGCGTTCACCGAGCGGAGGATTCGCACCTCCCCGTCATCCCTGCCTCCACCATGTCATTCCCGCGAAGGCGGACCCGAAGGGCCGCGCCGAAGGCGTGGAAATCCATATCCGCTAACGAGGCAGGAAAAGACGCGTCGGACGTCTCAGCGTCTTTACCGCCACCCGTTGTGGTTATGGATCCCCGCCTGCGCGGGGATGACAGCGAGGAGGAGTCTGCATCCGTCCCGATGGCGATCCCGCTTCGACCACACACCGCCCTCATCCTGAGGAGGTCGCGTCAGCGACCGTCTCGAAGGAGGGTCCAGTGCTCTCTGGAGGCCTCCTTCGAGACGCAGTTGCGCTGCTCCTCAGGATGAGGACGGAGGGGATTCGGATCGGAAGGCCCGGGACCCGTCCGGCCAGGACGGTGGAAATAGTATGTTCTCATTTTGTTCTTGACAATTGTCCTAGCATTGGCTATAACCTTCGCATCTCGGCTCACCGAGGGGCGCGCTCGCGAGGCGTCGTGATTGTGGAGCCGGGAGCGGTCCTGCGGATGAGGCTGACGCAAGTCCTCCGGCAGGAGGCCGCCCGCACATCCTTTGCAGGACAGATGCGGTGTCCGCCTAAAAGAACCGTGCGCGAGGAGCCGTTTGGTTCTTCACTCACTCCACAGCCGAGCCGGACGCCTCCTCGCGCCTCCCTCGACCCCATCCCCTCGGAGCCAAAGGCTCGCGAGGTCACTCCCGCTTGCTTTTGCAAACCTCTAGGCCGTCCCGGCGATGCGCTTCAGCGTGAAAGTCCATTCCCCACGATGGCCCCGGCGTCTCCCGCTTGGAATCGACGAGCGGCGATGGGCCCTGTCGCGGGTTGTCGAACCCTTCGAATTGCCTTTACCTGTGCAGCCCATCACATCCCTTCGCTCATGACCGCCCGCACCAAGCTCTCCCTCGCTCAAGCCCGCCGCATCGCCCTTGCCGCTCAAGGCCTTCACGAGCCGAGGCCGGACGGCGCGAATATCCGCCATGTGAAGCGTCTGCTGCAGCGCTCGCATCTTCTGCAGATCGACTCGGTGAACGTGCTGGTGCGCGCCCATTACATGCCGCTCTTCTCGCGGCTCGGCTCCTATGACCGCGACCTGGTCGAGACAATCGCCTATCATCCGAAGAAGCGCGAAGCCTTCGAGTATTGGGGCCACGAGGCCTCGCTGATTTCCCTCGGCCTGCAACCCTTTTTCCGCTGGCGCATGGCGCGGGCTGCGAAAGGCGAAGGCATCTATGGCGGCCTCGCCCAGTTCGGGAAGGAAAAGCGCGCCTTCATCAAGGACGTGCGCCGCGAGATCGAAACGCGCGGCCCCATGGGCGCGGGCGAGCTTTCCATCGGCGGCAAGAGCCAGGGATCGTGGTGGGGCTGGAGCGACGGCAAGCGCGCGCTGGAATGGCTGTTCTGGGCGGGCGAGGTCACCACCGCCACGCGGCGCGGCTTCGAGCGCATCTACGACCTGCCCGAACGCGTGCTGCCCTCCGAGATCCTGAACGTGCCGACGCCGGCGGAGGACGAGGCCCAGCGCGAATTGCTGCGCCGGTCCATCCGCGCGCTCGGCGTCGCCTCCGAGCGCTGCCTGCGCGATTATTTCCGCCTGAGCCCGCAGGATGCGAAGGCGCGCATCCCGGAACTCGTGGAAGCGGGCGATCTCGTTCCCGTCACCGTCGACGGCTGGAACGGGCCGGTCTATCTCGATCCGCAGGCGCGGATGCCGCGCCGGATCGAGGCACGCGCCCTCGTCTCGCCGTTCGATCCCATCGTCTGGGAGCGCACGCGCACGGAGCGCCTGTTCGATTTCCGCTATCGCATCGAAATCTATACGCCCGCCGAGAAGCGCGAATTCGGCTATTACTGCCTGCCGTTCCTGCTCGGCGAGACCATCGTCGCCCGCGTGGATCTGAAGGCGGACCGCGTGAAGGGGAACCTCATCGTGCACTCGATCCATCCGGAAGCGGCCGTGCCGCCGGACGCAATCGCTCCCGCGCTCGGGGAGGAACTGCGCCTCATGGCCGAGTGGCTCGGCCTCGGCAGCATCACCGCGCCGAAGGAATGGCGCAAGAAACTGGAGCTCTGACATGCCCTCGCCGGATCGCCCCATGCTCCTATCTCAAGCGGGCATGAACAAATATCTCGCGCCCATCGCTCATCTCTGGTTCCGCCTCGGGCTGAACCAGATCGGCCCTCTCTTGTCCCTCTTTACCTGCGGTTTCTTTGTCTGGATCTTCATCGCCATCGCCGACGAGGTGACTGAGGGCGCAACCCATGAGCTCGACAGCGCGATCCTGCTTTCCCTGCGCAATCCCCAGAACCTCGCTGATCCCCTAGGGCCGAGCTGGCTGGAGGAAGCCGCGCGGGACTTCACGGGCCTCGGCGGTTATGCGGTCCTCAGCATGCTGACCGCGGCAACGGTCATCTATCTGCTGATGGCGGGAAAGCGCGGCGCGGCGCTTCTCGTCGTCGTCTCCATCGTCGGCGGCACGCTGCTCTCGACGGGGCTCAAGTTCGGCTTCGAGCGGCCCCGGCCCGATCTCGTTCCCCACGCCACACGGGTTTACACGGCGAGCTTCCCGAGCGGCCATGCCATGCTGTCGGCCATCACCTATCTGACGCTCGGCGCGTTGCTCGCCCGCGTGGAGAAACGCCGCCGTGTCAGCGCCTTCATCATGAGCCTCGCCATCGCTCTCACCCTGCTGGTCGGCGCAAGCCGCGTCTATCTCGGCGTGCACTGGCCGAGCGATGTGATCGCCGGCTGGTCCGTCGGCGCGGCCTGGGCCGCGTTGTGCTGGTTCGTGGCGTTGCAATTGCAGCGCAAGGGACAGGTCGAGAAGCCGGGCGAGACGTCGCTTCCGCCCGAGGCCGACACCGCATGACCGACGACGAGAAGCCCGCCAAAAAACCTCCGCGAAAGGTCACGCCCGCTTATCTGCAGCGGGCGGCGCTTGCCTATCTCGAACGCTATGCTTCCTCCGCCGAGAACCTGCGGCGCGTGCTGAAGCGCAAGGTCGACAAGCGCTGCCGCCTGCGGGACGAGGACCCGGCGGAATTTCAGGAGATGATCGACGAGGTCGTGGCGAAAAGCCTGCGCACCGGCCTCATCGACGACAACCGCTATGCGGAAGCGCGTATCGCCACCTTGCGCCGCCGAGGCGGATCCGCGCGGGCGATTCAGGCCAAACTCTCGGCAAAGGGCGTCGACCGCTCCACCATCGCAGCCGTCCTCGAAAGCGGCGAGGAGGACGACGAGGAGAAGGCAGCTCACGCCCTTGCCCGCCGCCGCAAGCTCGGCCCCTACCGTCCTGGGGAACGGGCACCTTACCGCGACAAGGATCTCGCCGCTCTCGTCCGTGCAGGCTTCCGCTTCGACGTGGCCCGCAACGTAATCGACGGGGACCGCGAGGACGGCTCCCCATGACGCCATTCAGGCGATCAGCGCATGAACATGATGGTCGGATTGTCCTTGTAGGTCGTGCGCCGGAATTCCCGGTATCCGCATTTCTGCGCGACGCGAATCGACGGCCCGTTCTCCGGCGCGATGATGCAGGCCGTACGGACGGCACCGAAATGGCTTTCGCCCCATGCCATGACCGCCTGCACGGCTTCCGTCGCATAGCCCTTGCCGTGAACATCGGGCGACAGAGCCCAGCCGATCTCCGGAATGCCTTCGAGCGACGGTTCGATCTCGCGGCGGCCTTCGGCGAAGCCGGTTTCGCCGATGAAGCGTCCGGTTCCCTTTTCCTCCACGGCCCAATAGCCGAAACCGAGCAGAGACCAATGACCGGCATAGCGCAGCAGGCGGCCCCACGCCTCCTCCCGCGTCGAGGGCCGGCCGCCGATGAAGCGCGTCACATCCGGGTTCGACCATAGAGCGAGGGAATCCGGGAAGTCGTCGAGCCTGTGGCCGCGCAGGATAAGGCGCTCCGTTTCGAGCACGGGAACGATTGCGGAAGAGGTCATGTCTTTGAGCCGGAATGTTAGAGAAGACCCGCGCCGACATTCACAGCGAGAGCCAGGATGGTGGTATTGAAGAGAAACGACAGGATCGTATGGGCAAGCGCCAACCGGCGCATGCGCCTGGAAACGATGACCACATCGGAAGTCTGGGCAGCCGCGCCCAGGTTGAAGGCGAAGTACAGGAAATCCCAGTAATCGGGTTTCTCCTTGTGCGGAAAGGCAAGCCCCTGCCGCTCGCCTTTGTCTCCGTAATATTCGTGCGCGTAATGAATGGCGAAGATCGTGTGCACGAAGAACCAGGAGCAGAAGATGGTGATGCCGGCAATGGCCAGCCGGAAGCCCTGCTGCCCTGTGGCGTTCTGAATGCCGGACAGTTCGATGCCGATGGCGATGAGACTGACCACGGCCGCCGACAGGGTGAGGATGAGAAACACCAGAGCCGTCTCGTCCTCATCGGCCGCGCGCTGCTGCAACTTGGCGGTGGTGGAGCGTGCCGCCATCGCCATGGCCAGAACGAGATAGCCCGCAGTGCCGATGTCCCAGGAAACCAGAAACCGCGAGACCGGGCCCCAATCCCCCGGCAGGATGACATAGACGGCGATCGCCAAAAGAACAGAACCGAGAAGCCGCGGGCGCAAACGGGAGTGAAAACGAATCATGGAACTCTCTCGTTCGGCTCGCCTTGCACCCGCATAACGGCAAAGCCGTTTTGCGGCACTTTGGACTGGAGCACGGTCAACCTTGTCCTACATCACCCACCTCAACCTTCAAAGGAGACCACGATGAACCGCAAGGCAAGAGCCGTCTGGCAGGGTACGGGCAAGGATGGTTCCGGGCACCTGACGTCCGATTCCGGCGTGCTGTCGTCTACGCCCTATTCCTTCAAGACCCGCTTCGAGAACGAGAAGGGCACGAATCCCGAAGAGTTGATCGCAGCCGCGCATGCAGGCTGCTTCACCATGGCCCTTGCCTTCCAGCTTCAGGGCGCAGGCTTCACGCCGACTGAACTTGCCACGGAAGCGGTGATTTCTCTCGAGCAGGAAGGTGGCGGCTTCGCGATCAAGAAATCGGCGCTCACATTGACCGCCAACGTGCCGGGCATCGACCGCGCGAAGTTCGAGGAACTGGCCCGCACCGCGGAGAAAAACTGCCCGGTCTCGAAGGTCCTGAATACCGAAATCACGATGGATTTCACCCTGGCTTGAGATTCGGCCAAGGTTGCGTCATGGCCGGGCTTGCCCGGCCATTCTTTTTCGGAGGCCCCGCGACTCTGTGAAGATAAACGCAGAACCAATTCCCACCTCGCCCGTTGAGTGAGCAAGCGGCGCTTCATGCCGTACTCACCAATCAGGAGGATTACATGGTTGTGAAACATCTCGCAGTGGCTCTTCTCGGCTCGGCTCTGATCGCTGCACCTGCCCTCGCTCAGACCTCCGGCTCCGGCGCGACCGGCGGCAGCTCGACCACGGTGAGCCCCGGCGCTTCGACCTCCGGCAATGCCAGCATGGGCGCTACCGGCAGCTCCATGACCCAGATGCAGCCTGGCCAGTGGCGCGCTTCGAAGATCGAAGGTCTGGACGTGTACAACCAGAACAACGAAAAGATCGGCGATATCAGCGAAATGCTGATCGATAAGGATGGGAAGATCCAGGCCGTCGTGATCGGCGTCGGCGGATTTCTCGGCATCGGCGAGCGCGACGTGGCGATCTCCTTCGATGAGGTTACGTTCGTGAATGAGCCGCGCTCCAATGCATCGGCTGCCAACACGAATACCGGCGGCGCCATGGGCACCGGCACCGCAGGCACGAACACGACGGCTGGCGCTCCGAGCACCACGGGTTCCACGGCTGGCACCACCACCGGCACGACGGCTTCGAACATGAGCGCTGACAACGCCAACCGTACGGCTCCCGATCATGCGATGGTCAATATGACCAAGGAACAGCTCCAGAGCATGCCGGAGTTCAAGTACAACCGCTAATCCAAGCGGCTGCAGAAACCGGAAAGGGGCCCTCAAAGGCCCCTTTCTTTTATTTCTAGTCGTGACGATCCTCCCGCATCCGTCCCAGAAGGATGCGACCTCCCGCCCCTCGCCTATTTTCCGGCCCCATGATAGAACAAAACACGAACGATTGTGCGGGAGGCCCTTGATTCCATGGACGAGAAGCTCAGCCGCAAGCTCCGTATCCTCGCGGACGCAGCGAAATACGACGCCTCCTGTTCTTCCTCCGGCGCGGGCGGGCGCAAGGCCGATATCGACGGCCTGGGCTCCACCACGGCGTCGGGAATTTGTCATGCCTACACACCGGACGGACGCTGCGTTTCCCTGCTCAAAATTCTTTTGACGAATTACTGCCTGTTCGACTGCGCCTATTGCGTGAACCGGCGCACGTCGAACGTGAAGCGGGCCAAGTTCTCGGTCGAGGAAGTGGTGACTCTCACCATCGAGTTCTACAAGCGCAACTATATCGAGGGCCTGTTCCTGTCGTCCGGCATCATCCGCTCGCCCGACTATACCATGGAGCAGATGCTGCTAACCGCGAAGAAGCTGCGGCGCGAGCATGGCTTTCACGGCTATATCCATCTCAAGACGATCCCCGAAGCGAGCCCGTGGCTCATCGAGGAGGCGGGGCTGTGGGCGGATCGCCTGTCCATCAATCTCGAATTGCCGACGGAGCGAAGCCTGGAGCGTCTTGCGCCGGAGAAGGATGGTGCCTCCATCGAGGGCGCCATGGCGCAGATGTTCGAGCGCATCGAAGAGGCGCGCGAGGAGCGCCGCCATTTCTCGCCCGCGGGCCAGACCACGCAGATGATCGTGGGCGCGGACGACACGACCGATGCGGATGTGCTGCGCAAATCGGCCAGGCTCTACGGCCATTACGACATGAAGCGTGTGTATTATTCGGCCTTCAGCCCGATTCCGGATTCCAGCGCCATTCTTCCGCTGAAACCGCCGCCTCTGATGCGCGAGAGCAGGCTTTATCAGGCCGATTGGCTGCTGCGCTATTACGGCTTCAACGTCGAGGAGATCGCGGACAGCAGCGAAAAGGGCATGCTCGATCTCGACGTCGATCCCAAGCTCGCCTGGGCGCTCAAGAACCGTCATCTTTTCCCGGTCGATGTGAACAGCGCCGAACGCGAGATGCTGCTGCGTGTGCCGGGCCTCGGCGCGCGCGCCGTGAACAAGATCGTGACGGCGCGGCGGCACACCACGTTGCGGTTGGAGGATGTGGCGCGCCTCACCTCCGGCCTCAAGCGCGCCAAGCCGTTTCTTATCACGGCCGATCACCACCCGAAGGCCAGGCTCGACCGGCAGGATCTGCGTGAGCGCCTGATCGAGAAACCGCAGCAATTGAGCTTGTTCGCATGAGCCGTTTTCAAATCCGTTATCCCGGATCTGCGCTGCGCTTCATCCGAAACGACGAGGGGGAGAAGGCATGAGCCTGCATCGCATCACCTTGAAGAACGGCGCGGATCTCGACGGCTTTCGCCGGGCCGTGCGCTGGCTGATGGCGGAGGAACTCGCCCCGCAGCATATCATCTGGTCCCTCGCTGACGCTCCGAACCTGTTCGGCGACGATGATGTGAGCGCTGCGCCGCCAGTCTCGCTGCCGCGAAGCGTGGCGCGGCTCATCGAATTGTGCGTCTGCCATAGCGACCCGGAACGTTACGCCCTGCTCCACCAGCTCATTTGGCGTGTGCTGAACGGCGAGCGCGACCTTTTGGAGATCGCAAGCGATCCGCTGGTGCACCGCATCGACATGATGGCACGCGCCGTGCGCCGCGATCTTCACAAGATGTACGCCTTCGTGCGTTTCCGGCGCATGAAAGGAGAGCTTGAGCGTTTCGCCGCCTGGTTCGAGCCGGATCATTTCATTCTCGAAGCCTCTGCTTCGTTCTTCATCGACCGCTTCCGCTCGCTGGACTGGACGATCCTGACCCCCATCGGCTCCATGCGCTGGGATCGGCACGAACTCACCTTCGGCCCGCCTGCGCGGCGCGAGGATGCACCGGATGAGGACAGCTTCGAGGAAGGCTGGCGCGGTTACTACGAGAGCGTGTTCAATCCGGCGCGGGTGAACCCCACCGCCATGCGCGCCGAGATGCCGAAGAAATACTGGCGCAACCTGCCTGAAACCGCCTCCATTCCCGGGCTGATCCAAACCGCCTCCCAGCGCGTTGACGCGATGATTGAACAGGAGGCGACCATGCCTGCCAAACGCACGCCCGAACGGGCTATCGAAGCCATGTGGGATCAGGAACCCAAGACGCTCGAAGAACTCAACGCCATCATCGCGAAAGCGGGGCCTTTAGTGCCCGGCGCCACACAGGCCGTGTTCGGCGAAGGGCCCATGCACGCGGATATCGTGTTCGTCGGCGAGCAGCCGGGCGATCAGGAGGATCTGCAGGGCCGTCCCTTCGTGGGGCCCGCCGGCAAGCTCCTGACGAAGGCCATGGGCGAGGTCGGCATCGACCGTTCCAAGGCCTATCTCACCAATGCGGTGAAGCATTTCAAATTCGAGCAGCGCGGCCACCGCCGCATTCACGCGAAGCCCACCACCGGCGAAGTGAAGCATTACCGGCCTTGGCTGATGAAGGAGCTGGAGCTGGTGCGTCCGAAACTCGTGGTCGCTTTAGGCGCAACGGCTCTTCTCGCGCTCACCGGCAAATCGACGCCGATCTCCCGCTCGCGCGGAGATGCACGGTTCGGCCCCTATCGCGGCTACATCACCGTGCATCCGAGCTATCTGCTGCGCCTGCCCGATGAAGCGACGAAGCGCGAGGCTTATGAGGCTTTTCTCAACGATTTGCGCCGCATTCACGATCTGGCCCAAGCCGACCCCTATACGGGCGAGCTGCCGCTGGCAGCCGAATAGCCTTCGGACCTGCCCTTTCGGAACTTCGCATTTCCGGACGTGCGGATGCCGTAATAGCTTGGCTTTTCTTGGGAATTCCGGGCCTTTTGCTGCTTAACCGCCCCTTAAACCGCCACAATTAGGGTGCTCCAGAACGTAAAAGGCCGGAATCACCGGCGGCAATGCGGGGTTTCAAGTCGTGGCGAACGGACGTAACCGGCGGGAGCCGGTTTTCGATGCGCCCGCTGCGGAGGCGGGGGAGCTGGATTTTCATCTCTCGCCCGAAGACCGGGCAGGGGGATCGATGGCGAGACGGCGCGCTTCCAGGCAGGACGACGAGGACAGGCGGCCGCGCCGCGGGTCTCGCCCCAGGAAATCGAAGCGCAAGGGCCGTTCGTTCATCGGCAAGCTGATCTATGCGGGCGTCGTGCTCGGCCTCTGGTGCATCATCGCGGTCGGCGGCATCGTCGCCTATTACGCCTCGCAGCTGCCGCCCATCGACCAGCTCAGCGTGCCCAAGCGCCCGCCGAACGTCGCCATCCTGGCCAATGACGGCTCGCTGATCACCAATCGCGGCGAGACGGGCGGGCGCACCGTGACCCTAAAGGAATTGCCGCCCTATCTGCCCAAGGCCTTCGTAGCCATCGAGGACCGGCGCTTCTATGACCATTTCGGCATCGACCCCGTAGGCATCAGCCGCGCGATCTATCGTAATCTCAGCCGCTCCGGCGGCTTGCAGGGCGGCTCGACCCTGACCCAGCAGCTCGCCAAGAACCTGTTCCTCACGCAGGAGCGCACCGCCTCCCGTAAGATCCAGGAAGCGATCCTCGCCCTTTGGCTGGAGCGCAACTATTCGAAGGACCAGATCCTCGAGCTTTATCTCAACCGCGTCTATTTCGGCGCCGGCGCTTACGGCGTGGAAGCCGCGTCCCAGCGTTATTACGGCAAGTCCGCGCGTCATGTGTCGCTGTCCGAGGCCGCCGTGCTCGCGGGCCTCGTGCAATCGCCCTCGCGCCTCGCACCCAACCGCAACCCGAAGGCGGCGCAGGCGCGCGCGGAACTCGTGATCGCGGCGATGAAAGAGCTCAACTTCATCACGCCCGACATGACGAAGACCGCCCTCGGCCAGCCCGCGGAGCCGGTGAAGCCGAACGGCGCAGGCTCGGCCAATTACGCGGCCGATTACGTGATGGACGTGCTCGACGATTTCGTCGGAACCATCGACACGGACATCGCCGTCTTCACCACCATCGACCCGATGATGCAGGCCGCTGCCGAGCGCGCGCTCGTGGACGAGCTCAACGCCAAGGGCCAGAAGTTCAACGTGAACCAGGGCGCCGTCGTCGCTATGAAGCCGGATGGCGGCGTGCAGGCTCTCGTCGGCGGGCGCAATTACGAGACGAGCCAGTTCAACCGGGCCACCACCGCCCGCCGCCAGCCGGGCTCGTCCTTCAAGCCCTTCGTCTATCTCACCGCCATCGAGCGCGGCTACACGCCCGACATGGTGATGGAAGACGGCCCCGTGAACTACAAGGGCTGGGCGCCCCAGAACTACGACCGCAAATATCGCGGCCCCATCACCCTCCGCGATGCCTTGGCGCTCTCGCTCAACACCGTCGCCGTGAAGCTCAACATGGAAGTCGGGCCGAAAGCCGTGGCGCAGACGGCGCAGCGTCTCGGCATCACCTCCCCGCTTCAGGCGAATGGCTCGCTCGCCCTCGGCACATCCGAAGTCACGCCGCTCGAGCTCGTCTCCGCTTACGCCGCTTTCGCCAATGGCGGCATCGGCGTGACGCCCTACGTGATCAGCGAGGTCAAGACGCTCGACGGCAAGATCATCTACAAGCGTCCATCTTCGGCGGGCAGCCTCGGCCGCGTCATCGATCCCTCCGCTGTCGCGATGATGAACGAGATGATGCACAACACCTTCGTCATCGGCACGGCGCGCAAGGCGCAGATTCCCGGCTGGCCCATGGCCGGCAAGACGGGCACGACCGACGACTACAAGGACGCCTGGTTCATGGGCTTCACCGGCAATCTCGTCGCGGGCGTGTGGCTCGGCAACGATGACGGCACGCTCACCAAGCGCGTGACCGGCGGCAACCTGCCGACGGAAGTCTGGTACAACTTTATGAAGGTCGCCCTGAAGGACAAACAGCCTGTCGGGCTGCCAGGAGGCGAGCGGTTCCGCAATGACGTGCCCGTGGCCGGTGCGGATGGCGATCCGCGCTACGCCAATGCGGGGAACGGAGATGCCTGGGTTCCGCCCCAGCCGCAGCGCCGCGCCAGCGCGCGCGAGAAGAACTTCTTCGAGAAGCTGTTCGGGCTTTGAGGCCCTCCTCCGAGTCCGAACGCTTTACCTCCGACGTAATCGCCACGCCTCTTTGGGCACGGCATGCTGGCTTCGTGATCAAGCCAAGGAGCATGCCATGTCCGCTTATGCCGTCGCGCGCCTCACCGAGGTCGCCATGGGGCCGGAGATCGTCGAGTATCTGAAGAAGATCGACGCGACCCTGGAGCCCTTCAACGGCCATTTCCTGATTCACGGCGGCCCCATTGAGCGGCTCGAAGGCGCGTGGTCGGGAGATCTGATCATGATCGGTTTTCCTGACATGGAAAGCGCCCGCGCGTGGTACGCCTCTTCCGCCTATCGGGACATCCTGCCGCTTCGCACCAGGAATTCGGGGGGAGATGTCATCCTCATCGAGGGCGTATCGCCCGACCATCGGGCCACCGATATTCTGGGCGATATGGCGGCGTGAGGCTTCAAGCCTTTCCGGCCCGCGCCCTGACCGTTACCGCAAACACCAGAAGCGCCAGCACGCCCGTGCCCGCGATGGCTATCGGCAACGGCAGCGCGGAGCCGCCGAGGTTCTGGCCCAACACGATGCCGAGAATGGCGGCGAAGGTCATCTGGCAGATGCCGAGCAGCGACGAGGCCGCGCCCGCGCGGTCTGGAAAAGGCATCAAGGCGGAGGCCATGGATTGGGGCATTGTGAGGCCGACCCCCATCGCGTAGATCGCCATCGGCCCCGTGATCGCGAAGGATGAGGGAACGCCGATCGCCACGAGCGCGAGCATCAGCACGCCGCCGAAGGCCAAACTCATCACCCCGAAGCGGATCGTGCCGTCGAGCCCGCGCTTGCCGACGAGAAACTGCGCCAGGAACGTGCCGGCGATATAGCCGACGACCATGAAGGCGAAGGAGAAGGCATAGGACAACTCATCGAGGCGGTAGACGCCCTGCAGCACGAAGGACGAGCCGGAGATGAACGCGAACAACCCGCCATAGGCGAGCATGGAGAAGCTCACATAGGTGCGATAGCCCGAATGCCGGAGCAGCATCCCGAAGCCGCGCAGAATCGACGCGAATGAAATCGGGTTCGGGGATTTCTTACGGATGCTTTCCGGCAGGTGCAGCACGACGATGAGGGCGAGAGCGATGCCGCAGAACAGCATGACGCCGAAGGTCACGCGCCAATCGTAGAATTGAGCGATGAGCCCGCCGAAGATCGGCGCGATGGCGGGCACGATCCCCATGATCGACCCCATGCGCGACAGTTCCTTGCCCGCGCGCGGGCCTTCATAGAAATCGCGCACGATGGCGCGCCCGAGAACGATGGGGCCTGAGGCTCCGAGCGCCTGCAGAAAGCGCCCTGCGATCAGGATCTCGATATTGGGCGCAAGCGCGCAGACGAGGCTCGCCAAGGTAAACAATCCGAGCCCGAAAAGCAGAACGGGCTTGCGCCCGACCCGATCCGATACCGGCCCGTAAAAGAACTGTCCCGCCGCAAAGCCGAAGAGAAAGGCGGACAGCGTGAGCTGCGCCTGCCCCGTGCTCGCCTGCAATCCCGCCGCGATGGCAGGCAGGGAGGGCAGATACATGTCCGTCGAAAGCGGCCCGAGAGCGGTGAGCAACGCGAGAACGGCGGTGAGGGCCAGGGTATCGGGCTTGAGCATAATGGGATCGGCAGATTGCGGATGACAGGCTGGACTAAGCGTAAAAGCTCAGCCTGTCATCTCTCGATCTCATATGGGTTCACCCGATCCGGTGAAGGGCGCTGCCGTAGGTCTTGAGCCACGCCTCCGCATCGTCGGTGCGGGGGCAGAGCTGGTAGGTGATCTTCCAGAAGCGTTGGGAATGGTTGAGCTCGCGCAGATGCGCGACCTCGTGAGCGGCGAGATAATCCAGCACGAAGGGCGGGGCCATGATGAGACGCCAGGAGAAGTTGAGCGCGCCATTGGCCGAGCAGGAGCCCCAACGGCTCTTGGTGTCGCGCACGGTGATCCGCTTGGCGGGAACGCCGAGCTGAGCCGTATGCTTCTTCACGGCGAGCGCGAAATCGCGCTTGGCCTCGGCCTCAAGGAAGTCGCGCACGCGGCGGGCCACATGGGCGGCCTCGCCCGCCACGGCGATGATGGGATCGCCCGCGCTGTCGTGGGTGGCCTGAGTGACGCCCCGAATCGACGACCAATGGACGATGCGATGCGGCACGCCTCTTAAAGGGACGAGTTCGCCCGGTTCGAAGGGCACTTGGTCGGGCACCTTGGCGAGGCGGCTTGCGATCCATGGGCTGTGGCTATCGGCGAATTTCTGGGCCAGCCCGACATCCGTGCGCTCAGGAATCGTGAGCACGACCTCGCCCGTCGCGTGGGAGACGCGCAGCGTGATCCGCTTGGCGGTCGGACGTCGCTTGAGAGCCACCTTAAATACCTGGCCCTCGAAGGAAACTTTCAAATGTGGTGGGTCCGCAGGAACGCGGCGAAACAGAGCGGATTTCATGTCCGCAATCTGCCCGTTTACATCGATTCTGTCAGCGCAGCCGTTTGCCGCTCCCCGGAACGCATCAAGAACAGAATTAGGCTCTTGACGCGCCCCGGACGGCCCGTTCTCAGGCGTGCTTAAGAGTGAATTCAACGATTCGAGGAGCGATCTGAGCCCTGAACCGAGAACCGTTGAAGACGCCATAGTGACCGACCCCGGCCTGGAGGTGATAGAGTTTCTTGTCCGAGGGAAGGTTGGGTGTCAAATCGAGGGCCGCCTGGGTCTGGCCGACGCCCGAGATGTCATCCCGCTCGCCCTCGATAGCCATGATGGCGCAGCGCCGGATATCCATGAGATCCACCGGCTTGTCCCGATGCATCATCTCGCCTCTCGGCAGCTCGTGCTTCACGAACACCGTCTCGACGGTCTGGAGATAGAATTCGGCGGTCAGATCCATGACGGCGAGGTATTCGTCATAGAAGTCGCGGTGCTTCTCGGCCGAATCACCGTCGCCCTCGACGAGGTGATTGAACATCTCCCAATGGGCGGAGAGATGCCGGTCGATATTCATGGCCATGAAGCCGGAGAGCTGCAGGAAGCCCGGATAGACGTCACGCCAGAAGCCCGGATGGCTCGGCGGCACCTTCACGATGCAATGCTGCTTGAACCAGTCGATGCCGCGCTCCTCCGCCAGCCGGTTCACGGCGGTCGGCGAGCGGCGCGTGTCGATGGGACCGCCCATGAGGATCATGGAGCGCGGGATCGCCGGATCGTTCTCGGCCTCCAGGCGCGCGACGGCGGCCACCACCGGCACCGCCGGCTGGCACACTGCCATCACGTGGAGATCCGGGCCGAGATTCCGGAACATGTCCTTGAGGTAATCGATATAGTCGTCGAGATCGAAACGGCCGTCGGCAAGCGGCACCATGCTCGCATCGGCCCAATCGGTGATCATCACCCGGTGGGTCGGAAGGAATGTCTCCACCGTACCGCGAAGAAGCGTGGCGTAGTGGCCGGACATGGGCGCGACGATGAGAAGCTTAGGCTGATTCGCAGCCGATGGATGGTCCCGATCGAAGGCGATCACGCGGCAGAAGGGACGCTCCCACACAATCGTCTCTGTGACGGCAGCTTCCTCATTGCCGATGATCGTGGTGTCGAGCCCGAAGGCCGGCTTGGTATAACGGCGGGTCGTGCGCTCGAAGAGCTCGCAGGCGGCGGAAACGGTGCGGGCGTAAGGAGTGTCGGTGAGCGGGTTGTTGGGATTGTCGAAGAATAGCTTTGTAATATCAGAAGCTGCGCGGGCCGGACTCAAAAGCCAATGCGCGGTATCATACCAGTAATAAGAAAAATTCATTTCATGTCCCCAAGGGCCGGGCGCCTGATTTCTCCCGCGCTGCGGGGTAGGCTTTAGCCTCAACCGTAATTTTAAGATTAAAGTTCCTTCAGCTTATTGCAACATCCTAATCGATTTAGCCGGATTTCCTTGAGCTTTACCCCTTACGGAACATTGGGGCAGCGACAACTTAGGATTTTCTGCCTTTATCCTGTTGCTTGCGCGTTGCTTGGCGAACGGCATCCGGACCCTATTCTGTTCGTTCATGGTCGCCCTTCCAGCCAATAGCCTCAAACCCTCCCCCCGCCAACTGCGCCTGGACACCCTGGTCAGGCTTCGCTGGCTGGCCGTAGCGGGACAATCGGCGGCTGTCGCCGGCGTGCGGTTCGGCCTCGGATTCCCGCTGCCCTTCGAGCTGTGCTTTCTCGTGATCGCCGCATCGGTCTGGACCAACATCCTGCTGCGCATCCAGTATCCGGCTAGCCACCGCCTCGGCGACAACGCTGCCACGGCGCTGCTCGCCTTCGACATCCTGCAACTTGCGGCCCTCCTGTATCTCACCGGCGGCCTGGAAAACCCCTTCGCCATGCTGTTTCTTGCGCCGGTGCTGATCTCGGCGACCGCGCTGACGCCGGAGCGGACCCTTGCCCTCGGCCTTCTGGCGGTGGGCTGCGCCACCTGCCTCGTGCTCACCCACAGACCCCTGCCCTGGTTTCCGGAACAGACATTGAGCCTTCCCTTTCTCTATGTCTCGGGGATCTGGACCGCGATCCTGCTCGGAACGGTGTTCACGGGCATCTATGCCTGGCGCGTGGCGGAGGAGGCGCGCCAGCTCGCGCAGGCGCTGGCCGCCACGGAGCTCATTCTTGCCCGCGAGCAGCATCTCTCGCAGCTCGACGGCCTCGCCGCTGCCGCCGCGCACGAACTCGGAACGCCGCTTGCCACCATCGCCCTCGTCTCGAAGGAGCTTGGCCATACCCTGCCGAAAGACGGCCCCGTGGCGGAGGACCTGCGGCTGCTTCAGGAGCAGGTGGACCGCTGCCGCTCGATCCTGACCAAGCTCACCTCGATGGGAGAGGAGGATGACGAAGGTTTTCTGGAAACCGTCACTCTCAGCCATCTCGTCGAGGAGATCGTCGAACCGCAGCGGGCGGTGGGATTCGACGTCCGGGTGAGGGCTCACGGCGAGGGCCCCGAACCCATGGGCCGCCGCAACCCCGGCGTGGTGTATGGCCTGTCCAACATTCTCGACAACGCGACAGACTTCGCAGCGAGCCAAGTCACTATCGAGGCCTGCTGGTCCGCTCACGAGGTTTTCATCGAGATCCGCGATGACGGGCCGGGCTATGCGCCCGATATCCTGCTGCGTGTGGGCGAGCCCTATGTCACGACCCGCAGCGCGGCTGAACGCACGGAAGCCAACCTGGACGAAGGGGGAGGACTGGGCCTGGGACTGTTTATCGCGAAGACCTTGATCGAGCGATCCGGTGCGGAATTGACCCTCACGAACGCCGCTCCTCCCGCCACCGGAGCTATCGCCCGGATCGTTTGGCCGCGTCATGCGTTTGAAAAGGGTGCGGCAATTTCGCCGCAGGGAGATTCCAAGGGGACTCTCAAAGAACAGAGGAAGAATTCCCATATCTAGAACAGGCTCTTGAGCCTTGTTTTCAAGAAGGAATTTTTCCCAATGCAAGGAGATGTTCTGATGGCCGATGCGCCTGTTGCGTTCGAGGATCGGGCAGACAAGAGCCTGTTGATCGTGGATGACGACCGGCCTTTCTCGACCCGTCTCGCCCGCGCCATGGAAGGCCGCGGCTATCAGGTGCGTGTCGCCGAAAGCGTGGCTGATGGCATTGCCGCGATCGACACCGAGCCGCCGGCCTTCGCCGTGATCGACATGCGCCTCGGCGACGGCAACGGCCTCGATGTCATCGAGCGCCTGAAAAACCGTCGCCCCGATGCGCGCGGCGTCATTCTCACCGGATACGGCAACATCGCCACCGCCGTGACGGCGGTGAAGATGGGGGCTTTCGATTACCTCGCAAAACCTGCGGATGCGGATGAAATCCATGCCGCTCTCATGGCTCAGCCGGGCGAGCGCGCACTGCCGCCGGAAAACCCCATGTCCGCGGACCGGGTGCGCTGGGAGCACATTCAGCGGGTCTACGAATTGTGCGGTCGCAATGTCTCGGAAACCGCACGCCGGCTCAACATGCACCGCCGCACGTTGCAGCGCATCCTGGCCAAGCGCGCGCCGCGCTGAAACTTCTACAGGCGTCCGTCCGCGATCCTGTCCGGATCGGCCAGCGCGTGTAGGGCGGAGGCCGCCGCATGGGCGAAGCGCAACGTCACCGCCTTGCGGCGCGCGCCTGCGAGCGGATGATGCAGCGATTCCCGCATGAAAGCCGCGCCGAAACTGTCGGCGATGATGAGTCCGCGATCCTCCGGCAGGATGTCGAAAGGCACGGTCTCGGGGATCGCGAAATAGAACCGGTCGCAGAAATCTTCGTAATCCGGCCATTTCCGGTCGGCCCGGAAATCCGCAATGCTCGACTTGATTTCGACGATAGTGAGCGAACCGTCGGGCGCAAGCGCAATCAGGTCGGCGCGCCGTCCGTTCGCCAGGGTGAATTCAGGCAGCGTCACATGGCCGAGTTCGGCGAACAGCCGCCGCACGCCGCGCTGAATGCCCGCGGCCACGGGCGATTGCCGCCCATCGGCGGGAAGGATGATGCTGGAGCGAAGAACAGCGGACGAATCGGACATGGGCGCAGAGTAGCGTTCCGCTTCGTGCGCCCGCAACGGCAGGAATGTCGCGCATGAAGCGCGAACTGACTCACGGTGCTGGAGTGGGCCAGAAGATCCAGAGAAGAAAACCTGCGGCCGATATCCAGAGAGCCGCGATCGCCATCGCCGCTATCCGGCTGACAGGGCGTTCGGATCGCCTCCGCGCCTCGTCCCGAAACTCCGCCATGAGCGAAGCCGGAATCATCCTGATCACGAGAGCGATGGCGACAGGCAGGATGATCAACTCGTCGAGATAGCCCAGTACGGGAATGAAATCTGGAATAAGATCGATGGGGCTGAGCGCGTAGGCGGCAATCCCCATCGCGGCTGCCTTGACATACCATGGCACCCGCGGATCCCGGGCAGCGATGTAGAGAGCGACCACATCCTGTTTGAGAGCGCCGGCCCAACTCTTCAGCTGCGTGCCGAGCCTCATCGTCTTGGTTTTGTCCCTATTCCCGCCCCGGCCAATCGTAAGATCCTAGTGCAGCATCAGATTGTGTGGTGACAAACTCTCAAGCATGTCGCGCAACTCTTCCATGTGCGGGTTGATGGCGAGCGCGATCTGGAAGGCCGCGCGGGCTTCGTTGAGGTGACCGTTGCGCAGGCATACATTGCCGAAGCCCGTGATGGCGCCGAAATGGCGGGGCTCCAGCCTCAGGGTCTGGGCGATGTCGAGCAGGCTGTCCGCATCGCGTTGTTCGATATAGGCGAGCGTCGCGCGCTTGTTCCAGGCTTCCGCCCAATCGGGGTGCTTGACCACGAGGTGATCGAGCAGCGGCCTAGCCTTCTGCAATTCGCCCGAGGCGATAGCCTCCACGGCCGCCGCCAGCGTCTCCTCCGCCAGCCGGTCCTCGTGGGCGCTCCAGAGCGTCCAGATCTGGTCCTCGATATCCTCCAAAGAATGGGCGGGATCCGTTTCGGACAATTCCTCGAAAAGCCTCTTCAGGCGGCCCGGCAGAGCGGGCGACGGCGTCCGCCCGGGAACCTCGAGGATGAGCTGGAAGACCGGATCGATCGGCAGGGACGACGACATAATGGAGCCCGCTCTCCCTCGCTGAAAATGGACATGGGAAAGGTCACATAGGGGCGAGAACCTGGGCGGCGAGGGGCGAATTGCAGAGATTGGGCTGGCCGGAGGGGCCTTGCTTCGCTAGTTTCACCCCCGAAACATGACCTATGGGAAAATTGACAGGGGGATGTCATGGAGCGCGACCCATTGCGCCTGGCTTGGAAGACTTCTCCATTCCGTCACATCCTCGGCTTCGGGCTCTTGGTTGTTGCCGGCTTTTTCCTGATTGCCGGTCTCGAGCTGATCCGCACCATCGTGGACCGGGCGGTCGATGGGACCGGCTCCGCTTCGGGCACATTGCTGCGCATCGCGATTACGCCGCCCGCCGACCTTTGGCCGAGACCGCTCGTATTGTTCCCGGGCGTCACGCTCGGCCCGGAAGCTTTCGGGCTCGCCTCCATTCTGGGCATCCTTCTCGTTCCCGTCCTCATCGCGTTGCTGCTGATCGCCCTCGATGCGATCGCCGTCAGCATCGGCTCTCGGGCCCTCGGGAAGCTCCGGGCCGTGGCGCTCGACGCCATCCTCAAGGCGCCGCCCTCGGCACAGGACGATCTTTCGACCGCAACCACTCTGGCGGCCCACGGGCTCGCCCGCGAAAATTCGGTGCTGGGCCTCAGCCTCTTCGTTCCGGTCAAGCTCGGCGGCATGATCGGCCTGTGCTTCGCCTATGTGCTCGTGATGGATTGGTCGCTCGGCGCCGCCCTCGCGGGGGTCCTGAGCATCGGCGCCATCCTGAACGCGCGGCGCGCCTTGCTGCGGTTTGACGCCACGGCCGCGCGGCATCGGGAAGGCGCTGTCGCCGAGGGCATTCTCGCCAGCCTCGAACACCGCATCCCGGCCATGCGCGCCCATGGCACGGGCTTCTACGAGCGGGACCGGGTGCGCAACCTCCTTATCGAGGGCCATCGACCGGTGGCGCGGCGCGAATACCGCCTCGCCCTCATCGATTCCACTTCCTCCATCGTGCTGATGCTGGCTCCCATCGCGGTGCTGGCGCTCGGCGCGTGGTTTGCGCAAAGCCGTCCGCTGACGGCGGGCATGGTCGCGGCCTGCGCTCTCGCCTCGGCGCTCGCGGCCTATGGCGTGCGCGAGATCGTGCAATGGCAGCGCATGGCCTTGCGCGCCCGCGCGCTGCTTTCCGATGTGTCGAAAACCCTTTCCAGCCTGAAGCCCCGCGACGTCAGGAAGGGCACCGCGGCCCTGCCCGAGAACGGCACGCTGGTGGCTCAGGGAGTCTCGGCCTATGACCCCGCGAGCGGCGCACGGGTTTCCGGCGTCAACCTGAATCTCGCCTTTCCGTCGCATGTGGCCCTGATCGGCGATGGCGATTCCGGCCCGCGCCTGCTTGCCGCCCTCATGAGCGGGCAACTCCATCCGTCGATCGGGAGCATCACCTATGGCGGCGTCGATCTGCTCGACGCCAATCCTCTCGAGCGCAGCCAGCGCATCGCGCTTGCAGGCGACACGGTACTCATCGAAGGCAGCCTGCGGGAGAACCTGCTCTATGGCTGCAGCGCTCCGGCAGAGGAACTCGAACACCGCCTTTCCGACGCCATTGCGGTTGCGGGCCTCGAACGACTGACCCATGCTCGTGGCCTGTCCGGCACCCTCGACCCCAAGCGCGAGCCTGCGATTGCGGCGGCCATCGTGGAGGCGCGGCGCTTCGTGCAGGCGGCCTTGCGCGAGGAAGGCCTCGACCGCTTCGTCGATCCCTTCGACGCAGCGCGCTACAACCGCTACGCCACGATCGGCGAGAACCTGCTGTTCGGCCAGCCGGTGGGCGACACGTTCCAGCAGGACCGGCTCTCCTCCCATCCTTTCGTACGCGCCCTATTGGAGGCGAACGACCTGACCAAGACCCTGAGCGGGATCGGTCTGTCCATCGCCACCAGCATGGTGGAGATCTTCGCCGACATCCCGGACGGGCATCCCCTCTTCGAGCGTTTCTCGTTCTTCTCCGCATCCGACCGGCCTTACTTTCAGGATCTCGTGGAGCGGCAGAACGGGCAGCGGCGTCCCGGGCGCGACCAGGAGCGCCTGATCGGCCTGGCACTGCGCTACAATGAAAGCCGCCATCGCCTGGGTCTGATGGATGAGGCGCTCGAGGCGCGGATCCTGACCGCGCGCGGCGACTTCGCCCGCATGCTGCCCCTCAGCCTGCGGCCCGCCATCGAGTTCTACGATCAGGAGCGGTTCTGCTCCGCCGCGAGCGTGCAGGACAACCTGCTCTTCGGGCGCATCGCCGCCGATCAGGCGGGCGCGGCGGAAGCTGTACAGGGCGTAATCCGCCGCGTGCTCACCGAACGCGGCCTTGATGGAGAGGTCTCGCGCATCGGGCTCGATCTTCCCATCGACGTGCAAGGCGACGACCTGAGCCTCACCGAGATCGCCGCCGTCGATCTGGTGCGCTGCCTCGTGCGCCGTCCGAGCCTGCTGGTGGTCCAACGGGCCCTCGACGGCCTGCCCGGCCCTGCCGCCGACAGGCTCGTGGCGGCGCTTCGCCGCTCCATGATCGGGCGCGGGCTGGTCATCGTGACGCCCGCCATTTCTTCCGCGATGGATCAACCGCCCTTCGATGCCGTTATCCGTTTTGAGCGCGGCGAACCTGTGCTGGTTCCCCGCGCACAGCAACCGGAGGCGCTGAGTGCATGACAGCCCAGACTTGCTTATCCGGAAGAGCTGGGGTCATCTGAATGTCATGTGCGGCATCGCACAGATACGGGGTTTTCCGCTGGGCATGTTTCAAAAATGGTAAGCCGAGTTGCATCTTCTGACGAGCTTCAGGTCCGCTTTTGGGGCATTCGCGGCTCCACCTGCGCATCTGGACCTCAGTTCGTGGAATTTGGCGGCCATACGGCCTGCGTCGAGATCCGCTGCGGCGAGCGCCTCTTCATCGTCGATGCCGGGACCGGGATTTCCGCGCTGGGCAACGCCCTCGGCGACGATGTTCCCGATACCGTCGACATTCTTCTCAGCCACCTGCATCTCGACCATGTGGGCGGCCTGCCCTTCTTCAAGCCGGCGCTGACCAAGGAGCGCCTCGTGCGCACCTATTGCGGCAATCTCGATGGCGACAGCGCCATGGAACCCCTCGACAAGCTGTTCTCGCCCCCGCTCTTTCCGGTGCGCCTCAGCCAGTTCCCGGCCCGTTTCGAGCATGTGGGATTCAAGGCCGGAGAAACCCTGACATTCGACGACGGCGCCGTCGTCACGACCCATTCCCTGAACCATCCGGGCGGCGCCACCGGTTACCGCTTCAGGCACGGCAACCGCAGCGTCTGCTACATCAGCGACGTGGAGCACTCCGAAGCGTGGCCGGACAAGGCGCTCACCGAATTCGTACGCGATGCGGATTTCATGATCTATGACGGCATGTTCTCCGAGGCCGAATATCCGCGCTGCCGGGGCTGGGGCCATTCCACCTGGGAGAAGGGCGTGGAGCTCGCTCAGGGAGCTGGCGTGAAATCTCTGGCCATCTTTCACATCTATCCGGGCCACGACGACAGCTTCATCAAGGCCCTGGAAACCGAGATGCAACGCGTGATGCCCACCGCCTTCGTCGCCAGGGAGAGGCAATCCATCATTCTGGACGCATCGGGCCAGCAGGGTGTCGCGGATTGGCCCAAGGCCGCTCAAGCATAAGACTTTAAAGTGGATTTTTCACTTTTCGGAACGATCCCGTGCTTCCTTATTGTGCGGCGCGTCGTTATTGCGGACCCAGCGGGCTGCGCTAGTGAAAACCGGTCCACTTTTCCGCACGATGCGCTAAGGTGCCCGCCATCTAACGACGCGGGTTTCTTTTCATGTCTTCACCCATCCTGGTGACCGGGGCTGCCGGTTTCATCGGCTTTCACGTGGTCGAACGCCTCCTGGCCCTGGGCCATCAGGTAGTCGGCGTGGATTGCTTCACGCCCTATTACGACGTGAGCCTCAAGGAGGCCCGCTTCGGCAGGCTCAGCCCCCGCAACAGTTTCCAGGGCGAACGCGTCGATCTTTCCGATCCTCAGGCGACCCGCGACCTCTTTCAGCGCCACCGTTTCGAGCGCGTGATCCATCTCGCCGCCCAGCCCGGCGTACGCTTCGTCGATCCGATGCCCTACGCCTCGTCGAACCTCATGGGCTTCATGAACATGCTGGAAGCCTGTCGTCATGGCGGCATCCAGCACCTCGTCTATGCCTCGTCGAGTTCGGTCTACGGCGCCAACCGCAAGCTGCCCTTCTCCGAGCACGACGGCACGGATCACCCGATCAGCCTTTACGCCGCCACCAAGAAGGCCAACGAGATGATGGCGCATTCCTACGCCTCGCTCTTTGGCCTGCCCTCGACGGGCCTGCGCTTCTTCACGGTCTACGGTCCCTGGGGCCGCCCGGACATGGCGGTCTACAAGTTCACGCACGCCATCGCCGAAGGACGTGAGATTCAGGTGGCCAATGCCGGCAAGGTCTGGCGCGACTTCACCTATGTGGACGACATCGTGGAAGGCATCGTGCGGCTCGTCGACAAGGCCCCCGCCGCGAACCCGGACTGGAACGCGGAGAATCCCGATCCCGCCACGAGCGCCGCCCCGCACCGAGTCTACAATATCGGCAACGACAACCCGGAAGAGGTGAACGACCTCATCGCCATCATTGAGGACGCGCTGGGCAAAAAGGCCAACCGCGTAAACGTGGCCCTGCCGCCCGGCGACGTGCTGGAAACCCGCGCCGACGTGACGGACCTGCGCCGCGACGTGGGTTTTGCGCCCTCGACATCGTTGAAGGACGGCGTCAACCGCTTCGTGCAGTGGTACAAAGAATACCATGCTGGCTGACCATTACCTGCTCGCCCTTCCCGTATCGGCGGTGCTGACCTGCGTCCTGATCGTTCTCCTGCGGCCTCTTCTCATTCGCTATGCGCTGGCCCGGCCCAATGCACGTTCGAGCCATAAGACGCCGACGCCGCAAGGCGGCGGCATCGCGATCATGGCGGCATTGCTGCTCGTGGTCGTGGCAGGCGCCGTCTTCTCTCCCTGGGCTCCCGAATGCGCCTGTCCGGAAAAAGGCCTGCGCGGCATTCTCTCCTTCTACCTGAGAAGAGATCCGGCAGTGATCGTGCTTGGCTGCGCGGTTCTGCTGGCCGTTGTCGGAGCCTGCGACGACATCCGCCCGCTTCCTACCATTCCGCGCCTGGTGCTGCAGTTCTTTGCGGTCTCTCTGGTCATCGTGGCTGCGACCGTGAATTTCCGCTTCCTGCCGGATGTAGTGCCGCATTGGCTGGAGCTTACCGTTCTGATCGTTGGTGGCGTCTGGTTCGTGAACCTCGTGAATTTCATGGATGGTCTCGACTGGATCACCGTCGCCGAAATGGTGCCGATCACGGCCTTCATTGCCTTTCTCGGCATCCATGTTGACGGTGTTTTCTCCATCTTCACGCTTGGCGTAAGTCCTTTGATCGCGAGCGCCCTGTGCGGCGCACTTCTGGGATTTGCGATCTTCAACAAGCCCGTGGCGCGGCTTTTCCTGGGCGACGTCGGCTCGCTGCCGATCGGCTTGATCGTCGGCTTCTTTCTTCTCATTCTGGCGCGCAACGGAACATTTGCCGCCGCCCTCCTGCTGCCGCTCTATTACCTGATGGATGCGACCATCACGCTCTTCCGCCGTCTCGCGAAGCGCGAGCGGGTGTGGGAGGCGCATCGCAGCCACTTCTATCAGCGTGCCACCGATAACGGCTTTTCCGTCATGTCCGTGGTCACGCATGTCTTCGTGCTCAATCTCGCGCTTGCGGCTCTTGCGGGCGTGACACTTCTTTGGCCGTCGGGCGTTGTGCAGATCGGAGCCTTGGCCGCAGGACTTCTTCTCGTCGGCGTGGTTCTCCGGCGCTTTTCCCATCCCCGCATGACGGCCCCCTTGGAGATTTCCCGATGAACGCACCCTTGATTGCGCTGACCGGCTCAACGGGGTTCATCGGCCGTCATCTTCTCGCCGAGCTGCCGAAGCGCGGTTATCGCGTGCGCGTTCTGCTGCGCCGCCCGTCGGAGGTGCCTGCCGGCGCATCGAGCGCCGTGATCGGCGACATCGCCTCGCCGCACAACATGGCGGCGGCTTTGCGCGACGTGGACATGGTGATCCATTCCGCAGGCCTCGCCCATGCCATGTCGGGAAAGCCCGAGGACGATTACCGCACCATCAACACGCAAGCGACGCTTAAGCTCGCGCAAGCCGCAGAACGCGCGGGCGTGAAGCGTTTCGTGTTTCTCTCCTCCATCCGCGCGCAAAGCGGGCCGGTGGTGGAGGGCGTTCTCACGGAAGAGATGGAGCCGAAGCCGACCGACGCCTACGGGCGCTCGAAGCTGGAGGCGGAAAAGGGCCTTGCGGAGCTGGGGCTGGACTGGGCGGCGCTTCGCCCGGTGCTCGTCTACGGGCCGGGCGTGAAGGGCAATATGGCGGCGCTTCTCACCCTCGCCCAATCGCCATGGCCGCTGCCGTTCGGCGGGCTGAAGGCGCAGCGCTCGCTTCTGTCTCTCGACAACCTGACCGCTGCCCTCGACACGCTTCTGAAGGCTGAAGGCTCACTGCGGCGGCCCTTCATCGCAGCCGATCCGGAACCGGTAACGATGCCTGAGATCATCGCCGCCCTGCGCCAAGGTTTCGGGCGCAGCCCGGGCCTCATTCCCGTACCGTCCTTCGCCCTGGGCGCGGCGGCTGGCCTGATGGGGAAGGCGGAAGCCTATCAGCGGCTGGCGGGTTCGCTAGTGGCGAGCCCCGCCGCGTTGAAGGCGCTCGGGTGGCAGCCCGTCAATTCGACGCCAGACGGGCTGGCGCAGCTGGCGCGGCAGGCTGCAGGGGCAACTTCCGGCGCTTGAACTCGGGGATTGCGTCCTCGAACACCCGCTCCGCTGCCGCACGGTCTCCGTCCTTGATGGCCTGGCCAAGAGCCTTCAGCCATTCATCGACCTTGGCGCGGTCGGCGAAGATGGGCTTTGCCGCCATGACGCCGTCGATGCCGATCTCGGCCATGGGCTCGTCGCGGGCGAAGAGAATTTCGTGCAGGCGCTCGCCGGGGCGCGTGCCCGAGACGGCGATCTCGATATCCTCGCCGGGCTCGTAGCCGGCCAGACGGATCATGCGCTCGGCAAGCTCATAAATGCGCACCGGCTGGCCCATCTTCAGCACGTAGACGGAGGCGCGCTCCTCGCCATTAGTCGCCTCGACCCGAACGCGGTCCTGATCAGCATGCGACGCGGAGGTGAGCACGAGATCGGCAGCCTCGCGGGTGGTCATGAAGTAGCGCACCATGTCGGGATGCGTGACGGTGATCGGGCCGCCCCGCGCGATCTGCGCCTTGAACTTCGGCACCACGGAGCCGACCGAGCCCAGCACATTGCCGAAGCGGACGGCGATGATGCGCGTGCCGCCGTTGCGGCCCATGAATTCCGCGTCGAGCGCCTGGCCGTACATCTCGGCGAGACGCTTCGTGGCGCCCAGCATGGAGACGGGATCGATGGCCTTGTCGGTGGAGATGATCACGATCTCGGAAGCGCCCGCCTCCACCGCCGCATCGGCCACGTTCACGGAGCCGAACACATTGGTCTTGATGCCCTCCATCCAGTTCCGCTCGAGATAGGGAACATGCTTGAGGGCGGCAGCATGGAAGACCACCTCGGGACGGAACTCGTTCATCACCTCCTGGATGCGCACGCGGTCGCGCACGTCGGCGATGACGCCGTCGACATTGGTGTCGCTCTGCAGAAGCGTCGGGTTCTCGAGGATATGGTGCAGGGACGGCTCGGAGCTTTCCACGATCATGAGATCGCTGGCGCCGAAGGCCACCACGCGGGTGCAGATTTCCGAACCGATGGAGCCGCCGCCGCCGGTGACGAGCACGCGCTTGCCGCGAATGAAGTTTTCCAGCCGCTGCCGGTCGATCTGCACCGTGGGGCGCAACAGGAGATCCTCGATCTCCAGCGGCGCAAGTTCGGCATTGCGCATGCCTTCGCCCAGGCTCGTGACGCGCACGAGCGGCAGGCCGAGGCGGCGCGCGCGCGCCAGCAGCCTGTCCGGATTGGCCTCGGGCGCAAGGGCGCTCGGGGTCGCCACGAGACGGCGGATCGGCTCGCCGCGCTCCTGGAAATCCTGCACCACCTGATCGACATCGTTGAAGGTGCCCAGAACCGGCACGCCGCGGATGGACTGGCCTAGATCGTCCGTGCGGTAGGAGAGGATGCCTTTCGGCCGCATTTTCTTCACGGTGCCGCTCTCGATGGCGCGCAGGATCACCTCGATATCGGTGCCCCGGCCGAGCAGCAGGGTCGGCGTGTTGGTGTCCCGATCGAGGGTATGGCGCGAGCGGGCGTATTTCACATAGCGGAAGGCAAGACGCGGGCCACCCAGCAGGAACATCTGGATCAGCCAATAAAGGGCGATGGTGATCTTGCCGAAGAAGAACGATCCAAAGAATTGCGGCGAGAGCAGAACGTAGTCGATCACCAGAAGCGTCAGCGCCAGCACCGTGGAAGCGCGGAAGATGTTGAAGAGATCGGGCAGCGAGGCGAACCGCCACTTGGAGCGATAGAGGTGGAACACCCAGTAGACGATGCCCGCGAAGGCGATGTAGGGCGGCAGGAAGACTGGCATATCGGCCAGGTGTTCGTGCAGGAGCGGACCCTCGAAGCGGACGGAGAAGGTCGCGAGGATGGCCACGCCCGTCATCACGAGATCATGCGCGACGATCAACGCCTTCTTGAAATTCTGCCGATTCATTGCCTTGCCATGTTTTGAACCGGGGGTATCGGTCCGGCTCCTGCCTTTGTCAATGTAAGGATGTCACTTTTGGCCATGCGGAGCGCCTGCCGGCCCTGGAATCGGCAGGGGGCGGTCCGCCACCACCACGAGACGGCCGTCCTCGTGCGAGACATGGGCCTGAATGCCGAAATTCACTGCCAGCCCCTCTTCGGTCAGCACCGCCTCGGGCGCCCCTGAGGCTGCCACACGCCCCTGATTCAGAAGAACGATCTCATCCGCGAAGCGGGCGGCCAGGGTCAGGTCGTGCATGATGACCGCAACCGTCCGGCCTGCCCGGGCCTGATTTTTCAGCACATCGAGCACCACGAGTTGGTGGCGCGGATCGAGCGCCGCCACGGGCTCGTCGGCTAGCAGCACCGGGGCCTGCGTCGCCAGGGCGCGGGCGAGCAGAACCCGCGCCCGCTCACCGCCTGACAGCTCCGTCGCGGACCTGCTCTCGAAGCCTTCGAGACCCACTGCATGGATCGCCTGCGCCACCGCCTCCCGTCCATGCGGAGGGAGATTGTCGGGCCTCTCGCCATGGGGCAGACGCCCAAGCGCGATCACGTCGGAAACGGGCAGCGGCCATGCGACCGCGCCGCCCTGGGGCAGGTAGGCGATGGAGCGCGCCCGTTCCCCGGCCTGCATCCGCGAGACCTGCTGCCCATCGAGGATGACCTGTCCCGCCGTGGGCTCCAGGAGGCCCGCGAGCGTGCGCATCAGCGTGGTCTTGCCCGCGCCGTTGGGTCCGACGATCACCGTCAGGCGGCCGGGAGGCAAGGCGAGATCGACACCCGAGAGCGCGTGACGCTTGCCCAGATCGACGGCAAGGCCTTGGGCCTGGAGAGCGCTCATACCGGCATCTCCGAAAGCTCCGCCTTGCGGCGGGCGATGACCCACAGGAAGAACGGCACCCCGAGAATGGCGGTGAGCACGCCGATCTTCACCTCGGTCTGAGAGGGAATCAGCCGCACCGCGCAATCGGCCGCAAGCAGCAGGGCCGCGCCCGCAAGTCCCGAAGGGACAAGGGTGCGGGCAGGGTCATACCCCGCGAAGGGGCGCACCAGATGGGGCGCGACAAGCCCGACGAAGCCGATGGAGCCCGCCACCGCCACCGCAGCGCCGGTACCGATCGCGGCTCCCGCAACGAGCAGCACCCGCAGGCGCATCACGTTCACGCCGAGGCTGCGCGCGGTCTCCTCGCCCAATGCCAGCGCCCGCAACCCCGTCGAGGAGGCAAGGACGAGAGCGGACGCGACGGCGATGAAGGGCACTGCGAGCAGCACATGAATGATCGAGCGATCCTCGAAGGAGCCCAGGAGCCAGAACACGATCTCCGTGACGGCGAAAGGATTGGGCGAGAGGGTGATGGCGAGCGACGTGCCCGCCCCCGCAAGGCTTCCGATGGCCAAGCCCGAAAGAACCAGCACCACCACCGTAGCCCTGCGCCCGGCCACCGCGACAACGAGCACGATCGAGGCGAGCGCCCCGAGGATCGCCGCGAAGGGCAAGGCCCAGGAGAGCGCGCCCACGAGCCCGGAATAGAGCATCACCACCGCCCCGAGGGCGGCGGCCTGCGGCGCGCCGAATACCGCCGTGTCCGCGAGCGGATTGCGCAGGAGCCCCTGCAACCCCGCGCCTGTGAGTCCGAAGATCCAGCCGATCAGGATGGCCAGCAGCGTTCGCGGCAGACGGATGTCGCGCACCACGACGCTCATGCTGCCCTGATCCGACACGAGCGCCGCGAGGGCGCGCAGAGGCGGGATCGGAGCTGGCCCGATCACAAGGGACGCGATGCTCAATCCTCCGACGAGAAGGACGAGACCGAGGATAAGGGACAGCCGGGAGCGAAGCATGAACTGGTTCGATGTTGTCCTATCCGCGATAGCAACAGCGGGCTTGGAAGTCACGCATGCAGGATGGCCGCTTTTAATCGCAATTACGCTGCGATATTACGTTATATTGATACAAGTGATTTCCGAGGAATTCCTATGGTCAATCCCATCTTTCGCATCGGTCCCGTGGAGAAGGTCAACACAATTACAGCCGATGAGCACGGTAGTCCAACCATCACTGGACTGCCTAATGGCGGCTGGATCGTAACTTGGTATTCCTATGATCTGGGCGGTTCAAAGAACGGTATTTTTCAGCAGCGCTACTCAGCCGACGGCCAGCCCGTCGGGGCTGAGCAACAGATCAACAGCTTGGTCACCGGCTACCATTCCTATGCGCCAAGTGTGACCGTGCTTGCCGATGGCGGATGGATTGTCACGTGGGAGAGCTATAGCGGAGGGCCCGGCGCGACGGATATCTACCAGCAGCGATACGACAGCCGTGGCAACCCGCTTTTTCTGGATGATAACGGCAACCCCGCAGACCGGATCGTCAATGCGGTCCAGGTTTCCCATCAGAAGATCCCAAGCGTCACGGCGCTGGCCGATGGCGGATGGATCGTCACGTGGCAGTCCGAGGACGGGGCTGGATCCGACTTCAATATTTACCAGCAGCGTTATTCCAGCAACGGCCAGCCTTTGTACAAGGACGAGGATGGCATTCCCGTTGACAGACTCGTCAATACGACCACTGCCGATCATCAACGGGAGCCCCAGATAACGGCTCTGGCGGACGGCGGCTGGATCGTAACCTGGGAAGGCAAGGATGATTCCGCAACAGGAATTTACCAGCAGCGCTACAACGCGGCCGGAAGCCTTGTCGGCGGAGAGCAACGCGTCAATGCCAAAACCGATTCAAGCCAGTACCAGGCCAGCGTTATGGCCCTGGCTGACGGTGGCTGGGTGGTGACATGGACATCCCATGATCAAACGCCCTCGGGCCTGCAATTCAACATCTATCAGCAGCGCTACAACAAGGACGGACAGCCGTTATTCGTTGATGGGACAGGTGCTGCGGCTGACAGGCTGGTGAATGTCACCACGCACGAGTCCCCCAACAACTCAAGCGTGACGGCACTGCCGGATGGCGGCTGGGTTGTGACTTGGGACTCTGGCGACACAGAAGACTATTGGTCCGGCATTTTCATGCAGCGTTACGACAAAAATGGCGTGGCACAATATGCAACGGATCAGCTCGTAGCGGCCTCGAAGGGCTCGAATTACTCCAGTCCAGCCGTAACGAGCCTGGCCGATGGAAGCTGGGTTATCACATGGATGTTGGAGGGCCCCGGAGGAAATGGAATAGGCATCTATCAGCGCGCTTACGAGCTGAATTCAGCACCTCATCAACTCGTGCTGGATGGCCAAACCATCCAGGAGAATGCCGCCGATGGTACATGGGTCGGCACATTGCAGGCCTTCGACAGAAATGCTGGCGATAGCTTCAGCTACACTCTCCTTGACGATGCAGGCGGTCGGTTCGCGCTTATGGAAGGCAAGGTGGTGGTCAAGGACGGCAGCCGTCTCGATTACGAGGCTACCTCCTCCCATCAGATCAAGGTGCGTGCAACGGATCTGGCAGGATCCGTCCATGACGCCGTCTTCACCATTTCCCTGACGGACGGTCTCGACATCCTGCGCGGCGGCAAGGGCAAAGACGTGCTGACCGGCACGGCAGGTAACGACCGCTTCTATGGGGGTTTGGGCAACGATACCCTTATCGGAAAGACCGGCCAGGACGTGTTCGTGTTCAACACCAAGCCCGGCAAGAAAAACGTGGACACGATCAAGGACTTCTCGGTCAAGTACGATACGATTTGGCTCGACAATGCCATATTCAAGAAGCTCGGCAAGAAGGGTTCCGAGGCAAACCCTGCCAAGCTGAACAAGAAGTTCCTTAAGATCGGCACTGAGGCCAAGGACAAGAACGACTACCTGATCTACAACAAGAAGAAGGGCCTGCTGTACTACGATCAGGATGGCAGCGGCGCAAAGGCGGCAGTGGTGATTGCCAAGTTGTCCAAGAACCTCAAGCTCACCGCAGCCGATTTCTTTATCGTCTGAGACTGAAGAGCTTGATCCATTGTCCAGAGGCCCGGCATGAGCCGGGCCTCTTGCGTTGCCGATGCACCACGCTCCGGCCTGGGTTGCCTACAAACACGGTTCGATCTCGTCCAACTCCATGGTACGAAGCGGTTCAGCGCCACCGCACAAGCAAGATCGAGGATCCGGCATGAACAATCTGTTCGCCAACCTGCCCACCACCGTCTTCGAGGTCATGTCGAGCCTGGCCCGGGAAACCGGTGCGATCAATCTCGGCCAGGGCTTCCCGGACGATCCGGGGCCGGAGGACGTGCGGCGCGCGGCCGCCGATGCGGTGCTCAACGGCTACAACCAATATCCCTCGATGATGGGCCTGCCCGAGCTGCGCTCCGGCATCGCCGCCCATTACAAGCACTGGCAGGGCCTCGATCTCGACGCGAACACGGAAGTGATGGTGACCTCGGGCGCGACGGAGGCGCTCGCCGGCGCGATCCTCGGCATCGTTGAGCCCGGCGACGAGGTGGTGTTGTTCGAGCCCATGTACGACGCCTATCTGCCGCTGGTGCGGCTTGCGGGCGGCATTCCGAAATTCGTGACGCTCCAACCGCCGCATTTCCGTCTGACGGAAGAAGCGCTGGCAAAAGCCTTCTCGCCGAAGACCAAGGCGGTTTTGTTCAACAATCCGCTCAACCCCACGGCCACCGTGTTTTCCAACGAGGATCTCGCGCTGCTTGCGGAGTTCTGCCGCAAGTTCGACGCCATCGCGATTTCCGACGAAGTGTGGGAGCACGTGGTGTTCGACGGCATCAAGCATCAGCCGGTGCTCGGCCTGGAAGGCATGCGCGACCGCTCCGTGAAGATCGGCTCGGCCGGAAAGATCTTCAGCCTCACCGGCTGGAAGGTCGGCTTCGTCTGCGCCGCGCCGCACATCATGAAGGTGCTGGCGAAATCGCACCAGTTCCTCACCTTCACCACGCCGCCGAACCTGCAAACCGCCGTGGCCTACGGTCTGGCGAAGGACGACGCGTATTTCGAGGACATGCGGAAAAACTTCGCCCGCAGCCGCGACCGCTTCACCGAGGGCCTGCGGACGCTGGGCTTCGACGTAATCCCGAGCCAGGGCACCTATTTCCTCAACATCGACATCACCCGCCTGGGCGAAACCGACGATGTGGCCTTCTGCCGCCGCCTCGTGATGGAGCACGGCGTCGCCGCCATTCCCGTCTCGGCCTTCTATGCCGAGGGCGCGGTGAAGAACGTGGTGCGTTTCTGCTTCGCCAAGAAGGATTCGACGCTGGATGCGGGCCTGGAACGGCTGGCGGATATGGTGAAGCGGGCTGCCTGAGCAAGGGACGGGGATGGGCCTAAAGCAGCCTTGACGCGGGGGGCAATAGGTCCTCATGTAAGCGCCTAGCCAATCACGGCTTTTTCGCACTTTTCTTAGGAGTTCCCTCCCCTGATGATCCGTCTTCTCGCTTCGGTTGCTCTGGGCCTCGGCCTTGTCACCGCCGCCGCCGCTCAAGAGCGTGTGGTCAACGTCTACAACTGGTCCGACTACGTGGACCCCAAGGCGCTGGACGAGTTTACGAAACAGACCGGCATCAAGGTGGTCTACGACACCTACGACAACAACGAGATCGTCGAGACCAAGCTGCTCGCCGGCAAGTCGGGCTATGACGTCGTGGCCCCGTCCGGCCCCTTCGTGCAGCGCCTGATCGGCGCCAAGGTGTTCCAGAAGCTCGACAAGTCGAAGCTTCCGAACCTCTCGAACCAGTGGCCGGAGATCACGAAGAACCTCGCCGTCTTCGATCCGGGCAATGAATACGCCGTCAACTACATGTGGGGCACCACCGGCATCGGCGTGAACACGAAGAAGGTGAAGGAAATCCTCGGCGACATACCGCTCAACACCTGGGATCTGGTGATGAAGCCTGAGATCGCCTCGAAGCTGAAGTCCTGCGGCATCTACATGCTCGACTCGCCCGAGGACCTCTTTCCTGGTGTGCTCGCCTATCTCGGCCTCAACCCCGATTCCAAGCGCAACGAGGACCTGACCAAGGCAGGCGACGCCCTGTTCCGCATTCGCGGCAACATCCAGAAGTTCCACTCCTCCGAATACATCAACGCGCTCGCCAACGGCGATATCTGCGTGGCGGTGGGCTATTCGGGCGACATGATCCAGGCCAAGTCCCGCGCCGAGGAAGCCAAGAACGGCGTCGAGATCGCCTACGTGATCCCGCGCGAGGGCGCCCTCATGTGGTTCGACAGCTTCGTGATCCCGGCGGATGCCAAGAACGTGGCCGAGGCGCACGAGTTCATCAACTTCATGATGAAGCCCGAGATCGCCGCCATGAACACCAACTACGTGTCCTATGCCTCCGGCAACCTCGCCGCCAAGCAGCACGTGGATGAGAAGATTCTCAACGATCCCGGCATCTATCCGGACGACGCCACCATGAAGCGTCTGTTCACCAACACGGCCTATGACGAGCGCTCGCAGCGCACCGTCACCCGCCTTTGGACCCGGGTGAAGACGGGCCGTTAATCGCCCGCTCAGGTTTCATCCGGCAAAGATGTAATGCCCTTTCAACTCCGCCTACGGGCGGAGTTGTCATTTCAGAAGGACATTACGACCATGCGCCTTATTCCCGCTCTCGCCCTCGGCCTTATCCTGGCCTCCCCGGCTCTTGCCCAGAATTCCACTCCGCGCCAGCCGACGATCAGTGTCATGGGAACGGGCGAAGCCGAGCTGAAGCCGGATTTCGCCACCATCACCGTCATGGTGGAGACGGAAGGCGACACGGTGCCGAAGGTGGTCGCCGACAACAAGACGTCGTCCGATGCCGCCATCGCCCGAATCGAGGCCCTCGGCGTGAAGAAGAACGACATTCGCACCCAGAACTTCCAGGTCTTCGAGACGCCGATCCGCACGGACAAGGACGGCAAGGAGATCAAGGTGCCGAAATTCACCGCCCAGCACCGCCTGCAAATCAAGATCACCGATCTCGATGGGGTCGGACGAATCGCGGGAGAGATCCTGTCCGGCAGCAACATGCTGTTCCAGTCCGTCTCCTTCGGCCTGAACCGGCCGGAGGAAGGCGGTGATGCCGCCCGCCGCGCCGCGGTGCAGGATGCCCGCCGTCAGGCGGAACTTTATGCGGAGGCGGCTGGCGTCAGCCTCGGCAAGCTTCTGGAGATCGGCGCCGGTTCGGCCCAGCCTTATGCGAACGAATTCAATGACAACGTGCGGATGCGCGCCATGGCCAAGGCTGCCCCCCTGGAGGCACCCATCGTACCGCCCGCCACGATTCGCTACAGCGCGAATGTGCAGCTCGTCTGGGAGCTGGCGCAGAAGCCGTGATCCCTGCGCATCGGGCGATGGTGAAGCGAGGCGCAGCGTGATAGATTGACGGCTCGTCCATTGAGCCGGTCCATCATCCGAGCGTTCTCGCCCGCCGGTCGCTCCGGTGACGCTTGCCGCCGTGCAGAATCGGCTCATCTCTTCGCAAGCGGGTCAGCCCGCGTAGCCTGCAGGAGATCGACCCGATGACGAAGACCGTCACCTCTCTCTTCCACCATGTGAGTCATGCGGAAACCGCCGCACGCCGCCTTGAGCAGGCGGGCATCCCGAAGCATGAGATCGACATCTGGTCCCAGCCCATCAACCTTGCTCCCCTTCTGGAGGATGAGGGCGTGTCCCGAGCCGATGCTCATGCCTATGCGGAGGGTGTGATGCGCGGCGGCTCCGTGGTCATTGTGAGCTGCGCCAATGACAGGGTTGGAGAGGTTGTCCGCATCCTGGACGACGAGGGCGTGCTGGACCTCGACGAGCAGCAGGAAACCTGGCGCTCGGAAGGCTGGCAGGGGCCGGAAGCCCCCGGGCGGCCCGACGGGACGGACCACGGCCGGGTCCGCATCCAATCCCGCGAGGACCGGCCCGAGAGCCGGCCCATGCGCGAATAGTGCTCTGCGTCAGGCGGTCCTGACATTGGCGAGAAACTGATGAATCTCGCGGCCGAGCCGTTCGGCCTGCTCATCCAGCGCGGCGGAAAGATGCGCCACGGCACGCGCCGCATCGAGGGAATGAACCGCCACATTCTCCGTGGTCTCGATGGCGGAGGCTCCGGCCTGCGCTTCGGATGAAACCTGGGCGACGGAGCGCGCGATTTCCGACACGGCCACCGTCTGCTGGCTGACGGTCCCCGCAACCGCCGACACCACGCCCGCGAGGTCGTCCACGGAGGCCTGCACCGAACCGAGCGCCACGAGCGTCTCGCGGGAAGCCGCCTGCACCGCCTCGATCTGACGCGCGATTTCCTCCGTGGCCTTGGCCGTCTGGCCCGCCAGATCCTTGACCTCGGAGGCCACCACCGCGAACCCCTTGCCGGCCTCGCCCGCGCGGGCCGCTTCGATGGTGGCGTTGAGGGCCAGCAGGTTGGTCTGCGAGGCGATGGAGCGGATGAGGTCCGCCACCTGCCCGATATGGGTCGTAGCCTCTGCCAGAACCGTCATGCTGCTCGAAGCCTCGCGGGCTTCCGTGACGGCGCGCTGGGAGGCTTGCGTCGAGGCGCTCGTCTGCGCCGCCACCTCGGCCAGCGATGCGTCGAGCTCCTCGGCCGCGCTCGCCACCGCCGCCATGTTCTGCGAAGTGCGCGAGGAGGCGGAGCCCGCCACCTGCGCCTGCTGCGTCACCTGATTGGCGGAGCCTTCCAGCTCGCCCGAGGCCGCCGTGAGATCGCTGGTGGCGCGGCGGACCTCGCCCAGAATCCGCTCCACGGAGGCATCGAAGCCTGCGATCGCCTCGGCAATGGTTTGCGCGCGCCGGGCCTCGAAAGCCGCCTGCCCCTCGCGTTCCTGCGTCAGTCGTTCGCGTTCGCGGGCATTGTCGCGGAAGACCAGGACCGTGCGCGCCATGGCGCCGATCTCGTCGGATGCGGCAGCGGAGGGAACCTCGACGCCTGCATCGCCATCGGCAAGGCGCTTCATCGCCTGCTGCAGGCGGGCGAGCGGCAGGGAGATTGAGCGCGCCACGAGGAAACTGAGGAGGAGGCCAAGAAGCAGGGTGATGCCCATGGCCCAGAGAATCAGCGTGAAGGTGCGCTGCTGCGAAGCTGTGAGAGCCTCGTCGGTCCTCTTGGCCTCTTCATGGACCTTGGCCAGAAGCTGGTCGAGGGCCGGCACGAGCAAGTCGAACTGTCCGTTCAGGCGCTCGCCCTGACCGGAGACCTGCTGCTCCATTTCGGTCCAGGCATAGAAAGCCGTCTGGTAGGTCTCACCCGCCTGCTGGACGGAAGCTTTTTCGGCGGCCAGTTCCTCGGGGAGCTGCGCCAAGGCGCGGGTGAAGCGGCCCTGATCGACCTCGAACGAACCCAGAAGCGTCTCTTCCAGAACGTGGCGGGCACGGGCTTCCTGCCGGAACATGCCCAGGGTGGCCGCCCATAAGCGCCAGGTGACCGTGTCGCCGCCGCTGGTGAGCGGCCTGACCAGTTTCTCGAGTTCATCCTCTGCGGAGAGGAGACGCCCGAGGATCCCTTCGTCCTGTTTGTAGCCGATCGCGGTATAGAGCTTGTCGAGGGCCGTTCCCTGCTCCAGCAGGGTGGCGGAGCGCTGCTGAAGTTCCTTCACCTCCGCCTCGATCAAAGCAGCCCCGGGAGCCGAACTTATTTCCTGGAGCTGGGCATCGAGGGCTTTATGCTTCTCGAAGAAGGCCTGGCCATGATGGCCCTGGCGGGTGGCGGTCCATTCCAGGGTGACCGCTTTCAGGGCATCGGCCTGGGCCCGGAACTGATAGGCCTTGTCGGAGAGGGCGAAATAGGTCTGTTGGGCCTGAAGCGCATGTTCCACCTCGCTCCGGCCCGTCTGAAAGACGGCGCCGATCACGGCGAAGCCCACAACCATGATGCCGCTCAGGGCCGCGACGCGCACCCTGACTGACGGCCAACGCAACCCGGCGCGAGTCAGCATTGTCCCGAATCTCCCTCTTTATTTGGGACAGGACAATAATCAGCCTAGCTTGTGCGAAGTTGGCGTCAGGCTGCCTTCGGGAGCTCGGTCATGATGGCGTAGAGGGCGGTGGCGTCCTTGGTGGCGCGCACCCGCTCGATGAGGCCGGGCTCGCGCAGCACCCGCGCGACGCGCGCTAGTGCCTTCAGGTGATCCGCCCCTGCGCCTTCCGGCGCCAGGAGCAGGAAGAGCACGTCCACCTGCTGGGCGTCGAGCGCCTCGAAATCGACCGGCTTCTCGAGCCGGGCGACTAGGCCGAAGATGCGGTCCAGACCGGCGATCTTGCCGTGCGGAATGGCGATTCCCTCGCCGATCCCGGTGGAACCCAGACGCTCGCGCTGGAGCAGGGCCTCGAAAATGGCGTTCTCGGACAAGTCCGTGAGCTTCGCCGCATGGGAAGCCAGCTCCTGGAGAGCCTGCTTTTTGCCGCTCACGCGCAAGGCGGGGAGAACGGCCTGGGGGTCTAGAAAATCCAGCAAGGGCATTGATCACGCTGCATTAGGGTGTGAAGTCATAAAGGCCTCTCACCGTTCCAGGCAAAAACCAGGCCAAGAGGGGTAACCCCCATCAAGGCTGAGCGGGCGGAGGGTCGACCCATCCGATCGCCCCGTCGCCGCGGCGGTATACGACGTTCACGCGGCCGGTGCTAGCATGGATGAACACGAGAGCGGGGACACCCGTCAAATCGAGCTGCATCACCGCGTTACTGACCGATAAGCGATGAAGCGGCTTCGTGGTTTCCGCAATCACTACAGGGTGATAGCCCGTTCCCTCGACGGCTTCGTCGGTGGGCGCCTCGAAGACGGCATAGGGCGCCTCCAGGCCCGTATCCTGCCCATCGCCGGGATTGGCGTGCTCCTTCAGGCGCTGTTTATAGCGGCGCAGGCGCTTTTCGATGCGAATCGCCGACTGGTCAAAGCTGGAATAAGCATCCTGGGCGGCGCCCGATGCCTCGATGGTGATCCCGGAGGTGAGGTGGAGCACGCAATCAGTGCGAAAACCGGCCCCGTCCTTGGCGACCGTCACATGGCCGGAATAGCCGCCATCGAAATATTTCGACAGGGCAGTCGCCACCCGATCCGTCACCTGGGACCGAAGAGTCTCGCCGATATCGAGATTCTTCCCGGAAACCCTCAGCGCCATGGCCGTCTCCCTCTATACCGCCCATTTCAATGGGACTGATTGAGGTCCATGATGATCCGAATGGGCGGCAAAGCAAGCACCTTTCCGACGTTACGTCATCCTCAATCGCTGCCTCCTCCGGCGCTCGGCCGAGGAAGGAATGCGTAAGGACACCCGGTATTTGGCGACTGTCCGGCGCGCAACCGCGATGCCTTCCGCCTTCAATTGTTGGGCAAGTGCCTCATCTGAGAGCACATTATCGGGCGCCTCTGCCTCGATCAGCTGGCGGATGCGATGGCGCACGGCCTTGGCCGCGTGTTCCCCCTCGCCCGTCGCCGCGTTGAGGAAGAACTTCATGGGATAAGTGGCGCCGCCGGAGCCGATGGCCTTGTTGGCGGCGACCCGAGAAACGGTCGATTCGTGCATGCCGATGGCGTCGGCGATGCTTTTCAGGGTCATGGGCCTCAACACGGCGATGCCATTTCGGAAGAAACCTTCCTGCTGACGCACGATCTCGGTAGCCACCGTCAGGATGGTCCTGGCCCTCTGGTCCAGGCTTCGGGTGAGCCAGCTCGCGGATTGCAGGCAATCGGATAGAAAGCTCTTGTCGTCCTCCTTGCGCACCGCTTTCGCGACCTCGGCGTAATAGGTCCGGTTGAGGAGAATGCGGGGCAGCGTGTCGGGATTGAGCTCGACGGTGAAGCCGCCGTCGGAAGGCCGCACCAGCACATCGGGCACGAGCACGTGGATGGGAGCCGCCGTGAAGGCAAGGCCGGGCTTGGGCTCCAGGTGCCGGATCTCGGCGAGCATGTCTGCGAGATCCTCCCGGTCGACGCCGCAGAGTTTCTGAAGCGCCGGAAAATCCTGCCGGGCGACGAGATCGAGGCGCGAGAGCAGAAGCTGCATGGCAGGATCGAGCCGGTCGCGCTCCCGCAGCTGGATTTCCAGGCATTCCTGGAGGTTGCGCGCGCCGATGCCGGACGGCTCGAAGGTCTGGACGAGCCGCAAGGCGGCTTCGGCCCGGTCCGGCGCTATGCCCATTCGCTCGGCCAGATCCTCAAGGTTCTCGGTGAGATAGCCCGCCTCGTTCAAGGAATGAATCAGCTCCCGGCCGATCGCGCGTAAGGCAGCATCGGCAGAAGCCATGTCGAGCTGGGCTTCGAGATATTCGGCAAGGCTTTGCGCGCCTGCGAGCGTCGCCTCCAGTTCCGGCCTCAATTCCGAGTGAGCGGAGGCTGCGCCCTGGGACGAAGCCCCTGCCACGGCTTCCGCCCGCGAAGGCGGCGGGCCGGGGATCATCCGCCCTCCCGCCTCCGCATATTTCTGCTTGGCACGCAGGAAATCTGCGAGGCTGGGATGCGGGACGTCCCCATGAGTCTCCGCTTCCTGGAGAAGCGGATTGCGCTCGAGCTCGGCTTCGACATAGGCGGCGAGCTCCGCGTGGGAGAGTTGCAGGAGCTTGATGGATTGAACGAGCTGGGGCGTCATCGTCAGGGACTGGCCCTGGCGCAGCTCAAGCCGTTGGATCGAACTCATGACGGCACCCAGCAAAAAACAGGCATGCTTCTTGCATGCCCGTTTCTTTTAATGCCGTGCGAGCTGTGCCGTCAAAAGGCGGATCGTCCTGGCGTCCTCAGAGGCGGAAATCCTCGCCGAGATAGAGGCGGCGCACTTCCTCGTTCGCCACGATGGCGTCGGATGTTCCTTCCGTGAGCACACGTCCGGAATGGATGATGTAGGCGCGGTCGATGAGGCCCAGCGTCTCGCGCACATTGTGGTCGGTGATGAGCACGCCGAGACCGCGGCGGGTGAGGTGCCGTACGAGGTTCTGAATGTCGCCCACCGCAATCGGATCGATGCCCGCGAAGGGCTCATCGAGGAGCATGAAGGTAGGCTCGCCCGCAAGCGCACGGGCGATTTCGCAGCGGCGACGCTCGCCGCCCGACAGGGCGATGGACGGCGCCTTGCGCAGGCGCGTGATGTTGAACTCGTCGAGAAGCGCGTCGAGCTTGCGCTCGCGCTCCTTACGGCTCGGCTCCACGATCTCGAGGACGGCGCGGATATTGTCCTCGACGGACAGGCCGCGGAAGATCGAGGCTTCCTGCGGCAGGTATCCGATGCCCAGGCGCGCGCGGCGGTACATGGGCAGGCCCGTCACGTCATGCCCGTCGAGGCTGATGACGCCGCGATCGGCCTGAACGAGGCCGGTGATCATGTAGAAGATCGTGGTCTTACCCGCGCCGTTGGGGCCGAGCAGGCCCACCGCCTCGCCGGCGCGCACGTTCAGGCCCGCATCCTGCACCACGGTACGGCCGCGATAGCTCTTCTGCAGGCCTTTGACAGCGAGAATGCCGGGCCCGCCGAACACCCCCGTATCGCCGGTGCGTCCGAAGACATGCGGCGACGGTCCTGCCGATTGGCGGGCCAAGGTCGTCGTGTCCGCGGGAGCGGATTGAGGGCGATTGAAAAACGACTTCACGGAATCCATCACAAAAAGGAGAAGGCCGGACGATGCTCCAGCCTTATCACAAGAACGTTACGGCTTGGGCTTGGCGTTGCCCGCACCCGTCGGCGCGGGCGCACCTTGTCCGGGGACGAACAGGGCGCGTACGCGGCCGCCGGGCTTGGTGTCGACGCTCGCAATGCCCGTGTTGATGTCATAGGTCACGCGCTCCCCGCGCGTCACGTTGGGGCCGTCGCTCAATGCCGCATTGCCGCTGAGCAGGATCTTGTTGGAGCCCCGGTCGAAGGTGGCGTTATCGCCGGTGGCGACCTGCGTGCGCGACACGATGGTGACCGGGCCCTTGCAGTCGATCTTCTTGATCGCGCTCTCGCTCGGCCCTTGCGGAGCGGCGGAGGCGGTCTGAGCGCCGCCCTGGTTCTGCTGCTGCTCGTAGAATACGGTCATGGTCGTGCATTTCATGGTGCTCTCGCCCTGAACGGCCACCACGTCGCCGGAAAAGACGGCGCGTCCTTCCTTGTCGAACACATCGAGCTTGTTGGCGTCGATCTTGATCGGCTCCTTGCTGGAACCGAAATTGCCGAAGCCGACGGCGCGCTCTTTCGAAGCCTGGGCCCAGGCGGCGGATGTCGCTGCCGGCAGGAGCAGTGCGAGGGCGAGCGCGTTTCGTGCGAAACTCATCATGGACGAACACTTGTCGGTTGAGCCGCATTCTCAGCGGCGGGAGAGGAGCTGGGGGCTGCGGAGCCCGTATCGTTGGAAGCGGGAGCGGCGGGCTCCGAGCCCGGTGCGGGCTGGAAGGTAGTGCGCACGCGCCCCCTGAAGCTCAGGACCTTGCCGTTGTCGGTGACCCGGAGCCCCTCGGCTTCGATACGGCCGTTGCCGCCCAGAATCACGGTGACGGGCTCATTGGACGTCACCCCGCCGGATTTGAAGTTCACGAAGGCGGAGCGCATGTAGACCTCCTGGCCTCCGTCTGTCTCCACGCGGACGTTCTGGCGCAGATTCATCTGCTCTTTCTGCGTGTCGAGAATGCCGATATCGGCCTCGAGCTTGGCGACGCTGCCCTTGTCGTCAGTGACGATACGGGCGCGCAGATCCTTCAGCTCTACGAAATTGGGCTTGCGCACGTCCTGCGTGGCGGCGCTGGCTGTTACCTCATAGGGCCGGTTGTCGTTCTTGAAGCCGGTAAGCCTGGGCGCTTCCATGGTCACGTTGGTGCCGCTGACGCCGATGGAGCCGAATTGCAGATCCTCGATCTGCCTGAAGGGGTCGATATAGGCGAAAATCGCTACGCCGGCCACGGCCAGGAAGGAGCCCAACGGAATCGCGATCTTGGCGAATCGCACCCAGCGGGAATGGCGACGGGCTTGCTTGATGGCGCGCGAACGCACAGCCGGCCTTGACGCCGGGCCGCCCTGCATCGTGGTGCCCTGAATTCCCGCCACGCTCAATCCAATCCCTTCCGTCCCATTAAGGTCTGGCGCCATGCCTGTCTGAGATGGCGATGTTATGACGGATATGGGGTTTATGGGGGAAAGTTTAAGCCTGCGTCAACTATGGGCGAAAATGTCGGTCTCGGCCCAGCCGAGAAGGTCGAGCTGCGCCCGTGTCGGCAGGAACGAGAAGCATTGATGGGCAATGCCGAGCCGGTTTTCCCGCTCCAGCCTCTGGTCGAGCTTCTCCTTGAGAGCATGGAGATGCAGCACGTCCGAGGCCGCATAATCGAGCTGGGCCGGGGTCAGGGTGTCCGCGCCCCAATCGGAGGATTGCTGCTGCTTGGAGAGATCGACTCCCAGAAATTCTCGCACCAGATCCTTCAGGCCATGCCGATCCGTATAGGTCCGCACCAGCCGTGAGGCGACCTTCGTGCAATAGACCGGCCTCGGCATCACGGAAAAGGCATGGAAGAGCACTGCCAGATCGAAGCGCGCATAATGGAAGATCTTCAGAACGCTCTCGTCCGACAAAACCCGGATCAGGTTCTCGGGGCGCGGCCCATCCTTCAGGATCTGCACCACGTCGGCATCGCCGTCGCCCTTTGAGATCTGCACCACGCAGAGCCGGTCTCGATGCGGGTTGAGGCCCAGCGTCTCGGTATCGATCGCGATGGCGGAGCCGGGCCGATAATCCGCGGGCAGGTCGCCGCGATGGAAGCGCGTTGTCATGAAAGGTAAGCCACCTGAAAAGCCACTGATCCGCCTCTAGCCCGTTCCGCTCCCCGCTTCAACGATCATGAAGCGCCCCGCGTGAAGCGGGGCTCTCGCATTGACCGCGAATGCCTCAATAGCAGACCTGTATCCTCCGCCAGACATGATGTCCGTAGCGGTTGACCACGCGCCTGCGCTCAAGCACGCATCGGGGCGCATAATAGGCTGGGCTGTAATAGCCCGGTCCGTAATAGAAGGGGCTTGCCAAGGCACCTAAGGCAAGGCCGCCGATCAGACCCGCCACAGCTGCACCGCCACCGTAATAGCCGCCATAGTAACCACCGTAGTAGCGGTGGCCATAATAGGGCCGATAGGGATAGCCGCCATAATAGCGCCGTCCGTAATAAGCCGGACGATAATAGGGTCTTCCGTAATAGGCGGACCGATAGGGGCGCCCGTAATACGCTGGCCGATAGGGACGCCCATAATAGGCGGGCCGGTAGGGACGTCCGTAATTGGCTCCGCGGAAGGCGGGCGGCGGATCGAAGCGCGGCCTCTGGAGCTGATTTCCGATGGGACCCACTCGGCCACGGGGAGAGGGAGAGAAGCGTTCCATCCCTCCTTGAGCCAAGGCGGGGCTGTGATCAATCGCTGCACCGCCTAGGAGAAGAGCTGCGGCCATCAAGGTCTTGAATGATCCACGCATGGCGTCCTCCAGGACACGAATTGCGTGAAGAACGGCCTTCCGCGCTTTCATGTTCCGGTCGGGCTCATGCATCGCGTGCCGACCGTCAGGGCTTTTCAGCTTGGCCGGTTCTCCGGATCCAGGGCTGCCGGACCTAGCGTAAAGCGCATCGGAGATGTGAGACTTCTCAGGGTATTGGCCAGGGTCTCACGGCTCACCGGCTTTTCGAGCCATGGGACATCCTGCCATTCAACCGGCCTGTTCTCCTTCGGAGGCAAGCCGGAATAGATCGCAAATGGAACGCCCCGGCTTCTCAGGACATGGGCGATTTCCAGTGATGTGCCGTCCTTGAGCATGATATCGAGCAAGGCGATATCCGGCACATCGGTTGCGAGCCAATGCAGAGCCTGTGCCCTGCTCACGAAAGGCCCCTCCACCGCGAAACCGGATTCCTCAAGATAAGCTTCGAGCGACATTCCGATGAGAAATTGGTCTTCGACGATCATGCAACGAAGCGATGTCATCGCGTCTCCTTGATCTACGGAACTACCTTATGGAGGAGAGAATGAGCCGAAATGATGGGATGGAGCTTTGAAAGCGAATCGTGTCGCAATCCATGCCTACTTTCATGCGCATTCGATGTTATCGCATTTACCTATGTAAGATCGGGCCTTTAGGCTCGCTTACGCGAACATAAAAATTTTCCGGGAAGCCAAAGCAAGCCGCGCCATGACGAACCGGACTTATGACATTTGTCCGCGATATGGCCTTGCTCACCGCCTTCGCGACTTTAATTCCTGGGCTCTTATTTTACTGAGAAATCAATCAGGTATCACATAGGTTAATGCACCGGCGCTCCAAGAGGCGTCTGCTGCCGGGTTCGTGTATCGGAAGGGATATGGCATGGCGGCTGACACACCCCTGAAAGATCAAATGCTGGCTGCTATTCCTCATTTGCGCGCCTTCGCCATTTCCCTTTGCGGCAGTGTGGATCGAGCCGATGATCTTGTGCAGGGGGCTCTCCTGAAAGGCCTCAGCAACCTCGACAAGTTTCAGCCCGGCACCAGCATGCAGGCTTGGCTCTTTACGATCCTGCGCAACGATTTCCTCACCCTGGCCCGCCGCAAAAAACGCGAAGTCGAGGATCCCGAAGGCGCATGGGCCGAAAAGGTCGCGGTTTTGCCTGAGCAGGGTTCGCGCCTCGATTTCGACGACATGCTGAAGGCGCTCGCCCAGCTTCCCATCGACCAGCGCGAGGCGCTTCTGCTCGTAACGGCGGAGGGTTTGACCTACGAGGATGCGGCGCGGATCTGCCGCACGAATATCGGCACCATCAAAAGCCGCATCAACCGCGCACGCCGCCGTCTTGCGCAATTGCTGGAACTCGACGCGCATGACGATCTGGGCCCGGACCGTCTCGTCAAAGCCGCGCTCTTCATGCACACATCCGCCTGAGATCAGGCTTTCACGCGCCCGCCGGTCAGGCTTGCGGGGCTGCAATCGCCGCTCTCTCGGTTAAAGGCTGTATGCCGTCTCCCGCCTTGAGCCTGCGGCGGCGCAGGGCCGCGTTGAGCTCGGCCCCGAAGATGAAGATGGCGGCGGAGATCTGCAGGAAGATCAGGGCCGTGAGGATTCCGGCCAGTCCCGCATAAGTCGATTTGATATGCGCGACATTCGCTAGGAACTCGCCATAGAGGGTCGCGCCCGCAAGCCAGAGAACCAGCGTCGCCACGACGCCGGGAGCGACATCCTTCAGGTTCGGGCGGATATCCGTCAGCCACAGATGCGTGGCCGTCAATCCGACGACGAGAACGATGGAGGCGAGCGCGTAACGCACGAGATCGTAGGTGAGGCGCACGGATTTCAGGCTCGTCATAGCGGAGACCGTGGCGCGCCAGATCGAGGGCCACAGCACTACGAGAACGGCGGCCGCAACGAGGGCGAGCGCACCGACGGCCACGAAGCCGATGCCGATCAGGCGCGCCTGCCACCAAGGCCGGAAGCGCATGACGCCATAAGCACGGCAGAGGGCCACGCGCAGGCTCTCGACGCCGTTCGTTGCCACCAGCAGCGTGATGACGATGGAGATCGTCAGCACGTTGCGCTTGGGAACGAGAACCTTGTCGGCCTCGCTCGCAAGCGGCCCTGCCACGCCCTCGGGCCAGGAGTCGAAGAGCAGATGAACGATATGGGTGGAGACGCGCCCCGCCCCGAGAAAGGCCGCCAGGGCCGCCACGCAGATGAGAAACGGAAAGAGCGCGATGACGAGGGAGAGCGCCACATGGCTCGCCATGGCCAGGCCGTCGTTGCGCGCAAAGCTGGACCCTGCATCGGCAAGAACCGCGAGGATGGAGCGTGAGCGGGTGAAAAAGGCGGTGACGGGCATGGCTGCAAAGGGCTTCAAGGATCGGCAGACCGTGTCATTGTTGCGCGATCCTGCCCCTTGATGCAGCCGGGACCCGCCCATGGCAAGCCCCAAGATGTCTCGGCGCTCCGTCAGGCCTCCTTGGCGCGGGCCTCCTTCGCAAGCTCGACAAGCTTCATGCGCAGCTCGTCCGGGCCCGCGAGCGGCGTTGCGAAATTCAAGCGGATCAGCTCGTCCCCGAGCGCCATCTGCAACCCTTCCGGATCGATGCCGATGAGCCGCCATGGGCCTTCCCTGGCCCCGCAGAGCCTTGCTGCGTAAAGCCCCACCGCCTCCGCATGGTCCTCGTTCATGTGTTCCACCGCGCCCGCCTCCAGCTCCGCGAAACCGGGAAAGGCGGAGAGATCGGTGAGCAGATCCTCCCGCGTCATGCGGTAGGCCCGGCCGAAGCCCCCATTGAGGCTGCCCCAGGTCAGGTTGAGCCGCCAGAAGGCGAAATCGGGAAAGTCCACATAGAGCGCGGCTTTCGGATGCTGGAGCAGATAGCGGCGGCGGACGGCCTGCGCCTTGTCCGAGCCGGGCTCCAGCCGTTCGGCCCGAGCCAGCAAAGTAAGGCGGGGATGGGCGAGCGGATCGCCCTTGCCGATGGCGGACAACAGCAGCGAGCAGCGCGCATCCGCTGCAAGCAGCCGGGTATGAACCGAAAGCTGGGAGGTCAGGATCACCGGCGTGCCGTCGAGATCGGTGCCGACGGACACGAGGCTCGCGAAGGGCATGCCGTCCTCCGCGCCGTTGGTGGCGAGCGTGCCGGAGCGCGCCGTGCGCATGAGGCGCTTCGCGAGCTGCCGCGCCTCGTCGTCCACCGGCAGGATCGGTTCTTTCTTCTCCATGGCCGTCATTTGTATGCTTTTCACGGCAGCGCGGCAAATCGTGCGCGCAACACCTCGAAACGGGCGAGCTGATTCTCCTTCAGGCTCCGGTCCTCGTTGCGGCCTACGAAGATTTTGAACATCACGCCGCCATCCTCATTCACGAACTGCACGGAGCAGAAACGATTGGCGGAGACCCCATCAAAATTGAAGGGGTGAAAGATCTTGCGGTCTCAAGCCCGTGCAACCTAACACTATGAACATCAGTTGCATGAGGACGCCCATGGCGCATGAATCCACCCTGATCGCGAGGATCGATGAAACCCGCCACGCGCAAGGTTTCCTCGGCATCGAGGAGGTGCTGGCCCTGGGCGAGCGGGGCAACGTCATTCTCGATCCCTTCTCCACGCTGATCGCAAACCATGCGCGCATCGGCGCGAATAACATCTTCTATCCCGGCGTGACCATTCATTGCTCCGCATCCGGCGAACTCGTCATTGGAGACGGCAATACGTTCCATGCGGGAACCTGGCTTGCCGCCGATGCGGGAGCGCTGACCATCGGCAACGGCAATCTGTTCGGGGAAGGCGGCGGCTTCACGGCGAAGGCCGACCGCGCGGGCGTGCGTATCGTCATTGGGGATCACGGCCGCTATCAGGGCGGCGCATCGGTTGTCGGCGAGACGTTTCTGGGATCGGGCAGCCAGCTGCTCGGCATGATCACGGTCGACAGCTGCCACCTCGCCGCCGGAGGCTCGTTCCGCGATCCCGATCCGGATGCCCGCGCGGCTTTGCTGAAAGGTCAGGGCGTAGCCCGCAGGCTCCGGCTCGATGTGGGACAGGTCATCTCCACCCGGGACGATTTCACGATGGACGGCGTGAAGCCGCAATCGTTCTTTCATCCCAAGGTCTCGCGCTCATGAAAGCTTCCGTCAGCTTAGGTCTGGGCCTGCTCTCCATCGGCCGCGCGTGGGGTCATCGCCCGGGTCTTCCTCCCACGCAGGACGATGCGCTGGCCTTGCTCGATCACGCCGCAGCGCAAGGAGTCACGTTCTTCGACACCGCCCCCGCCTATGGCACGAGCGAGGCGATCCTCGGGCGCTTTCTGAAAGGCCGGACCGCCGACACTTCGCATCTGAAAATCGCAACGAAAATGGGCGAGCATTGGAACGCGGAAGACGAGACCGCTTTCACCGATCATTCCTACGATGCCCTGTGCCGGAGCTTGGACCGGAGCCTGGACCGTCTCGGGCGCATCGATCTCCTCCAGATTCACAAGGCCACCTCCGCCGCGCTCGCCTCGAAGGATGTGGAGCGCGCCGTCGCCTATGCGCGCGCCAACGGCATCAAGGCTTTCGGTGCGAGCGTCAGCGACCTCGACGCCGCGCGTCTTGCCTGCGCATCGGGGATCTATGACGCGATCCAGTTCCCCTACAATTCTCTCTCCCCGTCGCTTGAGCCTGCTTTCGAGCTGGCGCGGAATGCGAACATGTCCATCCTCGTCAACCGCCCCTTCGGCATGGGAAAGATCGTTCATGAGCGGGAGGACGATAAACGCTCCGCCCTGCAAGAGGCTCTGGGCTTCATCCTGAAGCAATCCTTCACAGGGGTGATCCTCACCGGAACGCGCTCGCCACGGCATCTCGACGAAAGCATCGCAGCTTTTCAGATTGCGCGTGGGGAAAACGGCTAAGCGTCCAGACGCCGGACTCGAACGCTCGCTGTGCGTGTTGAGCGCGGGCGGCGCGTTCAACGTCACTCGCCGCTGCGCGGTCCTGAGCCTGCTCTGCGATCCGTCAGAATGTGACCCGCACCGAGGGAGCGCTTCGCTCGGACGGACCGTGATGGACGGCCTCGATGTTGTTTCCGTCGGGGTCGAGAACGAACGCCGCATAGTAGCCGGGATGATAGGAGCGTTCACCGGGCGGGCCGTTGTCCTTGCCGCCATTGTCGAGGGCGGCACGATAGAAGGCATCGACCATCGCGCGGTCACGGGCCTGAAAGGCGAGGTGATGGCGCCCGGTGAGCTTTCCCATCGCGGCCTCACTGTCCGCCGACGAGACGAAAAGCTCATCGGCCCAGAAATAATCCTCGGCGCTGCCGCCGAGCGGAACTCCAAGCACCTGAAACACCGCCTCGTAAAACCGGCGGCTCGCCGGCAGGTCCCTGACAACAAGCTGGATATGGTCGATCAGCCGACCGCGGTGCAGTTCCTCAGCTTCCATATTCTTGCTCCCGAGCAATGGCTGCCCTGATGAGCATCCCATGGATGACAGGAGCGAACAAGACGCCGCATCGCAAGCGATTGAGAATCATGAACCGTCCGGTTCAGTCTGTTGACAGTCAACGCACCGCGTAGCTGAGTTCGCCAGCTCATCTAAGCCTATGGCAATGCAGCAGCAGTACTCACTGCACCAGGAACCAATGCTCACCTCCTTTGGTTCACTCGTGCGCCCTTACCTTGCATCCTAGACGCTGTTCCAAGGGAATGTTCGCGCGCACTCCCTATGCGTCGCATTTTGGAGGTCCAAATGCGCAAAGCTCTCATATTGGCAGCCGGACTGGCTGTCATCGGGACATCAGCATGGAGCCAAAGCTCTTTGCGAGATGATGATGATCAGCGTGGGAGGTGGCAAGACAGCCGTGACGGATGGGAGAGGCATCGGGATAGGGACGATGATAGGGGCGATCGACGTGGGCGTGCTATGCGCGATGCTGACAATGACCAGCGCGGCGGGAACGCTCATTTCTTCGTGCGCAACGGCGATACTCAGCTTCGCGTTGTCTGTAGCGACCGGGAATCCACTCAGACCTGCGTTGATGCGGCTTTGCGCGTGTTTGATCGGGTACAATCGCAACCTCGCACAACACCTAACTCGCCGACGCCCGCACCAACACCCCAATAATGCGATCAGGTCGGCGGTAGGCACCCTGCCGCCGGCCATCGAGCATTAGTCCTCGCAGACGCGATAGCGCCGTACGACCACTTCGCCGAAACGGTTCCTGTTGCGGCGAGTCTCATAGTAGCAATCTTGGTCGCGCCCCCGCCAACGGGGACCGCGATCCCAGTCCCGATCTTGCCAATCCCTATTACGGTCCCAGCCTCGATCTCGATCTTGCCAATCGCGACCATAGTCCCAATCACGATCCATTCGGGACTGCGCGGAGACACTCCCAGCGAGACTGCTGGCGAGAACGCATCCTGCAAGTGCAGTCGTTAAATGCCTAAGGTTACTCATGAGCCGCTCCGATTCTGGGCGCTGAGGATGGGCCAACGCGTCTGAGACAGCAGACGTTCCTCCGGAGCGAAATCGTCATAGGTCGGCTGAAGCGCTCTGTTGCAAGTAACTCCGAGACTTTCTTTACGCCGCGAGACCGATCACAACTTCATCGAGCGCTTTTTGTCTCCGGTAGCGGGCGGGCGGCGGATCTGATTGGCGAAGCTTTGGCCTAACTTCAGCCTACTGTCGCACCATCTCGTGGCTGATGAGGAGGCCTTTGGCGTCCAGCATTTCCTCCACCATCCATAAGCTGAGCGTTAGTGGAAGAGAGGTGGTTGGGGCATCTGCCCTCAAATACGTTGTCCTGATCGACGCCAAGGTCAGGCTTCATCAACTCCCCGGTTTTCTTTGAGAAGTCGATCTAACTGAGATCGGTCCAAAAATGCATTCGGTGAAAGCGCCAAATCGACAATAAGCCAAGATGCTCCCTGAAGATGGGAGAGCCTGGAGAAGCGTTGACCGCGCAGCTTTAGCCCAGAGCGTTGAAGCCAAAGGTGATGACGACACTGGTTCGTTCGTAGAGCCTGCCCAAGAGAAAGGGACAACCCTGCGAGGGGGCTTCGGCCTCCTGAGTTCCTTATCTCAGCCAAAAGGATTTTGGCCACTTCGAACAGCTGCGCACGTGGCCGCGGCTAGCGCTCTCATGCCTCTTCCATGTGCTACGGGGAGGCAGAGAGCAGCCCTAACCAAGTCTCTACATCGATCCGCGTTGAAGATAACGAGTATGCCAATTGAGAGCTTCATCGAGGAGATGAGGCGTATGCAGCCCCGGCGCCCCCCGTATTGCTCGGCTATAGTAATCTTCCAAAGCCGGTCGAAAATGGGGATGGGCACATTTCTCGATAATGAGCCGGGCTCGCTGGCGTGGCGCCAGACCGCGCAAGTCGGCAAGTCCCTGCTCCGTGACTATGACCTGAACGTCATGCTCTGTATGATCCACGTGGGAAACCATCGGCACGATGCATGAAATCGCTCCTCCCTTGGCGACCGACGGTGTCATGAAGAACGACAGGTAGCCATTGCGAGCGAAATCGCCCGATCCGCCAATCCCGTTCATGATGCTCGATCCCATGATATGGGTCGAGTTCACGTTGCCGTATATGTCAGCCTCAATCATGCCGTTCATCGCGATCACGCCGAGCCTGCGGATGATCTCGGGATGGTTGCTGATCTCCTGCGGTCGCAGAACGATCTTCTTGCGGAAGTTCTCAATATCGCCCTCGAACCGTGCCAACATCTCGTGACTGAGGGACAGCGCAGTGGCGGATGCAAAGGTCAATGTGCCAGAGGCAATCAAATCCAGCATGCCATCCTGAAGCACTTCCGTATAAGCAGTGAGGTTCTCGAACGGACCATCCTTCAGGCCGGCGAACACGGCGTTGGCGACATTGCCGACCCCTGATTGCAGCGGCAAGAGCGAATTGCTCAGCCGTCCCTTGCGAACCTCATGCTGCAGGAAATCGATAATGTGGTCTGCGATCGCACGGGAATTCTCATCTGGCGCCGAGAATGCCGTGTTGCGATCCGGCTGGTTTGTCTCAACAATCGCGATGATCTTGGCAGGATCACACATCAGATAGGGTGTGCCAATGCGGTCACCGGGATCAATCAGGGGAATTGGCTGACGGTGAGGCGGAAGCCTGGTGCCGTAATAGATGTCGTGCATGCCCTCCAGGCTGAGACTTTGCCGCCGGTTGACCTCCAGGATCACTTTGTCGGCCAAGTCCAGCCATGTCTTGTTGTTTCCTACCGACCCGGACGGGACCAGTCGGCCTCCGTCCATAACGGCAGCAACCTCAACAACGGCGACGTCCAGATGCCCCAGAAATCCGAACCAGGCGAACTGCGCTACATGGGAGAGATGGATATCGATGTACTCCATCTCGCCGGCATTGATCCTCTCTCGGCAAGTTGGATCTGACTGATAGGGGAGCCGCAACTCAATGCCATCTACCTTCGCCAGAGCTCCGTCGAGTTCCGGTGCGGTCGAGGCACCTGTCCAGATACTGACCTTGAAGGGCTCTCCCTTCTCATGCGCTGCGCCGATGCGCCGGGCCAGGGCAAGCGGAAGCTCCTTAGGGTAGCCTGCGCCGGTAAATCCACTCATACCGATATTGACGCCGGAGGGAATGAGCGCGGCCGCCTCATCTGCGGACATGATCTTGCTACGCAAGGAGGGATCAAAGACTCGGGCTTCATCGCTCATCAGATTATGCCTCTTTGCAGTGCGCCGCCTGCCATTGATGCGGACTATGTGCAATGTAATTACAGTAAGATAAGGTTTCGCTCTTGTAGAAGCACACCACATCTGTGGCGTCTAGGACGCGGTTTGCCGCGCTGCCTGGCGCAAGCTCACCGGCCTCCAACCGATCACCATTCGAAAGAAAGTTACGGATTATCGTCTGGTTCTGCGTCAGCGTTAAATGCCGACAAGGACACGCCCAACAGACGAATGTTCTTCGTAATTGGAAATGCAGCCGGCCGCAGCTCGTCCTAGCTTTCCACGCCGCCAGCTAAAGTGCAGCTAAGAGTGCTTCGTAAGCTTCCTTACATTCAATTTAGGCACCGACGAGATAATCAGCGTCTGTGTCCGGCATTTGGTGAACCTCGCTTTCACTTTGTTCTCGATTGTGTCGATCCTTGAGGCAGGAACGTCGAAAGGCAATGCCAAAGGCACCGTCAATGAGCGCAGCGGTAACGAGGTGCTGACATAGGCGCGGGCATGAACCAACCCGCTATCCTCGCTATATCCGCCACCGGTTCCCTGATCAGGTCATTGCGAGCCGAGCATGGTTGAAGGGATGCTCCCTGTCCGGAGCATCCTTATCAGCCCCGAGACGGCACGGCAGTGGGCGACAGAGTTCAGCCAGGATTCTCCCGACAAAATTCGCCGGCGTCTCCCGGTGAGGAATGGCACCTTGATGAGGTTGTGATCAGCATCGCCGGCAAGAATCATTGGCTCTGGCAGGCTGTGGACCAATGCCGGATCGTGCTCGACATCCTGATCCAGAGCTGACGCGCTACTACGGGAGCCAAGCGCCGAGCACCATCAGCACCCTGGTGCTATTGGAAATCTGTACGATTGATCATTACTAGCATTAGGACTTTCAAGATTGCCCCGGCTTTGCCCACCGGTCGCCGGCCAAATTACCTTGAAGTCTCAATATCTCAACCACTTGAGGGTTGGATGGTGCCCAGGAGAGGACTCGAACCTCCACGGTGTTACCCGCTGCTACCTGAAAGCAGTGCGTCTACCAATTCCGCCACCTGGGCATGCCTGTTCGGCGAGGGTTCGTTTACGGTGCTTCTGAAGTTCCGTCAATCACTGAAAATGAGGTTCGTGCGCTTTCTTCGTCGCACGCCCCTTCACAGGGGAACGGGGTTTGACTAGAGACATTCCAAATTCAACCCCAAGCTCCCCTTGCAAGCCCCTTGCAGGTGTTGGCGGATTCTTGGCGGACAGGAGGCTTTGATGATCGGCGCCCTTCGCACACCTGAACAGCAAACCGTCACGGTCTTCGGTGGGTCGGGTTTTCTCGGCCGCTACGTAGTGAGCTGTCTCGCCAAGCGCGGCTATCGCGTGCTGGTCGCCACCCGCAACCCCAACCCCACCTATTTCCTGCCCATGGGGAAGGTGGGGCAGGTTTATGCGATTCAGGCCAATCTGCGCTATCCGGCCTCCATTGCCCAGGCCGTCGCCAAGGCCGATCATGTGGTCAACCTGGTCGGCCTTCTCCAAGAGGGCGGCCGCCAGACCTTCGACGCAGTCCATGCGGATGCGCCGCGCCTGATTGCCGAGGCGGCCAAGAAGGCCGTCACCATCGTGCATGTGTCGGCGCTGGGCGCCGATGCCAATTCCGAATCGGCCTATGCCCGCTCCAAGGCGGCCGGTGAGCATAACCTCCTGAAGGTTCGCCCCGATGCGGTGATCCTGCGCCCCTCTCTCCTGTTTGGGCCGGGGGACAGTTCCTTCAATCGCTTCGCATCGCTCGCCCGCATGCTGCCGGTGCTGCCGTTGCCGGGCTGCGATACCCGTTTCCAGCCGGTCTATGCGGGCGACGTGGCCGAGGCCATCGTGCGCGCCGTCAACGGCGCGGTGAAGCCGGGCATCTATGAGCTCGGCGGACCCGAGATCCATACCATGCGCGAGATGATGGAGTTCGTCTGCAGGATTACCGAGCGCAAGCGGGCGATTGTGCCCGTGCCGAGCGCGGTGGCCCGCTTCCAGGGCTCGGTCATGGGCGCGCTCGACAAGCTCACCCTGGGTCTTCTGCCGGACGAGATCGTCACCACCCGCGACCAGGCGCTTCTGCTGGAGACCGACAACGTGGTTTCGCAGGCCGCCATTTCGGAGGGACGCACCTTCGAGGGCCTGGGCATAACGCCCACAACCATCGAGGCCATCGTGCCGTCCTATCTCGTGCGCTTCCGCAAGACCGGCCAGTTCGACCTCAAGCGCAATACGGCAACCACGACCCCGGACCTGCTGGCGCCGGCATCAGGCGGCGCGGCGTCCGACTTCCATCCGGAGCGGGCCTCCGGCCCGGCTGCCATCGATCCGCCGGGCGCCGTGCGGACGGGCCACTAACGGGCCTCGATCGAGGCCCGGTCATGGGGCCGCTGCGAGAGCCGCTTTGACGGGTCCTGCATGAGTTTCTTGTGCAGGTGGACCATCATCGCCGCGCCGAAGATCGGGGTGATGAGGTTCAAGACCGGCACGAGGACGAGCACCGCCAGAACCGCGCCTGCGGCGAGCACCGTGCCCCGATGCTCCGAACGCAGGCGCTGCACGTCCTCTGGCACCCAGAAACGGCCCGCCGCCAGTTCGAAATATTCACGGCTCAGGAGATAGGCGTTGGCGGCGAAGAAAGCGCCGATATTGATGCCGGGCACGAAGAGCAGCAGCAAGGCGACGAGGTTCACGGCAAGCGAGAGGGCGCCGAAGCGCAAGCCGTAGAAGATGGCCTTGCCGAAGGGCAGAGGCTGGCCCGGAGCGTCCCCGGGATAGTGCTTGCGCTCCACCACCTCGGCCACATCGTCGAGGAAATAGCCCGCGACGATCGCCGAGACCGCCGGCAGCAGGTAGAACAACCCGACGAACAGGCCGAAGCCTGCCAGGAAGATCGCGAGCGTGTCGAGAAACGGATAGCTCTCGCTGAAGCTGTGATTGCCGAGGAAGACGTTGAGCAGGCGCGTCAGGCCGACCCAGACCAGCGCCAGCAATGCCATGGTCAGGCCGATGGACTTCCACAGGATGCGCCGGAGCGCGGGAGAGAACACATCGCGGGCCGCCGCTATAACTATCTGAATCAGCATGTCTCGTTCGTCTTCCTTGAAAGCGGCGCCTCTCGTCCGAGAAGACGCCGCCCTTACTTATGACCGAACCTCTCGAAGTGCGAGAGGCTGGAGGAATACGTGCCGCTCGATCCCCCGTCAGCCGTCGATTTCCCTCAAGAGCCGGATGTGGTCGTCGTCGGCGCGGGCAGCGCAGGCATCGGCGCGGCGCGAAGGCTTCTGAGCCAGGGCCTCACGGTGGCGGTGCTGGAGGCGCGGAACCGGATCGGCGGGCGCGCGACCACGCGCTCCTTCAAGGGCCATCCGGTGGATCTGGGGGCACACTGGCTTCATGCGGGGCCCATCAATCCCCTCGTGAAGCTCGGTTTCGCGCGCAAGGAGCCCCTGCGCCGCGCACCCGCCGAGGGGCATTTCTACGTGCGCGGCAAGCCGGGGCGGCGTTTTGAGCGCGCCGCTCTCGACCGCGCCTTCGAGATGGCCGACCGGGCGATGATGCAGGCTGCCCGCTCTCCGGAGGATCAGCCCGCCGCGAAGGCCCTGCCCGCGGGCATGGGGCCCCTGGGCCACCGGGTTTCGGACATCCACGGCCTCGTCTCGGGCAGGCCGCTCGATGAGGTGAGCCTGCACGATTTCCCGAGCATGGACTATGCCGACAACCTGTTCATCGCGGGCGGCCTCGGCGGCTATGTGGCACGTCTCGGGAAGAATCTTCCAGTTCGCCTTGGCACCGCCGTCCATGTCATCGACTGGTCGGGGGACGGCGTGCGGATCGAGAGTTCCGCCGGCACGCTGCGCGCGAAAGCCGTCATCGTCACCACGCCGATGGCCCTGCTCCAGGACGACGCGATCCGCTTCGCGCCTGCCCTGCCGAACGATATGCGGGAGGCGATCCACGGCTTTACCCGGGGCGTCTACGAGCACGTGATCCTGCATTGGCCCGATGCCCCCTTCGAAGGCCCGGACCGTTTGGCGACGCTGATCGGCACGCGCCGCTCGCCGCCGGGGCTTCTCACCCGAATCGACGGCACGCCGTTTCATTTCTTCGAGCTCGACCAGCCCCATGCCGCACATTTCGACCGGCGAGATCCGCATGCGCCGGGGCGGTTCGCCCGGGACGTCCTGGCGGAGCATTTCGGCCATCGGGCCTTGCGGAACCTGAGCGTGATGCATGCCACCGCGTGGCGCAGCGATCCCTGGTCGCGGGCCTCCTGGGCGGTCATTCCGCCGGGGCTCGCGCCGATCCGCGATTCGTTGAAGACGCCGGTGGGCGAGCGGATCTGGTTTGCGGGGGAGGCCCTGTCGCGGGCGCAATGGGGCACGGTCGGAGGCGCGTGGGAGGAGGGCGAGCGGGCGGCCCGTGAGATCGCCGAGAGGCTCAAGGCCTCAGGGTGAGGGCAATCCCTCGTCCAGGCGCTGCCGCACCCAGGCGACGGCTTCCTCCAGCGTTGCGAAGACCGCCGGCCCCGTCGTCATGAGAATGCTGCAGGGGCCGAAGCCCGCCTCCAGAAACCAGCCGCCGGTTGCCTTCGCGCTCCCCGCATTCTCTTCCGCCGTGACC
>JAEXGT010000074.1 GCA_023450615.1 Pseudomonadota bacterium | reverse complement strand
GTCCCCGTCGGCTCGCGGCTGGAAACACCTTAAGCCGTGGCTGCACGCCGTCCGGATGCATCGATGACCAGCTCGCCGTCTTCCTTGCGGAATTCGCCGAGCTGCGGCGGCAGGATGTCGAGGACGGCCTCGGAGGGACGGCAGAGCCGCACGCCGAGGGGCGTAACCACGATGGGCCTGTTGATGAGAATCGGGTGAGCCATCATCGCGTCGAGCAGATCGTTGTCGCTGAGCGACGGATCATCGAGACCGAGTTCCTGATAAGGCGTTCCCTTCTCGCGGATCACGTCGCGAACGCCCAACCCCATGCGCCCGATCAGCTGGCGCAGCAGCAAGCGCGTCGGGGGAGTCTTCAGATATTCGATGACATGCGGCTCGATACCCGCGTTCCGGATGAGGCCGAGCGTGTTGCGCGAGGTTCCGCATTGCGGGTTGTGATAGATGATCACGTCCATGGCTTGCCATCCTCTTTGCAAGGCTTCATGAGGCATAACGCTCGGGGAGAGCAGATAGCAAGGGATGAGCGGCGTCACGCGCCACAGGCGGAATCGCGCTGGATCCGTAGGCCCACCAGCATCGAATGCAGAAGCGCCTCGTAGCGCTCCTTTTCCTCGACCTGCGTTACGGAGAGTTCGAGCACCCACTCGCCTGATAAGGGCACGATCAGCGTCTCGACGGTCATGCCGTGGCTGCCGGACGGCAGATAGGCGTCGAACCATGTCGCCGACCAGCGCGCCGCTCCCGTGGGCGCGGATGCCAGCGACACGGATTGCGCGGGACGTCCGAGCAGGTTCTCATAATCCTGCTGCAGCAGGGCCGCGTCGCGGCTTGCAAGATCGGGCTGCGGCATGCCGCGCAGTTCGTGCGCGGACCGCAGGCCGACATTCAGTTCGGCATCGGAGGAAACCGCTTTCAGCCGGGTTTCCGCTCCGCCCGTCTGCACGCGCCATTCCTGAGGCAGGGAGAGTGAAAAGCAGAGGCCCGATGCAACACGTCCCGCCACGCGGGTCTGCTTCGCATCCGGATCGAAGCGTGTCTGAAGGGTTTCTTGCCAGGATCCCGAATTGGCGAGCGGCACATTGGCGGCTTGAGTCGTCGAGAGCGTGCAAAGAAGCGCTGCGAGCGCGGCTGGACACGACAGCACTTTCAGAGCTTGGATCATCGAACTCCCCAAGGCGATCATGATGGCCTTCCTATGGCAACGCTCTCATCCTGCGGTGAGTTGCGTATTGAGCGCGGCCTTGAGTTGCCGTGTGGCGGCCCTACCTCGTTCTCAACTCAACGATTTCAGGAGAGAACACATGAAGGCCCTCACGCGCGCTTCATTCATTGCAGCCCTCCTGCTTGCTGCAGGATCCGCTTCGGCAGCCACATGCCGCGATCCGGCAGGTTTTGAGAAATGGCTCGGCGACATCGAACGGGAGGCCGTGGCGCGGGGGATTTCGCCGGAAGCCGTGCGGCAGGGCTTGTCGGGAGTGACCCTCGATCAAAACGTTCTCAAGCGCGATCGCGGCCAGGGCGTGTTCAAGCAGAGCTTTCAGCAATTTGCCGGGCGCATGGTTTCCCCCGCCCGCTTGAAAGGCGGCGCCAACATGCTCAAGCGCCATGCGGCCACTCTCGCGCGCATCGAGCAGCGCTTCGGCGTGCCTGCCCCCGTGCTCGTCGCCATCTGGGGGCTGGAGACCGATTTCGGCGCGGTGAAGGGCAATCTTCCCGTCATCCGCTCGGTTGCGACACTCGCTTATGATTGCCGCCGCACGGAGTTCTTCCAGGCCCATCTGTTCGATGCTCTGCGCATCGTCGACCGGGGCGATCTCACGCCCGCCGAAATGCGTGGCGCGTGGGCGGGAGAAATGGGGCAGACTCAGTTCATGCCTTCGAGCTACGTGAAATACGCGGTCGACTTCGATGGCGACGGACGCGCCGATCTGCTGCGCAGCCCCGCCGACGTACTGGCCTCGACAGCGAATTATCTCAAGGGTCATGGCTGGGTGAGAGGCGGAGGCTGGGAGCCCGGCACCCAGAATTTCGAAGCGATCCGCGGCTGGAACAAGTCGCAGGTCTATTCGCAGACAATCGCCTATTACGCGACGAAGCTCGCCGGCGGCGACACATCGGCCTTCCCGAGCCAGTAACGGCACAAAAAAGGCGGGCCTGAAGCCCGCCTTTTCTTTTCTGCCCTGACAGATCAGCCGCGCGCGCGAGCGCGGATCAGGAAGGTATCGTAGGCGTATTCCGCCACTTGGAACCAGAGATATTCTTCGTTCCGGAACGCCCTGTAGCTGTCGTAGATCTTCTTGAAGTCCGGGTTCTTGGCCGAGATCTCGTCGTAGATCTCGTTGGCCGCCTTCAGGGACGCTTCCATGATCTCCTGCGAGAACGGACGCAGCTGCGCGCCGTTGCTGATCAGGTTGCGCAGACCGGCCGGGTTCTTGGCGTCGTACTTGGCCTGCGTATCCACGTTCACGTAGCCCGCCGCAGCCTGCATTGCCGCCTGATAGGACTTCGGCAGCTCATTCCACTTCTGCAGGTTGATGAACATGTGAATGGCCGGACCACCTTCCCAGAAGCCCGGGTAGTAGTAGTACGGCGCAACCTTGTTGAGACCGAGCTTGTCGTCGTCGTAAGGCGCCACCCACTCGGCGGCGTCGATGGTGCCGCGCTCGAGGGACGGATAGAGATCACCGCCTGCGATCTGCTGCGGCACGACGCCGAGCTTCGCCATGATCTGACCGGCAAGACCCGCAATGCGCATCTTGAGGCCCTTCAGGTCGTCGACGGTCTTGATCTCTTTGCGGAACCAGCCGCCCATCTGCGCACCCGTGTTGCCCGCGGGAAGCGCGTAGATGTTGTGCTTGGCGTAGAACTCGTTCAGCAGCTCATTGCCGCCGCCGTGGTAGAGCCAGGCATTGGTCTGGCGAGAGTTCAGGCCGAAAGGCAGATTGGTGCCGATGGCGAAGGTCGGATCCTTGCCGACATAATAGTAGGAGCAGGTGTGACCCATCTCGACCGTTCCGGCCGCGATCGCATCGGCAGCCTGCGGCGTGCCGACGATCTCGCCCGGCGCGAAGGGCTGGATCAGAAACTTGCCGTCCGTCGCTTCGGCCACGAGCCTCGCGAAGGTCTCGCCACCGCCGTAAAGCGTATCGAGGGACTTCGGGAAGGCGGAGGTCAAGCGCCAACGGATCTCCGGATTCGATTGGGCGATGGCGGGCTTGGCGACGGCACCTGCTGCTGCACCCAGGGTAGCAGCCTTGAGGAATGCGCGGCGTTTCATGGCGTTTCTCTCACGAATAGAAGTTTTCAACGAGCCGATGAGACATAAAGTTTCAACTCGGCACATTGAAACGCAAAAAAGGAATGATCCTCATAAGGGCTTTTGCCGCGAGAAGGAGTGCGCCGGGAGCAAGGACCGCATGCGCTCGGCGCATGCATCGACATTCTGGGATTTTATCCCGCCGGACATGCTCAGAAGATGAGCTGGCCCGCGCTCCAGGCCAGAAGCACCAGAATGATGAAGGCAAGCAGGAACAGGCCGAACAGGATCTTGGCGATAGTCTTCGCGCCCGAAGCGACTCCGGTGAAGCCCAGGGCTCCGGCGACCAGCGACACCACAAGAAAGATCAGCGCCCATTTCAGCATATGCAGGCCTCGTCGAGAACGGTTCAGCTTGACATATAAGCGCCGGGGTCGAGCCGGGGTTCCTCTCAGGCCTCACATGACCACGGTCACCTTGTCGGCGGCACGGGTGAGCCCCGTATAGAGCCAGCGGCTGCGATGCTCGCGGAAGGCATAAGACTCGTCGAAAAGCACGAGGTCGTCCCATTGCGAGCCCTGCGCCTTGTGAACGGTCAGCGCGTAGCCGTAAGTGAATTCATCGGATTCCCGGCGCAGGGCGAAGGCCACCTCTTCTTCTGTCCCGAGGAAGAAAGCCTTGTGAACTGCGACCTCCACCGCCCTGCGGCGCGCATCGTCGTCGGCCACCACATCCATGCGCACGAAATCGTTACGGATGCCGCGCAGCGCCTGGATGCTCCAGGTGCCGCCGTTGAGCAGCCCCTTGGTCTTGTCGTTGCGCAGGCACACGAGCTTCTCGCCGGCGGCCGGCATCGGATCGCGGTAACCGTTCAATTCCCGCAGACGCGCGTTGTAGAGACGGCGCGTCTTGTTCAATCCGACCAGCACCTGATCAGCGGCCATCACGGTGGCGGAATCGATCTCGCGGCGGCGGATGATCCGGCTCTCGCCATAGGTGCCGGGCTCGAGCCTGCCGCCTTCGCGCACCATCAGGGACAGGTGAACGATGGGGTTGTCCTTGGCCTGACGATGCACCTCGGTCAGCATCACGTCCGGCTCGGCCTCCGTGAAGAAGCCGCCGCCCTTCACCGGTGGCAATTGCGCCGGATCGCCCAGCACGAGGACGGGCTTGCCGAACGACAGCAGATCCCGCCCCAGCTCCTCGTCCACCATGGAGCATTCGTCGATCACGATGAGGTCGGACTTGGCGGCCTGACTCTGCCGGTTGATGACGAATTGCGGCCCGTTCTCGTCTCCCTCCCGCGACCGGTAGATCATGGAATGGATGGTGGACGCATCCTTGCATCCCTTGTTGCGCAGAACGAGTGCGGCCTTGCCGGTATAGGCGCCGAAGGACACCTCGCCATCGACACCCTCCGCGATATGCCGCGCAAGCGTCGTCTTGCCCGTGCCCGCATATCCAAAGAGACGGAAGACGGGGCGATCTCCGCGCTTGAGCCAATCGGCCACGGCCTTCAAAGCAGCGTCCTGCTGCGGTGACCAGGTCATGATGCTTTCGCCTCTCTGTTCAGGCTGTAGAGAAGGCCGACAACGATGCAGGCGCTGCCGACGAACACGTATGGATCGAGCGGCTCACCATAGAACTGCCAGCCCACAAGGGCGATCAGGGGAATGCGCATGAAGTCGAGCGGCACGACCATGGTGGCATCGCCGCGGCGATAGGCATTGGTGAGGCAGTAATGCGAGAGCAGGCCGCCCGCGCAGATGACGATGAAGGGCAGGACATGGTGCGGTTCGATAGCGAGCCAGAACGCCCGACCGACGCCCGCGAGGTTCATCGGCAATTGCAGAAGGTTCATGAAGAAGAGGATCGAGAAGGTGCTCTCCGTCCGCGTCAGCCGCTTCGTCATGATGGCGACGAGAGCAAAGGAAAAGGCCACTCCCAGCATCAGGAAACTGGCTGGCTGCAAGGTTTCCAGGCCAGGACGGAGAATGATGAGAACCCCTGCAAAACCCAGCACCACGGCCACCAAACGCCCTCGTGTCATCCGCTCCTGAAGCAGCGGGATCGCAAGCAGCGCGACCCATGCGGGCGTCGTGAACTCAAGCGCGAAAACAGTGGCGAGCGGCAGCAGGGTGAGACCATAGGCCCAGCCGTCCGTGCCTGCGAAATGCAGGACGTTGCGCGCCAGATGAAGCGTGAAGCGCCGTGGCTTCAGCCCTGGCCTCAGCTCCGGCTTGAACCCTGCCAGAACGAGTAGGATCGCAACGCCGGCGAGGTTGCGGACCGCCAGCATTTCAAACACCGAGAAGGCCGGCGCAAGCGCGCGCACGGCAACGGCTGTTGCCGAGAAAGCAAGGAGAGCGCCGCTCATCCAGGCGACGACGACGAGGAGATTGCGATGAGGCAAGATGGACCACGATGGAGATGTGCGATCCCTTCGCTTATCCTGCCTCGCGCACCGCGTGAAGGGTCGAGCAGGAGGCAGGTTGCCGCGTGTCCGTCGACGACGAGCGGATGAAAGTCGATTCAGACTCCGCTCCTGTCGCTACGTTAAGGCGATCGAAAAGTGATTCTTGAGTCACGCGACGCGCCAATGAGCATCGCGAGCACCTCCGAGACGAGTTTTTCGATGTTGATCGCGAAAAAAAATTTTACCCCTCGGAAGCCGCCTCGACTCCACTTTCAAGATCGCATCCAAGCCTCTCGCAACGAACGGTTTTTTGACCTGTGCAGCACGTGCGAAATCGAGCGCCTGCGACCAGCATCACTCCTATAAGCCATTGAAAAGAAATGTGTTTCAAGTAGCATGCAAAACTAGTCTGATACATGCGAAGTGATGTTCAACACTCGGAAGAAGAGACATCGCGAGTCGCTTCGAGCGCCTTCTATCGACCACTGAAAGAGCAAGTTCAGGCACCTTTTCCGCTCAAAGTATCCACAGAAAAAGTGCGAGTTCTACTTTCTACACTTTCCGTTAATCGGAACCCGCTTGGTATAACGACGTTGCCTTGCAAGCGTGACGGTTGCACGCGAAGGCCCTTGAAGGAGGCGGCTATGCCGACAGATACCAAGAACCCGCTGACAGCACTGTTCACGGGTGACACCGGTGCGACCCGCACCAAGAAGAGCGGAGCTAAGAAGAGCTCCAAGTCCAGCGCGAAGAAGGCCAGCACTTCCTCGGCTCGCAAGAGCACGAAGGCCGGCACGAAGACCGCTGCGAAGAAAACTGCTGCTAAGAAGACTGCTGCCAAGAAGACCACGGCCAAGTCGGCCGCCAAGTCCACGGCGAAGTCCTCTGCCAAGAAGACAACGGCTCGCAAGACCGCTGCCAAGAAGACAACCGCCAAGACGGCTGTGAAGTCCTCGGCCAAGAAGTCTGCCGCCAAGAAGACCGTTGCGAAGAAGACCGCTGCGAAGAAGACCACGGCTCGCAAGACCGCTGCCAAGTCGGCAGTGAAGTCGACCGCCCGTAAGTCGACCGCTGCTCGCAAGCCCGCAGCCCGTAAGACTGCTGCCCGCAAGACCACGGCTCGTGCTTCCACGGCCCGTACGTCTACGGCCCGCAAGTCTCCCGCTCGCAGCGCTAGCCGCAGCGCAGTGAAGGCTTCGGCTCGCAAGACCGCTGCCAAGAAGACCACGACGAAGCGCGCAGCAGCCGCTTCCAGCCGCACTTCCGCTACGAAGAAGTCCGGCAAGGTCGCAAAGCGTTCGACGACCGCTCGCAAGAGCCCCTCGAAGGCTCGCAAGCGCTAAGCCACGCATGCCCCATGCACCAGGAGAGGGTTGAAGCTCTCGACTGGTGCATGGGCATAAAAATCGCCCGGTGAAAGCCGGGCGATTTTCTTTTGGAAGGCCGGCGAAGGATCAGCGGCCGGTGCTCATGGGATCGCTGTCGCCCCAATAGGGCGTGGCGTTGTAATAGCGGTGAACATGCTCCTCCCATTCGCGGTCGTAGGAGGCATCGTGCCCCTCCGCCGTGCGGCGCGGTGCGCCGCGGAGCTGATCTTCCGTCAGATTGAGCTCATAGGCATCGAGCTCGGTGTTATATTTCAAGACGCTCCAGGGGAGCGTGTAGTATTCCTCGCCCAGGCCCATGAAGCCGCCGAAGCTCATGACCGCATAAGTGACCTTGCCCGACCGCTTCTCGATCATCACACGCTCGATGGTGCCGATCTTCTCGCCGTCGGTGCGGCGGACCGGCGTCCCCTCCACCTTGTCGCTGGCAATCAGGCTGTGGGTTTCACGCACATCGGTGTTCTGTACCGTCGTCTCCATTCTCTCGCTCCCTGTCATTTGCAAGGTCTAGGGCAACGCTTGGGTTTGGAAGCCGTTCCGGCCAAGGTGTTGCGCCTCCAGAAACCAGGTGTCGCTCCGTGCCTGCGGCATCAAGCGCTGCCATAGGAACCGCGCCGTTCGCCCTCACGTTGACCCTCGCTTTTTGACCCGAGCGTTTTTGATCCAGAGACAACGAAGGAGATCGCCATGCCCGTTCGCCAGAAGCCGGTTGAAGAGCAGGTCGTCGTCATCACGGGGGCATCCAGCGGCATCGGCCTCGCGACAGCGCATATGTTCGCCTCGCGCGGTGCCAAGGGCCTTGTTCTGGCAGCCCGCAACGAGGATGCCCTGCGAAAGGTTGCCGACGAACTCAGCAAAGGCGGCACGCGCGCCGTCGCAGTCGCGGCGGATGTGAGCAAGCGCGAGGATCTGGAGCGCATCGCACGGACGGCCATCGACACCTTCGGCGGTTTCGATACCTGGGTGAACGACGCCGCGGTCGCGCTCTACGGGACGCTCGACAAGATCCCCCTGGAGGATCAGCGCCAGCTCTTCGACGTCAATTATTGGGGCGTGGTCAACGGCTCGCTCATTGCAGCAGAACACCTGCGCGGCCGGGGCGGCACGATCATCAATGTGGGCAGCGTGCTCTCCGAGCGTGCCATGATCCTGCAGACGCAGTACTCGGCCTCCAAACATGCGGTGAAGGCCTTCACGGACGGCCTGCGCATGGAGCTTGAAGAACAGGGAGCGCCCATCTCGGTGACGCTCATCAAGCCGTCTTCCATCGACACGCCCTATGTCGAGCACGCCCGCAATTATCTCGACAAGGAAAACGCCGTGCCCCCGCCGGCCTACGATCCGCACCTGGTCGCGAAGGCCATCGTCTTCGCCGCCGAGCATCACAGGCGAGAGCTCACCATTGGCTTCGGCGGATGGGTGATCGGCGCCATGGGCAAAGTTGCTCCGCGCATGGTGGACAAGGCGATGGAATGGACGGGCTACGGCTCGCAGACCACGGACCATCCCGAACGCAAGCAGATGCGCGACAACCTCTATCGCGCCCGCGAGGACGGCGACATGTATTCGTCGCTGCCGGGCGAGCCGCGCAGGACGAGCCTGCTGCTCGAAGCACAGCTCCACCCGCTTACGACGGCCGCCGTTCTCGCCGGCCTCGGCGCTGCCGTCGCAAGCCTGCTGCTTGCACCCCTGACTTCGAACATGCGCCGTCCGAAGCGTCCGAGACCCCGCTATCAGCCTGCCATGCGACGAACCGGCAATGGCCACGACAAGCGCACCCTGGGCCCCGGCCATATCAGCCAGCGCGGCCAGCATGAAGGCCGCCCGCAGCCGCGCCACTGACCTGCGACGGGCCGGGCGGCCGCGCCCGGCCTCTTCCTTTTCAGAGCGACAAGATGGCGTGGGCCAGACCGTTTCGCACAGCCTCCGCCCGCGTTAGCCTCTCCGCATGAAGCCGATTCGCTCTCTCATCCTCATAGCTGCCCTCGCCATCGGCGGGCCCGTCATCGCGCAGGACAAGGGGTCCCTCAATCCGAAGCCCCTGCCGCCATTGACGAACCCCGACGATCCGAAGCTCGCGGCAAAGGAATTGTTCGGCCGCACCTCCACGCCGTCGTCCCTGCGGCCCCGCGCCATCGGCGGCTATGCACGCGGCTGTGTGGCCGGCGCTACGGCGATCCCGTTCGACGGCGAGACATGGCAGGTGATGCGCCTGTCGCGCAACCGCAACTGGGGGCACCCGCAGCTGATCGCGCTCCTGCAGCGTCTCTCTGCACGCATGCCGAGCGTCAATGGCTGGCCGGGCCTTCTCATCGGCGACATCTCGCAGCCGCGCGGCGGACCGATGATCACGGGGCATGCCTCGCACCAGATCGGCCTCGACGCGGATGTATGGCTCACCCCCATGCCCGACCGCCGACTGTCGCGGCTGGAGCGCGAGGAGATGTCCGCCACCAATGTGGTGCGCGGCGACTGGCTCGATGTGGATCCCGCCGTCTGGACGCCACAGCACACGGCTCTCATCCGCGCCGCCGCATCGGAGAGAGGCGTCGCGCGCATCTTCGTCAATCCGGCCATCAAGAAAGCGCTCTGCCGCGAGGCCGGGCAGGATCGGGAATGGTTGAGCAAGGTGCGCCCCACCTGGGGCCACAACTACCATTTCCACATCCGCCTCGCCTGCCCAACAGGAGATGCGACGTGCTCCGACCAGGACCCGCCGCCGAGCGGCGACGGATGCGGCGCGGAGCTCGCGAACTGGTTCACTCCGCAGATGCTGCACCCGAAGCCGGGCAAGCCGCGCCCGCCCCTGACCCTGGCGCAGCTGCCGGAAGAGTGCCGACGCGTGCTGGTTTCGGAATGATCTGCGCGGACGGAAGGCTCCGTCCGCGCTTTCGCTTCACTCGGCCGCGATGCCGGTGCCAATCTGGCAAGCCACGCCCGTGCCGCCGAGGCCGCAATAGCCGTTCGGGTTCTTGGCCAGATATTGCTGATGATAATCCTCAGCGAAGTAGAACGGGCCCGCGTCCAGGATCTCCGTCGTGATCGGCCCATAGCCTCGCTCGGCGAGCGACTGGCCATAAGCCGCCTTCGAGGCTTCCGCCGCTTCGCGCTGGGCCTCGTTGAACACGTAGATCCCTGAGCGATACTGCGTGCCCACATCGTTGCCCTGGCGCATGCCCTGCGTGGGGTCATGGTTCTCCCAGAAGGTTTTCAGCAGCGCCTCGTAGGAGATCTTCTTCGGATCGTAGACGACGAGCACCACCTCGTTGTGCCCGGTCATGCCCGAGCACACTTCCTCGTAGGTGGGATTGGGCGTAACGCCTGCGGCATAGCCCGCGGCGGTCACCCAGACGCCGTCACCCAACTGCCAGAACTTGCGCTCGGCACCCCAGAAGCAGCCGAGCCCGAACAGCGCCTTCTCCATGCCATCCGGATAGGGCGGCTGCAGGGGGCGACCATTGATGAAATGGGTTTCGGCGGTAGCAAGCGGAGCCGCGCGGCCCGGCAATGCCTGATCAGGTGTGGGAAGAGTGAGGGGTTTGCGGAAGCTGAACATGGGCGCCTCTCTGTGACCCGCCTTATGTAAGCACTCCAGGGCCCCGGCAGGAGGGGGCGGCTCTCACCTTGCCGTGAAAGCCTTCAGCGCCCGGCCAGATAGCCGATGGGCTCGAGCGGCTTCTGGCCGAGCCAGAGCAGCAATGCGCCGATGATGAAGGCCGTGAGCGAGGCCGGCAGCTGGAGGAGATGGCTCACGATGGGATCCCATAGCCAGGGATAGGTGCGGGCAGCCACATGCCCTTCGAAGCCCGTTGGGCCGCCTGGATAGAGGGCGCCCGCAGCGCTCGAAATCGACACGAACGAAACCGCATGATTGACGATGGAGCGTGTGCCGTCGATCACAAGGCCAACGAAACCGGCCGCGACCAGCAGAAGCCCCAAACTACGCGCCAGGAATTTCAAGGAAGGTACCCTCTCCAAACAGAGGGGGAATATCTAGAGCGTTTTAAGACTGCCGCAAAGCCACCTCCCCCAAACTTTCTGCAGTTCGGTCTTGCCTTTTGCACCGTTTTGGAGCTACAGGAGCGCTCCGCAGAGATGCGGGGGATCTGTTCTCATTCGCACGGTGCTGCGAACAAGGTTTCAAACCGAGACGTTTCCTGCTGGAGGGGTGGCCGAGTGGTTGAAGGCGCACGCCTGGAAAGTGTGTATACGGGAAACCGTATCGCGGGTTCGAATCCCGCTCCCTCCGCCATTATTTAGACCCTGAAATTATTAGCCTTTTTTCCAGATACCTGCGCCTAAGAACCTGTACTGTTGGGCCAATTTCGACGCGGCCATTCTCTGGGAAGCTTTTCCGATTCTCGGAGAAGGCCCTTTTGGCCTCAACTGCGTCTCTCCTCTCCGCCTGAAAACTACCCAGTCCGGTTTTAGCATGGCAGGCAGGTTGCGCGTGCGCTCCTTGGACCAACGAATGCATTCCACTCTATAGGGGAGCTGCGGCTGTGGTCCGAATGCCCCATGAGCGGCCATTGGAACGCGTCTCATTCAACGACTGAAATGTGCCGATAACAGATCGCAAATTTCAATCGATCTGAGTCGGAGAGCGAACGCATGCTTTCAAATTGATGCAACCAGCTTCGCGCCAAAAGCAGACTTTCGATGCCAAAGGGAGCTAGCCCTGGAGAAAGCTAATCAAGCAACAAAGCCCTGAACACGTCGAAACGACTTATCCTGTTCGAGTGCCGCGCTGCACCAGTCCCCGAGGTCGATCAATGCGTCGAGGAATTTTAGCAATTCCGTGCACGATCAACTTCAAGGAGATATTGTTTCGGCTTGGGTCTGTTAGGTCTTGAGCCAGTCGAGAGCGGCGCCTCATGGCGCTGTGGTAAAATCGCCGGTCGAGTTCCCAGGCTCCAGACATGCTCGCGAAAGGCACTGCGCGGCCGCAAGGTCTGAGCCGCCTGTCACACGGCCCCAGATCAACGGGCACAGCACGCCCTTTGGCGCCATTCTCGTGGCGCCAAAGGGTGGCCTCAATCGTGCAGTGGGGTTTTGCCCTTCGGACGGCACTGCTCCAGTGCCCCCAGCATCGCCCATTGCGCGTCCGTTAGCATAGCTCCTCCTTAAAGAGGAGCAACACGCCCTCAGACGCGATGAGTTCAAACGCTAATGGGGCTTAGAAACGCTCAAAAGTATTGTACTTGATGTCGTCTATTGACATTGGATCTTCAGGATAAATGTTTCGTTTCTTTGCGAATGGCAAAGATCCCTTCTTGTAACTTGTGATACCTGGAGTATCCACAGTTACACAATGACCTACATCAGCGAAGGATAGCTTATAGTGGAATGCCGACTTTGCCACTAACACGTCAAAATCCTCGGGACGGATTTTCTGACTTCTGAACGCAGCAACGTCTTGTGTGAAACCTGGAATAGAGGTGACCATAAGGAAAAGATTTCCCTGCCTCAGTACAGCCGTCTCACCTAACTCGGCCGCTTCATTCGCCATGAGTGGGCCAGCCATAACATAGCGTCCGTCAGAGAGGTTTATAACCTCCCAATCTCCAGTAACTGGTTCGACGCCAGCCGTGTATTTACCGCCGATAGAGGCAGAGATACGACCACCCACACCGGCATTCTTTGCCATTTGGACGACGTCGGGATCTGTGATCGGTATAGCGGCTTTGAGATGCGGTCGCGTCAGCATCTCATGTATGATGGCTGTATTATCTCCGGGAGTTCCTGCTAGAACCCCATCACCATTATCACCCAATATGGCAGGCTTTTGGATTCGTCCATTCTCAAGATCGTCCAAAACGGTCGATAGTGCAGGTGCATCGGGTTCGAAGGAGTCGCGTCTGCGCCAGAACTCTTCCGCAATAGTTTGCGCAACGCTCTTGGCAGTCCGTTCATCACCATCAGCGATGACCGTGATTGTTTGGCCGCCGTCCGGCACATCCAACAGCGGCTGCGTATTGTATATTGAGATATCGAGAAGAGTGGGGTGCTCGACCATAAGTCTTTCACGCAGAGCGTGAAGTTCGGATAGCGGCCCGTGGGCCGTTTCCATTTTGGCGCCGATGAACAGTGGCACTCGCGCCACGCAGGTTACCGGGCGAACTTCCTTGCGGATCGTCTGCAACATCAATTTGGCTGCCAATTCACCAGCCAGATGGAAATCCGAGTGTGGATTCACTTTGCAGGCGACGATGACATCGGCATTGCTGAGCATCGCATCTGTGACATAGCCATGCAGATCGAGACTGACCGCAATAGTCGTATCGGATCCAGCGGCGGAACGTAGTGCCGTAAGAAGGTCGCCCTCTGGATCATCAAGGCTGACCGTGAGCATCGCTCCATGCAGTTCAAGATAAATTCCGGAATATCGCTCGGCCGCTGCCGCTTGAATGAGCGCGTCCCGATAGTCTCGATAAACATCATCGATCACGGGTCCGCCGGGGCAAGCGATGGCTTTGCGATAAGGTACTATCGTCACATCTTGTTGTGCAAGGTATCGATAAGCACCTCCCAGTCCCGCACCGGAGGTGGCGGCCTGCTCAAGGACATCCTGCCCGTTCACAATGACGAAGCTAGCTGCGGAAGTAGTAAGAGGGCTGAAACTGTTACCTTCGTGGAACAGCCCTCCAACAAGTATCTTCTCTTTCACGCCAGTTCTCCCTGTTTCAATTCTGATGCCGGAAGGATTCCTTCCACCTGAAGCTGCCGGACAGCTTCTCGGAAGCCATCGATGATGGTTTGGAGATCTTCTTCAGTGTGGCGGTAGCACAGGAAAAACGTTCCGCGCGCCAGGGCGTAGACACCGTAATCGAGCAACCTCTCCATGATTACGGCTATCTTCGTTCCGTCACTGGAGCTGCAAGATGCAAACGTTTGTCCATCACCGACGGCGCCCCAGAAAACACATACGACGCTACCAGTTTGATTTACGGTTACGGGGATACGCAGATCGTCGGCAACTTTGCGCAATCCCTCCGCGAGCCAAGCGCCCCTTTTCTCAAGAGCCTCATAGAAATCAGGGATCGTCTCGATGAGAGCAGTTGTTGCATCGGCAGCGGCAATACTAAGTGCATTACCATTATAGGTTCCCGCCACACTAACTCGTCCGTCCAACAGGCAGGCCATTGCAGCCTTCGTTCCTGTTATCATGGCGATTGGAATTCCCGACCCAATAGCTTTTGCGAAAGTCGCCATGTCGGGTGTCACGTTCAACATCTCGTGCGCGCCACCCTTGCGAAGGCGAAAGCCGCAAACAACCTCGTCGAAAATCAGAATGATACCCTTTCGGGTACAAACCTCGCGAACGTGCTCAAGGTACCCAGGGTAGGCGCGTCCACCGCCGAAATTGAAAGCGACAGGCTCCATTATGATTGCTGCAAGATCTTCACCATGCTTGGCAATCAGTTGGTCAAACTCCTTGATGTCGTTCCACCGGCCTACGACGATTTGATCTTCCAAATTTAGTTGCCCGGCACTGTTAGGACGAATTGGCAATGGATCCTGATCAGGTGATACAGGCCCCATTCCCATTCCGTTAGTGTACGCCGGGTCGATCCAACCGTGATAGTGGCCTTCGAACCGCAGCACTTTAGTTCGACCGGTTGTCGCGCGGGCGATGCGGAGCGCCATGTGGACAGCCTCGCTGCCGGTGCTTAGAAACAAAATGTGCTCGGCACAGGGAATCCAATCTCGCATGCGCTTGACGAGATTAACCGTGGCAGGAGTCTCTGCACCTGAAATAAGGGCTGCATCAACCTGTTCGTGAAGTCGTGATCTAACCGCCGGCTCGTCATGGCCTATTACAATAGGGCCGAAGCCCATGACGCAATCAACATACCGATTGCCATCAAGGTCAATCAAACAACCACCCTCAGCATTTTTGAACAGGAGGTTACGTGAGCGACGGCGCATGGACGAAGTGACCCCCCCAGGAATAGCATGCCGAAGTGCTGAATGGGCCTCGTGAGAACGTTGTAAATTGAGTGATTTCTTCATTGCGGTTGGCTCCTGTTTCGCATGCTAGGAAAGGTTAGTCAGATGACTGCGACTTGCACGATGCTCGCGGTCACATCACCACCATTTCCTGATCTAATAACAATACCGTCGTGGCTAATGGCCATCTTGTGCATATCCTAGCTTCTCGCGGTGTTGTTCAATTCCGGAGACTCGATCTCTTCGTCAGGAAGTCAAAGATCTCGGCGAGTTGGCTATCCAGCATCGCCTTGCCAGGATGTATCCTGCAGCCTTTCTCTCTTGCTATGTGAAGGAGAGGCGTGAGTTCCGGAGACATAATCACTTCGGCGACTAACATTTCCGGCTGTAAGCACTCTGCGTCCACAGGCAGTTGATCATCGTGGTTTAGGCCCAGAGAAGTTCCGTTGATGATAACTTCATGACCTGTCAACGTGCCTTGGGCCTCAAAAGACACGTCAGGGAAATGTTCGCGAAGCCGCGCCACAAGATTCTCAGATTTCTCACTTGACCGGTTGGTTACGGTCAACCGGCCCACTCCCGCAGCGGCAAGAGCGAAGGCGATAGCGGAGGCAGCTCCTCCTGCACCAGCCAGATAAACGCTTCTGCCCTTAATATCGAAGCCTGCATTCTCAAGACCGCGCACGAAGCCAACACCGTCCAGAAGTTCGCCAGTCAATGTTCCATCGAGCTCTCGGCGGACGACGTTCGCTGCACCTGCTACTGCTGCACGCGGTGTCAGTCGATCGCAAAGCGCTACGACTTCTGTCTTGTGGGGAACCGTCACCACAAACCCACCCCAGTTGGTAAAAGACCGCAAAGCGGCAATCGCGTTAAGCAGACCTTCACCCGGCGTTACTGCGACAGGGACAAGGATGCCGTCGTAGCCGTGAGACTCGAACAAAGCATTCAAGGCCTGCGGTGTTCGCACGTGGTGAACCGGGTTGGCGATGATAGCAAAAACATTGGTATTCCCGGTAATCATGAAGGCGCTCCTCCTAGATCAGTAATGACATAGGCTCTTCGAGAGCCGTCTTGAATGCTTCTAAGAGCTGCGCACCCAGCGCCCCGTCTATGGCGCGATGATCCGCTGATAGCGTCACGCTCATCATCGTCGCGAAGGCAAGCTGCCCATCACGCTCGATTGGGCGACGTTCACCGGCGCCGACAGCCAGAATGGCGCTCTGCGGCGGATTGATGATTGCAGAGAAGGATTTCACACCATACATGCCAAGATTAGATATCGAGAAGCCGCCCCCCTGGAATTCTCCAGGCTTCAGACGGTTTTCCCTGGCGCGCGCAGCCAAAGACTTCATCTCAGCCGAGATCGTCCCGATGCTCATTTGGTCCGCATGGCGGACGATCGGCGTGATAAGACCGCCCTCCGTCGCTACTGCTACGGCTATGTCCACGTCCTTGAGCTTCAGCAAAGCGTCTTCAGTCCAGACGACATTCGCATCCGGCACCTTGCGGAGAGCAAGAGCTGAAGCCTTTATGATAAAGTCATTAACCGAGATGCGATCCGAACTTTCACGCGTCTCGTTGATCTTTTTGCGCAGCGTCAACAGCGAGTCGATATTGCAGTCAACAGTAAGGTAAAAGTGCGGAATTGTGGTCTTCGCTTCGAGCAGACGGCGAGCAATCGTACGGCGCATCGATGTATGGGGTATGACTTCATGCTCACCGATGCCAACCGGCACAGTCTTTGACGTCGGAGACAACTCCGTTGACGCTGATACGGGCCCTTCCAGAATGGCAGATGCGGCTGACTTCAACGCGGCCGCCCGCTCCACATCGATACGCACGATACGTCCGCGGGGGCCGCTTCCCGCCATTCTTTCGAGTGAGATATTATGCTCCGCAGCCAGTCGGCGCGCGAGCGGCGATGCCCTATGGCGCACCTGTCCGGAAGCATGTGCGAGCGCAGGCGTCCTAGGCTGTACTGACGTTGCCATAGATGCAGCCGCAACCGGGGTGGAGCTTCCCGCAGGAGCGAGAGGCACATCCCTCGCATCGACGTTGCCGATGACAGACGCATCTTCGCCCTCTTTCAAAAGTAGGGCAATGACCTGATTGACAGTGGCACGCACTCCGTCTTTGACCAGAAGTTTCCCGATACGACCTTCGGTTTCGGCTTCAAGCTCCATCGTCGCTTTGTCGGTTTCGACCTCAGCGATCAGATCGCCCCTTTTAACCGCATCTCCCTCGGCTTTCAGCCAGCGGGCGATGACAGCATCTTCCATTCCTGCTGAGAGAGCAGGCAATACAACCTCAACCGGCATTGTCTTTTCCCTCTGCCTCAGCCTTCAACCGGCAGGCCCTGGCCGGCCATCACAGCGCGTAAACCCGCTTCGATGTCCTGCGGACGCGCGGTGGCGGCCGCCTCTAGAACCTTCGAAATGGAAGGCGACGCTTCCGCGCCATGGACGCGCGCAATCGGCTGATCCAGCCAGTCGAAACAGCGGCGCTGCAACTCGTCAGCGAGCCAACCGCCATAGGACGTTCCGGCTGTTCCTTGTTCCACGATAAGAACATTACCTGTCTTGCGGATCGATGCTTCGATGGTGTCCCAATCCACTCCGGCGCGGTCAAGGGACCGCAGGTCGATAATCTCGGCATCGATGTTCAGAGCATTGACGACAGCCTGGGTCTTCGCCACCATCGCCAGATAGGTCAGAACCGTGACCTTCGATCCGGAGCGGACGACTTTCGCCTTGCCGAGCGGGATGAAATAATCGAGATCGCTCGCCGGAGCCGCACCCTTCGATGCGTAAAGATCGACATGTTCGAGAACAAGAACCGGATCACGACACAGCAGCGCAGAGTTCATCAGTCCGACGTAATCGAACGGCGTCGACGGAGCCACGATGCGCCAACCTGGAGCGGTTGCAAAGATGCCCGCCGGGTCCATGGAGTGCTGTGAACCGTAACCTGTGCCCATGGCAACCTTGGTGCGGAGCACCACCGGCATGTCGCTGTCACCACCGAACATATGGCGCGCCTTGCCAATCTGGTTGAAGACCTGATCGGCGGCAACCCACATGAAGTCCGGATACATGAATTCGATAACCGGCAGAACGCGACCGTCCGCGGCCATGCCGCCCGCAACGCCAGTAAAGGCATTTTCAGAAATCGGTGTTCCCAGTACGCGGTCCGGAAATTCAGCGGACAGGCCGCGCGTCGCGCCATTAGTGCCGCCCTTCAGACGATGCACATCCTCGCCAAGAATGACGATACGTTCATCGGAATGCATACGGCGGGCCATGACATCGGCAACTATGTCGATGAAGCGTGCATCGTCGACGAGCTTTCCGGAGAAGCTTTCCTGCTCCTCGAAGCGGACGCCGTCGAACTCAGACAAGTCGCCGCGCAGGCCGAAATCACGGAAGTCCTCTTCTGGCCAGAGGGACGGGATGATGCGGCGCTTACCTTCATGCATCTCGATCAGTTCGCCAGAGACTTCGTCCATCAAGGAGACGCAGCGCTCGCGCAAGGCCTTGACCGCATCCTCGCCAAGCGCCTGACGCTCGAGCAGCGTCTTTGCCAGCGCATCGAGCGGATCGCGGCCGCGCCATTCAGCTTCCTCGTCCTTCGAGCGGTAGCCGAAAGCGCTTCCTGGCAAAGGGCCATTCTGATGGAAGTAGCGATAGACGTCGGCTTCGATGATCGTAGGACCATTTCCCGCGCGCATGATCGCATTGGCTTCTTCTGAAGCGAGCCAGACTGCAATCGGATCCATGCCATCGACTTTGAAGGAAGGAATGTTGAATGCTAGCCCGCGTGAAGAAAGTCTCGGCTCCGCAGTCACTTCATTCACATGGGTCGAAACTGCATAGCGATTGTTTTCGATAAAGAAGCAGATCGGAAGCTTCCATGCGGCAGCGAGGTTCATGGTCTCGAGAACCGAGCCGATATTGGTCGCGCCATCACCAAAATAGGTGTAGACGACATTACCTGTACCGGCACGCCTGTGGGCCCATGCCGCGCCGGCAGCCATAGGCACACCACCCCCGACGATGGCATTGGTGCCAAGATTGCCGGATTCTTCCCAGCGAAGATGCATGGAGCCGCCGCGACCGCGACAGAAGCCTTGGGCCAGGCCGAGAATTTCGGCCAGCGTGCGCTGAGCCAGCGTCCGAATAGCCGGATCAAACGCCGCCTTGGGATCGATGCCGTCCTGAGCGACATAGCTAAGCGCCTTGGCAAGGAACTGGTGGTGGGCGCGGTGAGAACCGTTAATCTGGTCGCTCGGACGCATAGACACGGCAGAACCAACGGCGCCACCTTCTTGGCCGATTGCCGAATGTGCTGGACCGTGCACCAATCCTTGACCGGCGAGCTCCAGCACCTTTTCTTCGAAGGCGCGGATCAGGTGCATCTGCGAAAGCATGGTGCCGCCGAGAGTGAGGTCGAAAGCGGCGCGATCGGCATCGGTCGGAACGATTTCCCGCCAAAAACTGTGCGGTAGAAGATCTGTATATTCAGGCACGATATAAATCTCCGGAGCGGTGCTCTCTAACGAAAATCAGGCTGCCAGGAAGCCGCCATCGACCGGGAGGATCGTGCCGGTGATATAGCTCGCCATCGAGGAGGCCAGGAAAACGACGGGGTCGACGACTTCGTGGGTTTCGCCGATGCGCTTCATCATGACGCGATTCATGAACCAGTCGGTGCCGCCCGGACGATTGAGCTGGGCGATGGCCATCTCGCTCATCATGATACCGGGTGCGACCGCGTTGACTCGGATACCGTGCGGAGCCAGATCGCGCGCCATGACTTGAGTCAGCGAACGGATGGCGCCCTTGGACACGACATAGCCCGCCGTGGAGCCCCCGGACACGAAGCCCGCCACCGAGCACAGATGAACGACATTGCCCTTGGCAGCTTTCAGCGCAGGTACGAAGGCGTGCGAAACATTGAAAGCGCCTTCGAGATTGACGGCGATGACGCGATCCCATACCTCGACCGCTTCAGGCTGATCGAAAGCGGCGCGACCGGCGACTCCGGCATTGTTCACCAGCACGTCGAGGCCACCGAACCTGTTCAGAATATCGTCAGCCAGCGCCTTGACCGTATTACGGTCAGTCACGTCGAGCGCATGGCCCTCAGCCACAAAGCCCTTCTGAACCAGAGTTTCAGCCTGCGCCTTAGCTGCCGCGCCGTCGATATCCGCCAGAATGACATGTGCACCCTGCGCCGCCATCCCGACGGCGATTGCCGCCCCCAGACCGCGACCAGCGCCGGTGACAAGCGCACGCTTTTCCTTCAGCAGTTCCATATCCGTTTCCCCTTCGCTCACGCCATGTAAATCCCGCCATTCACCTGGATCGTTTCGCCTGTGACGAAACTCGCTGCCGGTGAACAGAGGAAGGCGATGACGGATGCAATTTCCGATGGCTTACCAAGGCGCCTGAGCGGTGTCTGAGACAGGGTTTCATCCATGCGCGTCTTCAGAAGCTCACTTGTCATGGCCGTTTCGATGATCCCAGGCGCCACGCCGTTGACGCGCGTTTTTGGGGCAAGTTCGCGGGATAGCGCGCGGGTCATGGACACCATTGCTCCCTTTGTCGCGCCGTAGTGCGCATTGACATAGGCGCCGCGATAGGCCGCGAGTGAAGCAAGAGTCACGATGGATGAATCCTGCTGCAGAGCTCGCAACGCCCGCTTGCAGAGATAGAAGACGCCATCGAGATTGATGGAGATCGTGCGATGCCAGTCCTCATCCGTCAGATCCGCGAAAGGCTTGGCTTGATAGATTCCGGCTGAGGGAACGAGGAAATCGATGCCACCAAATCGCTCGGCGGCCAGCGAAACTATTCTCTCGGCATCCTCGGGGCTCGATACGTCCGCCTCAATGGTTGCAATACGGGCACTTCCGCCCAACGATGCAGCAAAAGCGTCCAGCGCATCCTTATTCAGATCCGACAGCATGAGATTGGCGCCGGATGCATGAAACAGTTCAGCAATCGCGCGGCCGATGCCACCGTTAGCACCGGTAAGAACAAGCGTCCGGCTTTCAAAGTCGAAGGTCATAGCGCCCTCCCTTTCAAACCAGATCGAGACGACGGACAGCGATGTCGTCGCCTTGAAACGCATGAACCCGTTTAGAATCCCGGATGGCAAAGCCGAATTTCAGATGTGCTGTCATCTTCATCTCTCGATATCTCGTTCGCCAGCCTCGAACCGCTAATCACGGTTCCAGAAGTTTTTCACCGAAAGTCAGCGCTATGTGTCCCTTCAAAACCGATCCGCACGTGCGTCTTGACACTGCCTCGGCTTGAAAGCGTCAGAGCAGTTGCAAACCTCTCCTGCCGTGCCGAGCCATAGGGCAAGCAGGCCGATTTATCGGGCGTGATTTTCAGACGAACAGAACCGCATTTTGTAATCACAAAATTTGTATTTCGGGTCTGTGACGCTTGTCAACCGATAACGGAGCCATCAAGACTTCAGCATCGAAAAGTTTGTAATCACAAAGTAGGGGTATTGCTTGGAACCTAACGAGGCGCTGCCTGTGGGCAGCTCTATAGGTGGTTTGCCGCGAGAGGGGCGCGGCT
>JAEXGT010000026.1 GCA_023450615.1 Pseudomonadota bacterium | reverse complement strand
CCTTCCGTTTCCGGCGCCGTTTCCGATGATGAGGAACCCGGTCTTCAGGGTGGTCATCATGGGCGCGTGGCCGGGAAGAACCGTCATGTCGCCTTCGCTTGCGGGCAGAACGACGGCATCGACCGTGTCCGAGAAGAGCACACGCTCGGGAGAGACGAGTTCGAAATTGAAGGTGGCCATCTGAGCTTCTCGTCATCCGTCCGCTCGAGAGGAGCGGCTCGGGGGCGTTGGAGACAGGCTTTTAAAAGGTGAGTCCCGGAGCGTGCGGACACGCCCCGGGACAATGCCAGGAATGGATTAGGCAGCTTCGGCTGCGAGGCGCTGGGCCTTCTCGACGGCTTCCTCGATGGTGCCGACCATGTAGAAGGCAGCCTCGGGGAGGTGATCGTAATCGCCGTTCACGAGACCCTTGAAGCCCTTGATGGTGTCTTCAAGCGACACGAGCTTGCCGGGCGAACCCGTGAACACCTCGGCCACGTGGAACGGCTGGCTGAGGAAGCGCTCGATCTTACGGGCGCGGGCCACGGTCATCTTGTCCTCTTCGGACAGCTCGTCCATGCCCAGGATCGCGATGATGTCCTGGAGAGCCTTGTAGCGCTGCAGCACCTGCTGGACCTGACGGGCGGTGTTGTAATGCTCCTCGCCGACGATGGCGGCGGAGAGCATGCGCGAGGTCGAGTCGAGCGGATCCACGGCCGGGTAGATGCCCTTCTCGGCGATCGAGCGCGACAGAACGGTCGTGGCGTCGAGGTGCGCGAAGGAGGTGGCCGGGGCCGGGTCGGTCAGGTCGTCGGCGGGCACGTAAATGGCCTGCACCGAGGTGATCGAGCCCTTGGTGGTGGTGGTGATGCGCTCCTGCAGGGCGCCCATGTCCGTGGACAGGGTCGGCTGATAGCCCACGGCCGAAGGAATACGGCCGAGAAGCGCCGACACCTCGGAGCCTGCCTGGGTGAAGCGGAAGATGTTGTCCACGAAGAACAGCACGTCCTGGCCCTGGTCGCGGAAGTTTTCGGCAACCGTCAGACCGGTCAGGGCGACGCGGGCGCGGGCGCCCGGGGGCTCGTTCATCTGGCCGTAGACGAGGGCGCACTTGGAACCGGCGGCAGAACCTGCCTCGCGGGGATCCACGTTCACCTTCGACTCGATCATCTCGTGATAGAGGTCGTTGCCTTCGCGGGTGCGCTCACCGACGCCGGCGAACACGGAGTAACCGCCGTGCGCCTTCGCGACGTTGTTGATGAGCTCCATGATCAGAACGGTCTTGCCGACGCCTGCGCCGCCGAAGAGGCCGATCTTACCGCCCTTGGCGTAGGGAGCGAGCAGGTCGACGACCTTGATGCCAGTCACGAGGATCTGACCCTCGGTGGACTGCTCGGCGTAGGACGGAGCGGGCTGGTGGATGGCGCGGGTGCCTTCACCCACGATCGGGCCAGCCTCGTCCACCGGCTCGCCGATGACGTTCATGATGCGGCCGAGCGTGGCGGTGCCGACCGGAACCGAGATCGGAGCGCCCGTGTCGAACACTTCCTGACCGCGCACCAGACCCTCGGAGGTGTCCATGGCGATGCAGCGCACGGTGTTCTCGCCGAGCTGCTGAGCGACCTCGAGCACCAGGCGGTTGCCGCCGTTGGTGGTCTCGAGAGCGTTGAGGATCTCCGGCAGATGGCCGTCGAACTGCACGTCGACAACGGCGCCGATGACCTGCGTGATGTGACCGGCCTTCTTGCCGGCAGTAGCGGTGTTAGCCATGTGAGGCTCCTCTCGGATTCGTCAGAGCGCCTCGGCGCCCGAAATGATTTCGATCAGTTCCTTGGTGATCATCGCCTGACGCGACCGGTTGTAGGTCTGCGTCTGCTTCTTGATCATCTCGCCCGCGTTGCGGGTCGCATTGTCCATGGCGCTCATGCGGGCGCCCTGTTCGGAAGCGGCGTTCTCAAGCAGCGCGCGGAAAACCTGCACGGTGAGATTGCGCGGCAGAAGCGTCGCGAGGATCTCGCCCTCTTCAGGCTCGTACTCGTAGACCGCATCCGACGAAGCGCCGGAGGCTTCGATCTGCGCCGGGATGATCTGCTGCGCCGTCGGGATCTGCGCGATCACCGAGCGGAAGCGCGAGTAGAACAGCGTCGCCACGTCGAATTCGCCGGCCTCGAAGAGACCGAGAATCTTCTGGGCGATCTGATCCGCCTGCTCGAAGCCGATCTGACGCACGGAACGAAGATCGACCAGATCGATGATGTTCTGCGCGAACTGACGACGAAGGATGTCGTAACCCTTCTTGCCCACGCAGATGATCTTGACCGTCTTGCCTTCCGCCAGCAGGCGGTTGGCGTGATCGCGCGCCAGACGCGCGATCGAGGAGTTGAACGCGCCGCACAGGCCGCGCTCGGCGGTGCAGACGATCAGGAGATGCACCTGATCGGCGCCCGTGCCGGCAAGCAGGCGCGGCGTCTCGGGCCCGACCGTAATGCCGGACGCGAGGTTGCCGAGCACCACTTCCATGCGCTCCGCATAGGGACGCGCGGCTTCCGCCGCGGTCTGCGCGCGGCGCAGCTTTGCGGCGGCCACCATCTGCATGGCCTTGGTGATCTTCTGCGTCGCCTTGACCGAGGCGATGCGGTTACGAAGGTCTTTCAAGCTCGGCATCGAGCAGCCCTACCTCTCCGGTATCCCGGTTCGATCTTACGTGAACGTAAGCCTTTACGAGAAAGACTTGGCGAAGTTGACGACAACGTCCTTCAGCTTCGCCTCGGTGTCGCTCGACAGGTCCTTCGAAGCGCGGATGGCCTCGAGGATATCGGCGTGCTTGCCGCGCAGGGCCGCGAGCAGACCGTCCTCGAATGCGCGCACGCGGTTCAGAGGCAGGTTGTCGAGGTAGCCGTTCACGCCAGCATAGATCACAGCGACCTGCTCTTCCATCTTCAGCGGCGAGAACTGCGGCTGCTTCAGGAGTTCGGTCAGGCGCGAGCCGCGGTTAAGCAGGCGCTGCGTGGTGGCGTCGAGGTCGGAGCCGAACTGAGCGAAGGCCGCCATCTCGCGGTACTGCGCCAGCTCGCCCTTGATCTTGCCCGCGACCTTCTTCATCGCCTTCGTCTGGGCCGAGGAGCCCACGCGCGACACGGAGAGGCCGACGTTCACCGCCGGGCGGATGCCCTGGTAGAACAGATCCGTCTCAAGGAAGATCTGGCCGTCGGTGATGGAGATCACGTTGGTCGGGATGTAGGCCGACACGTCGTTGGCCTGCGTCTCGATGACCGGCAGAGCGGTGAGCGAGCCCGCGCCCTGGCTGTCGTTGAGCTTCGCGGCGCGCTCCAGCAGGCGGGAGTGCAGGTAGAACACGTCGCCCGGATAGGCTTCGCGGCCCGGAGGACGGCGGAGCAGGAGCGACATCTGACGGTAGGCGACGGCCTGCTTGGACAGGTCGTCGTACACGATCACGGCATGCATGCCGTTGTCGCGGAAGAACTCGCCCATGGCGCAGCCCGAGAAGGGCGCCAGGAACTGCATCGGAGCCGGGTCCGAGGCGGTGGCGGCGATGATGATGGAGTATTCCAGCGCGCCGTTCTCTTCGAGAACCTTCACGAACTGGGCGACCGTCGAGCGCTTCTGGCCCACGGCGACGTACACGCAGTACAGCTTCTGCGATTCGTCGTTGCCCTGGTTCAGCGGCTTCTGGTTCAGGATCGTGTCGAGGGCGACGGCGGTCTTGCCGGTCTGGCGGTCGCCGATGATCAGCTCGCGCTGGCCGCGGCCGACCGGGATGAGGGCGTCGATGGACTTCAGGCCCGTCGCCATCGGCTCATGCACCGACTTGCGCGGAATGATGCCAGGCGCCTTCACGTCGACGCGGCGACGCTCGGTGGACTGGATCGGGCCCTTGCCGTCGATCGGATTGCCGAGCGCGTCGACGACGCGGCCGAGCAGGCCCTTGCCGACCGGCACGTCCACGATGGCGCCCGTGCGCTTCACGGTCTGGCCCTCGGCGATCTCACGGTCGGAACCGAAGATCACGACGCCGACGTTGTCGGTCTCGAGGTTGAGGGCCATGCCGCGCACGCCGCTCTCGAATTCGACCATCTCACCGGCCTGGACCTTGTCGAGGCCGTAGCAACGGGCAATGCCGTCACCAACCGACAGAACCTGTCCGACTTCTGTCACTTCAGCTTCAGTGCCGAAGTTCTTGATCTGCTCTTTGAGGATCGCGGAGATCTCAGCGGCTCGAATGTCCATCAGTGGACCTCTTTCATCGCTAGACGAATGGAATTGAGTTTGGTGCGCACCGAGGCATCCACCATGCGGGAGCCCATCTTCACGATGAGACCGCCGATGAGGCTCGGGTCGATTTTGACGTCGACGGAGACGTCAGCCTTGGCGACGTCGCGCAGCGCCGCCTTGATTTCGTTGAGAACGGCGTCCGACGGGGCTTCCGCCAGGATCACCTGAGCCCGGACGATGCCCTTCGCATCGGACACGAGGTCCTGATACGCGCGGATCATGTCAGGCAAGGCGAAGAGGCGGCGCTTGGACGCCACGAGGCGGATGAAGTTGCCCGCCAGGCCTGCGATGCCGGCCTTGGACAGGAGGGCATCCATCGCGCGGGACTGCTCTTCAGCCGTGAAGATGGGGTTGCGGATCAGGCGCTGCAAGTCTTCGCTGCCCCGGATCAGCTGATCGAAGAGGCCGAGATCGCCGGCGACGGCATCCACGGCATTCGCTTCGCGAGCAAGCTCGAACAGCGCCGAGGCATAGCGCAATGCTACGCCTGACAGGAGGGGGCCTTCTTGGGAGCCGCTTTGCGCCACGTAATCGTCTCTCTCAAGTTACGGGTCTCGGACCGGGGAAGCTCTTGCAGCTCTCGGGAAACCCGTCAGGTCGATGGAAGTGAGCCTTTGGCAGGACCGTCTCCGCCTCCAGGCGGGGGTGCACTAGCATGGGTTTTCCTGGGGCGCAAGGCGAGCTGGACTGGGAAAGGCCTGTAAAAAGCCGACGAAGCCGCTCCAGGGTTAAGGATCACAGCTCCAGGACGGCAACCTCGCAATTGCCGAGATACTGCCCGGTGAGCCGGCTGAAGAAGGTGCCGTGCCCCACGACCGCGATCATCCGCTCGGGCCGATCGAGGAGCCAGCGCCGGAAATCCTCCACCCGGCTCTCGAAGACATGGCTGGGCTCGCAGGCGAATCCGCGCGGGTCCCGCTCTCCCTCATCGTGCCACCAGACCTCGCCCAGATGGTCGAAGGCGAGATGCGGAAAGTCCTGCCTCAGCAGGGATGGAGACCGTCCCACATCGCAGCTGCTCTCCAGATGCTCCCGATGCAGGCATTCGATGTGGATCGGGGGCTTGGCCGGATGTTCGCCGAACAGGCCCAGCGTGGTCTGGATCGCCCGGGTCAGGGGCGAGGTCACGATAAGTTCATAAGGATACTGACGAAGCTCGGGCGCCCGCTCTGCCACCTGGCGCTGGCCCAGCTCGGTCAGGGGCGCATCGAAATGAAGCGGATCCTCACCGGTCTGGGCGAAATGGGCGTTGAAGGTGGATTGGCCGTGGCGGATGCAATGAACGATCTTGGACATGGGACTTTGTGAAACCGGACGCTGGAGACGCTATCGATCACAAAAACGCCGACCCGTCGACCCGGATGAGGTAGCCGGCCGCATCTGTGCTTTTGCGCACTTGAGAAGTCCTTTCCGGACGCCATCCTTAACGAAAGGTTAATCCGGGGATGTCCCATGCGCTTGTTCGTGGCCTTCACATTGCTCGCGCTCGGCCTGTTCTGGAGCCACCCGTTTCTTGCTCCGGAACTGGACAAGGCCGCCCGCTCCCAGGTCTCGCGCCCTCCGCGCGGTTCGGAGCCAATCCTCGTGCTTGCCCCAAGGGAAACTCGTGTGCCGGTAGTGGAGACGACCGCCTCCATCGATCTTACAGGAAGCTCTGAGGATCCACGTCGATAGAGACGCGGGTGTTTCCCCTCGCCTTCGGACAGCGCGAAAGCCAGGAGCGGAGATAGGCCTGGAGATCCACCTCCCGCTCGGTCTTCACCAGCAACCGATACCGATAGCGGCCCCGGATCAGGGCCAGGGGCGCCTCGGCGGGGCCGAGCACCATGACGCCGGGCGGCGGCTCCGTCACCATGGCCATGGCCCGGGCATGGGCCTCGGCGACCTCCCGCTCCTCCGCCGAAACGATCAATGACGCTAGCCGCCCGAAGGGGGGCAGGCCCGCCATCTCGCGAACCCGCGTCTCCTCCTCGTAGAACCGCTCCGCATCGCCTGAGACCAGGGCCGCGATCACCGGATGGTCGGGCTGCCAGGTCTGGACGAGCGCCCGCCCCGGCTTTTCGCCGCGTCCGGCCCGCCCCGTCACCTGCTGGAGCATCTGGAAGGTGCGCTCGGCGGCCCGGGGATCTCCGGAGGTGAGGCCGATATCGGCATCCAACACCCCGACCAGCGTCATGAGCGGGAAGTTGTGCCCCTTGGCCACGAGCTGCGTGCCGATCACGATGTCGACCTCACCCGCCGCGATGGCCGCCAGCTCCGTGCGCAGCCGCTCGGTGCCGCCGGGGAAATCGCTGGAAAGCACAATGACGCGCTTGTCGGGGAAGAGCTGCACCACCTCCTCGGCGATTCGCTCGACCCCCGGACCGCAGGGCACCAGCGAATCGATGCTGCCGCACTCCACGCAAGCCTGCGGCGTACGCTCCACGTGCCCGCAATGGTGGCAGACCAGGGAGCGGCGGAAACGGTGCTCCACGAGCCAGGCCGAGCAATTGGGGCATTCGTAGCGATGGGCGCAACTGCGGCAGAGGGTGAGCGGCGCATAGCCGCGCCGGTTGAGGAAAAGCAGGGCCTGCTCGCCCCGCCCGACCGTCTCCTCCACGGCGTTGACGAGAGAGGGCGATAGCCAGCGCCCTTTCGGGATCTGCTCCTTGCGCAGATCGACAGAGCGGATCTGCGGCATGGAGCGGCCGCCGAAGCGTTCGGGCAGCTTCACATGGCGATAGCGCCCGCGCTCCACGTTCACGCGGCTCTCGATGGAGGGCGTCGCGGAGGCAAGCACCACCATGGCGTTCTCGATCTTACCGCGCACCACCGCCATGTCGCGGGCGTGGTAATGGACCCCGTCATCCTGCTTGTAGGCGGTCTCATGCTCCTCATCGACCACGATGAGGGAGAGGTCCTGATAGGGCAGGAACAAAGCCGAGCGCGCTCCCGCGATCACCTTCACCTCTCCGGAGGCGATCGCCGCATAAAGCCGCTCGCGCTTGCGGCCCGTCACCCCCGAATGCCACGTGGCGGGCTTCACGCCGAAGCGGGCGGCGAATCGGTCGAGGAACTGTGCGGTGAGCGCGATCTCCGGCATGAGGATCAGGGCCTGTCGGCCCTGACGCACGGCTTCGGCCACTGCCTCGAAGTAAACCTCCGTCTTGCCGGAGCCCGTCACGCCCTCCAACAGGATCACGGGCGGATGTTCCTCGCCCATGGCGGCGACGAGCTCCTTCGCCGCATCCCCCTGTCCATCGGAGAGCGTAGTGTCGCCAAAATCGGGTTGGGGCAGAGCCGCCACCGGCTCCTGCAGAAGGGAAAGGGTTTCGAGCACGCCTTCGTCGATCAAGCCATCGATGACGCCGTTGCTGACGCCCGCCGCATGGGCGAGTTCGCTTTTCAGGCGCACGACACCGTCCCGCGCCGCCTCGATCACCTTCTGACGAGCGGGCGTCATGCGCTTGGGGAGATTCTCGGTGAGCTTCACGCCGATGCGCACAACCTCCGAACGGTCGGGGTCGGGGAACTTCAGGCTCATGGCCAGGGCCGAGCCCTTGGGCGCCAGCGTGTACCAGGAGATCCAATCGAGGAATTTGCGCATCTTGGGCGAGAGATTCGGCCCTTCGAGGACGCCAGTCACCTTCTTGAAGTTGGCCCCTTGCCCGTCCCGCAAGGACCAGACCACGCCCGCCACCTCGCGGGTCGCGAGCGGCACCAGCACCACATCGCCCTCTTCGAGCGCGAGGCCATCCGGCACGGCATAGGAATAGGCCGTGTCCAGCGCCAGCGGGATGAGGACATCGGCGATGCGGCTTGTCATGCGATAAGGAGTTAACCTGTGGCTGTTACTCTGTCTGCCCTTGCATATAGCGATCCTATGGCAAAGAGCGAAATGTCCCTGAGCGACGCACAAAAAGCCCTCGATCTTGTTCTCCCCGGCGCGGAGGATACCCGCCGGGAGGTGATGGCGTGGCTCCAATCCCTCGCCAAGGAGCGCAGGCTTTCCCCGAAGACGGTAGAGGCCTATGCCCGCGACATCCGGCAGTTCCTCGCCTTTCTCACCGAACACCTCGGAGAAAATCCCACCATCAAGGGCGTGCTGGGCTTGAAACCCCTCGACATCCGCTCGTTCCTGGCCGCGCGCCGGATGAATTCGATCGGAAGCCGCTCCCTCATGCGCCAGCTCGCGGCTTTGCGATCCTTCGCGCGCCATCTCGAACGGGAGGGTTACGGTACGGCCTCGGCCTTTGCGGCGATTCGCACGCCGAAAGTGGAGAAGAATTTGCCGCGTCCCCTCTCCGCCTCTTCCGCCGTTGCGGTGACGGACAAGGAAACGCGTGCATCGGAGGCCCGCAAACCCTGGATTCTCGCCCGGGACTCCGCCGTGCTCTCTCTGCTCTACGGCGCGGGCCTGCGCATCTCCGAGGCGCTGGGCCTCCAGCGGCGCGATGCGCCCATCAACGGAACCGATTCGATCACGGTGACCGGCAAGGGCGGCAAGATGCGCAGCGTGCCCGTGATCCCGGCCATCCAGCGGGCGGTGGAGGAATATCTGCACCTCTGCCCCTATGCGATTCCGCCCGAGGGACCGCTTTTTGTCGGCGCCCGTGGCGGCCCCTTATCCCCGCGCATCATCCAGCTTGCTGTGGAGGAGCTGCGAGGCGCGCTTGGCCTGCCGGACAGCGCCACGCCCCATGCCCTGCGCCATTCCTTCGCCACGCATCTTCTCGCCAAAGGCGGCGATCTGCGCGGCATTCAGGAACTCTTGGGGCACGCCTCCTTGTCGACGACGCAACTTTATACCAAAGTGGATGCAGCACGGCTCATGGAAGCCGTCGAGGCGGCGCATCCGGCTTTCCGGAGAAAACGACAAGAGACGGCATGATTCTTCCGCGGCTCCGAGGTGGCCTTCGCGCCCTTCTGTTCACGATCCTCGGATTGTTTGGATATCCAGCCTCGGCCACGGCTTCCGGCCCCGACATGTATTTCGATTCTCCCGCCGACAAGCAGATGGCTCTGGCGGTAGCCTCCGGCGATATCGAAACCATGACGAGGCTGCTGTCGTCGAAAGCCGTCGATCCGCAGGCCATCGGACGCAAGACCACGAGTTGGGTCGAGATCGCAGTCATCGCGGATCAGCGCAAAGCCTTCGACACACTCGTCACATGGAACGCATTGGGCCCGCCGAAGGGCAAGATTGCGGGACAGGCGCTGCATTCCGCCACCGTCAAAGGCAGCATCCGCTGGCTGGAGCGGCTGACAGCGGCGGGCGCCAGCCTCGACAATTACGGCGACGGCGAACTGCTCATCGTCACCGCTCTCGATACCCGCAACGACGCAGTGCTCGATTTCTACATTCGCAATGGCGCCGATCTCGACATGCCGGCCATGGCCGGTGGATCCGTCGCGTTGTCAGCCGCCATGACGCGCCGGTTCGACATGGTCTTGAAGTTTCTCGATCTCGGCGCGTCGCCCTGGGTGATGGATTCGCTGGGCTCGACCCTCGGCTCCATCGCCGAGAGAGCAGGCCGCGTCCCAGCCTGGGATCATTCGAGCCGCATGAACCAACACAGGCTCGAACTCTTACAGCGCCTGCACGCCATCGGCTTTCCCGATCCCGCGCCGACGGCTGCGGAAGGCCGTGCACTTCGCCAGAAAAAGCAATGGCCGCCCAAGGCGGCCAGCAAGCGGTAACTTTCCGCGATTTACTCCGCAGCAACCACGGCTTCCGCCAATAATTGCCGCGCGGCGGGGCCGATATCGCCCTTTGTCCAATGCGGACGGCAGACGGAGACATAGCGGCTTTCGCCGCCGATCTCGATCACCGGGCCTGAGCGAACCGCTTCGCCATTAGGATCGAACTTCAGGATCATCGTGGCCTTGCGGCCGCAATGGCAGAGCTGCTTGATTTCCTGAAAATCCTCGGCCAGCGCCATGATCGTTGCGATGGCGTCGCTGAACAGCGTGCCATACACGTTGTTCTTCAGCCCATAGGCCATGACGGGGATTTTCAGCTCGTCGACGATCCAGGCCAGCTGACGGACCTGTTCGGCGGTCATGAACTGAACCTCGTCGATGAGGACGACGGTCACCTTTTTCCTGGCATGCTCCGCCGCTACGAAGGCACCGATATCGTCGTCCTTCTTCAGCGGGATCGCATCGGCCTCGAGGCCGATGCGGGACTTCACCTTGCCGACGCCGAAGCGGTCATCGACCAAACTCGTGAACAGCAGGACATTTCCGCCGTTCTCGACGTAGTTGTAACGAACCTGCAGGAGATGGGTCGTCTTGCCTGCATTCATTACCGAATGGATGAAGTGGAGTTTTGCCATGAATCCATATTACATATGGATGGCGCGCTTCTCCACCGCCAAGGCGGCTTCCTTCACAGCTTCCGCGAGGGTCGGATGCGCGTGGCAGGTGCGGGCCATGTCCTCCGACGAGCCGCCGAACTCCATGGTGATCGCCGCCTCGTGAATGAGGTTGCCCGCTTCCGGACCGATGATATGCACGCCGAGCACCTTGTCGGTGGCGGCGTCGGCGAGAATCTTCACGAAGCCATCCGTGGTGCGGTTCACCTTCGCGCGGCCATTGGCCGTGAAGGGGAACTTGCCCACATTGTAGGCGATGCCCGCAGCCTTCAGCTCCTCTTCCGTCTTGCCGACGGAGGCGACCTCGGGGAACGTGTAGACCACGCTCGGGATCACGTCGTAGTTCACGTGGCCTGCCTTGCCGGCGAGGATCTCGGCAACGGCGACGCCCTCGTCCTCGGCCTTGTGCGCGAGCATGGGACCCGCGATCACGTCACCGATGGCGTAGATGCCGGTGACGTTGGTGGCGAAATGCGCGTCCGTCTGGATGCGGCCGCGATTGTCGAGCTGAACGCCCACGCGGTCGAGGCCGAGGCCCTGCGTATACGGCACCCGGCCCACGGCCACGAGCACCACATCGGCCTCGATGGTTTCCGCGGCGCCCCCGGCTGCCGGCTCGAAGGTAAGGGTCGCACCGTTGCCGGTCTTCTTCACGCCGGTAACCTTCGCACCGAGCTTGAACTGGAAGCCCTGCTTGCCGAGGATACGCTGGAAGTTCTTGGCAACCTCGCCATCCATGCCGGGCAGGATGCGGTCCAGATATTCCACCACGGTAACCTCCGAGCCGAGGCGGCGCCAAACCGAGCCGAGCTCCAGCCCGATCACGCCCGCGCCGATCACCACGAGGCGCTTCGGCACGCTCTCGAGTTCCAGTGCGCCGGTGGAGGAGACGATCACCTTCTCGTCGATCTCGATGCCGGGAAGGCGCGTGACGTCGGAGCCCGTGGCGACCAGGATGTTCTTGGTCTCGAGCACCTGATTCGTGCCGTCCTCGGCGGTGACTTCCACCTGGCCGACAGCGGCGATGCGGGCCGTGCCGATGAAGGCATCGATCTTGTTCTTCTTCAGCAGGAACTCGACGCCCTTGGTGTTGCCGTCGACGCCTTCCTGCTTGAAGGCCTGCATCTTCTTGAGATCGAGCGAGGGCGCGGAGACGCCGATGCCGAGATCGGCGAAGTGATCGCGCGCATCTTCGAACATGTGCGAGGCGTGCAGCAGGGCCTTGGAGGGAATGCAGCCCACGTTGAGGCAGGTGCCGCCATGGGTCTTGCGCTTTTCGACGACGGCGGTCTTCAGGCCGAGTTGCGCGGCGCGGATGGCGGCCACATAGCCGCCGGGGCCGGTGCCGATAACGATGAGATCGTAGGACATCTTTTGTCTCCACTTAACGTTATGCCCGGAGGTGATCCGGGCATCCACGTCTTTGAGGTGAGGCTATAAAGCGTAGATGGCCGGGGCAAGCCCGGCCATGACGTTGGATTTTCTTAGAGATCAAGAACCAGGCGGGCCGGATCTTCGAGCGCGTCCTTGACGCGCACGAGGAAGGTCACGGCGTCCTTGCCGTCGACGATGCGGTGATCGTAGGACAGCGCGAGATACATCATCGGGCGCACGACCACCTGGCCGTTGCGGACCACCGGACGCTCCTCGATGCGGTGCATGCCGAGGATGCCCGATTGCGGCGCGTTGAGGATCGGCGTCGACATGAGCGAGCCGTAGATGCCGCCATTGGTGATGGTAAAGGTGCCGCCCTGCATCTCGTCGATAGAGAGCTTGCCGTCACGAGCGCGACGACCGAAATCGGCGATGGTCTTCTCGATGCCCGCGACCGAGAGCTGGTCGGCGTCGCGCACCACCGGAACCACGAGGCCCTTCTCGGTGCCGACAGCGATGCCGATGTGGTAGTAGTTCTTGTAGACGAGATCCTGACCGTCGATTTCGGCATTGACCGCCGGAACATCCTTGAGAGCCTGGATCACGGCCTTGGTGAAGAAGCCCATGAAGCCGAGCTTGGTGCCGTGCTTCTTCTCGAATACGTCCTTGTACTGGCTGCGCAGGTTCATCACCGCGCTCATGTCCACGTCATTGAACGTGGTGAGCATGGCGGCGGTGTTCTGCGCGTCCTTCAGGCGGCGGGCGATGGTCTGACGAAGCTTCGTCATCTTCACGCGCTCTTCACGCTCGGCATCGACCGGAGCGGACGGCGCGCGCACGGAAACCGGAGCGGCAGGAGCGGAAGCAGCGGCACCGCCGGTAGCGATGGCGGCGAGCATGTCGCCCTTCGTCACGCGGCCATCCTTGCCCGTGCCGCCGACATTCGCCGGGTTCACGCCGCTTTCAGCCGCAATGCGGGCGACGGCGGGACCATGATCCTTCGCAGCGCCGGGAGCAGCCGCAGCTGGTGCGGGCGCAGCGGCGGGAGCCGGAGCAGCCTTCGGAGCCTCGGCCTTGGGGGCCGCGGCAGGAGCAACAGCAGCACCGCCCTCGACGATGGAGCCGAGCACTGCGCCCGGAGCAACCGTCTCGCCGTCCTTGGCGATGATCTCGCCGAGCGTGCCGCTCGCCGGAGCATTCACCTCGAGGGTGACCTTGTCGGTCTCGAGCTCGAGCACGGGTTCGTCGGCCTTGACGGCATCGCCGGGCTTCTTGAACCAACGGCCGATGGTGGCCTCAGATACGGATTCGCCGAGAGTAGGTACGCGGATTTCGGTTGCCATGGTCGTTCAGTCTTTTTCAGAGCTTGTGAAGGCCCGGGGAAAGGGGAGAGTTTTCGCGGGTTTTACGCCGCGAAAGCCTCGTCGAGGAAAGCTTGCAGCTGGGCGATGTGCTTCGACATGAGACCCGTCGCAGTCGCGGCGGAGGCCGGGCGGCCCACATAGCGCGGACGGTCCACTTTGGAGCCTGCCGTCTTCAGCACCCATTCAAGATAGGGCTCGACGAACATCCAGGAGCCCATGTTCTTGGGCTCTTCCTGGCACCACACCACGTCGGCCTTCTTGAAGCGGGAGAGCTCTGCCGCCAGCGACTTGGCCGGGAACGGATAGAGCTGCTCGACGCGCAGCAGGTAGACGTCGTCGATACCCCGCTTCTCGCGCTCCTCGAGCAGGTCGTAATAGACCTTGCCCGTGCAGATCACGACGCGGCGGATCTTGTCGTCCTTCACCAGCTTGATGCCGTCACGGCCCGTCTGCGCATCGTCCTGCAGAACACGGTGGAAGAACGTGCCTTCCGAAATGTCCGCAAGGGTCGAGGTGCAGCGCTTGTGACGCAGCAGAGACTTCGGCGTCATCAGGATCAGCGGCTTGCGGAAGTCGCGCTTCAGCTGACGGCGCAGGATGTGGAAGTAGTTGGCAGGAGTCGAGCAATAGCCGACCTGCATGTTGTCCTCGGCGCACATCTGCAAGAATCGCTCCAGACGTGCGGAGGAGTGTTCGGGGCCCTGGCCCTCATAGCCGTGCGGCAGAAGGCAGACGAGGCCCGACATGCGCAGCCATTTGCGTTCGCCCGACGAGATGAACTGGTCGAACACGACCTGCGCGCCGTTGGCGAAGTCGCCGAACTGCGCTTCCCACATAGTGAGCGCATTCGGCTCGGACAGCGTGTAGCCGTACTCGAAGCCGAGCACCGCCTCTTCCGAGAGCATCGAGTTGATGACCTCGTAGCGGGCCTGATCCTCGGAGATGTGGTTGAGGTTCGTGTAACGCTCCTCGTTCTCCTGATCGGTGAGAACCGAGTGGCGCTGCGAGAAGGTGCCGCGCTCGCAATCCTGACCGGAGAGACGCACGCGATGGCCTTCGAGAAGCAGCGAGCCGAAGGCAAGCGCCTCGGCCATGGCCCAGTCGAAGCCCTCGCCCGTGTCCATCATCTTCTTGCGGTTGTCGAGGAAGCGCTGGATCGTCTTGTGAACGTGGAAGCCTTCCGGAACCTTCGTCAGGGCGTCGCCGATGCGCTTGAGCGCCTCGACGGGCACGCCCGTCTGGCCCCGGCGCGGATCGTCCTGATCCTCGCGCACGGCCTTGAGGCCCGACCAGCGGCCATCGAGCCAATCGGCCTTGTTGGGCTTGTAGTTGGCGGCGATGTCGAACTCGGCATCGAGCTTGGAGCGCCAAGTCGCCTTCATCTCCTCGACCTCGGCCTCGGTGACGACGCCCTCCGCGATGAGCTTCTTGGAATAGAGCTCGATGATGCCCGGATGCTGACGAATCTTGCGGTACATCAGCGGCTGCGTGAAGGACGGCTCGTCGCCTTCGTTATGACCGAAGCGGCGGTAGCAGAACATGTCGATGACGACAGGCTTCTGGAAACGCTGGCGGTATTCGGTAGCGACCTTCGCCGCGAACACCACGGCTTCCGGATCGTCGCCGTTCACGTGGAAGATCGGAGCCTCGACCATCTTCGCCACATCCGATGGATAGGGCGAGGAGCGCGAGAAACGCGGATCGGTGGTGAAGCCGATCTGGTTGTTGATGATGAAGTGAATCGAACCGCCGGTGCGGTGACCGCGCAGGCCCGAAAGGCCAAGGCACTCCGCCACAACGCCCTGGCCCGCGAAAGCGGCGTCGCCGTGGATGAGCAGCGGCATCACCGCGCTGCGGTTATCCGGCGTGCAGCCGTGCTGGTCCTGCTTGGCGCGCACCTTGCCGAGCACCACCGGATCGACGATCTCGAGGTGCGAGGGGTTGGCGGTGAGCGACAGGTGGACGTTGTTGCCGTCGAAGGTACGGTCGGAGGAAGCACCGAGGTGGTACTTCACGTCGCCCGAGCCTTCCACGTCGTCGGGTGCGAAGGAGCCGCCCTTGAACTCGTGGAACAGCGCGCGGTGCGGCTTGCCCATCACCTGCGTCAGAACGTTCAGGCGGCCGCGGTGGGCCATGCCGAACACGATCTCCTTGCAGCCGAGATTGCCGCCGCGCTTGATGATCTGCTCGAGTGCCGGGATCAGCGACTCGCCGCCGTCCAGGCCGAAGCGCTTGGTGCCGGTGTAGCGGACATCCAGAAACTTCTCGAAGCCTTCTGCCTCGACGAGCTTGTTGAGGATGGCGCGCTTGCCTTCGTTGGTGAAGGAGATCTCCTTATCCGGACCCTCGATGCGCTCCTGGATCCAGGCCTTCTCGACCGGATCGGAGATGTGCATGAACTCGACACCGAGAGTCTGGCAATAGGTGCGCTCGAGAATGGCGACGATCTCGCGGATCGTGCCGAATTCGAGGCCGAGCACGTTGTCGAGGAAGATCTTGCGGTCCCAGTCGGCGTCCGTGAAGCCGTAATGGGACGGATGCAATTCCTCATCGCTCGGACGCGGATTGATGCCGAGCGGATCGAGCTTCGCATGCAGGTGACCGCGCACGCGATAGGCGCGGATCAGCATGATGGCGCGCACGGAATCGCGAGTTGCCTGCTGCACATCGGCCTGGCTGATCTGCGAGCCCTTGTCTTGAGCCTTCGCCTTGATCTTGTCGCCGACGGCCTTCTCGACCTGCGCCCAGTTACCGTCGAGCGCGGAGATCAGCTCTCCGTTGGCATGGATCGGCCAGTTCGGCTTTTCCCAAGAAGGACCATTGGCCGCTTTCTCGACAGCCTGCTTGTCATCCTTCAACGCACCGAAGAATGCCTGCCACTCGGCATCGACCGAGTTCGGATCCTTCTCGTAACGGGCCTGCAGCTCCTCGATATAGGACGCGTTCGCCCCATAGAGGAAAGCTGTGTTCAGGAAATTTTCGTTGGCGTCTTGGCGTGCCATGGCAACCTACACATCAAAAAGGTGATTGGCCGCCCCGACACCGGGGCGGCCTATTCTCGTTATTGACCCTTCAGAACCTCGACGAGGGTCTTGCCGAGGCGTGCCGGGGACGGAGACACGCGGATGCCCGCGGCTTCCATGGCGGCGATCTTGTCTTCCGCGCCGCCCTTGCCGCCGGAGATGATCGCGCCGGCATGGCCCATGCGGCGTCCGGGAGGAGCCGTGCGGCCTGCGATGAAGCCGACCATCGGCTTCTTGCGGCCCTTCTTGGCCTCGCGGGCGATAAACTCGGCAGCCTCTTCCTCGGCCGAGCCGCCGATCTCGCCGATCATGATGATCGACTCGGTCTTGGGATCGGAGAGGAACATGTCGAGCATGTCGATGAACTCGGTGCCCTTCACCGGGTCGCCGCCGATGCCGACAGCGGTGGTCTGGCCAAGGCCTTCGTTGGTGGTCTGGAACACGGCCTCATAGGTCAGCGTGCCGGAGCGCGACACGATGCCGACCGAGCCCGGACGGAAGATGTTGGCCGGCATGATGCCGATCTTCGATTCACCCGCCGTCACGATGCCGGGGCAGTTCGGGCCGATGAGGCGCGACTTGGAGCCCGAAAGCGAGCGCTTCACGCGCACCATGTCCTGCACCGGAATGCCTTCCGTGATGCAGACGATGAGCGGGATCTCGGCCTGGATGGCTTCGCAGATCGCATCGGCCGCGCCCGGAGGCGGAACGTAGACGACGGACGCATCGGCGCCGGTGGCCTCGCGCGCTTCCATGACCGTGTCGAACACGGGCAGGCCGAGATGCGTGGAGCCGCCTTTGCCGGGCGAGGTGCCGCCGACCATCTTGGTGCCGTAGGCGATGGCCTGCTCGGAGTGGAAGGTCCCGTTCTTGCCGGTAAAGCCCTGGCAGATGACCTTGGTGTTCTTGTCGATGAGAATGGACATCAGCTCGAAACCTTACTTTCCGCCGCGCACGGCGTTCACGATCTTCTGGGCGGCGTCGTCGAGGTCGTCGGCGGGGATCACGTTGAGGCCGGACTCGCGGATGATCTTCTTGCCTTCTTCGACGTTCGTGCCCTCGAGGCGCACCACCAGCGGGACCTGCAGGCCGACAGCCTTCACCGCAGCGAGAACGCCGCGCGCGATGACGTCGCACTTCATGATGCCGCCGAAGATGTTGACGAGGATGCCCTTCACCTGCGGGTCGGCGGTGATGATCTTGAATGCCGCCGTCACCTTCTCTTCGGAAGCGCCGCCGCCGACATCGAGGAAGTTCGCCGGCTCTTCGCCGTAGAGCTTGATGATGTCGAGGGTCGCCATGGCAAGGCCCGCGCCGTTGACCATGCAGCCGATGGTGCCGTCGAGCGCGATATAGGCGAGGTCGAACTTGGAGGCCTCGATTTCCTTCGCGTCCTCTTCCGTGATGTCGCGCAGGGCGACCACGTCAGGGTGACGATAGAGAGCGTTGCCGTCGAAGGAGATCTTCGCGTCGAGGCACTTCAGGTGGTTGTCCTGCGTGACGATCAGCGGGTTGATCTCGAGCATCTCCATGTCCTTCGCGGTGAAGGCCTTGTAGAGCTTCGTGACCAGATCCTCGGCTTCCTTGGCGAGGGGGCCGGTGAGGCCGAGCGCCTTGGCGACCGTGCGGCCGTGATGGGGCATGATGCCGGTGGCCGGATCGACGGAGAAGGTGAGGATCTTCTCAGGGGTGTCGTGAGCGACCTGCTCGATATCCATGCCGCCTTCCGTCGAGACGACGAAAGCGACCTGACCGGTGGCGCGGTCGACGAGCATGGAGAGGTAAAGCTCGCGGGCAATGTCGGAGCCGTCTTCGATGTAGAGACGGTTGACCTGCTTGCCGGCTTCGCCCGTCTGGATCGTGACGAGAGTGTTGCCGAGCATCTGCTTGGCGAATTCCTTCACCTCGTCCACGGACTTGGCGAGACGCACACCGCCCTTTTCGCCGGCAGCGGCTTCCTTGAACTTGCCCTTGCCGCGGCCGCCCGCATGGATCTGAGACTTCACGACCCAGAGCGGGCCGCCGAGCTGCTTGGCAGCGGCTTCCGCCTCGTCGGCGGAGAAGATGGCGACGCCATTGGAGACCGGAAGACCGAACTCCTTCAGAATGGCTTTGCCCTGATATTCATGAATGTTCATGTGTTTTCCTCTTCGTCATGCCCAGGCTCGACCCGGGCATCCACGCCTTTGGCGGCGTGGCGAGTTAAGACGTGGATGGCCGCAGCAAGTGCGGCCATGACGTGAATGTTTAGGCGAGCGCCGAATTGATCTGCTTGCAGGCGTCCACGAGGCCCTGCACGGACGCGACCGACTTCTCGAACATGGCCTTCTCTTCAGCCGAGAACTCGACCTCGACGATGCGCTCGACGCCGTTCTCGCCGATCACGATCGGCACGCCGACGAACATGTCCTTCACGCCGTACTGACCGTTGAGGTAAGCGGCGCAGGGCAGGACGCGCTTCTTGTCCTTCAGATAGCTCTCGGCCATCGCGATGGCGGAAGCGGCAGGCGCGTAGAATGCGGAGCCGGTCTTGAGCAGATTGACGATCTCGCCGCCGCCCTTGCGGGTGCGCTCGACCATGGCGTCGAGCTTCTCCTGAGACGTCCAGCCCATCTTCACGAGATCGGGCAGCGGAACGCCGGCGACCGTGGAGTAGCGAACCAGCGGCACCATGTCGTCGCCGTGGCCGCCGAGCACGAAGGCGGTCACGTCCTCGACGGAGACGTTGAACTCTTCGGCGAGGAAGTGGCGGAAGCGGGCCGAGTCCAGAACGCCGGCCATGCCGACGATCTTCTCAGGCTTCAGGCCCGAGAACTTCTGGAGCGCCCACACCATGGCGTCGAGCGGGTTGGTGATGCAGATGACGAAAGCGTTCGGAGCATATTGCTTGATGCCGTTTCCGACGGCTTCCATAACCTTCAGGTTGATGCCGATCAGGTCGTCGCGGCTCATGCCGGGCTTGCGCGGCACGCCGGCGGTCACGATGATCACATCGGCGCCTTCAATGGCGGAATAATCGTTCGCGCCCTTGTACTTGGCATCGAACCCGTCGACCGGCGCGGATTCCGCAATGTCGAGACCTTTGCCCTGGGGGATGCCTTCCGCGATGTCGAAGAGAACGACGTCGCCGAGTTCCTTCAAGCCGACGAGATGAGCGAGCGTACCGCCGATCTGGCCTGCACCGATGAGCGCGATCTTTTTCCGGGCCATGGTCTGTCCTTGGATGTTGCTGAGGCTAGCGCCTTTTAAGGGTGGCGCTGTTTACCTCCAGAAATGGGCATGCTTCAAGCCAGCAAAAGGTTAACCCGCAAGGCTTTGGCCGTCGTTGAAGGCAGCCCTCAGCTTAGCTGTATCAGAATTGCCCGCAACATCAGCAGCTTAGATAGTTAAGGCCGCCTGGAAATTTCATGTTACATTTTTGAGAAATTGTAACTTAGCCTATACGACGCCCATCTCCAGAGAGCGAAGAACGACCCGGATCATGGCTGCCAGCCGCTGGTCCAGGATATCCTGAGGGACGTCCGCGTCGAGGCGCACGGTCAGAGGATTGATGAAACGATAGACCGCATCGCTGATGAAGGCGAGCGCCCTCTCGCGATCCCGAGGGTCGAATTTCCCGGTCACGATACCCTCGTCGAGCACCCGCTCGATCAGCACCCTCATCCGGGATCGATGCTTGCGCACGAGCGCTCGGGAGGTCTCGGTGGCCGAGCAATAGACGTCGAAGAGGTGCCGGTCCTCCCGAAGGAGCTCCCGGTGGGTACGGGCCCAGGCCTGGATCAGGCGCTCCAGTTTATCGTCCGCTGGGTCGGGGGAATCCGCGATGTCGGCGATGATCGCCTCCATCCGCCGCAGCCACTGGCCTGCCACCGCATCGATGAGCGCCGCCTTGGAGGCAAAGTAGCGGTAGACATTGGCATGGGTCATACCGGCCGCGTCGGCGATGCTGACCACGGTGACGTGCTTGGGGCCGATCTGTTTGAGCTGGTCGGCGGCAATGGCGAGCAGTCGGGCATCGGCCGGGACATCGGATTCCACGATCCGTTGAGTGCCCTGCGCCCGCTTCATGTCTCGACAAGCCCCTCGGAACTGCCGGATTCCTCCCGCCCATGCGGCAGGGAGAGATATTCCTCGGAGCGCATCTCGATGAGGCGAGATACCGTGCGGTCGAATTCGAAGGCCTCGCGTCCTGTATCCGCCTGATAGAGTTCATGAACCTCGGCCTCCGCCGAGGCGAGCAGTTTCACCTTCGCATCGTAGAATGCATCGACCAGCATGATGAAACGCTTGGCTTCGTTGCGGCGCTCGAAGTTCATCCTCGGGATATTCTCGAGAATGACCGTTTCGAACTCGTCGGCAATCGTCAGGTAATCGGCGGCGCCGAGCGGCTTCGAGCACAGATCCTCGAAGGAGAAGCGCGCTACGCCGCTTGCCGCCTGAGGCACCTCGACGGGATGGCCTTTGACGGTGAGCGTCACGGACTTGCCCTGCTCGCGGCCCGTCAGGCTCTTGAAAGCGCGGTTGAGCGCCGCGTGGGAATGCCCATCAGCTGGCGCGTAGAACACCGGACTGCCCGCGAGCTTCTCCAGCCGGAAATCCGTTCGGGATTCGAGCTTCAGGACGCTCATCCGCTCCTGCAACAGGTCGATGAAGGGCAGGAAGAGCGAACGGTTGAGGCCGCCCTCATAGAGATGCTGCGGCTCCACGTTGGAGGTGGCGACCACCACAACCCCATGGGAGAAGAGCGCCGTGAACAATCTCCCTAAAATCATCGCATCAGCGATGTCGGTGACGGTGAATTCGTCGAAGCAGAGAACCCAGGCCTGTTCCGCCAGGGCTTCGGCGACCGGGGCGATCGGATCGTCGCCCTTCACCTCGCCGGTCTTCAGCTTCTGCCTGAAATCGTGGATGCGCTCGTGCACATCGGCCATGAAGGCGTGGAAATGGACCCGGCGCTTGCGCTTCACCGGCAGCGCCTCGAAGAACAGATCCATGAGCATGGTCTTGCCACGCCCGACCGAGCCCCAGACATAAAGGCCCTTCGGCGGCGCGGGGTTCTTCTTCCCGAACAGCCATCCCAGGGCACTGGGCTTGCGGGCGAGGCGATAGCTGCCGAGGCTCTCGGCCAGCGCTTCGAGCTGACGCAGCAGCTTCACCTGTGCGGGATCGCGCTCGATGGCGCCCGAGGCAACGAGCGCGTCATAACGTGCGGTGATGGATTGCGGGGGATGGAAGGTGTCGGTCACGGATCAACCGATACCGTTCCACTCATCCGAGCGCAAATGACTTGTTGTCAGGGCTGCTATCGCGAGAGCGACAGCGGAGCGCCGGACTTGGCGAGCACCCCGGAGAGTGCCGACGAGGAGCCGCGAAGGCGCGCCGCCACCGAACCGCCAGTCTGGTAGAGATAGACCTCGCCGTCCCGGTAATCCCACGCATTGACCTTCGACAGATCCTGGTTGGAGCAGCCTGAGGCCGACGCACGATAAAGATCGAGCGCGGGCGAGCTTGAAAGCTGGATGCGGCAGGAATTACCGGAAGCATCGCGCGCGGACCAATTCCCCACGACAGCCGTGCGGCTGGTGGGCGCAACCGGTGCTGCGGGAGCAGAAGCGCCCGGCGGAGGAGCAGGCGGCAGGCCAGCGAGATCCGTTCCACCGGCGGGAGGCACCAGCCCCGAGCCCAGGGGAGCCGGCGCACCGGCAATCGGCGGCAGGGGCTGGCCCTCGATGGGAGCAAGAGGCGCGGATTCGACCGGCCCGGACGGCACGGCCTCGACAGGATCGGGCATGGGTGCCGCCATCGCGCCGCGGCCCGGCGATCCGCCCAGTCTCGATGACGAGCAGGCGCCCAGCGCCAAGGCGGCGCAGAGGGTAACGGTCAGGGCATAGGCCCGGGATTTCATGTCGATCATCGCAGCAGGTACTTTTCAGAGCAAAGGAATCGATTCTTGCCTTGGTCTTTTCAGACCTCCTGAAATGGCAGAGATCAGGTGCGAGTCAAGCCGAGCCGGTCTCTCAAGGCCTTGAGCGCGCCGATTTGAACGAATGTGGGCTCGCCATCCGCCTCGCTCACACGCTTTGCCATGTCGTAGATGTCTTGTCGCTGGACCTCATCGAGCCTCGCCAACCAGAGCTTGGCGAATTTCAGTGACAGGGTGTTGGGATCGTCCGTGTGACCAGCAACCCACCGGGCGAAGGTGTAGGTCTCTGCGATGTTCGGCACGCCCATCACATATTGCATCTCGGCCTTAATGGCCTCTTCCGCCGCTATGCTCAATTCGCCCCGCTCATGGGCAAGAGAGATCAACATGGCAGCCGCAGCCGCAACGGGATCGTCCACGGCCTCGATGGCGGAGCTTTCTGCCTTCTTGCGGAAAGCTTTGCGGCGATAGGCCCCGCGCATGCGCTGAGCTGCATCGACGACCTCACCGGCGGCGTTCCCGACGTCGCGAAGGCGGTAGTACCAGAAGGCGGCTGCTCCGAGCGCGCCGAGAACGGCCAGCAGAATAGGCATAAAAAACTCCGGGAATGAACCAGAGGGTCACGCCCGGAGTGTTACATTAAAACGATAGCGCCAAGCTAGGCTTTTCGTCCGATCAGACGGCGCGCGCCACCATCATCTTCTTGACCTCGGCAATCGCCTTTGCCGGGTTCAGGCCCTTGGGGCAGGTATTGGCGCAGTTCATGATCGTGTGGCAGCGATAGAGCCGGAAGGGATCATGCAGGTTGTCGAGGCGCTCGCCGGTAGCCTCGTCGCGGCTGTCGATGAGCCAGCGATAGGCCTGGAGGAGAGCGGCCGGACCGAGGAAGCGGTCGCCGTTCCACCAATAGCTCGGGCAGGAGGTGGTGCAGCAGGCGCAGAGAATGCACTCATAGAGGCCATCGAGCTTGGAGCGCTCTTCAGGCGTCTGACGCCATTCCTTCTCCGGCTCCGCCGTCTCCGTCTGCAGCCAGGGCTGGATGGAGGCGTGCTGGGCGAAGAAGCTCGTGAGATCCGGCACAAGATCCTTCAGCACCGGCATATGCGGCAGCGGATAGATCTTGATCGAATCCGACGCGCAATCGTCGATGCCCAGCGTACAGGCCAGCGTGTTGCCGCCCATGATGTTCATGGCGCAGGAACCGCAGATGCCTTCGCGGCAGGAGCGGCGGAAGACCAGCGTCGAGTCGACGTTGTTCTTGATCCACAACAGCGCGTCCAGAACCATCGGACCGCAATCGTCGCGGTCGACATAATAGGTGTCGATGCGCGGATTGGCGCCGTCATCCGGGTTCCAGCGATAGATGCGGAATTCCTGGACGTTGGAAGCCCCAGCCGGCTTCGGCCAGGTCTTGCCCTCGGTGTACTGGGAATTCTTGGGAAGAGTGAACTGAGCCATTGTTTTTCGTCTTCCTTAGTACACGCGAGCCTTCGGCTCGATGTACTGGATGTCGTTCGACATGGTGTAGGTGTGCACCGGACGGTAATCGAGAGTCACCTTGTGCGAGGTGTCATCGAGCCATGCCAGCGTGTGCTTCATCCAGTTCTTGTCGTCGCGCTCGGAGAAGTCCTCGCGGGCATGCGCGCCGCGCGATTCCTGACGGTTGGCCGCGCCTTCCATGGTGACGACGGCCTGGCCGATGAGGTTGTCGAACTCGAGCGTTTCGAGAAGGTCGGTGTTCCAGATGAGCGAACGGTCCGTGACCTTGATGTCGGCGGCGGCGTTCCACACGTCGTGGATGAGCTTCTTGCCTTCGTCCAGAACCTCGCCGGTGCGGAACACCGCGCAGTTGTTCTGCATGGTCTTCTGCATCTGAAGGCGCAGCTCTGCGGTCGAGGTCGAGCCGTTGGCATAGCGGAACTTGTCGAGACGCGAGAGTGCGAGCTCGTCGGCGTTCTTCGGCAGGTCCGCGTGACGGGCATTCGGCTCCAGGATCTCGGCGCAGCGCAGGCCAGCCGCGCGGCCGAACACCACGAGATCGATGAGCGAGTTGGAGCCGAGACGGTTCGCGCCGTGCACGGACACGCAGGCCGCCTCGCCGAGCGCCATGAGGCCCGGCACCACCGTGTCGGGGTTGCCGTTCTTCAGGGTCAGCACTTCGCCGTGATAGTTCGTGGGGATGCCGCCCATGTTGTAGTGCACGGTCGGCAGAACCGGGATCGGCTCCTTCGTCACATCGACACCCGCGAAGATCTTCGCGCTTTCCGAGATGCCGGGCAGGCGCTCGTGCAGGATCTTCGGGTCGAGGTGGTCGAGGTGCAGGTAGATGTGGTCCTTGTTCTTGCCCACGCCGCGGCCTGCGCGGATCTCCATGGTCATCGCGCGGGACACGACGTCACGGGAAGCAAGGTCCTTCGCGGACGGCGCATAACGCTCCATGAAGCGCTCGCCTTCCGAATTGGTGAGGTAACCGCCCTCGCCGCGCGCGCCCTCGGTGATGAGGCAGCCCGAACCGTAGATGCCGGTGGGGTGGAACTGCACGAACTCCATGTCCTGCAGCGGCAGGCCGGCGCGCAGCACCATGGCGTTGCCGTCGCCCGTGCAGGTGTGCGCGGACGTGGCCGAGAAATACGCGCGTCCGTAACCGCCGGTGGCGAGGATCGTCATGTGGGCGCGGAAGCGGTGGATTTCACCGGTGGACTGGTTGAGCGCCACGACGCCGATGCAGCGGCCGTCGGAATCCATCATCAGGTCGAGGGCGAAATACTCGATGAAGAAGTTCGTCTGGTTGCGGACGGCCTGGCCATAGAGCGTGTGCAGGATCGCGTGGCCCGTGCGGTCGGCGGCGGCGCAGGTTCGCTGCGCGGTGCCCTTGCCGAACTCGGTGGTCATGCCGCCGAAGGGACGCTGGTAGATCTTGCCTTCCGCCGTGCGGGAGAAGGGAACGCCCCAGTGCTCGAGCTCATAGACGGCGGCGGGCGCGTTGCGCACGAGATACTCGATGGCGTCCTGGTCGCCGAGCCAGTCCGAACCCTTCACGGTATCGTACATGTGCCAGCGCCAATCGTCCGGGCCCATATTGCCGAGCGAGGCGGAGATGCCGCCCTGCGCCGCTACCGTGTGCGAGCGGGTGGGGAACACCTTGGTGATGCAGGCGGTGCGAAGACCAGCCTGCGAGCAGCCGACGGTAGCGCGAAGACCTGCGCCGCCAGCGCCCACGACCACCACGTCGAAGGTGTGGTCGATGATGTTGTAGGCCTTGCCGTTGATGGCTGCGCCGTTCGTTGCTTGAGCCATGAGAAAATTCCTTAAAGCAGGATGCGGCCGAGGCTGACCTTGAGGATGGCGTAGAGGCACGCCACGCCGATGATGGCGGCATAGAAATTGTTCGCGATGAGAGCTGCGATCTTGTAGCCCTTATCGTGCACGTAATCTTCGATGATGATCTGCATGCCGAGCCGCATGTGGTTCACAACCGAGAGCACGGCGAGCAGCAGAATGATCGCGATCAGCGGATGCGAGATGATGGCGATGGCATCCTGATAGGACGGCGATGCGGCCAGCGACGCGACGATAATCACGAAAGCGATGATGAGCGGAACGTTCGCCACCGCCGTGACGCGGTGGACCCACCAATGCTCGACGCCGTGTCCGGCGGCGCCAAGGCCCTTTACGCGGGCAAGCGGGGTACGCATGGAAACGCGGGTATCAGCCCTGTTGTCGGCCATGGCTCTCTCCTTAGAATGCGAGGAAGGCGATGACCCAGATCGCAAGGGTAAGCGCGACCGAGCCGACGAGGGTGAAGCGCGCCATGTTGATGCGCTGGACGGCTTCCATGCCGTAGCCGAAATCCCAAACCAAGTGGCGCACGCCGCCGAGCATGTGGTGCATGAGGATCCAGGTATAGCCGAACAGGATCAGGTATCCGATGGGCGAGCCGAAGAACCATTGCACGGCGTCGAAGGCCGAGGGGCCGGAGGCCAGGGCCACGAGCCAGATCGCCAGCAGCGCGATGCCGCCATAAAGTGCGGTGCCCGTGATGCGGTGAGCGACGGACATCGCCATCGTCCAGCTCCACCGGTAAACTTGAAGATGCGGGGACAAGGGCCGCGGGGCCACTTTCGCCTCAGCCATGGCTTTCACTCCTGATCGGCGACGCCTGTCGCCCGTAGTTTGGAATGGTTCGTAACGGAAGCGCGGGGACACCGCAATGCGCCTTCCGCCCAAGATGACGACCAAAGGCACACTTCGTCAGCCGCGAAGAATGCCCTCCCCTCGCTTACAGGACAATTTTTAATTATTCTTATCTCCCTTCGCCAACGACGAAGGGAAACTATGCAATTCGATCTGACCGACCTGAGCCTCTTCCGCCATGTGGTCGAGGCGGGCAGCATCACCCATGGGGCCGAGCGGGCCCATCTGGCGCTGGCCGCCGCGAGCACCCGCATCCGCAACATGGAAAAGTCGCTCGGAGCCCCCCTCCTCCTGCGCACCCGGGCAGGCGTTACCCCGACCCCGGCCGGACGCACCCTGCTCCAGCACGCCCGCGCCCTGCTCGCCCAGGCCGAGAAGCTCAGAGAGGACCTCGGCGCCTTCACCGGCGGGCTTGCGGGCCAGATCCGGATTCTCTCCAACACCAACGCCCTCACGGAGTTCCTGCCGGAGTCGCTTGGAGCCTTCCTGGCCCAGCATCCGCAAGTCTCCATCGACCTGGAGGAGCGGCTGAGCGACGAGATCGTGGGCCAGATCGCCGAGGGCGTGGGCGATATCGGCATCGTGGCGGGCACGGTGGATACGGGCCAACTCGAAACCTACCCTTTCCGCAGTGACCGCTTCGTGCTGGTGGTCCCGAAGGATCACGCCCTCGCCCCCCGCCCGAGCGTCGCCTTCACGGAGGTGCTAGAGCACGATTTCGTCGGCCTCGACCGGGCCAGCGCCCTCCAGCGCTTCCTCTCGGCCAAGGCCAGCCGGATCGGAAGGCCCCTTCGCCTCAGGGTGCAGCTCAGGAGCTTCGATGCCATCTGCCGCATGGTGGAGGCGGGCGTGGGCCTCGGCATTGTGCCTGAGACCACGGCCCAGCGCGCCGCCCGCACCATGGCCATTCACCCGGTCACTCTTGAGGATTCCTGGGCGGCCCGGGACTTGACCCTCTGCATCCGCTCTCTCAAGGACCTCGCTCCTTCAGCCCGGCAGCTCGTCGAGCATTTGCGGCAGGGCACTTGAGCTTCCGGGCTCCGCCTTCACGACACCGTGAACCGAGGAATAAGCGCCATCTGAAATTGTCTTTTGGAAGGGGGATCGAACAGTTCCATCCGAGGAGGAGACAATGCACAGAACAACCGGCCTGCCGCCCATGATTTTCACCGGCCTCTTGGCCTTGGCCTTGCCGGGATCGGTTCAAGCGCAGACGGCCTCTGCCGAGACGAGCTTCTTCGTCACCAGCGTCGGCTCCGGCAAGGGCGCCGATCTCGGCGGGCTCGAGGGCGCGGACAGGCATTGCCAGAGTCTCGCCGAGGCGGCCGGCATTCGTGGCAAGGTCTGGCGGGCTTATCTCTCCACTCAGGCCATGGGCGGCGCTCCCGCCGTCAATGCCAAGGACCGGATCGGCCGCGGCCCCTGGCAGAATGCCAAAGGTATTGTCATCGCCAAGGATGTGGCGGACCTGCACAGCCCCAACAACAACCTCAACAAGCAGACCGCCCTCACGGAAAAGGGCACGATGGTGAAGGGCCGGGGCGATCAGCCCAACGAGCACGACATGCTGACCGGAACGCAAGCCGACGGCACGGCCTTTGCGGGCAACCAGGACATGACCTGCGGCAATTGGACAAAGAGCGGCGCGGACGGCACCGCGATGCTCGGCCACCACGACCGCATGGGCCTGGACGATTCGCCCCCGGCAAAATCCTGGAACACCTCGCACCCGTCACGGGGCGGATGCAGCCAGGATGCGCTCAAGAGCACCGGCGGCGCAGGCCTGTTCTATTGCTTCGCCGCGAATTGATCAGGCGGCAAAATCGACAGCCGGCATAGCGAGGCCGCGGCGCAGGCAGGCGGCCTCCAGGGTGTTGCGCAGCAGGCAGGCGATGGTCATGGGGCCGACGCCGCCGGGGACCGGCGTGATGGCGGACGCCACCTTCGCAACCTCCGCATAGGCCACATCGCCCACGACCTTGGTCTTGCCCTCGCCTGCAGCGGGATTGGGCACGCGGTTGATGCCCACATCGATCACGATGGCGCCGGGCTTCACCCAATCGCCCTTGACCATCTCGGGCCGCCCGACGGCGGCAACCAGGATGTCGGCCTCACGGCAGACCTCAGGCAGATCCCGGGTTTTGGAATGGGCCACCGTGACCGTGCAGCTTTGCGCGATGAGCAGCTGGGCCATCGGCTTGCCGACGATGTTGGAGCGGCCCACCACCACGGCATTCAGGCCTGCCAGATCCCGGCGCACGGACTGGATCAGCAACAGGCAGCCCAGGGGCGTACAGGACACGAGACCCGGCACGCCGGTCATCAGCTTGCCCGCGTTGATCGGGTGGAAGCCGTCCACATCCTTCGCCGGATCGATGGCCTCGATCACCTTCTGGGCATCGATCTGCTTAGGGAGAGGCAGCTGCACGAGAATGCCGTCCACCGCCGGATCCACATTGAGTTGCGCGACGAGGCTCAAAAGCTCGGCTTGAGAGGTGGAGGCAGGCAGCACGTGCTCGAAGGAGCGCATGCCCACTTCCACCGTCTGCTTGGCCTTGTTCTTCACATAGAGCTGGCTTGCGGGATCCTCGCCCACGATCACCACGGCAAGCCCGGGCACCACACCCTTCGCCGACAGATCCTTCACCGCATTCGAGATACGGGCGCGAAGGCCCTCGGCATAGGCTTTTCCGTCGATGATGGTGGCGGTCATGGCTCAGTATCCTGTCAAAGCAGCGATGTCTTTGGCGAGGGCTTCTCCCTCACCGGCAATCAGAAATGTCTTCAGCCGGGCGGTCGCGCCCGCCTCCAGGCTGACGGCGGAGGCCGGAAGCCTCAATGCCTTGGCAAGCAAGCGCCGGACAGCCTCGTTGGCGGCGCCATCCTCGGGCGCTGCCCGAACGCGGACTTTCAGGACCGGCTTGCCATCGGAGAGCACCTCCACCCCGTCGATGGCATCCCGCCCGCCCTTAGGCGTCACGCGGACGCGGACCTCGAGACCGTCGGGGCAGATACGCCAGGGAAGGCCCAAGGGGAGGCTCAAGAGCCCGCTCCCCCTCAATAGACGAAGGGCAGCACGTAGTAGCGGATGGCCCGGTCGATCAGCATGATGATCAGGATCAGGATGACGGGCGAAATATCGACGCCGCCAAGATTGGGCATGATGCTTCTGATCGGCCGCAGAGCGGGCTCCGTCACCGCATCCAGAAACTTCCAGATCGAGCGGACGAATTCGCTGCGGGTATTGACCACATTGAAGGCCACCAGCCAGCTCAGGATCGCCGAGGCGACGATGAGATAGGTATAGAGCTGCAGGGCGACCAGAATGACTTCGAACAGAGCGCGCATGGGAAACCTGTCAGGAACGGGCGCTGATCATGTAACCTTCCAAGCGGGGCTGAACAACCCATCACCGCCCCAAAAGGGCTCCTTCTTCTCCAAAAGGCGAGCTTCCCCGCCCCTCTCGCCGATTGACGGCCCCGGCGAGGAGGCCTAAAACTCGGCCCGCTTGGTGTGATGAAGCGACCGGGGCTGTAGCTCAGATGGGAGAGCGCTGCAATCGCACTGCAGAGGTCAGGGGTTCGAATCCCCTCAGCTCCACCAAGCACTCACATCCCGGGTAAGATCCTTTTCAATCAAAGGCTTATGCAGGCGACCTAGCGCTCGTCCTCATGCTTGGATCTAAAGCAAAGGCCTTCTGGCCGGCAAAGGGCATGTTCTACCTTTTCAAACAGCCCCGCTTCCATCCTCGGTTTAGCATTCCCCAAGAAGGTTTAAGCCTTGCAGGGCGGAGCTGTATCTTATCGTCCAGCCTTCAATCGGGGTGTGTTGCGACGAGGAGACGACGCAAACCCGGTCGAAGCTCACGCTCATGCCGTTCAGCTCGGCCTGCAACGCCGTGATGGCCCGGGCCTTTTCCGTGCTCTCCGCAACGCCGTAAGCCAGTGAGATGTGAGGCATGAATGTCTGCACGCTGCCGACATTGAACAGCCCGACAGATTTTTCCTTCAATGCCCTCAAGGGATCCATGACCGGAAAGAGGGCATAGAACGAGCGATAGTAAAGGGGGCTCTCCTCGACCGTCGAGACAGGTGCCTCGAAGCAAGCTACTCCGTCCGTCAGCCGGTCGAGAAGCGGCCTGAGCTCCTCGCAGGTTCTCGGCATGTCCTCCACAAGAGTGAGATGAGGCTGAAAGACCGGGCTTTGGAAGCGTCCCGCCAGATCGCGGACGATAGCGGCAAATTTCTCCTCGTCCTCGGAACGAGGCATCAGCCAGATGGAATGATAGTCAGACGCCATTTTCACAATCCTCAGACATCGCGTGAGAACACCCCGTCAAGCATCGCCCTTGAGAGTCCGCACACTTCCCCGGTAAACCAAGGGCACTTCGAGTATCGACACGATGGGCGGGGCTTTTGGATCGGCCTGCCTCTGATCCAGCACCTTGACGATCTCGCTTGCGAGAAGCTCTTCATCCTGGTGGAAGGTCGTGAGGCGATAGGCGCCCCAGCGCGTGGCGGGAATGCCGTCGAAGCCGATGACCGAGAGATCCTCGGGGATCGACAGATCCAGCACGTCCCGCGCATAGTCCATCAGCCCGAAAGCCATGAGATCATTGACGCAGAACACCGCCTCGACATCATCTCCGGTTCCAAGCAGCAGCGAGGCTGCGGCCTGTCCTCCGTCGTAATCGGTATAGCCTGCCCGTTGGACCTTCACCGTGATGCCGTGTTTCGCCGCAGCAGCGACGAAGGCCTCCTCGCGCTCGACCAGATTGGGGCTGCCCACCGCCGACGTGACAAGGCCGAGCTTGCGCATGCCCCGTGCGATGAAAACCTCCACGGCGATCTGGGCCGCACGGGTATTGTCGATGCGGATGTGATCCGGGCCGTCCTCGGTTCTGCCGACGACGATGAGCGGCTGACCGTTGCGCTGCGCCAGCTCGACCAGGGATGAAGACGGCATGCCCGACAGAACGATGGTTGCCTCGGCCCGATAACGCAGAAGCATGGAATGGGCTGCCTTGACCTCATCCTCTTCGGAGCCTGTCGGAATGAGAACGGGCACGCTGCCGCGCTCGACGAGACGGCGGGACAGGGCGGCCACCTGCTGTGTCCGGAACGGGCTTGCGGGATCGGAAGCCACGAGTCCCACGAGGCGGCTGCGGTTGGCCAGAAGCCCGCGCGCAAGATCGTTGACCTCGTAGCCAAGCTCCGCCGCCGCCTGCATCACCTTCCTTCGCGTCTCGGGGGCGATGCTCGCGCCGGGCGTGAAGGCGCGCGACACAGCGGACCGGGACACACCTGCGCGCTCCGCAACCTTGTGGGCGCTGATGAAGCCCGGCTGGGCCTCCGCAAGCTCCGGATCCATCTCCTGCATGACGCGACTAATGCCCGACCTTGGAGAGCACATCCGACCGAAGGAACTTCTCGACGACGAACATGAAGGCAATCGAGGGGACGAGCAGGATCAGGGCCGTGATCGAGGCGATCTGATAATTGCCTCCCGAACTTGCCGTATAGAGCAGCAGCGGCAGGGTCGTCACATCGGGAGCGCCAACGAAATAGGTGCCGGTGAACTCGTCGAGAGATTCCAGGAAGACGAAGATCGCGCTTGCCAGCAATCCCGGCGCGGCAATCGGCAGGGTCACATCCCAGAAACCGCGCAGGGCGCTTGCGCCCATGGAACGGGCCGCTTCCTCAAGTTCGCGGTCGATGGCGGAAAACGCCGCAGTTGCGATCCAGACCGCGTAGACAAGACCATGAGTGACATGGACGAGGACAACGCCGAGGATCGTACCGTTGAGGCCGTACTGATAGAAGATGCGGGCGATGTTCACGTAGACAGGCAGGTTCGGGAAAGCCTGCGGGATCAGCAGCGCCAGCAGGATCAGACCCCGGAACGGAAGGCGCAGACGCGCCAGCGCATAGCCCGCCGGAATGGCGAGGCCGAGTGACATGATGACCGTCAGGACCGCGATCAGAACGCTCGTCGCGAGCGAGCCCATGGCGTTGCCGCGAGGCGAGAAGACGCTGGCCCAGAACGAGAAGCCGTATTTCAGGGGCAATACATGGGGAAAATACCAGCGTTCCGCCACGGCCCACAGAAGCAGGTTCACCAGAGGGCCGAAGATGATGAAGGCAAGGATGCCGAGGCCGATGCCGCGCGGAATCCACTTCCAATCGAGGTGGGTGCTCATCGGGCGTGCTCCCTCATGGTCTGGCGCAAATAGATGATGGCGGCCACGCTCGTCATCAGCAGCGAGATCAGGCCCAGTGCGTTGGCGACGCCGTAATCGCCGTGCGCGTTGATGCGGAAGGCCATGTTCGCGGTGATCATGGTGGGCGACTGGGCGTTGATCATGAGCGGCACGGACAGCACCGACATCATGGTCACGAAGCTGAGGATGAGGCCGACGAGAAGCGTCTGACGCACCTGCGGCAGAACGATCTCGATGAGGATGCGGATGCGCTTCGCGCCCAGGTTACGCGCCGCCTCGATGGTGCTGCGGTCGATGGAGGCCATGGCTCCGGCGAGCAGCAGCGTGACGAAGGGCGTCTGCTTCCACACGAAGGCGGTGACGATGCCGCGCCAGTCGAGAAAGCTCATGGCGGCCATGGGCGTCAGGATGCCTGCCTCGATGAAGATGTTGTTCATCAACCCGTTCTTGGCGAGAAAGGTGCGCAGAACCTGGCCGACGACGATGAAGGGAATGAAGAGCGGCCAGCGATAGATCCAGCGCAGGATCGCGACTGCCTTCGGATTCGATCCGAGCGTGAGATATCCGCCGATCATGATCGAGAACAGGCCGATCAGGGCCGATGACAGCAGCACGATGACCAGCGTGAACACCATGTCGCTGCTGTAGAGCTCGAAAGACTTGGTGAAATTGCCGAAGCCGAATGTACCGCCCACGTCGAAAGCGCCGGTAATGGAGCTGATGAGCGGGACGATGAAGAGGAGAAGGACAATCGCCAGCGCCGGAGCGACAAGCAAGAATCCAATCAACGAAATCGGCATGGCAGATGAACTTCCATGAAGCCGGAGCAAGCCGGCGGCAAACCTGACAGGTGAAATCGGCCGGGAGGGCGCGCCCTCCCGGCCTTGATGCAGTCGCTTAGTTGCTGACCTGACGCTCGTAAGCCTCCAGGATCGCCTTGTTGTAGGGGGCGATCGGGAAGGGCTTGCCGTACTTGGCGAGGTCTTCAGGCGAGATGTCGGTGAAGAGCTGCTGCCAGGTTTCCTTGTCGAGAGCGGCCTGGACGTGCTGCGCATCGATGCCGGGATACCAGTTGAAGCGCTTGACGATGCCTTCGGCCTGCACCTTCGGGCTCGTGGCGAGCGCCACGAACTTCTGGGCCAGTTCCGTGTTCGCGCTCTTGGCCGGGATCACATAGTGCATCGGCTGGCCGGGCATGCCGGGAGACGGAAGGACGAGCTTCATCTCAGGCGGCAGCTGGCCCTTGGCCTTCCAGGAATAGAACATGTCCACCCAGACCGGCCCGATGGCGATCTCGCCGCGGCTCAGCATGTCGAGCGTACCGGCATTGCCCGGGGTCATCGTGGCGTTGCGGCTGAATTCCTTCAGGGACGCGAAGGCCTTGTCCCAATTCTTTTCCTGGCCTTCTTCGAAGGGGCCGTTCATGAGCTTCTGCGCATCGCCGCCATAGGCATAGATCCAGCCCATGACGAAGCTGACGCCGGAAGCGCCGCCCTTGATGCCGTTATAGCCGAACTGCTTCGGGTTCTTCTTCGCGAATTCGACGAGCTCGTCGTAGCTCTTGGGCGGGTTGGGAACGAGAGCCGGGTTGTAGGCGAGCGCCGTCTGGCTGTTGAACATGGGCATGACATAGCCGTCCACGTTCGTGCCGAGCGCCATCTTGGCGTTGTCTCGCGTCACAAGCGAACCGCTCGGGATCTTGCTGCGATAGGAGTCGAGGAACTTCTGCTCGACCATGGGGCCGACGAACTTCTCGTGAACCACGGCGACATCCGCGTCCCACTTGGCGACGCCTGCCTTGCTCTGCGCCTCGAAACGCTCGAGAATCTTCTGCGAGCCCGCGTCACCCGGACCGGTGCCGACCACGCGTACCTTCGTACCCGGATTTTCCTTCTCGAAGAGAGGACCGAGATATTCGTTCACGTAGTCGACCATGTTCTGGTCGCCTGCCGTAAGAACGGTGAGTTCCGCCGCAGCGAGCGGGGTGCAGAACAGGCCCGTTACGAGCGTGGCTGCGATGAATTTAGCCTTCATGGTTTCCTCCTTGGGGCGCGCCCTGCTGGCTGCGCCATACAATGATCGCCGGTGGTTGCGCCCACCGGTCTATTGTTTTGGGAACAGGAACAGAGCCGCCTCGGGAATGCGGATCATAACGCGCTTGCCAATCTCGAAATTGCGCGCCGCGTCGACGATGATATGCGACGAGCCTACGACAATGACATGACGCCAGAGGCCGCCCGGATAGCTCGTCTGCTCGACGGTGCCGACCAAGGTGAGGCCGCCCTCGTCGCGATGGGCGGCAGCATTCCCCGTCGCCTCGCTCAATTGCACCGACTCGCCCCGGAAACGGGCATTCATCGCACCGGAGAGCTTCCGGCCTTGTGCGGACACCACCGCTGCGGAATTGAACGGGCTCGCTGCAATCTCGATCTTCTCGCCATTCGTCGCGCCTGAAAGCTCAAGGAGATTCTCCGCACCCATGAAGGCCGCCACGAAATCGGAACCCGGTCGATTGTAGACCTCCTCAGGCGTTCCGACCTGCTCGATGGAGCCGTTGTTGAGAATGACGATACGGTCCGCCATCACCATGGCTTCTTCGCGGTCGTGGGTGACATGCACCGCCGTGATGCCGAGCCGCCGCTGGAGCGAGCTGATCTCATGGCGCACCGTCAGGCGAATGCGTGCATCGAGGTTGGACAAAGGCTCGTCGAGAAGAAGAATGTCGGGCTGGATCGCGAGAGCCCGCCCCAGAGCCACGCGCTGGCGCTGGCCGCCGGAGAGATTGGCGGGCTTGCGCGCGCCGAATGCATCGAGCCCCAGGAGCTTCTTGATCTCCGTGACGCGAGTCTCGATTTCTGCCTTGGGCACTTTCCGCAGCTTGAGGCCATAACCGATATTCTGATCGACGGTCATATGTGGCCAGAGCGCATAGGACTGGAAAACCAGAGCCATGCCGCGCTTGTCAGGAGGCAACCGAGTTACATCCCGCCCGTCAACCCGAATGGCGCCGGAAGCGGGGATGTTAAATCCTGCAATGCTGCGCAAAAGAGTCGTCTTACCGCATCCCGAAGAGCCGAGGAGCGCAACGAACTCCCCTTTTTTGACAGCGAGATTCACTCCCTTGAGGACCTCATGTTGTCCATAGAGAACACGGGCATCTGCCACTTCGAGAAAGGCGTTCAATGTTTCCTGCTCCTCAGCCTGGGCCCTCTACGGGGCATGGATTGCACAGGCGTGCAAGGATTATGATCAGCTTCCGCTGCGCTTCGCAAGCGGGACTAGACTAAGGTCTGATCCGATTGTGCGAATACAATCCTCTCACGGCGTGACCACTTATGGGATCACCACGACAATAGAGTGACAGTGAACAGTCTCCGAGGACCATGCTCATGGCATACTCGCATCGGATAAGCCGCTGCACGAAGTGAGTGATGTAAGCTGGGAGCAATCCTGCGAATTGACCGCCCTTCCCTGTCGCTGAGACGTGAAGGAAGCGGCTCAAGCGGCATCGAACGCAGGTCTCTAAGATTGCGCATGCATCATGAAAAAAGGCGCATGAAGCGAGGTCATATCGACCGGCCCCAACGCGCCTTTTCGAAACGATTCCTTGGACGTTTGTTTTTTGCGAACCCGCAAAAAGCCTGTGAGGCCCTTACCCGCGCAAAGCCTTTTCTATGTCGTCGAGCACCTGGGCCTTGCCGATGCCGGTCAGGAACGGCAATCCCTTGAAGGTCGGCTTTCCGAGATCGTCGGGCACAGGAGTGGTGGCGACCACAACGTCCACATCATCCACCATGCTGCGCACTTCCGTGGCCTTACACTGACGGATCGTGACGGGAATACCGCGCTCGGCCATGGCTTCTTCGATGGCGAGGGCGACAACGGTCGATGTGGCGACGGCTGTTCCGCATGCGACGAGGACGACTTTCTGCTGGGCCATGGGGCACTCTCGTTGTTCAGGAGGGAAAGGCGGCGAAAGCTTCTTCCGGCGTCCGGGCGGCCAAGAGCGCCGAGAGCGCACCCGGATTCTGGATGAAGCCCGCCACGGCTTGGAGCATTTCGATCTGCGCGTCCTTGTCGTTCAAGGCAAGGGCCACCACGATGCGAACCGGCAGCTTCTCGTCCGGATCGTCCATGCTGGCGAAGGATACGGGTTCCTTCAGCGTCGCCAAGGCGATGGCAGGGGCAATCACGTGCACGGGATCGGAATGCGGAACCGCCACGTTGATCTCGCCGAGAGGCAGCCCCGTCGGCATGGTGCGCTCCCGCTCGATCAAGGCGTCGATGTAATCCGCCTTGACGTTGCCGAGCGTGATGAGGCGCTCGCCCAGAAGAGCGATCACCTCATCCGAGGATTGCGCAGACACCCCCAGGCACATGGCCTGGGGGGACAGGATCGAACGAAAGTCCACCGCCATCTGTTGCATTACTCCGCAGGCATCGCGCGGCGGGTCTGAACGACCGGCTCTTCAGGCTCGGCACCCGCGACGCGCTCCCAGGCCCGCGGCGCGGCGCGGAACCCGAAGAGAAGCGCGAGAACGGCGACGAGAACGATGCCGACACCCAGCAGCCCCAGAGCCGAGATCGTGCTGATCACGAGATAGGGGATGTACAGGAAGCCGTCCACGACGCTGGTGATCAGCGTGGCGTTGGCGGGCATCTGGAAGCCTGCCGTCTGCGCGGTCGAGGTCATGAGCGGCGAAAGCGCCATGCCCACATAGAAGCCGACGATCAGGGTCACCGTTCCGATCACGATCATGCGGAAGACGTTGCCGTTCACGATCGGCGCTGCCATGGCCACGATGAACGGAATGACCGCCAGATCCGCGAACAGGATGATCCTGTTTCCAGGCAGGATGATCGAGAGCAGGATGGCCACCGGCACGAGCACCAGAGAACTCGCGATGGCGGCGGGGTGCCCGATCAGGATGGCCGAGTCGAGGCCCACATTGATTTCCCGGTCGCCGGCGCGCTTCTGCACGAACTCGCGGGCCGCCTCCGAGACAGGGATCAGGCCTTCCATGAGGATCTTTACCATGCGCGGCAGAAGGAGCATCACGGCCGCGAGGCTGATGCCGGTCGTCAGAGTCTTGGAGATCACGGTGCCCGCATCGCCTGCATTGTAATAGGCGCCAAACCCGAGAACGAGGCCGATGATGAGGCCGAGCACGATGGGCTCGCCGAAGACGCCGAGGCGCTTCTGCACGGTGTCGGTATCGAGCTGGATGCTGTTGATGCCCGGAATGCGGTCCATGAGCCAGTTCAGGCCAATCGCAATCGGCACGATCTGCGCGGAGGCCAGATGCGGCACGGACACGCCGGGAACGCCGTAGAAGCGCTGCACGCCCTTTGCGGTCCAATCGGCGAAGACCAGCGCGAGCGCCGCCATCAGTCCTGCCGCCAGGAGGCCGTAGCCGAGGCTGCCGGTGGCAGCGACGACGAGCGAGCCGACGAAGGCGAAATGCCAGAAATTCCACACGTCGACGTTCAACGTTCTCGTCAGGCCCGCGAGAAGCAGGGCGACGTTGACCAGGATTCCGATGGGGATCACCCACAGGCCGACCGATGAGCCGAAGGCGATGGCGGCCGCCGAAGGCCAGCCCACATCCACGATGTCACGCTGGATGCCCGTGTTCTTGACGATGGCCTGAGCGGCGTCGCCAAGGGTGGTGAGCATCAAGCCCAGCACCAGGTTGATGCCGATGAAGGCGATGCCGATGGTCAGACCGGCCCGGAAGGCTCGCCCGGGCTTTGCGCCCAGCACGAGCGCAATGACGAAAATGATGATCGGCAACAGAACCGTTGCGCCGAGCGTGTCGACGACCCCTTTGAAGGCGGTCAGAATACTGTCCATGGTCTTCCCTCCCAATGAATGCGCAGCTGGCATTCTCCGGCCAGCACACGACATGACCCGCCTGACCATCGGCGTGGTGAAAGGAATTAGATCATCTGTTTAGTGGGGGTGCAATATGTTCAGTGGGAATCGCTGTTATTGTATGGACAGGAAGCCTAAGCTAGAAACTGTCCATGACTCAGAGCAAGACGCGAAAGAAGAACGCCGCGGCTGCGTCCGTTGAAGCCGATATCGGCCCGATTTCCATTGGACGGCGCTCGGATCGCCTGAGGCTTCGCGCCGCCTGGATGTATCACGTGGAAGAGATGACCCAGAGCGCCATTGCAGATGCGCTGGGCATTGGCCGTGTCACCGTCGTGCGCCTCTTGTCGGACGCCAGAGACCGGCATGAGGTCCGTATTTCCCTGAACCGGCATGTCTCCGAGCTGACGGCGCTCGAAATGGCGCTCGAGCGGGCCTTCGGCATCGGGGAGGCCGTGGTTGCCCCCCTCTCGTCCCCTGATGCCGATCCGACAGGCCCGATTGCCGCCGCGACGGGCCAGTTCGTTTCCGAGTTCCTGCAACCGGGCATGAAGATCGGGGTCGGCTGGGGCAAAACCCTGCATCAGGCGCTCCATTTCATCAGCGACCGCCAGATCCCCGACATCTCGGTCGTGTCGCTCCTCGGCGGCATCGTGAAGGCCAAGCAATACAACCCCACCGAGTTCGCGTGGCAATTCTCCCGGCTGCTTCAGTCGGAATGCTTCCTGTTGCCCGCACCTGCTCTCGTGGACAGCATCGAGACCAAGCGCACCCTCATCGATCGCTGCGGCCTGTCCGAGATCTTCGACGCGGCGCGCTCCCTCGATGCCGTTCTGCTCAGCGTCGGCGGCATGACCGCGGACGCGACGGCCTACCGGTTCGGCTATTTCTCCGAACAGGACAGGCTCTCGCTCATCAAGGAAGGCGCGGTCGGCGACCTCTTGTATTATTTTTACGGCCTCGATGGCCGTCTGGTCGATCATCCCACCAACGATCGCGTCATGGCGATCCCGATCGACAGCCTCGCCGCCGCCCCGAACCGCATCCTCACATCAGGTGGCCCCAACAAGGTCGATGCCATCATCGGCGGCATTCGCATGGTGAAGCCGACGGTGTTCATCACCGACGAGTTCACGGCCGCTTCGATCCTCAAGGCGGTCGGGGTTTCCTCCCCTTAACCGCCCTTTTTTAAAGACCGAAAGCGTTTTATGGCTCCGGAACTTGTCATCTTCGATTGCGACGGCGTGCTCGTCGACAGCGAGCTTCTCGCAAGCGAGGCCATGTGCTCCGTGCTCCAGGCCAAGGGCGTCGCAGCCACGCCCGAGATGGTCGCCGCCTGCGTCGGCATGAAGCGCGACGACATTCTCGCCCGGATCGCCGCCCGAACCGGCGCCATGATCAGCCCGGAGACGGCGGACGACATCTGGCCGGCGACCCGCGCCCTGTTCGTCGAGAAGCTGAAGCCCACACCCGGCATCCTCGCCTTCCTCGACCGCCTTCCTTATCGCCATTGCGTCGCCTCCTCTTCGGACAAGACCCGCATCCGCCTCAGCCTCGAGGTCACGGGCCTGTTGCCGTTCTTCGGAGACGACTTCTTCAGCTCCAGCGAAGTGGCGCGCGGCAAGCCCGCTCCAGATCTGTTCCTGCATGCCGCGAAGCGGATGGGCGTAGAGCCTGAGAACTGCGTCGTCATCGAAGATTCGCCGTTCGGCGTTCAGGGCGCGCGCGCCGCCGGCATGACGGCCATCGGCTATATCGGCGGCAGCCATCTGCAGCAGCCTCATGCGGAGGTATTGCTTCAGGCCGGCGCTCACCATGTGGAAGCGGATTGGAACGCCATCGGCAAACATATCGGCCTGTAACGCGTTGATCCGTTATCGTTGAGCCTCAAGGAAAACACCCTGCGGAACCCAGAGCATGCGACGGCCAAGCATTACCTTCCTTCGAGCGAGGGATACGCTTCGGAAGATCCGCTACACGGTTCGCCATGAGGCTGGCCTGATCGACAGGACCTTGGGTGCGATCGGCTCCGGATTCGTCCCCCGGTCCCTCCCGTTTCAGTTGCTGCCCGAAAAGCCTGTCCTTCAGTTCTCGGATGCCGTGTTCGGATCGCTTGAGAAGGCGGCGAGGATCGCATTGCAGGAGCCGGGAGAGCTTCGTGTCCTGTCCGGTCCCGTCAAGCCGATCTCGTTTCTCCTAAGCGATACATCGCTCAACAATTACGCCAGGGGCCCGTCGGACTTCGTCACGATCATCTATCGCTACGTTCGCCATCTCCTGAGGAGCATGCCCGTCGAGAACGTGTATGTCTCGGAGCATGCCATCGAATTCGTGAGACAGAACCTTCAAAGCCGCTATGGTTCCTTGATCGCGGAGATTGTCGAGGCGGACAGGACCAAGTTTCCGGAGGTGAAGAATTTCGAGCGGCAGGTCGAGCTTTGCGCGGCCCTCGCCTGCGAGATCGACATGGCCCGTCCGATCCGCCGTTTCGACGCCGTGCAGGCCGCAAGTCCAGCTTCTCAAGCGATGATGGAATCGCCGAACCGCTTCTGCGCCGTTGTCATCGGGCTTGCGGTTGCAATCGCCTCCAAGCGCCCTGCCGCTGTCACCATGAAGACGTCCGAGATTCTGGAAAGCAGCGGGCTCGTGGCGCAAGCCCGCTTCCCGCAATTCACGGAGGCCATGGATTCGAGCTCTCCCGTTCAAGCGCTGACGGAAGAGTATGCGAGGGTTCTGCCCTACCTGCCCTAAAGCTCGATGATGCGCTTCTTGGCGCGGGCGATGGAAGCCGGGCTCATGCTCAGCTCGGTCACGCCCATGCGGATGAACTCGGGGATGAGATCTTCGCGCGCCGCCGCCTCGCCGCAAACGCCCACCCAGATCCCGGCCTTCTTCGCAGCCTGGCAGATCAGGTCCACGGCCTTCAGAACAGCGGGATGATCCGCGCGGTTGAGCTTGACGAGACGCGGGTTGAGCCGGTCGGCGGCCATGACATATTGCGTCAGATCGTTGGTGCCGACGGAGAAAAAGTCGGCCTCCTTCGCCAGCTCGTCGGCGGTGAGGGCGGCGGCAGGCGTTTCCATCATGATCCCAAGCTCGATCTCGCCGAAAGGAACGTTCTGCTGACGCAGCTCCGACCTGCACTCTTCCACCAACGCCTTGACCGCGCGCAGCTCCGAAATGTCGGCGATCATCGGAACCATGACCTTGATGTTGCCGACGATAGCAGCGCGCAAAAGCGCCTTCAGCTGCGGGCGGAAGATCTCCGGCTGATCCAGGCACATGCGGACGCCGCGCCAGCCCAGGAACGGGTTTTCCTCTTCGGGAAATTCGATGCCCGCCACGGGCTTGTCACCGCCCACATCGAGCGTGCGCACGATCACCGGGCGCGGGGCGAAAGCGCGGGCGAGCTCGGTATAGATTGCCGCTTGCTCGTCTTCGGTCGGCAGCACCTTGCGTTCCATGAAGAGCAGCTCGGTGCGGAACAGGCCCACGCCCATGGCGCCGGCTTTCAAGGCCGCATCGACCTCGCTGAGCGAGCCAAGATTGGCGGCGACCTCGATCAGCTGTCCGTCGCGGGTCTTCGGCTCGACATGCGCAAAGGCAGCCAGCTGAGCCCGCGCCTCGGCCTCCTTACGGATGCGCTCGCGGTAAGCCGCTGCGACATCCTCGGAGGGATCGAGCACCACCTCGCCGGTGCCGCCGTCGATGGCGACGGTCTTTGCCGCGCGCAGCGCTTCGAGGGAGCCATTGTAGCCAAGCACGGCCGGAAGGCCGTGAGTTCTCGCCATAATGGCCACATGCGACGTGGTAGAACCGGTCGTGCAGAGGATTCCGCCGATGCGGCCGATGGGGGCCTTCGCGAAATCCCAGGCGCTGATTTCTTCGGCAACGATGATCGCGCCCTCCGGCACATCGGCCAAGGTCGCGTCCTTGCGGCCCAGCAGGGTCAGGGCGATGTTGCGCGCAACGCCACGGATATCCTCCGCCCGCGCACGGATATAGGCATCGCTCATGGCCTCGAAGCTGCGGGCCAGCTCCTCACCGGCGGCCATGGTCGCATGGACGGCATCGTCACCATTGCGGATGCGGCCTTTGATCTGCTCGACGAGTTCGGCATCGTGAGCCACGTCGACCAAAGCATCGATGATCTGGAGATCGTCCGGCTTGAGCCCTGCCTGCTCGCGTCCTTCGAGAAGAGCTGCGACCGTCTGGGCGACGGCGGCCTCGTAGCGCAGAACCTCCTCCTCGATCTTGTCCAGGGGGATCTGGCGACGGTCGGCCACGAGATCCTCATGGAAGAAGGGATGAACCGGTCCGAGGGCAGCGCCCTCGCCTGCCGGAATGCCTTTGAAGCTCTCGGTTATTGTAGACTTTGAAGCCTGTTGAGGTGCGGGCTGTGGGGCCGCAGCGGCGCTCTCCGTCGAGCCGCCGACGTCCAGTCCCGCATCGGGCGTTTCGAGAAAACGGGCGAGCGTATCCATGGCGACGGCTGCGTCCTCGCCATTGGCGCGAATGACGAGCTCGTCGTTCTCCTTCACGCCGAGAAGCATGAGCTTCACGGAGCTCTTCGCGCTCACGCTCTGCTCGTCGCGGGCAAGTTCGATATCGGACTGGAAGCTTTTCGCGAGCTTGACGAATTGCGTCGCGGGACGTGCATGCAGCCCATCGCGAACTCTCACGCAAACAATCCGTTCAACCTGCATCGCTCATCTCCAAAGAAAAAGGGCGGCGACAGGGTCGCCGCACAAATATTTCGGCAAATAAAGGCCCGTCCTAGGCGGTCTCAATGACGATCTCAGCACCCGAAATGAGAGCGCCGAGCAGAGTGGCGGTATCGACCGGGGAAGCGCACAGCTCCCCCGGACGCCTGGCGGTATCGGCCCCGTCGAAATTGATGACGACGTGGCCGATATCCGCAACTTTCTTCCATGCCAGTTCCCCAACAGCCGTGAGCGTGGCGGACACATTGCCGATGCGAAGCACGGCCCCGACCGGCGGAACGTCCGCCGTCGGCCCAGCCTGCACATCGTGCAGCACCGAAACTTCTGCAAGCTCCGGCGGCGCACCCGCTGCGTAAAGGATCAGGACGCCGCCTTCGATGAGTTCAGGAACTTCGGGGCCGACATCGGTGATCTTGGTCTGGTAGAAAACGGTCATGGATCTCTTTTTTGGTTAGAGGAAGAAGCTCGCTCCATAGGCGATCAGAACCGCGAGCGGTCCAGTGATCTGGCGGCTCAGCAGAACGGCGGGAACGCCGATCTCGATGGTCTTCGGCTTGGCTTCGCCAAGGGCGAGACCGACGGGAACGAAGTCGCAGCCGACCTGCGCGTTGTAGGCGAACAACGCCGGAAGGGCCATTGCGGGTGCAATGGTTCCGTTCGCAATCTGCGGGCCGATGATCGCCACGCCGATCACCTGCGCGATGACCGCTCCAGGCCCAAGGATGGGCGAGAGGAACGGCAGGCCGCAGATGGCCGCGAGAATGATGAGGCCCACAATGTTGTTGGCGAGCGGACCCATGGGCTGCGCCAGCAGGTCGCCGATGCCGGTATAGAGGATGAAGCCGATCAGCATGGTCACGAAGGCCATGAACGGCAGCACGTTGCGGATGACCTGATCGATCGTCCGGCGTCCGGCATTGAAGAAGATCGCAACCGCACGGCCCATCACGCGGCCGACGCTGGTGACGATCTTGATGAGGCCGCCGGAAGGCGGCGGCGTATGGGCGAGATCCTCACGGGCCTCATCTGCAGCCGCGCCGACGGACGGCGACAGATCCGAAGCGCCCGCCGAGGCAGGTGTCGGGATGTCCGACTCGTCGGCATAGGACAGGTTGGCTTCCTTCACGCCCGACACATAGATGTCTTCCGTGATGAACTGGGCGAGCGGACCCGATTGTCCGACAGGCGTCAGGTTGACGGTCGGAATGCGCTTGCGTGGATAAACGCCGCACCGGGCGGTTCCGCCGCAATCGATCACGACGGCAGCGATCTCGCCCTCGACAGGCGGAGCGCGGAAGCCGTCGACGACGGTTGCGCCGGTCATGTCCGCAAGCTTCTGCGCCAGCGGAGGAATGCCGCCACCGGTCACGGCAACGATCTTATCCTTCTGCGCCGTCGGCTTGATGACCAGGGGGCCGCCCCAGCCGCTTGACCCACGATCGACGCGAACTGCTTTAAACTTTTTTTCCATGGCACCCTCCCATCGCCGCTTAGAGCTTCACGCCTTCGCGGCGAGCCATGATCTGCGTAATCTTTTCCGTCACGACGCCTCTGATGAAGATCACGACGACGCCGACGATGAAGTACCAGACGGCAAGATTGATGTGCCATCCGGCCGGCAGCTTTCCGGCAGCTTCGAGCTGCTGCAGAGCCACCAGAACGCCGCCCCACACGAAGTATTCGCCCGCATTGGCATGGGGGAACAGGCCGGTGATGGGATGACAGAAGGACACGGCCGAGTCGTAGAAGGCCGGCTTGTGCTTCTCTTCAAGGAAGGTGCCGAAGGTGTAGGCCATCGGGTTGGTGAGGAAGAACATCGCCATCACGGGCAGCACCGTGTAGCGCGTCAGGGCGATGCGGCCCGCGGCGCGCGCCAATCCGTGCACCCGCTGCTCGCCGACGATTTCCGTGACCGCATAGAAGGCGGTCATCAGCACGATCAGGGTCGGAATGATGCCGGTCACGAAACCGGTGAAGACCTGGCCGCCCTGTTGGAAGACGCCGATGAAGTGGCGGCCGATGGTGGAGAGCCATCCAAGCTGCTCCTCCTGGGCGACGTTTTTCACGCGTTCCGCGAAATCGGCGCCGGTGCCCGGAGCGGCAGGAGCTGCATTCTGCGCCAGGATGATCAGGTCGTTGGACGCCTGCCCTGCCTGTGCGCCGTCGCCAACGGCCATACCAAGGCCGTGGACGGCATGGCTTGCACTGAGCGATGCGTAGTGAAGACTATCACTGACAACATCGATGTGCTGAGCCATCGTGCTGAAAATCGTCATGATCCCTCCCTTAAGACGAAGAGCGCAGCCGGCCCTTCATTCCCCTTTATGATCCAGCCGGTCAGGCCGGCTGGTCCCGTAGCGCAGCCGCAGCTTCGCGCTTCCGGATCTTTGCATTCTCGATCTGTTGAGCGGCCTGCTCCAGAGCCTGCTTGCGCCCGCGCATGCCGGTAAAGGCCTCATCGGCGAGGAGGCTGGCGACACTGCGCCCCTCATACTCGTCCAGACGGCTGAATTTGGCGAAGACGCTGCGCCCTTGCATGACGAACAGGTCGCGGATCGTGTCGTCGGGCGCGACCACGAGGATGAGGATGATGCCTCGCCCCAAGCTGGCGCGGGCATTGCCCACGCCCATGTAGCCGTCGGTCCAGCGGCGCTCGATCGAACCCATAACCTCGCGGTAGTGCCGCATCTGGAGCCAGGTTCCGACGGACTGAAGCATCCACACGAAGGCGAGCAGAAGCAATCCGATCTGCCAAAGAGCCATCACTCACCTCCGGCCTGAACATGCAAGCACAGTACGCGTTTCTCAAAAAACATCATCGATCCGGAGGGCCGAATTTGTCCATTCTCCCAAGAGGAGAACATTTGATATCTAATGTGTCAATGTGTACATTGTGCTGATTATTAAGGCCTCATAGAGATCGCCCAGTCGACAGAGCCCGGGCAGGGCTTTCGGCGCCGTCTCATTTGGGAGCGCAGGGATGGATCTGACCTTAAGCAAGGAATTCGCCCATATCCCGGACCTCCGGCATCAGGTCCGGAGCTTTCACAGGTTCCGCAGCAGCTTCAACCAAGGTTCCAGCCTCGTTGCCCGCCATATGGGCATGGCAGTCGAAGTCGATGAGAGCCGCAGCGCCCTGGCCTTCCTGGATTGGGCCGAGACGATCGCTCGGGAGAAGCGCTTCGGAGCCCGAAACAGCCCGGATGCCTGCGCCTTTTCCTGCGGCCTGCTCCTGGCGGAACTCATTCGCACCATGCCGGTCAGGCTTTCACGGGATGGTTATCAGGCTGGAGACGGCATCCTGCCCCTGAAAACCCTGGCCATTGCCGAATTCTGGCCCGAAGGCTTCCTGCTGACGAGCTACTGCGCCAGCCTGCTGGACGCGATGCTGCAGCAGGACTTCAAAACCTGCGTGACCCTCGGACCTCTCTCGACCGAGATCAGAACGTGGTGGTCGTTCCGCGAGAATACCCAGGATGACCCGCTCACCGCCATCGGCTTCTTCGAACTCTTTCTCGGAAAGGAGCCGGCTTGGCAGCACTTGGGCTTCGCCTTGCCCGAGACCGCTGCAGGGGGCGAAGCGCAAGCCGCGCTGCAATAGAGGAAGACGGGTTTTAAGGACCGGGCGGCAGCCCGTTCAACCGGCTTCAGCATAGCTCGCTAAGCTGCAACACCTCTGTACAAGTTGTTTGACCGGAACACAAAAGTTCACTAGTTAGTTTGGGATCATTTCAGGAGAGAAGGTGGGTTCGATGACAGGCGTCACGCAACTGGGATTGGCGGCCGAGCTTGCAGCGCGGATGGAGAAATCCGGTCCGATCACGATCGGACTGGCCGGCGCGGGCCAGATGGGAACCGACATCGTCGTCGAGGTCGCTCTCATGACAGGCGTGCGCATCGGCGCGATTTCCGAGGTTCGCACGGAGGCTGCGCGCGATGCGGCGCTTCTGTCTGGCTTTGCCTCCGATGACATCGTGAACGCCTCCAGCCCCTCCGACATCGACCGCGCCATCGAGGCGAACAAGATTGCGATCACCGACGACCTCAACGCGCTTTGCGCCGCAGGCCGCATCGACGTGGTCATCGACGCCACGGGCAACCCCAATATCGGCACGCTGTTCGCCCTTGAGGCGATGAAGAACGGCAAGCATGTGGTGATGCTGAACGTGGAAGCCGACATCACCGTAGGCCGTTTCCTCAAGGAGGAAGCCCGCAAGGCGGGCGTGGTCTATACCGGCGCTGCCGGCGACGAGCCCGCCTGCACGATGGAAATCCTCAGCTTCGCCCAGAGCCTCGGCTTCGAGATCGTGGCGGCCGGCAAGGGCAAGAACAACCCGCTCAAGTTCGACGCCATGCCCGCCGATTACGAGCAGGAGGCCCGCGAGCGCAACATGAATGCGCGCATGCTGGTCGAGTTCGTGGACGGCACCAAGACCATGGTCGAGATGGTGGCCGTCGCCAACGCCACCGGCCTTGTGCCGGACGTCCCGGGCATGCACGGCCCGAAGGCGACGCGCGAGGAACTGGCGCAGGTGCTCTGCACCAAGGAAGACGGCGGCATCCTCAATCGTTCGGGCGTCGTGGATTACTCCATCGGCAAGGGCGTCGCGCCCGGCGTGTTCTGCATCGTGAAGCCGAAGCATCCGCGCGTTCTGGAGCGCATGATCGATCTGAAGGTGGGCCCCGGCCCGTGCTTCTCGATCCTTCGCCCCTATCACCTGACAAGCCTCGAGACGCCGCTCTCCGCCGCTCGTGCCGTTGCCTTCGGCAAGCCCGACATGCAGCCGCTCGACCGTCCCGTCGCCGAGTGCGTATCCGTGGCCAAGCGCGACCTTCAGCCCGGCGAAATGCTCGGCAAGATCGGCGAGACGGATTATCGCGGCTTCGCCATGACCTGGCATGAGGCGCGCAATGAGAAGGCCCTGCCGCTCGGCCTGTCTGAGCGCGCCAAGGTGATCAAGCCCATCAAGGCAGGCGAGCGCCTCACCTACGACAATTGCCAGCCCGACGAGTCCTTCATCGTCACGCAGATCCGCCGTCGCCTCGACGAAGCCGATCAGCGTTTCGTGTCGGCTGCCTGAAACTGAATGGGCGGTTTGAGAGCCGCCCTTATCCCACCTGCCGAGAGAGAAGTCATGGCTCAATCCACGACCGATAAGGCGGCTTCGGCACACGCCGCCAACCTGCCGGATGTTTACCGGCGCCTGTCCACGGACGACCTGCGCGAGGCCCTGCGCAAGATGCACCTCATCCGCCGCTTTGAGGAAAGCGCGGAGGAATCCTACATGCGCGGCCTCATCCACGGCACGATGCACCTGTCCATCGGACAGGAAGCGAGCGCGGTCGGCATGTGCATGCCGCTGACGGATGCGGACTACATCACCTCCACCCATCGCGGCCATGGCCATTGCATCGGCAAGGGCGCCGAGGTGAAGAAAATGCTCGCCGAGTTCTTCGGCAAGGAAGACGGTTATTGCCGCGGCCGTGGCGGCTCCATGCACATCGCCGATGTGAGCAAGGGCAATCTCGGCGCGAACGGCATCGTGGGCGGAGGCATTCCGATTGCGGTCGGCGCCGCTCTTTCCATGAAGAAGCAGGGCAAGGATTCCGTCGTCGTCTCGTTCTTCGGCGACGGCGCCAACAATGAAGGCGCGTTCCACGAGGCGCTCAACATGGCGGCCGTCTGGAAGCTGCCGGTAATCTTCGTGTGCGAGAACAACGGCTACGGCATGTCCACGTCCACGAAGCGTTCAACCGCCGTGCCCAACGTCGCCGACCGCGCCAGCGCCTATGCGATGCCGGGCGTCATCGTTGATGGCAATAATTTCAGCGCCGTTGCCGCCGCATCCTTCGAGGCCTGCGACCGCGCCCGCCGCGGCGAAGGGCCGACGCTCATCGAGAGCAAGACCTACCGCATCCGCGGCCATTCGCGCTCGGACCGCAACCGCTATCGCACGAAGGAAGAGATCGAGTCCTGGCAGGCCCGCGATCCCATCGGAATCTTCGAGAAGGAGCTCACGGATCTCGGCCTGATCAACCCCGACGAGATCGAGAAGATCCGCGCCGAGGTGGAAGCCGAGATTGCCGAGGGTCTCGAATTCGCGAAGGCCAGCCCCTCGCCCTCACCCTCCGACGTTACCCGCTATGTCTATACGGATTGAGCCTGCCATGGATGCGAATGTGCGTGAACTCAGCTATGCCCAAGCCATCCAGGAGGCGATGGCCATCGCCATGGAGCAGGACGAACGCGTCTTCCTCATGGGCGAAGACATCGGCGTCTATGGCGGCGCGTTTCAGGTGACCGGCGACTTAGTCCATCGCTTCGGCGAGGACCGGGTGATGGACACTCCGATTTCCGAACTCGGCGGCGCAGGCGTCGCGGTCGGCGCAGCGCTGACCGGCATGCGCCCGATCTTCGAATTCCAGTTCTCGGATTTCGCGACGCTCGCCATGGAGCAGATCGTGAACCAGGCCGCCAAGATCCGCTACATGCTCGGCGGCAATGTCTCGGTGCCGCTCGTGATGCGCTTTCCCGCAGGCTCCGGCACCGGCGCCGCGGCCCAGCACAGCCAAAGCCTGGAGGCCTGGCTTGCGCATGTGCCCGGCCTGAAGGTTCTTCAACCTTCCACGCCGCACGATGCCAAGGGCATGCTGCTCGCAGCCGTGGCGGATCCCGACCCCGTGATGATCTTCGAGCACAAGCTGCTCTACAAGATGAAGGGCCCGGTGCCCGAGGGCTACTACACGGTGCCGATCGGCAAGGCCGAAACACGCCGCCAGGGCCGCGACCTCACCATCGTCGCGACCGCGATCATGGTACACAAGTCCCTCGATGCGGCGGCACAGCTCGCCGAAGAAGGCATCGATGTGGAAGTGATCGATCTGCGCTCGCTGCGCCCCATGGACACGCCCGCCATCATCGAGAGCGTGAAGAAGACCTCGCGTCTTCTCTGCGTCTATGAGGGCGTGAAGACGCTGGGCATCGGCGCGGAAATCAGCGCCGCTATCGCCGAGAGCGAGGCGTTCGACTACCTCGACGCCCCCGTGATGCGTCTGGGCGGTGCGGAATCGCCGCTTCCCTACAATCCGGACCTTGAGAAAGCCGCCGTGCCGCAGGTTCCCGATATCGTTGCCGCCGCACGCAAGCTCGTTCGCAAGGAGGCCTAAGACATGCCGACTGAGGTGATCCTGCCGCGTGTCGACATGGATATGGCGACCGGCAAAGTCTCCAAGTGGTTCGTGAAGGAGAACGCCAAGGTCGAAAAGGGCCAGGTGATCTTCGAGATCGAAACCGACAAAGCCGCGATGGAGATCGAGGCTCCCGTTTCCGGCATCCTCCGGGATGTGACGAGCGAGGAAGGCAAGGAAGTGCCGGTCGGCAGCGTGGTCGCCATGATCTACGGCGAGAACGAGGCCTACACGGTTCCTGCCGCCCAGGCTTCCGGCGGCCCGGTTGAGGCCGCACCCGGTGCACCCATCGACATTCCCACCGCAACGGACGCGCCTGCCGAGCCTTCCTATTCGGCTCCGGCAACGCCGCCCGCATCGTCCCCTGCCCTACAAGCGCAGGAGCCTGCCGCTGGCGGCTCTCAGGGCGTTCGCGCCACTCCGCTGGCCCGCCGTCTGGCGCGTGAGCAGGGAATCGAGCTGAGCCAGCTGCGCGGCTCCGGCCCGCGCGGGCGGATTCAGCACAGCGACGTGCTGGAATATGCCAGCACCAAGAGCGCATCCGTCGAGGCGCGTCCGGCTGCGCGTTCTGCGTGCCGAGTGCCGGCAACGACATCCGCCTCGCGCGAAGCGGGCGCACTGAACCGCGTCTGGCTGCGCCAGGGGACGGGCACGCCGATCGTGCTCATCCACGGCTTCGGCTCGGACCTGAACAGCTGGCGTCCCCTCCTGTCCTCCATGCCTGCGGATCGTTCGATCCTCGGCATCGACCTGCCGGGACATGGGCGCTCGCCGCTTTCCGGTGAGAGCACGCTCGACGATCTGGCGGCTTCGGTCATCGGCACGCTCCAGAGCGAAGGCGTCGAGAGCCTGCATCTGATCGGGCATTCGCTCGGCGCTGCGGTTGCAGCGAATGTCGCGGCTCAGTCGCAGCTCGATATCCGCTCGCTGATGCTGTTGTCGCCCGCCGGTCTCGGCCCCGACATGAACGGCGCCTTCATCTCCGGCTTCCTGCGCGCTACGAGCGAGGCGAGCCTTGCTCCCTGGGTTCGCGAACTCGCTTTCGACGAAAGCAGCCTGGGCGCATCCTTCGTCAGCGCGACTCTGCGCGCCCGCACGGATGAGCTGACGCAATCGCAGGCGCAGGTCGCAGCCAGCCTGTTCCCGGACGGCACGCAATCCTTCAGCATCCGCCACCTGCTCGAAAACTTCGACTGGCCGGTGAAGGTGGTCTACGGCACGGAGGACCGGATCATCCCGTCTCGCCATGCAGCAGGCCTGCCGGGCAATGTCGCCGTTCACCTGTTCCCGGCCACCGGTCACATGCCGCAGATCGAGCAGCGGCACGCCATCGGCCGACTGGCGGCGGAGCTCGCCCGTCTCGGATAGGCGACCGACACCGAACAAAGCAAAATGCCCGGCGCACGCGCCGGGCATTTTCGTTTTCCGAGATGGTTTTGCTTTAAGCGCGTCCGCCTGCCGACACGGACAGATCGTCCCGCTTTTCCTGAACGCTTTTCTGCTTGAGCCGCGATTCCGCGAGATCGCCTTGCGCCTCCAGCAGCGGGTAGGCCGTGGCGGTCAGGTGGCCGTGGATGCGCTTCAGGTCACGAATGATGTCGATATGGATCGAGCTCGTCTCGATGGATTCGGGCCTGCCGTCCTTCAGGCGCACGAAGTGGCTCTCGGCGGCGTTGCGCTCGGCGGTGCGCATAGCGCTCTTGTCGGCAAAGAGCCTGCGGGCCAGGCCCACATCGCGGGTGGCGAACACGTTGGCGGCAAGACGCATGGTCTCGATGACGCGCGCATGGAAGGCGCGGATTTCCTCCAGCCCCTCGGCGGAGAAGGAGAGCTGGCGCCGCACCTTCTTGGCGGCAAGCTCCACGAGGTTCTTGTCGATGATGTCGCCGATATGCTCGAGATTGGTCGTGAAGGTCAGGATCTCCAGAAGTCGGCGGCTTTCCTCTTCCGTCATCGGCGCTTTCGAGGCCTCGACGAGATAGAGCTTGATAGCCTCGTGCAGGCGGTCGACCGTGTCGTCCGCCTTTTCGATGTCCTTCACCAGCTTCTGGTCGTTGCCCTCGATGGCTGCCATCGCATTCTGCAGCATGGAGGTGACCAGATCGCCCATGCGCAGGGATTCGCGCAGGGCGCAGGCCAGAGCCTCGGACGGCGTGTCGAGCACGCTCTTTTCCAGATGGCGCGGCTGGCCTTCGTCCATGGAGCCTTCGGGCTCGTTGCCCCAGCGCTGCAGCAGGTTGGCGATGACGCCGACAAGCGGAAGCCCCACCAGCGCCACGACGAGGTTGAAGGCAGTGTGGAAGATGACCACGTTGCGGGCCGGGTCCTGCATCAGCAGCGCCATTTCATCGGCGATGACGCCGACGAACGGAATGGCGGCAAGACCGATCACGCCGCGCATGAGAAGGTTGCCCAGAGGCACTCGACGCGCCGCTGGCGGAGAGCCGGAGAGCGCGACCCAGGGAGCGAAGGCGCCGCCGATATTCGCGCCGAGCACGAGGATCAGCGCCACCGGAACGGGAATGACGCCGCCGCCGGCCAGCGACATTACGAACAGGACGATGGCAAGGCTCGAATGGGCCGCTCAGGTCAGCAGCGCCGCGATGCCGAGCGCGATGAGAGGCTCGCCGCCCACTGCGCCGAGCACCACGCGCATCGTGGGCGCCTCGCGCAAGGCCGCCGCCGCGATGCTCAGTTCCTGCAAGGCAAGGAGAAGGAAGCCGAGGCCGATGATGGCGCGGGCCGCGCCCACGGCGCTCTCGCGGCTGCTGTAGAGCACGTAGCCGCCGGCCACCAGGACCGCCCAGAACCATTTGATGTCGAAGGCCAGAAGCTGCGCCGCGAGCGTGGAGCCCACATCCGCGCCGAGCATGACCGCAAGCGCGGCGGAGAGCCCGATGAGCCCCCGCCCGGCAAAGGAGCCGATGATCAGCGCCATGGCCGTGCTCGATTGCAGCAGCGTGGTCGCGAACATGCCGGTGATGAAGGCGGAGATCCGGTTGCTGGACGAAACCGCCACCATCCGGCGCAGCTGAGCGCCGAGGGCCTGCGTCACTCCGGTGCGCACCATGCGCACGCCCCATAGGAGCAGGGCGACACTGCCAATCATCTGAATGAGTGTCCGGGTAGCGTCCATTTCTTCCTGTGCCTGATTTGTTTTGCCGACTTAATGAACCGATAGAGTGCGAATGCCTCTCCGATTGCAAGTCCTTTGAGGGCAGATGCGAACAAAATATCTCTGCCGCGCCCTCAAAGAGGCCCCGCCGCAGCCGGATTCGAGCCCCGCCGGCTGCCTGCCCCGGCTAGGCCTGTTCGGAAACCGGCTCGATTGACGCAACGGAAAGCGTTGCCAAAAGATCCGCCTTCAGGGGTGTCTCACCGAACCAGTTCAGGCGATTGATGGTGACATGGCCGCTGTCGATGGCCTCGTTGTCGTCCCCGGGCGCGGTGCTGTGAGGTCTGCCGCGCGGAACCACGATCACGGTCGTATCGCCCTCGGACGAAACCACCTCGGCGGAATTGCCGATCTTGTCCCGGCCGATCTTCGGCTGAAGGATCGGAGCCGGAAGGTCCGTGGGGAGGTTGATGCTCAGGAAATGCCCTTCCGTCGCCCAGGCTTCGCGGTTCTGCCAGAGCCTGCGGATCAGGCCTGACAGCCACGGCACGTCCTGCTCAGTGATCCGGGGATTCTTGACGCGGGAGAAGCCGATGGCGGGAATGCCCCAGAAGGTCGCCTCGCGGGCAATGCCGAGGGTGCCCGAATAAGCGAGGTCCTCCGCCACATTGCGTCCGTCATTCACGCCGGACAGAACCAGATCCGGACGCTTGCCGTCCTTGAAGAGCCAGGTCATGGCCGTCACGACGCTGTCGGCGGGCGTGCCGGAACAGGAATAACGCCGCTCGTCCAAACGCTTCATGGTCAGCGGGCGCGCAATCGTCAGCGCCGAGCTGCCGGCGGTGCGCTTGCCGTCGGGGGCGACCACCCAGACGTCGTCGGAGAGCGTGCGAGCGACCTCGGCGAGAAAGGCGATGCCCGGCGCGTCGACGCCATCATCGTTGCAGACGAGGATTCTCATACGATTTTTCCTTCGACAAGGGTCAGGCTCTGGCCGGTGCGCGCGTCCATGTGCAGGGCCGGAATGTGAGGCTTCAGCTCTTCGAGCATGGACGGCGTGCAGGAATGACCGAGAACCTGCGGCTCCCCGCACCTGCGCCAGATTTCCAGGTTGCCCGACAGGGTCGGATGCGTCGGCATGCGGATCCAGTCCGCGCGCCCCGCGCGATGGAGAAGATCGCCGGGCGAGGAGGCGGGAAGATGGCCCGTGAGCAGAACGGGGTAGTTGCTTGCATCGGCAAGCGGGATCAGGGTTGCGGAAGGCCCTGCCGTTCCCATGCCGTCATCGGCCAGCAGCGGGCAATCGGGCAGAGGCTCGCCGTCGTGCCAGTCGATGGCGATGGCGAGCTGCTGCTTCAGCCGCTCCACCGCCTTCGGATAAAGGGCTTCCGTCGCAGCGATCTGGCTCATGAAGGCCTGGCGCATGCTGGCGTGGATGGCGAAACGCTTCGGCATGACGGCCAGAAGCTCGAGGGAGCGGCCGAACAAGGGCGTCGGCAGCAGGCAGCCCTTCGGATGCTCGGCGATCCAGGTGGCGATGGCATCGGCGCGGGCGCCGCCGGAGACCGGATCGGCGCCGTAGGACGCATCGAGGATCAGGAGATCGCAGGGCGGCAGCGGGTCCATCACAAACACGCGGCTGTCTGGCAGAATATCGGCAGAATATACCACATTGGCCTGCCTGTTCTCGACCGCGAACCACACACCGCCGACCACATGCCCGGAGCGACCCGTGCGGATGGTGAAATCGCCGATGGTGAGGGTGTCGCCGGGCCTGAACAGCTCGACCTGGTCCTGCGGGAAGGGGAACCGCGCCAGCTCGTCCGGATCCGCATAATGCGCGAGCGTGGCCGGGGCTTCGTCGCGGGTTTCCTCGGTCATGTAGATCGGGCCGCGATAGCCCTTGGCCAGAAGCCAGGACAGCGCGCCGACATGATCCTCATGGGCATGGGACAGGAGCAGGGCATCGATGGTTTCGATGTCCTTCTCGATGGCCGGGTAATATTCGCGCCCGGAGGCGCCGACCTTGATGCCCACATCGAGCAGGATATGGCTGGTGGCGGAACGGAGCGCGACGCTCGTGCGTCCCTTCTCGCCGAAGCCGCCGTGGAGATCGACCTGGATCATGAGGCGCTCCCCGCCTCCGGAATGACCCAGCCGCTCTTGATGCGCACGCGTGCTTCCACGCCTGCTTCGAGCGTCACCGGATCGGCCTGCTCGAGATGCAGGTTGAGATCGGGACGCTCCACCGGCGACAGCTCCACCCGGGCGCTGCCGCCCTGATAGACGACGCGCTTGATGGCGACCGGGATGCCCTCCTCGTTCGGGCCGACGGTCTCCAGTTCGGGCGAGCGGCAGCACAACTTCGCTCCGGCGCGCGGACGCTCGTCGGGACGGCAGCGGACCACCAGCTCCTGACCCAGCACGCGCACGCGGCAATGTCCGGCATCCGCAGGCGTCAGCACATCCGCGGGCAGGATGATGCCCTGCGAGATGAAGGACGCGACCATCTCGTTCGCGGGCTCGCGATAGAGCTCGCGCGGCGGCGCAAGCTGCGCGAGGCGGCCCTTGTCCATGACGGCGATGCGGTCGGCGAGCGCCATGGCCTCGGCCTGATCGTGCGTGATGTAGACGATGGTCGTGCCGGTGCGCTTATGGAAGTCGGCGAACTCGTCCTCCATCGACGCGCGCAGGTGCACGTCGAGATTGGCGAGCGGCTCGTCGAAGAGAACCAGCGACGGCGCGGAGACGAGGCAGCGCGCAAGCGCGACGCGCTGGCGCTGGCCGCCGGAGAGATTCGCCGGACGCCGGTCGCCGTATCCGTTGAGATTGACGAGCGACAGGGCCTCGGCCACGCGCCGGTCGCGCTCGGCGCGGCCGACCTTCGCCACCTTCAGGCTGTAGCCGACATTCTCGGCAACGGTCATGTGCGGCCACAGGGCATAGTTCTGGAACACGATGCCGACCTTGCGCTTCTCGGGCGGAAGGCTGTGCTCGGCGGACGACATGGTCTGCCCGCCGATGACGATGCGCCCGCCCGAGACCTTCTCGAAACCGGCCACCATGCGCAGCAGGGTGGTCTTGCCGCATCCGGACGGACCGAGAACCGCCAGGAACTCTCCGTCGGCAACATCGATGGACACATTGGAGAGTGCCTCGTGCTCGCCGAAGCGCTTGGTGACCTGGTCGATGGTTAATCCCGCCATGGGAGGACTCCGTTCGGCAAATGAGGTGCAAGGAAATTGGAGGCGAGCATCACCAGGAAGGTGAGCGCCACGGTCATCATCGAGACCGCGGCCGCGTAGCTGGAATCGCCGCCCTGTTCGAAGGAGAAGATCACGACGCCGATGGTCTCGGATCCCGAGGACCACAGCAGCGCGGACACGGTCAGCTCGCTGAGCGCCGTCATGAAGATCAGCAGGCCGCCGGCCACCGCCACGGGCGCGACGAGCGGGAAGATGATCGTGCGCAGGCGCATCATGAAGCCGGCGCCCGCCACCTGCGCGGCTTCCTCCAGCGAGCGGTCGATCTGGTGGAACCCGCTCACCGTCGGACGCAGGGCGAGGACCATGAAGCGCGCGAGATAGGCGTACAGGATGATCCAGACCGTGTTGTAGATCTGCAGGTCGATCAGCGGAATCGGCTTGAGGAACATGAGCAGCGCCGCGATCGCCAGCACCACGCCCGGCAGCGCATAGGGCAGCTCCACGGTGAGGTTCAGGATCTTGGTCCACCATGACATGCGCCAGGCGATGAAATAGCCGAGCGGGACCGCGACCAGAACGGCGAAGACCGCAGCGGTAACGGAGAGCACCGAGCTGTTGAGGAACGCGCTCTTGGCGGCCGCGTGATCGAACAGCACGAAGGAGTAGTTCGACAGCGTCGCGGTCTTGAGCGACAGCGGAATGCCATAGCCCGGCACCAGCGACGTCAGGAACAGTCCCAGGAGCGGCATCACGAGAATGGCGCAGACGATCAGCCACATGATCGTTTCCGCGAGCACGCGATAGCGCCCGAGCTCGAAGGGCTCGACGGGAAGCGACGTGGTCGAGATCCGGTAATCGCGGCGGCGGCTGATGATGTCCTGCGCGACGATGCCGGCCATGGCGATGGCGCCGATCAGCACGGAAAGGAACGCCACTTCCGCCAGCACGGAAGGACCGGCGCCCGCGAGGCGTTGATAGATGAGAGTCGGCAGAACGAGATAGTTCGCCGGGATGCCCAGGAAGGCCGGAATGCCGAAATTGCCGACGCAGGACACGAAGACGAGAGCGGATGCGCCGATGATGGATGGCGTCATCAACGGCAGAACGATGGTGCGCAGAACCGTCCAGCGGCCTGCGCCGCCCGCGAGGCCCGCTTCCACCAGCTCACGCGGCAGCTTGCGCAGGCCCGCGCGCACCATGAGGAACACGAGCGGCCCATATTGAATGCCGAGCAGCAGAATGATGCCCTGCGGGGAATAGAGCGGATTGCGGGTGCCCAGCGGCGGAGCCATGCCGATCAGTTTCAGCAGCGGGCTTGCGGGCCCGAAGAGCTGAAGCCATGCGAGCGCCGTGACCTGCGGGGCGATCATCAGCGGCGTCACGAAGCAGAGCACGAAGGCGCTGCGTCCGCGAACGTCGGTGAGAGAGACGAGAACCGCGACGGCGGTTCCGAAGAGCACCGCGAGAATGGTGCCTCCGAAACCGACCACGAGTGAGTTCCAGGTTGCGGTCCATGTGGATGGATTCGACAACCCGGCCTCGACGGCCGCAAGCGACAGTCGCCCGCCGGGCGCAAGAATTTCCTGCACCAGGCGAAGCATGGGAAGAATCGACAGGATGACGACGATTGCGACGACAAGACCTGTCAGAATCTTTTCCGACGGCAGGCCCCTTTTGGCGGGAGCCGGCATGTTGAAGTCGGAGGAATCCCGGACGCGACTGATCGATACGGCCATCGAATGAGCTCCTTAGCCGCCGAACAGCTTCGAGAATTTGCTCTTGTCGTCCTCGGTGCGCTCGAGAACGGCCTTGATGTCGATCGGCATGATCTTGATCTTGGCGTCAGCGGGCAGCCACGACGGACGGCCGACGCTCTCCTTGGCGGGCAGGTAGCCCTGGGACAGCGCGAGCTTCTGGCCTGCATCCGACAGGATGAAGTCGATGAACTTCTTCGCAGCGGCGGGGTTCTTGGCGGTAGACATAATGGCCACCGGCTCGGTCACGGCGGGGACGCCTTCCTCGGGGAACACGAACTCGATGGGCGAGCCCTTGGCCTTGGCGTTGAGCGCCATGAAGTCGACGAGGATGCCGTAGGGCTTCTCGCCGCTCGCCACGGATTTCAGCACTGCGCCGTTGCCGCGAACCGCGATGGTGTCGTTGGCCTTCAGCTTCTCGAAATAGCCCCAGCCCAGTTCCGGCTTCGCGGCGAAGCCCGAGAGCTGATAGGCGGCGGCGCCCGAATAGAGCGGGCTCGGCATGACGAGCATGCCCTTGTAGGCGGAGCCGGTCAGGTCGGACCAATGCTTCGGCTTCTCGGCGGCGCCCGTGTTGTAGGCGATGCCGGTGGTGATCAGCTTGCTGCCGAAATAGGTCTTGTCGGCATCGAAGCTCTCGGCCGGGAAGCCTTCGGTCTTGGCTTCCTTGTAGGCGGCGAGACGTCCGTCCTTCTTCAGAAGCTCCATGCTCACCGCATCGGCGATGAACAGAATGTCGGGCTGCGGAGCGCCGGCGGCGAACTCTGCGGCGAGCTTGCTGAGAATGTCGCTGGTGCCGGAGCGATAGACCTGGACGTTGATGCCAGGATTAACCTTGCGGAATTCCTCGATGGTCTTCGAAGCATCCGCCTCCGGCTGGGAGGTATAGAGCATCAGGGTTTCGGCATGGGCCGCGGTGCCGAGAAGGCTCGCCGCCAAGGCCAAAGGTGCAAGTCGCAGGCTTTTCAAAGCTTGAATCATGGCTTCCTCCAGATGTTACAGAATACCGCCGAGGCGTGAGTGCCCCGTCGATCCGCTTTTCTTATTCATTGCGATGTCACCGATTGATGACATTAGGGAAGAACGATATTGTGCATTTGTTCAGTGTCAATAACAAATGAACAAAACTTCGCAGAATCGCCTGTTTTCGCAAGTAAGACGGAAACATTATAGCGAATTATTGGAGGAGCGCAGAGGATGTCAGCATCGAAGAAGAAGGGTGAAGAGACCCGGGTGCCGCTCTCATCCTCCGACCTCGCCGTCAAAACCGCCTGGCTCTATTACGTCGAGGGCTTCACCCAGGAACAGATCGCCGAGAAACTCGGCGTCACCCGGGTCAAGGTCATGCGCACCCTCGCCTCCTGCATTGAGGACGGCATCGTCACGACGACCATCAACACGCCGACCGCCGGGCAGATTCGCCTGGAACGGGAGCTCGAAAAGCGTTGGGGCCTTTCCACCGCCGTCGTCGTGCCGACGCCGAGCGATGAAGGAAGCCTCGAAAAGGCCATCGGCCACGCGGTCGCATCCTATGTGGCCGGGCAGATGGAGGATGGCGCGACTCTCGCCATCGGCGGCGGTGCGACCCTCTATGCCAGCCTGGCCTTCCTGCCGCGCCGCCAGCTCAAGGATGCGACGGTCGCCGCCCTTGTCGGCAGCCTGCCCCACTCGCAATGGATCAACCCGTCCATCGTCGCCGTGAAGGTGGCGGAAGCCCTCGGCGCGGACAGCTACCAGATCACCGCCCCGGTAATCGTGGACGATTCGGAACTGCGCGACCGGCTCTGGGCGCAGCCGACCCTGCAATTCGCCCGGGCGCGGGCCGAGAGCGCGGACATCGCCCTTCTGACGGTCGGCGACGTCTCGCCGGAAGCCACCGTGTTCCGGCACGGCATCGTCCCGCGCGACCTCATCGAGCCTCTGCGCAAGCAGGGAGCCGTAGCCAATCTTCTCTGCTTCTTCGTGACGTCGGACGGGCAGCTCGTGGACCACGACATCAACCGCCGGGTCATGGCCATCGGCCTCGATGCGGTCAGCCGGATTCCCAATGTGGTGCTCGCGGCGGGCGGCAGGAAAAAGGTCGATGCGATCCGCGCGGCGCTGAAGGCCGTCTCGGTCCAGGTGCTGATCACCGACAGCGAAACGGCGGCCACGCTCCTCGGCGAAGACTGAGGGCGCTTCAGATCAGCCCGCGGTCGCGGAAGAACTCGTCGAGGCCCACATGCCGCGTGGCCTCGAACTCGTCCACCGCATCGCGCACGCGCCGGCGCTGCAGGGCCAGGAAGGCGAAGATCTGTCCCATCTCCGCCGAGATGCCAAAGCGCTTCCACCGGTCGATGATGTGATCGGGCAGGCCGACGTCGCGGCAGAAGCTGTCGAGGTCGGAATAACCGAGATCCTGCACGAGGGCGATCACATCGGAGCCCGACAGGCGCGGCTCGACCGCATGATCGACGAACCGCTGCGCCACGAGCTTCAGATCGGCGGGCGTCGGCAGCGTGTAGATCGCCTTGGCCAGTACCTGCTTGAGTTCGCTCGAATTCGACGGCTTCACGGGTTCTTTCTCCTCGGCCGCGCGCCTGTGACGGCAGCGCGGGCTCAGGCCGAATGTGCTTCATTCTCGGAAACAGGACAAGAAGCAATCCGAATAGCGGGCCTTCCCTTTCCCGTGAGGCTCAACGCGAAAAGGCGGGCTGCCGTTGCAGCCCGCCCGTTCCCGAGAAACCCCCGCCCGGTTTAAGCGGCG
>JAEXGT010000027.1 GCA_023450615.1 Pseudomonadota bacterium | reverse complement strand
GCCCGATCGTTCCGATAAGCCGACTGCTTCTTACTTCGCCAGCGCCGCGAGAATGCGGACCCAGGAGCGCATGCCCTTGTGGAAGCTCTTGAGGTCGTATTTCTCATTCGGCGAATGGATGCGGTCGTCATCGAGGCCGAAGCCGACGAAGAGTGTGTCGAGGCCGAGGATGCGCTTGAAATCGCCACCAACCGGGATCGAGCCGCCCGATCCGATGACGACGGTATCCTTCTTCCATTCGTCGTGAAGAGCGGACTTCGCCACCGTAAGCGCCGGGAAGTCATGCGGCAACGCGAGGGCCCGCGTGCCCTTGTGCTTGATGAACTCCACCGAGCAATCGGCGGGAATGCGCGCACGCACGAAAGCCTGGAAGTTTTCGGAGATCTTCGCAGGGTCCTGATCGCCCACGAGGCGGAACGAGATCTTGCAGCGCGCTTCCGCCGCGATCACGGTCTTGGTGCCCTCGCCCGTATAGCCGCCGATGATGCCGTTCACGTCGCAGGTGGGACGTGACTGGACCTGCTCGATAAGCATCCGGTCCTTCTCGCCGGCGGAATGCTTCAGGCCGATCGGACCGAGGAAAGTCTCCTCCGTCAGCCCCAGCCCTTTCCACTGTTCCAGAATTTGCGTCGGGATCTCAGGCACGCCCTCGTAGAAGCCCGGAATCGTGATGCGGCCATCCGCATCGTGAATATCTGCGATGATCTTCGACAGCACATGGATCGGATTGCGGGCGGCACCACCGAACATGCCCGAGTGCAGATCGCGGTCCGCGCAGCGCACGATCACTTCCTCATAGACCATGCCGCGCAAGGACGAGGTAATAGCTGGCGTGTCCTGATCCCACATGCCGGTGTCGCAGACGAGCGCCACATCGGCCTTCAGCTCGCTCTTGTTGGCCTCAATGAATTCAGGAAGAAACTTGGAGCCGTCCTCCTCCGCGCCTTCGATGAGGAAGGTGATGTTGATCGGAAGCGATCCCGTCACTGCCTTGAAGGCGCGGCAGGCTTCCACGAAGGTCATCACCTGGCCCTTGTCGTCGGAGGAGCCGCGGGCGCTGATGGCCTTGCGGCCATCGGGCAGCGTGATGATGCGCGGCTCGAAGGGAGGGGTCTCCCACAATTCCAGCGGATCGACCGGCTGCACGTCGTAATGCCCATAGAACAGCACATGCGGCTTCGCCTCGCCTTTGGCATGGGCCACCACGGCGGGATGACCGCCGGTCTCGCGCAAGGAAGCCTCGATGCCGATGGACTTCAGATCGTCCACGAGCCACTGGCCTGCCTTGCGGCAATCGTCCTTGTAGGCGGGATCGGTGGAGATCGAAGGCATCTTCAGCCACTGGAACAGGCGCTCCAGGGAGGCGTCGAGATCGGCATCGATCTTGGAAAGGACTTGGTCGAGCTGGGACATGGCGTTTTCTTTAGGTTGAAGAATCTATCCGGTTGGGTGGCAAGGTGCTCCTAAGAGGGGGACACTGCAAGCGCTACTCTGAATTTGTTATTTCATTTCCCTATGCTACCGATCAAGCGCCCCAATCTTCCCGAGCCCTAAACAGAGGCAATGATGAGCTACACCGACTTTTTGGCCGCGTGCGTGGAGATCGATCGGTCAGGTGAAGGCGACTTCTCAGGTCCTCGCGGCGAAGACGTGATTGCCCTTGCGGAAGAGCGCATCGACTACAGGTTTCCCCCAACCTATCGCGACTTCCTTTTGCGCTATGGGTGCGGCGATATTCGAGGCCAGGAATTCTATGGCATCACCCGCAACGGCCTGGATGGAACCAGCATTCCAAATGCTGTCTGGTACACGCTGAGCTAGCGGCAGGAGTGGGATTTCCCACACCACCTCTTCGTCGTTTATGAACTCGGCGACGGCTCGCTCAGCTGCATCGACTTTTCACAGCGCCGTGCCGATGGCGAATGTCCGGTGGTGATCTGGCATCCCACATCTCAAGCCGGCGACCGCCTTGAGATCGAAGCGGAGGATTTCGGCCAGTTCCTCCGCTTCAAAGTCTGCGACGAAGAATAGTTTTCACCGCCTCAACAATCCCCCCAGCGTCCCTCGCACGATGGCGCGGCCGATGGAGCCGCCCTGGCGGCCGCCGATGGATTTGCCGATTTCGGCGGCGATGTTGCCCACCGTCTGGTTGACCACCGTGCGCGTGACTTCTCTCACGACCTTCTGGCCCACCGTCATCGAGCCTTTGCGCTGCGGTCCCTTGGTGCCGAAGAGGCCGCCGATCATGTCGAGAATGCCGCCACCGCCCTCCGCCGCCTTGGCGTCGGCGGCTGCCTGCTCGGCGCGTTTGGCGAGCATCTCGTATGCGGATTCCGGGTCGATGGCCTGATCGTATTTGCCCTTCATGGGGCTTGCGTTGAGGACCCGCTGCCGCTCGCCCAACTCGATAGGCCCGACCTGCGCCATGGGCGGCGCGATCAACGTGCGCTCGACCATGGAGGGCGCGCCCTTGCCTTCGAGCATCGAAACCAGCGCCTCGCCGACGCCCAGTTCCGTGATGGCCTTTTCCGTATCGAAGGCCGGGTTCTGCCGGAAGGTTTGCGCGGCCACGCGCACCGCCTTCTGCTCGCGCGGCGTATAGGCGCGCAGCGCATGCTGCACGCGGTTGCCGAGCTGGGCCAGCACCGTCTCCGGAATGTCGACCGGGTTCTGCGTGATGAAATAGACGCCGACGCCTTTCGAGCGGATGAGGCGCACCACGCGCTCCACGGTCTCGACGAGAGCTTTCGGTGCATCGTTGAACAACAGATGCGCCTCGTCGAAGAAGAAGACGAGCTTGGGCTGATCGAGGTCGCCCACCTCCGGCAGCTCCTCGAACAGCTCCGACATGAGCCACAGCAGGAAAGTGGCGTAGAGGCGCGGATTGCTCATGAGCTTGTCCGCAGCCAGGATGTTCACGACGCCGCGCCCGTCGCGGTCGGTGCGCATCAGATCCTTGATGTCGAGGGCGGGCTCGCCGAGAAACTCGTCGCCCTGCTGGTTTTCCAGTACCAGCAATTGCCGCTGGATCGTGCCGATGGTCGCCTTCGACACGTTGCCGTAAGTGGTGGTGAGCTCGCTCGCATTATCCGAGATGAGCTGCAGCAGAGCGCGCAGATCCTTCAGGTCGAGCAGCAGGAGCCCCTGCTCATCCGCGACGCGGAAGGCTATATTGAGCACGCCCTCCTGCGTGTCGTTGAGATCGAGCAGGCGCGAAAGCAGCAGGGGCCCCATCTCGGAGATCGTCGCCCGCACGCGGTGCCCCTGCTCGCCGAAGATGTCCCAGAACACGACGGGGAATTGATCCGGCCTGTATTCGATGCCGATTTCCTGCGCGCGCTTGACCAGAGGCTCCTTGCCGTTGCCAGGTGCCGCCATGCCTGAAAGATCGCCCTTGATGTCGGCCGCGAAAACCGGAACGCCCGCATTGGAGAAACCTTCCGCCAACACCTGCAATGAAACAGTCTTGCCTGTACCTGTTGCGCCCGTGACGAGGCCGTGACGATTGGCGAGCCGCAAGTCCAGATATTCCGGCTTGGTGCTTTTGCCGATGAAGATCTTCCCGTCTACGAGCATTGTGCCTGTCTCCAGATTCCTTTTAGGGATCTTAGAAGATGCGTTGCCAGTTTCCACTCTGAAGCATCGTGCCTCGGGAACCTTCCCACCCTTTTGCACGATGCGACGGACTTTTCGTTTGAGGTTTCGCAGCTAATTAGTTTAGAGCTAAACCATCATATCAACCCCGCTCAGGAGAATCATATGGACGAGCTCCTCGCCCGCGTGACGCAGAAGACCGGTCTCGATCAGGACACGGCCCGCAAGGCCATCGGCCTTATTCTCGGCTACCTCCAGAAGGAGGGCCCGCAGGCCGAGGTGAACAAGCTCATCGAGGCTCTGCCTGGTGCCATGGACGCCATCGAGCAATCCAAGACCGGAGCCAGCGGCGGCCTCATGGGCATGGTCGGCTCCATGGGCGGCGGCGTGATGGCTCTTGGCGGTCAGCTCATGGGCATCGGCGTGTCGATGGGCCAGATGCAGCCGCTGGGCAAGGAACTCTTCGCCTATGGCCGCGAGAAGGCCGGCGAGGACACGATGGGCACCATCATAGGCTCGATCCCCGGCCTGTCGCAGTTCGTTTGAGATCATTGAGCAACGTCATCCCGGGGCTGCGCGGCAGAACCCGGGATCGCATGACGAGAATGACGCCTCATTCTGAAGACGTTCCGGATCGGCTTAAGCCGTCCGGAATGATCTCGCAGACCGATAGCCACACCCTTTGGGGCATTCCCACACTCTCTCCGACCCGGTATGGTCCGGCGCAATTCACGTTGTCTCATCCAGTCGGGGTTCCCCATGGACGACCTCTCTCTTGCCGCCGATTTCCCGCAAGCCACCCGTGAGCAATGGCTCAAGCGGGTCGAAGCTGTGCTCAAGGGCGCGGATTTCTCCAAGAAACTCGTGGGCCGGACCCATGACGGGATCGAGATCCAGCCGCTTTATCCGAAGGCGGAAGGGGCAAGCCTGATCGCGCGAAAAAAGGCCGGGCGCTGGCGCGTGTCGCAGCGGGTGGACCATCCCGATCCGGCCATGGCCAATGAGCTTGCCAGCATCGATCTCGAAGGCGGAGCCGATGCGCTGACGCTGGTCACGAGCCGAGCTCCTGCTGCGCGTGGTTTCGGGGTCAAAGCGGATACGGTCGAGGACCTCGATAAAGCACTTTCGGGCGTGATGCTCGACCTGATCCATCTGCGTCTCGATGCGGGCGGCAAGGGCCGCGTCATGGCCGAACGCCTGATCGAACTCGCGGAAAAGCGCGGGCACAAGCTCTCCGACCTGTCGCTGGATCTCGGCATGGATCCCATCGGCGGGCTCGGCTCCCTGGGCAGTCTCTCAGTCGCGTGGGACGAGGTTTCGGCGCGCATGGGCGCGATGCTGGCGAGCCTGACCGGGAAGGGCTTCAACGGCCGTGCCTTCATCGCCGATGGACGCGCCTATCATGAGGCCGGCGCAAGCGAGGCCCAGGAACTGGCCGCCGTTCTCGCCACGGGCTTGGGCTATCTGCGCGCTCTCGAGGCGCAGGGCCATTCCATTGATGCCGCGCGAAAGGCACTGTCCTTCCTGCTCGTCGCGGATGCGGACGAGTTTCTCACCGTCGCGAAATTCCGTGCGTTGCGCCGTCTTTGGGCGCAGGTGGAGCAGGCCTGCGGTCTCAAGCCCGAACCCATTCGCCTTCATGCGGAAACCGCGTGGCGCATGACGACGAAGCGCGATCCGTGGGTGAACATGCTGCGCGCGACCGTTGCGACCTTCTCCGCAGGGATCGGCGGCGCGGATGCTGTCACTGTGCTGCCCTTCACGGCGGCGCTCGGCCTGCCAGACGCATTCGCCCGCCGTGTTGCGCGCAACACGCAGTTGATCCTGCTCGAAGAATCGAACCTCTGGCGCGTGGCCGACCCTGCCGCAGGCGCGGGCGGCTTCGAGGCGCTCACCGATGCGCTCTGCGAGAAGGCATGGAGCCTGTTCCAGGAGATCGAGCGCGAGGGCGGCCTCATCGAGAGCCTGAAGGCAGGCGCTCTTCAGAGCCGCATCGCCGCCATTCGAGCCCAGCGCGACAAGGCCGTCGCCACCCGCAAGGAGCCTATCACCGGCACCAGCGAGTTTCCGAATATCCATGAGGCGGATGTCACGGTGCTGATGCCTGCGCCAGCCATGGCGAGAGAGGATGCCGGCCCATCCGCCGTGACGGTCGAGCCCCTGCCCTCCCTCCGCGCGTCGGAGCCGTTCGAGCGGTTGCGTGATCTGTCGGATGCCTACATGGCGAGAACAGGCGCACGTCCCAAGGTCTTTCTCGCCAATCTCGGCCCGATTTCGGCCTTCACGGCCCGCGCGACCTTCGCCAAGAATTTTTTCGAGGCGGGCGGAATAGAAGCCGTGACGAATGACGGCTTTTCAAGCAACGACAAGCTCAGCAGAGCCTTCACCGAGAGTAAAGCCCAGCTTTCCTGCATCTGCTCGTCAGATGAAATTTACGCAACCCATGCACAGGATGCCGCGAAAATCTTGCATGAAGCCGGATCAGCCACCATCTACATGGCAGGGCGACCGGGCGATCGCGAAGAAGATCTGACCCGCGCCGGAATCACCACTTTCATCTATGCCGGGTGCGATACCCTCAAGGTTCTGAGCGTGGCGCTCGATAAGGCTTGTGCCTGAACCTTTGAATCGTTCTCCGGCCTTTGAACAGGGAGAACGGTTTCATGATCCTTGCGAAGCGAACGGCTGTGGCCTTAGGCCTCGGCATGACTCTGATCGGCGGCGCCATGGCTGCTCCTGCCGCCAAGCATGACGGCACTTGGAGCGTCAAGATGGTGACGGATGCCGGCATCTGCGACGCCAGCTACAACTATTCCATTGCCATCAATGACGGCAATGTCCGCTACATCCCCGCCCCTGGCGACTCCCCGACCACCGTGTCGGGCCAGATTGCGCCGAACGGCGCGGTCGATCTCGATATTCGCCGCAGCATCGCCAAGGTCGATGCCAATGGCCGCCTGAACGGCAAGACGGGCTCGGGCACATGGCAGCTGGGCATGCTCGGCTGTTCGGGCCGCTGGACGGCTCAGAAGCGCGCCTGATACGGACAAGTCACAGGATTCCAGCCGCCGCATGGCTCGATGCGGCGGCTTTTTGCTGCCAGGAACCACGCTCGGGACCTCACGTTATTCCAGCCTCTAAGGTCATGGAGTTTTCGATGCGTATGATGTCCTGGCTCGGCGCGGCGGCAGTGGCCGCTTCCTTTCTCGCGCCCGAAGCCCATGCACAGACAAGCAAGTTCGACGGGAGCTGGAGCGTGGAGGTCGTCACTGAGAAGGGCAATTGCGACCGGGCCTATCGCTATACCGTAATCGTCCAGAACGGCCGCGCCCGCTATGGCGGACCGGAGCAGTTCGATGTGAACGGCCGGGTCCGGCTCAACGGCTCCGTTTCCGCCAGCATCTCGCGCGGACAGGATCGGGCCAACGTGACCGGCAGGCTCTCCGGCAATACGGGCAGCGGCACATGGACCACCTCGGGCGGGCGCGCCTGTTCAGGCGCATGGAACGCCGAGAAGCGGGGTTAGTCCCTAGACAATGCGCCGATAGCCTCATGGGTGCGGATGTCCTAGAATGGGTAAAAGCCATTCCCTTTCCCGTTCGATGAGGGCATCCGTTTCAAGGCCATGACACGCATCCCGGATTTTTCGAGCCTCGCCTGGGCGAGCCCGTCCAAAGCCTCGCCCGCAACCCAACCTGGCGGTGAGCCTTGGCTCACGCCGGAAGGCATTGCCGTCAAGGGGGCTTACGGCCCCGAGGATCGCGCCGGGATCGACTTCCTTGATACGTTTCCAGGCGTCGCGCCGTATCTTCGCGGCCCCTACCCCACCATGTACGTGAACCAGCCCTGGACCGTGCGCCAATATGCGGGCTTCTCCACGGCTGAGGATTCCAACGCCTTCTACCGGCGCAACCTCGCAGCAGGCCAGAAGGGCCTCTCGGTCGCCTTCGACCTCGCCACCCATCGCGGCTACGATTCCGATCATCCGCGCGTGGCGGGCGATGTAGGCATGGCGGGCGTCGCCATCGATTCCATCTACGACATGCGCACCCTGTTCGCGGGCATCCCGCTCGATCAGATGAGCGTGTCCATGACCATGAACGGCGCGGTGCTGCCGATCCTCGCGCTCTACATCGTGGCTGCGGAAGAACAGGGCGTTCCGGCGGCGAAGCTCTCGGGCACGATCCAGAACGACATTCTCAAGGAATTCATGGTGCGCAACACCTATATCTACCCACCGAAAGGGTCGATGCGCATCATCTCGGACATCTTCGCCTATACCTCCGCGAACATGCCGAAATTCAACTCCATTTCGATTTCCGGCTACCACATGCAGGAAGCGGGAGCGACGCAGGATCTCGAACTCGCCTATACGCTCGCCGACGGCGTGGAATATATCCGCGCGGGCATCCAGGCGGGGCTGACGGTCGACCAGTTCGCGCCGCGCCTGTCGTTCTTCTGGGCGGTCGGCATGAACTTCTTCATGGAAGTCGCCAAGATGCGCGCCGCGCGCCTTCTCTGGGCGAAGCTCGTGAAAGACTTCAACCCGCAGAGCGAGAAGTCCCTGCCGCTGCGCACCCATAGCCAGACCTCCGGCTGGTCGCTGACAGCACAGGACGTGTTCAACAACGTGACGCGCACCTGCATCGAGGCCATGGCGGCAACGCAGGGGCACACGCAATCGCTGCACACCAATGCCCTCGACGAGGCGCTGGCGCTGCCCACCGACTTCTCCGCCCGCATCGCCCGCAACACGCAGCTCTTCTTGCAGCAGGAAAGCGGCACCACGCGCATCATCGACCCGTGGGGCGGCTCCTATTACGTGGAGCGGCTGACGAAGGAACTTGCCGAGAAGGCCTGGGGCCACATTCAGGAGGTGGAAGCCCTCGGCGGCATGGCAAAGGCCATCGAGGCGGGCATCCCCAAGCTGAAGATCGAGGAAGCCGCCGCCCGCACGCAGGCGCGCATCGATTCAGGCCATCAGAAGATCATCGGCGTGAATGCGTTCCGCCCTGACAACGAGGCCTCCATCGACATCCTGAAGGTGGATAATGCGGCGGTCCGCGCACAGCAGATCGAGAAGCTCGAGCGCCTGAAAGCCGAGCGCAAGCAGGCCGAGGTGGATGCGGCGCTCAACGCTCTGTCGCAGGGCGCGACATCGGGCCAGGGCAACCTGCTCGATCTTGCCGTGAAAGCTGCTCGCGTGAAGGCAACCGTGGGTGAAATTTCCGACGCGCTCGAAAAAGTCTGGGGCCGTCACCGCGCTGAGATCAAGGCCATCTCGGGCGTCTACAAACGTGAGGTCGGAATGGAATCTCCTTCCGTTGTAAAGGTGCGCCAGCTCGTCGAACAATTCGAGCACGATGACGGCCGCCGTCCGCGCATCCTCGTCGCCAAGATGGGACAGGACGGTCACGACCGCGGTCAGAAGGTCATTGCCTCCGCCTTCGCCGATCTCGGCTTCGACGTGGATATCGGCCCTCTCTTCGCCACGCCCGCGGAAGCGGCCCGTCAGGCCATCGAGAACGACGTGCACATCATCGGCGTGTCGTCGCTGGCCGCGGGCCACCTGACGCTCGTGCCCGAGCTGAAAACGGAGCTCGCCAAATTCGGCCGCGAGGACATCATGATCGTTGTCGGCGGCGTGATCCCGCCGCAGGATTTCGATGCGCTTTATGAAGCTGGCGCTTCCGCCATCTTCCCGCCCGGCACAGTGATCGCGGATGCGGCGGTCAACCTCATCGAAGAGCTGAACCGCCGCTTGGGCCATGGTCCGAAGCAGGCGGCGGAATAGGCTCACGCACGAGGCAGCGGACGGTTGAACACATAATCGCCCTTCTGCAGATATTCGACCTCCTCAGGCGTCGAGCTCCGTCCGAGGACAACGTTCCGGTGAGGGAAACGGCCAAAGCGCGCGATCACATCGCGATGGCCGCGCGCTTGGCTGAGCGAGAACTCGAACATAGGCCTTAAATGTTCGGGCACATCGGACGCGGCGGCTTCCGAGAGAATGACGATCCGCTCCATCCGCTCCCGATGATCCGCCCCCTCGGCATGGGCAATGGGCATCAGGAAGAAAAACTTCTCCCATGGATGCGAGAGCGATTCATAATCGCCGTTTCTCAACCCCTCTTCCGTGATCCTGAGCGCTTTCTCATCCGAGGCGTAGGCTTCCGGCGTGCCTGCGAGCAATCCGCGAGTGAACTGATCGAGGACCACGATCAGCGACAGCCGCCCGCGAGGCTCAGCCAGCCAGTTTTCCAGGCTGCCCGCTCTCGCTGCTGCCACGACAGGCGCGAAGCGCGCGAGTTCCGCATTGGCGCCACCGCCCATCCACCATTGAAGCATGCGCCAATGGGCTTCCGGGTTCGTGCTCTCCAGACCGGGCGGGAACCAGAAATCGTAAACGCTCCGCCAGTTCGGCATGTCGTTCATTGACGGTGCCTTTCAGAACGCATCATCCCCTGAAGCGCCACAAGCCCTTCAACTCGCCCGGCGCGGCTGCTCCCATCCGGAATCCAAGGCCGCCAAAGCCTCGCTGAGGCGCTTCTTCGCCCGCTCGACCTCGCTGCCCTTCAGCGCATCGAGATCGAGGAAGAGGTCGAGGCCCGTCACGTGCTCGATGATGACCTGCGGCCTTTGCGCGAGTTCTCCCAAGAGACCCTCCACGGCATAAGGCACGACTTCGCGCTTGATGCCTTTCATGAGGATTGGCTCGAGCGGCCTTGCCCGCACCATGTCCCGCACGAGCGCATAGGTTTCATAGCTCAGACAGATGCCGCCCGGCTCCGCGATCGCTTGCAGCCGCGCAGCGAGGTTCGCTTCCGCGCCGATGATCGTGTAGGCCATGCGGTCGTCGCTGCCGAAATTTCCCACATTGCAGAAGCCGGTATTGATGCCCATCCGCACCTGCATGGGCATTTCGATGCCGCGCTTGCGCCAGAGCGCGTTCAGCTGCTCCATATGCTGCTGCATGTCGACCGCCATGCGAAGGCAGGCACGGGCGTCCTCCTCCACGCCTTTCGTCTCCGGATCGCCGAAGAAGATCAGGATCGCATCACCGAAGAACTTGTCGATGGTCGCTCCATGCCGGAGCGCGATGGCCGACATTTCCGTGAAGTAGTCGTTCAAAAGCTCCGTCAGGTCCTCCGGCTGCAATCGCTCCGAGATGGCCGTGAAATCCTTGATGTCTGAGAAGAAGATCGTGAGCTTCTTGCGCTCGGTGGCGATGGCCACGTCCTTCTGCCCGCTGAAGATGCTCTTGTAGACCTGGGGCGACAGGTATTTGGCGAGCTTCAGCGAGATACCCGCAAGAAAATCGTTCGCCTCTGTCAGCTCCTGGTTCATCCCGCTGATAAGCCGTGCCTGGCGCTTTTGCAGGATGATGATGGCAAGGCCGGCGAGCGAGGCGAGGATGAGATACGACAACGAGTATTTGAACGAGAATGCATTCGCGAAGATCGGCTGCGTGACAGAGATCTCCTGAATGCCGCGCACGTCACCGACCTTCCAATCGGTCTTCGGGCTCTCGGGATGCGTGTTGTGGCAGCTCACGCAGACCGCCCCCATGATGACGGGCGCAGCCGTTCTCACGCTCTGATCGAAGAGCGAGCCGGACACATCCACGATCTTCTGCTCGGGGTGGGTCCGCAGGCTCGCAATGGCATTGCGTTCGAAATCGTCGAGCTGGTGCGGCGGACGCCCCTTGAAGGTCATGTCGGAGACGAAGCGGTATTTGGCCGATCCGTCATGGGCGCTGATGCGCTGGCCGAGTTCGATGGAGAGCGTCGCTGGGATAGGGATCGCGCCCTTCACGTCCCGATAATTATGGGTGACGGTCACGGGGCCATTCGCCTCCAGCACGCGCGCCACCACGTCGCTGCCGTAGAAGCCCCGCATGTCGTCCACGATCCGGCTGATTTCGCTCGCCTGCATCCGCAGCATGCGCTCGGACAGGATGCGCAGGTCGAGCCACACGGCGAGAGGCAGCCCGAGGAGGCCGAGCACGACCGCCGCGATCAGCAGCGGGCCCATGAGCCGTTGCGAATAGGAGTTACGCTCACCCAGGACAGCCATGGCTCGGCCTCATCGTGGAACGAGGAAACCTGATCTTTTGCCTTTGAGCCTTAAGGATCAACCCCTTCCTGTGGCAAAGATTCGGTATTTCAGGCCAAGAAGCTGCGCGGTGTGATCTGGATCACATGAGGGGAGGCCCACCTCGCTCACTCAAGCTTGATG
>JAEXGT010000064.1 GCA_023450615.1 Pseudomonadota bacterium | reverse complement strand
GACGGCACGGTTCCTCATCTCACGCGTCCGGGCCATGTCAAACTGCGCTTCTGGGTGCCAGCAGGCGAAGCGTGAAACCATAGGCATGTGAGGCCGGGCCAGGGAGACTTTCTCTCCTTGACCCTGTCTGTCATTGCCCGTACCCCACACGGGTTTTCATGAGGCCCCGTCTTTGAGCACCCCTCTCTCCCCGTCCAGATCGCCCCTCGCCCTGAGCCGCAGCGAGGCCGTGCTGGTATTCGTCACGATGATCTGGGGCGCGACCTTCCTCATCGTCCAGCTCGCCCTGAGCGTCAGCGGACCGCTGTTCTTCGTGGGCCTCCGCTTCGGCACGGCGGCTGTGATGATGGCGCTCATCGCAGCGCCCGTGCTGCGCGGGCTGACGTGGCTGGAGCTCAAGGCGGGGATGCTGATCGGCGTTGCGATCTTCTTCGGATACACGCTCCAGACCTACGGACTGCAATACATCCCCAGCAGCAAGTCAGCCTTCATCACGGCGCTCTACGTGCCCATCGTGCCGCTGCTGCAATGGCTGGTGCTGAGAAAGCCGCCGAGCGTCATGGCGTGGACGGGCATCGCACTCGCCTTCATCGGCCTCGCCTTGCTCGCAGGCCCTGACGGAACCTCCATCGGATTGGGGATCGGCGAGCTGCTCACGCTGCTTTGCGCCATCGCCATTTCAGCCGAGATCATTCTTATCGGCGGGTTCGCAGGCAAGGTCGATGCGCGCCGCGTCACCGTGGTGCAGCTTGCCACCACATCGGTGCTTGCGCTGGGCCTCATGGCGCCGCTCGGAGAATCCCTGCCCGAGCCGTCGTGGCTCCTGATCTTCAGCGCCGTCGGCCTCGGCCTTGCAAGCGCGGGCATTCAGCTTGCCATGAACTGGGCGCAGAAAACGGTGTCACCCACCCGCGCCACGGTGATCTATGCAGGCGAGCCGGTCTGGGCGGGAATCGTGGGGCGTCTCTATGGCGAACTCATGCCCGCCGCCGCACTGCTTGGAGCGTCGCTGATTGTCGCGGGCGTGATCGTGAGCGAGCTGAAGCTGCCGCGCTGGTACAGGCGCAAAGCATCGGCGAGCGCCTGATCCAAGCGGCGCTCTTCATGCGCTTTTTGCGCAAGCACCTTCCCATTCCGGACGTAGGATGGACATCAGGATCTGCGAGGCCCGCGTTCCATCGGGCATGGCATGGACCTCGCGCAACATGCCATCCTCCTGAAAGCCGACGCTTCGATAGACATGCCGGGCGCGTGCGTTATGCACGAAGACATCGAGCCAAAGCCGATAAGTCTCATCTCTGCTGAAGGCCCAATCCACAATCTGAGTGAGAAACGTCTTCCCAAAGCCCGATCCCGGGCTGTGCACGGCAATCCGCTTAAGGAAAACATTGCCGGAAGGCTCGTCGAGATCCTGCAGAAGGCAGAACCCGTTGGGAACGCCATTCCGCTCGCCGATCCAATACACGCTTGCGGGCTTCATCAGCTCGGCCCGATGCTGATGCTCTTCCCAACGGCCGACGAGCCGTTCGTAGCCGGAACCACGCTCCGTCTCCATGATGAATGGGATGTCGTCCAGATGCGCTGGCCTGAGCCTGATCATTGTCATCACACCTCGCGCTCCACGACGAAACGCACGGCCTCACGCAAGGTCTGCGCCTTTGCGCCGAACCCTTCGAGAGCGGCATCCGCCCTCTCGACAAGCTGGCGGCATTCGCGCTTCGCGCCCTCGAGCCCAAGCAGATCGACCAGCGTCGCCTTGCCCTTTTCCTGGTCCTTGCCGGTGCGCTTGCCGAGTGCTTCGGCGGAGGCCTCACGGTCGAGAATGTCGTCGGCCACCTGGAACGCCGCGCCGAGCGCGCGTCCATATTCCACGAGGCTCCGGCGCGCGTCCCGGTCGGCTTTTCCGAGGATCGCGCCGGCTTCCACCGAGAAGGTGAGAATCGCGCCCGTCTTCATCATCTGAAGCTGGCGCACCTCGGCCTCGCCCATTGTGACCGCGCCGTAGCGGCCTTCCGCCGACAGATCGAGCAGCTGCCCGCCGACCATGCCGCCTAAGCCCGAGGCGCGGGCAAGGCCCAGCACGAGATCTGCGCGCACCGCCGCATCCGCGTCGGTTTCAGGATCGGCCAGCACCTCGAAGGCCAGGGTCTGAAGCGCATCGCCCACGAGAATGGCAGTCGCCTCGTCGTAAGCCTTGTGCACGGTCGGGCGGCCGCGGCGCAGATCATCGTCATCCATCGACGGCAGGTCGTCATGAACCAGCGAATAGCAATGCAGAAGTTCGATGGCCGAGCCTGCCCGCAAGGGCCCCTGCCCTTCCAGATCGAGGAGGCGCGCCGCCTCGATGGTGAGGAAAGGCCGCAGGCGCTTGCCGCCTCCGAGCACCGCATGCCGCATGGCCTCCATCAAACGGACCGGGCGGGCAATCTCGCCGTGGCGGACATTGTCTGCTAGCAAAGCTTCGAGATTGGCTTCGACAAGCTTTGCGGTTTCATTGAGCCGCGCGCTGAAAGTGCTGGTGGATGGCGTCATGGTGAGTCCGGATTCGGAAGGAGCAGCCACTCCCTCCGAGGAGAAAAGCGGCGGACGAACGGGCCGGGGGTGGATTCTGCGACGGGAACGGTCGCGGGAGCCGATGACGGTCGCCCGGTTCCTCCGCCACCTCATCCGGTTCGGCCTCGGCCTTATCCTCTTATGGGTCGGAGCCGTCGTTTGGCTAGGGCTTTTGTACTGGGTCGTTCCGCCGGTCTCCACGCTCATGCTCGGGCGCTGGCTCACGCTTCAGAGCGTGGAGCGCACCTATGTGCCTCTCGACGAGATCTCCCCCCATCTGCCCCTTGCCGTGATGACCTCAGAGGACATGCGCTTCTGCGAGCATGGCGGCGTCGATTGGGCGGCCATTCAGGATGTGATCGAGGAGGCCGATGAGGATGGGCCGTCCCGCGGGGCCTCGACCATCCCCATGCAGGTGGCCAAGAATCTGTTTCTCACCCCCAGCCGCTCCTATCTCCGCAAGGGGCTGGAGATCCCGGTGGCCCTTTATCTCGACCTGATCTGGTCCAAGCGGCAGATGATGGAGGTCTATCTCAACATCGCCGAATGGGGCGAAGGCGTCTTCGGGGCCGAGGCTGCAGCCCAAAAATATTTCCGCAAATCCGCCAAGAACCTGACCCGCCGGGAGGCGGCGCTTCTCACCCGGGCCCTGCCCAACCCTCTCAAGCGCAACCCAGGGCGGCCAACAGCGAGGCTGAACACCCTGGCGGGGATGCTCCAGGCCCGGATGGCGGGGGCGGCGCCTTACGCCGAGTGCCTGAAGCCTTGACCTGCGACCATGAAAAGCCTTTTTCAGCGCCGGAGGACTAGATATTTGTTCCAAGACCTTGTATGAGGCGCAACCTCATCAAGTTTGAGATGTGAGCGTTCCCCGGTTGAGCGGGCGCTCCGCTTTTTTGACCGGAGACGAGAAATGGCCGTTCCTAAGAGAAAAACGTCGCCCTCGCGGCGTGGCATGCGTCGCTCCGCCGATGCCTTGAAGGCCCCGACCTACATCGAGGACAAGGATTCCGGCGAGCTTCGCCGTCCTCACCACATCGACCTGAAGTCCGGCATGTACCGTGGCCGTCAGGTTCTGAAGGTGAAGGCTGACGCGTAATCCTACGCGGCATGCAAGTGAAAAGAGCCGGCGCGAGATGCGCCGGTTTTTTTATGCCCGCAATCCTTCTTGTTCCCCAAAGTCTCTGATTTTCCGTCCTTTTATACGGTTCATTAAGCCTGAAGCCCGATCCTTGAGCCCTGTTGCGATGGGTTCGGGGCCTTTTGCCCCCGCCCTCCTGTATTGCGTTTTCAAGGGTGAGTTGCGATGGCGACGAAGCGGCCTGGCCGGGCGGGAATCTTTCAGGGAGCGCCCCGGACGCCGCGCAAGCATCAAGAGGCCTTTCCCGCCTCCCATTCTGGCGCCGCCTATGCCTGGGACATTCTATCCGACGCCCTCACCTGGGGCCCGGACGCCGCCGCTCTGCTGAACATCCCGGCCCGGGACCTCCCGAAAACGGGCAAGGCCTTCGCCCAGCTCGTGGAGCCGGGAATCGGCACCGACCGGCAGGAGGCGATGGCCACCCAGCCGAATGGCGGTTTCGAGACGCGCTATGCCCTTCGCCTGGAAGCCGACCGGGTCCTGATGGTGGAGGATGCGGGCCGCTGGCAGCCGGACGCCCAAGGCCGCCCGGCTTTCGTGCGCGGTCTGTTGCGGGGCGATACCGGCCCTATCTGCCTGCCAGCCCGGATCGAGGCCCGCTCCGGCCTGCTGCGGCAGATCCAGAACGGCATCAATGAGGCGCTGCGCGTTTCCCAGACCTGCACCCTCATCGTCGGTTCCCTGGAGGGCGACGGTGCGGACGCGCTCGACATCATCGCCCGCAGGCTTCGCCCCATGATGCGGCGGCAGGACCATTTCGGCGCGCTGGGCCCGAGCCGGTTCACCCTGACCCTGACCGGATGCCCAGCCACGGATGCTCCGAGCGCCATGAAGCGGGCGGCGGGGCTCCTGAAGGATTGCTCCGGCCGCCTGACGCTCGTTGCCGCATGTGCGCCGGACCATACGTTCAGGGCCACCAAGCTCCTGCGCTTCGCCGAGCAGGTCCTCGAGACCGCCCTCGCGGGCGATGAGCCATTCAGGTTCTACGATCCGCGTCCGGCTCCTCGTTCGGCGCGTGCCGAACGAGTTCCCTTCGATCTGGCGTCTGCCCTGAACGACCGCAGCCTGACCCTGGCCTGCCGCCCCGTGGTCGATGCCCATGGTCGCAACCCTGCCCTGATGCAGGGCATGGCGGCCCTGCCCGGTCCGGGTGGGCGTCTGGCGCCGCTCGGCCCCGTCCCCGACCTGGACGGCGCCAATCTGAGCCTTCTCGTGGACGGGCGGATGCTGGAACTGGCGGCCGAATACCTGGCTTGCCACGGGCAGGAGCGCATCGCCCTCCCGGTCTCGTCCGCAACCTTGAGGGATGCGGAATGGCTGCCGACCCTTGCCGCCCATCTCGGCGCGCGCGCGGGCATCGAGTCCCGCCTTGTGATCGAGGTGCCGGAAATCGCCCTGGCCAAGGACCCGTCGCTCGTCGGACGCCTTCATGCCATGAAGGCCATCGGCATCGGCCTGTCCCTATCGGGCTTCGGCATCGGGCACGTGTCGCCGGCAGCCTTGCGCCACCTTCCCTTCGACATGCTGAAGATCGACGGGGTGTTCATCCAGCCGCTCAAGCGCTCGACGCAGGATCGCCTTTTCGTGCGCGCCCTCGTGGACCGGGCGCAGAACCTCGGCATCGCCGTTGCAGCCGAATGGGTGGATGACGAGGCAACCGCACGGATGCTCTCGGATTGGGGCGTGGATTACCTGGAGGGCGACCTCTTCGGGGAGCCGAAGACCATCGAGCCGCCGCAGAGCCTCCGGACCATGCTGAAGAAGGCCAGGGCCTGAGGGCTGCCGCTCACGCGGCATCACAGGCCTTATGCCGGTGATTCCGGCGATGACGAAATCGGGTTCTCTGAAACCTTACTTGCTCGCCAGCTTGTCGAGCTTGGCCTGCATGTCGGCCATCTGACGCTTCAGCGCGTCGAGATCGCCCGCTTCCTCCGTCTGCGAAGCCCCCTTCGCGCTAGGCGCGCCCGGCGCACCGCCCTGGGGGAAGGGCGAGAACATGCGCATGGCCTCCGTGAAGAAGCTCATGTTCTTGCGCACCTGTTCCTCCATGGCCTGAAAAGCGCCCGGCCCGAAGGCGGTCGCCATCTGATCCCGAAGCTTCTGCTGCTCCTGGGACAGGTTGTTCATGGAGAACTCGAGATAGCTCGGCACCAGGGCCTGCATGCTGTCGCCGTAGAAGCCGATCAGCTGGCGCAGAACGGTGACGGGCAACAGGTTCTGCCCTTCCTTGTTCTCCTGCTCGAAGATGATCTGGGTCAGGACGCTGCGGGTGATGTCCTCGCCCGACTTCGCGTCATAGACCACGAAATCGTCGCCCTGCCGGACCATGCCGGCCAGGTCTTCCAACGTCACATAGGCGGAGGTGCCGGTGTGATAGAGGCGGCGGTTGGCATATTTCTTGATGATCGTCGGCTTTTGTTCCGTCGCCATGTGAACCAATACGCTCCTCGAAAACCCGTGACCGCGCATCCCGCCGGGGCGGCAGCAGCCTTAACTAATTATAAGCCTTATGCCCCACGAGCAAAGCGCCAAAAGTCTAAGGGACGCATGGCTGGCTTGTTCTATCCTGTCCTTGACATCGCAGGCTCTGGGGCTTTGATCGCACCAGCACTATCTATTCAGACAGAGGCATAGGAGACAGGAATGGCCCAGGACAGCATCGTCATTGTCGGCGCCGCGCGCACACCGGTCGGCTCCTTCAACGGCGCTTTCGCCAATACCCCGGCCCATGAGCTGGGCGCGACTGCCATCAAGGCCGCCCTGGAACGCGCCAAGGTGCAGGCTGAAGAGGTGGACGAGGTGATCCTCGGCCAGATCCTCACCGCAGGCCAGGGCCAGAACCCGGCCCGTCAGGCCGCGATGGCGGCAGGCGTGCCGCAGGAAAAAACCGCCTGGGCCCTCAACCAGCTCTGCGGCTCCGGCCTTCGCACGGTCGCCATCGGCCTGCAGCAGATCGCCAACGGCGATGCCAGCATCATCGTGGCCGGCGGCCAGGAATCCATGTCGCTCGCTCCGCACGCGGCCTATATGCGCGCCGGCACCAAGATGGGCGACTTCAAGCTCGTGGACACCATGCTCAAGGACGGCCTGATGGACGCCTTCAACGGCTACCACATGGGCAACACCGCCGAGAACGTGGCCCAGCGCTGGCAGCTCACCCGCGAGGAGCAGGACCAGTTCGCCACCGCCTCCCAGAACAAGGCCGAAGCCGCCCAGAAGGAAGGCCGCTTCAAGGACGAGATCACGCCCGTCACCATCTCGACCCGCAAGGGCGACATCGTGGTGGAGCAGGACGAGTACATCCGCGCGGGAACGACCATCGAGGCGCTCGCCAAGCTGAAGCCCGCCTTCTCGAAGGAAGGCACGGTCACCGCGGGCAACGCATCCGGCATCAACGACGGCGCCGCCGCCCTGGTGCTCATGACCGAGTCGGAAGCGCAGAAGCGCGGTCTTACCCCGCTCGCCCGCATCGCCTCCTGGGCGACCGCCGGCGTCGATCCGGCCATCATGGGCACGGGCCCGATCCCGTCTTCCCGCAAGGCGCTGGAGAAAGCCGGCTGGAAGGTTCAGGATCTGGAACTCGTGGAAGCCAATGAGGCGTTCGCCGCTCAGGCGCTCGCGGTCAACAAGGACATGGGCTGGGATCCGTCCATCGTGAACGTGAACGGCGGCGCCATCGCCATCGGCCATCCGATCGGCGCATCGGGCGCCCGCGTTCTCGTGACCCTGCTGCACGAAATGGGCCGCCGCAACGCGAAGAAGGGTCTCGCCACGCTCTGCATCGGCGGTGGCATGGGCGTCGCCATGTGCCTGGAGCGTTGAGAGCGCTCTCATCGCCTTCCTCGTCTGCGAGGATTGCAACGGACTGAAGAACGGCCTGCGCTTTCGAGGGAGCGCGGGCCGTTTCCGTTAGACCGAAAGGCTTAAACGAAATTGGCGGGCCTACACCCTTCCCGCCCGCGCCACATGTAATAAGCTGTAGGTGGAAGCCGCCCTCGACGGCGGCCTCCCCGGAGTCTCGCTTGGGAAGCATTCGAGGGAAGGACATTCAATGGCGCGTGTTGCATTGGTCACCGGAGGCACCCGCGGCATAGGCGCCGCGATCTCATCGGCTTTGAAACAGGCAGGCTACAAGGTTGCCGCGAACTATGCCGGCAACGACGAAGCCGCCAACCAGTTCAAGTCGGACACGGACATCCCCGTCTTCAAATTCGACGTCTCCGATCCGGCGGCCTGCGAGACAGGCATCCGCGCCGTGGAAGCGGAACTCGGCCCTGTCGAGGTTCTGGTCAACAATGCGGGCATCACTCGTGACGGCACGTTCCACAAGATGTCCTTCGACCAATGGTCCGCGGTGATCCGCACCAACCTCGATTCCATGTTCACCTGCACGCGCCCAGTCATCGAAGGCATGCGCGAACGCGGCTTCGGACGCATCATCATCATCTCCTCCATCAACGGCCAGAAGGGTCAGATGGGGCAGACAAACTACTCCGCCGCGAAAGCGGGCGTCATCGGCTTTGCGAAGGCGCTTGCGCTCGAGAGTGCGAACAAGGGCGTCACCGTCAACGTGATCTCCCCCGGCTACATCGCCACGGAAATGGTGAAGGCCGTGCCGCAGGAAGTGCTGAACTCCAAGATCCTGCCGCTCATCCCCGTAGGCCGCCTCGGCGAGGCGGAAGAGATCGCGCGCGGCGTCCTGTTCCTCGCAGGCGATGATGCAGGCTTCGTCACCGGCGCCACATTGAGCCTCAACGGCGGGCAACACATGGCCTAAAGAACGCGTCACCCCGGATCTGCGCCTCGCCTCGACCGGGATGACGTGCTAGGTGGCGGGCACCATGACGACACGCACCGCCACCACCATCGGCTTCACCGCCATCCTGCTCTGGTCCATGCTGGCCATGTTCACGGCCGCGACGGGCACGATTCCCCCATTCCAGCTCAATGCCATGTGCTTCCTCGTCGGCGGCCTGGTGGGCGTGACGAGCTGGATCGCGCGGCCGGAAGGGGTCAAGTCCCTGAAGCAGAAGCCGGTGGTCTGGGCCTTGGGCCTGGGCGGCCTGTTCGGCTACCACGCGCTCTACTTCGCGGCGCTCCGCTGGGCTCCGCCTGCCGAAGCGGGTCTCATCAATTATCTCTGGCCGCTGCTGATCGTGCTGTTCTCCTCGCTGCTGCCGGGCGAACATCTGCGCCGCGCGCATCTCGTGGGCGCGCTCCTCGGCTTTGCAGGCGTGATCGTGCTCATCGCCGGGCGCGGCGCATTCGATGCGCGCTCGGAATACCTGCCCGGCTATCTGTGCGCCTTCGTCGCCGCTTTCGTGTGGGGCGGCTATTCCGTGCTCTCCCGGCGCTTCGGGCAGGTGCCCACCGATGCGGTGGCGGGTTTCTGCCTCGCCACATCGCTGCTGAGCTGGATCTGCCATTTCGCGTTCGAGACCACCGTATGGCCGGAGAATGCGACGCAATGGCTCGCGATCCTGGCGCTCGGCATCGGCCCCGTGGGCGCGGCGTTCTATGTGTGGGACATCGGCATGAAGCGCGGCGACATTCGCCTGCTCGGCGTCGCATCCTACGCGACGCCCGTGCTCTCGACGCTTCTGCTCGTGCTCTCAGGCTATGCGGAGCCGACGCTCACGCTGGCGCTCTCCTGCGGCCTCATCGTCGCCGGCGCGCTTGTTGCGACGCTGACGCCCAAAGCATTTTCCGGCGAAGTGGATCCGGTTCGCCGCAGGAAAATGCGGTAAAACAGAACAGAGAGCTGCTGCAATCTCGGTTGAAGCAGCCCTTAACCGGACCGTCCGGGCATGACCCGGTGCGTGTAGCGATAGGCGATCTCGAAGCCGAGCGCCTTGTAGAGCGAGTGCGCGACTTCGTTCTCTTCGCGCACCTGGAGATAGGCGCTGTGCGCGCCCTGTCCGCATCCCCAGGCCATGAGGCTTGAGACGACGCGGCGGCCGAGGCCGATGCCGCGCAGATCCGGCGCGACGACGATGTCGTAAAGGCCCAGATAGCCGCGCTCCACCACGCCGAGTCCCCAGGCTACCGGCTTTTCGTCCAGGCTGAGCGTAGCGAAGGCCGCTTTCTGCCGGATGCGGGAGACGATTTTCAGCAGCGTCGCATCGTCAGCCTTGTCGCCGCCGTAAGAAGCGGCAGCCTCGCGCACCCAGCGTTTCGACACGTGAGGCACAAGCTCCACTTCCCGATCGATCTCGCCATCACCCTGCTTGATCGGCGCCACGAGCACATGCGTCGGCTCGATCTCCTTGAACCCGCGCAACCTCAATCGCTCGTCCACATCCGCCGCCTGCAATCCATTGAGGCGGAAGGTGGGGCGCACATTCGCCTCGACGAAGCGTGCGATCATGCAATCGATCAGCTCTTCATCGAGAGCGGCATGCGGCAGGAAGGGCGTCGCGGAATTGGCGCGTTTCGAATAGCCATCGGCAAGACGCAGGATCCAACCGTCATAAACCTGATAGTCGAATGACGGCCACGCATTCACGAGCCTGCTCTCAAGCCCGACGATGAGACCGTGATCGTTCATGAGACTTGCCGTCATGGACTCACCGCTCCTGCAGCCATTGCTTCCTCAGAACGTGTTCTTCCATTCCCGCAAGGATTGGAAGACCTCGACCGGCGCAGCACCTTCCTTATGAACGCTTTTCGCGAGCTCAGGCTCTCCAGCGCGCAGGAAAGGATTGGTCACCTTCTCCTGTCCGATGGTCGACGGCACCAGGAAGCGGCCTTGCGCCTTGGCCTGCTCGGCTTCCCTCACACGCGCCTTCAGCGCCGCATTGCCGGGATCGGCTGCGAGCGCGAAGCGCGCGTTGGAGAGCGTATAGTCATGCCCGCAATAGACCTGCGTGTCGTCAGGCAAAGCGGCAAGCCGCTGCAGCGACTTCCAGAAACCGGCATAGGTGCCCTCGAACATGCGACCGCAGCCGAGGGTGAAGAGCGTATCGCCCGCAAACAGCACACCGTCCTGCTCGAACCAGTATGAAACATGATCCGCGCAATGGCCGGGCGTTTCGAGAACCCGTGCTTCGAGGGTGCCCACCAGCACGCCGTCGCCCTCTCGCACCCATAGATCGGCGGAGGGCACGGCCTCGCGCGCTTGCGCCGGCGCCACGACCCGGCAGCCGGTACGCTGCTTCAGGGCATCGACAGCCTGCACGTGATCGCTGTGGCGATGAGTGACGAGGATATCGGTGAGCGTCCATCCTTTTTCAGCCAGAGCCGCGAGAATCGGCCCCTCTTCCGGCGCGTCGATGGCGGCGCAGGCGCCGGTATTGGGATCGTGGATCAGAACACCGATATTGTCCTGCAGGCAGAGAAAGGCGTGAATCTGAGCTGACATCGAGGGACCCTGTCTTGATGAGCTTTGAGCTATCATGGAACACTCGGCTTATGAAACCAGACCCTAATCCATCGGCATGTCATGCCGAAACGGATCGAGAGGCATTCTGACGAGGCCATGAGCATCGACATCACCGATCTGCGCAGCTTCTACGCGAGTCCTCTCGGGACCGTGACCCGCCGTTATGTCGGAAGGGCCATCAACCGCTTCTGGGGACATCTGACGGGCCTGCGCGTGCTCGGCCTCGGCTATGCGCCGCCCTATCTGTCGGCTGCCCGTAGCGAGGCCGAGCGGACCATCGCCTTCATGCCAGCCAACCAGGGCGTGGTGAACTGGCCGAGCACGGGAGCCTCGGCCTCGGCCCTCGTCGACCCGCTCATGATGCCCCTGCCCGATGCCTCCATCGACCGGGTGCTCGTGGTCCATGCGCTCGAGACGGTGGAAAGCCCGAGCGAGCTTCTGCACGAGATCTGGCGCATCCTGACGCCGGGCGGCCGCATCGTCATGGTGGCCCCCAACCGGCGCGGCCTCTGGGCCCGCATGGACACGACCCCGTTCGGCTACGGCCAGCCCTATAGCCGCTCACAGCTGAAAAGCCTGATGCGCCAGACCTGGTTCTCGCCGGAAGGCTGGGCGGAAACGCTCTACGTCCCACCCCTCACGAGCCGCCTCGTGCTCGGCACCGCCCAGGCCTGGGAGAGCATCGGCGCGGGCTTCTCCCTGCCCTTCGCGGGCCTTCACATCGTGGAGGCCACCAAGCAGCTCTATCGCCCCGGAACGGTCATGGCGGTGCGCCGGACGCGACGCAGCGCTCCGATTTTCGTACCGGCAGCTGCCTCCCGGATCGGGGATCCTCCTTGATTTTGCCGGGTTTTGGGGGAGTAAAGCTGGCCTCAACTTGACTTGGAGGCCCTGAATCGCCAGTGTCCGCCCCGTCCCGGCGAGGCTACTCAGTCACGCTGGCCTCATTTTCCATAGAGTCTAATGCGCAGTTATCTCGATTTCGAAAAGCCCGTCGCCGAGCTTGAGGCGAAGGTCGAAGAGCTCCGGGCCTTGGGAGAGAACGGCAATGCCGTGTCCATCTCCGATGACGTCTCGCGCCTGGAAGCCAAGGCGGCGGACGCCCTCAAGGACCTCTACTCCAAGCTCACCCCCTGGCAGAAGACGCTGGTTGCGCGCCATCCGCAGCGGCCTCACTTCGTCGATTACTGCGCGGGTCTGATCACCGAGTTCACGCCTTTGTCCGGCGACCGCAAGTTCGCCGAAGACGAGGCCATCCTCGCCGGCTTCGGCCGGTTCCGGGGCCAGCCCGTCTGCGTGCTGGGCCAGGAGAAGGGCCACAACACGGAAACCCGTATCCGGCACAATTTCGGCATGGCCCGCCCCGAGGGCTACCGCAAGGCCGTGCGCCTGATGGAAATGGCCGACCGCTTCGGCCTGCCGGTCCTGTCCTTCGTGGATACCGCAGGCGCCTATCCGGGCATCGAGGCGGAGGAGCGCGGGCAGGCCGAGGCCATCGCCCGCTCGACCGAGGCGCAGCTGGGCCTTGGCGTGCCGAACGTCTCTCTCGTCATCGGCGAGGGCGGCTCCGGCGGCGCGATCGCTATCGCCACGGCCAACAAGGTGCTGATGATGGAGCACGCCATCTACAGCGTGATCTCGCCCGAAGGCGCGGCCTCGATCCTCTGGCGCGACGCGGCCCGGGCCCAGGACGCCGCCACCAACATGAAGATCACCGCCCAGGACCTCCTGCGGCTGGGAATCATCGACGGCATCGTGACCGAGCCCGTGGGCGGCGCCCACCGGGACCCGCAGGCCGCCATCCAGGCTGCCGGGAACGCCATTGAGGAGGCTCTCCACGACCTCGGCAATATGGGCCCCGCCGAGATTCGGGACCATCGGGCCGAGAAGTTCCTCAACATCGGCCGCAAGCTCTAAGCAACTTCAAGGATTCGCAGCAGGGCCGCCCTTCTCCGGAAAGGCGGCCCTGAAGCTTTCGAAGCCTTCTTCTCCTAAGGGATGCCCCTTTAGGAGGATAAACCCAGCAAAAATTCCCTAGACAGGTGGATTTTACCTTTCACTAACCATCGCGACATCATGGTCCCGCTTGCAGTAAGGGCCAGTTAAGGCTAACGATTTAAGGGTTAAGGGGAACTGTCAGGCAATCATGCCGACAGCTCAGAGAGAGAACGCGGGGTCCCCCATGTTGAAGCGTATTGCTATGGCCGCGAGCCTGACGCTCGCGCTTGCTGCCTGCCAAGACGGTAATCTCACCCAAGGTTCCACGCGCCATCTTCAGCCGATTCCGTCGGCTGCCATGGCCCTCATGTCCTCCAAGGGCATGAGCAAGGAAGATCCCATCCTGATCCGGGCCTACAAGAAGGAATCGGAGCTGGAGGTCTGGAAGCGTGGATCGAACGGTAAATACGACCTGCTCAAGACCTATCCCATCTGCCGTTGGTCGGGCCAGCTCGGCCCCAAGACCCGGGAAGGCGACCGTCAGGTGCCGGAAGGCTTCTACACGGTCACCCCGGCGCAGATGAACCCCAATTCCAACTATTACCTGTCGTTCGACACCGGCTACCCGAACGCATTCGACCGCTCGCTCGGGCGCAACGGCGGCGACATCATGGTCCATGGCTCGTGCTCCTCGCGCGGCTGCTTCGCCATGACGGACCAGAACATCGCCGAGATCTATTCCATCGCACGCGAGGCTTTCGCCAGCGGCCAGCGCGCCGTTCAGTTCCAGTCCTATCCGTTCCGGATGACGGCCCAGAATCTGGCCAAGCACCGCCTCGACCCGAACATCACCTTCTGGAAGAACCTGAAGGAAGGTTCGGACACCTTCGAGGTGACGAAGGAAGAGGTTCCGGTATCCGTGGCCGGCCGCCGCTACCAGTTCAACGCCGATCCCACCGTCGTAGCGGCCGTGGCGCAGAAGCACGCTCAGGACGAGCAGGAAGTGGCGGAGCTCGTCGCCAAGGGCACGAAGCCGGTCAAGCTCGTCTATCATGACGGCGACACCCACGAATCCTTCCGCACGGCGCTCGCCAACGCCTCCGGCGTGACCGACAGCAGGCTCGGCTATGTGAGCCGCACCGAAGGCATCGCCTCCGGCCCGCAGCAGATCGCTCTCGACGACAGCGGCCGCGAGCAGATCGAGGCCCCGACCACTGCCCTCGCCTTCGCTTCCATGCGGGAAGCGCCGGTCGAGGCTCCGCAGCCCCGGGCCGTCGCCACAGCTCGGCGCGTGGTCGCAGCAGCCCCCGCCGCTGCCACGGTTGCGGCTTCCGACGAGACGCCCTTCTACAAGAAGATGTTCAGCAACGTGACGGACCTCTTCAGCACCTCCTCGAAGCCCGTTGCCGAAGTGGCGCAGGTCAGGGACTAAGCGGCACTCTCTATCGAAACACGAAAGCCCGCCGGATCGGCGGGCTTTTCCTTTGGCGTCATGCCAACTGAAGACAAGGCCAAGCAACCTCCCGCCCTTCGATGAATTGAAGAAGCGGAGGTTCTTCTGGTGCCATACGATTCAAGCGTCATTCCTCTGCCGAGGCCGCTTCAGCGCCAGATCGATGGCTATGCGCGCTCGCTGCTTCAGCCTGTTCAGACATTCGACTTCGCCACGCCGCGCCTTGAGCCTGCACTGGCTCCCGCTGAATCCGTTTCGTGGCGTATCTTCAAGAACCCTGTCTCCGTTTTCATCGGAGGTATAACGGCGGTTCTGCTTGAATTCGGCGAGCCGCGCGTGCGTGACGGCGTATGGCAGCACAGCAGCTTCCGAACGGATCCGCTCAACCGGATGCAGCGAACCGGCCTTGCCGCCATGGTGACGATCTACGGTCCGCGCAGCAAGGCGGAGGCGATGATTGCAGGCGTGGTCAGGCGGCATGACCGCGTGGTCGGGCAGACACGCGAGGGCGAGGCCTATCGGGCCAACGACCCGGTCTTGCTCGACTGGGTTCAGTCAACGGCGGGCTTCGGCTTCACGGAGGCCTATCATGCCTATGTGCGAAACCTGACCGCGCATGAACGGGTGGCCCTGTTCACCGAATCCGCTCCCGCCGCGCGGCTTTACGGAGCCTTTGGAGCGCCCGCATCGCAGCGCGAGCTCGACATCCTGTTCGACGCGATGAAGTCGCGGCTCGCGCCCTCGCCCATCGTCTTCGAATTCCTCGACATCATGAAGAAGGCTCCGATCCTGCCGGCTCCGGCGCGTCCGGTGCAGCGTGTGCTGATCAAGGCTGCCGTCGGGATCCTGCCGCCATGGGTCCGCGTGCGATTGGAGCTGGGTGAGGAATGGAGCCTCAATTCGGTCGAACGCTCGCTCGTGCGCGCCATGGCGAAAGCAGCCGACAGGATCGTTCTGCCGTCCTCGCCCGCCGTCCAATCCTGCCGCCGTCTCGGCTTGCCCGACACGTATCTCTATTGATCCAGGGTATCGGCTCCCGCACTTTGAAAATCTCTCGGCACGAAATCTCTTGGCGCTCGTCGCGTTCCACGCCATATCCAGCGCCTTATGAACACACCTCTCGTCTTCGACCGCGCCCTCGTCCGCCAGCGCCTCGCCCGCGCCCTGAAGGCCGGCTATGCCGATTTTCTTCTGGCCCGCAGCGTCGAGGATCTGCAGGAGCGGCTCGGGACGGTGCTGCGGTCCTTCCCGCTCGCCCTCGATGTCGGAACGCCGACGCCTGCGGCAGCGGATGCCCTGCTGCGCAGCGGTTTGACGGAGAAGGTCGTGCGCCTTTCGCCCACGCCTGAGCCGGGCAGCGTGCTCGGCGATGAGGAGCGGCTTCCTTTTTCCGGCGGAATGTTTGACCTGGCCGTGTCCCTCCTGGCGCTTCAGGGCGTCAACGACCTGCCCGGGGCGCTCATTCAGATCCGCCGTGCGCTCAAGCCCGATGGCCTGTTCGTCGGGGCGCTGCTTGGCGGTTCGACGCTGAATGAATTGCGCCAGGCCATCACCCAGGCCGAGGCGGAGCTGGAGGATGGGGTCAGCCCGCGCGTGGCGCCTTTTGCGGATCTACGCGATATCGGCGGCCTCCTTCAGCGCGCGGGCTTCGCGTTGCCGGTGACCGATTCGGACATCATCCGCGTGCGCTATGCCAATGCCTTCGCGCTCATGCGCGACCTGCGCGCCATGGGTCTGACCAACGCGCTGAACGACCGCCGCCGCGTGCCCCTGAAGCGCGGGACATTGATCCGCGCTGCCGAAATCTATGCCGAGCGCTTTGCCGACCCTGACGGGCGCATTCCCGCGACCTTCGAGATCGTCTGGCTCTCCGGCTGGACACCGCATGAGAGCCAGCAGAAACCTCTCGCGCCGGGCTCCGCCAAGATGCGGCTGGCCGATGCGCTGGGCGTGAAGGAGGGAGGCCCTCCTCCCCAGCCGACGGAGTGATCTTTCGCAGCGGCGGCCTTGACTGCAACCGTGGCGCTCCAGTTCCGTTCTCCAGAGATCAAGTGCTGGAGAGCCCTGCGTCATGAAAGAGCCCGGTTCGGATCATCCGATCACCATCTCACGGAACCCCCATCGCATCCGGGTCATGCTCGGCGGCTTCATCATTGCCGAGACCACGCAGGCGCTCACTCTCCAGGAGGCGACTCTCCCGCCGGTGCAGTACATCCCCCGGGAGGATGTGCGCATGGATCTGCTCGATTCCACCGACCACACGAGCCATTGCCCCTATAAGGGCGACGCCTCGTATTTCACGGCCAACGGCGGCGGGCTGGTGCGCGAGAACGCCGCCTGGAGCTATGAGGAGCCCGCGCCCTTCGTTGCCGCCATCAAGGGGCACATCGCCTTCTATCCGGAGAAGGTCGACGACATCGAGGAATTCCGCGACTGAGGAAGCGCCGGGCGAGTGGGCTTTTAGTGGGGCTTGCTGAGGCTGCGCCTTAGCGCCACTCTTCTGCAAAATGGATCGTCCCATGCAGCCTTTCACCTTCAACACCGCCCCCTCCCTCGTCTTCGGTTCCGGCAGCGCCGCACGTATCGGCGAGATCGCGGCGCAACAGCTCGGTCCGCGCATTGCACTCGTGACCGATGCCGGTCTGATGAAGACGGGCCTGCTCGAAAAGGCGCTGTCTTCTCTTGAAGAGGCTGGCGTCGCCGTCGATATCTTCGACGGCGTGGTGGCCGATCCGCCCGAGGCGGTCGTGCTGGCGGCGGTGGCGAAAGCCCAGGCCTTCGAGGCGCGCGCCGTGATCGGCTTCGGCGGCGGCTCGTCCATCGATGTGGCGAAACTCGTGGCGCTGCTTGCCCGCAGCGGCGAGAGCCTTTCGGAAATTTATGGCGTCGGCGCCGCGAAAGGACCGAGGCTTCCGCTGCTTGCCGTTCCGACGACAGCGGGCACCGGATCGGAGATGACGCCGATCTCCATCGTCACCACCGGCGCGCATGAGAAGAAGGGCGTGGTGTCGCCGCTCATCATTCCCGACATCGCATTGCTCGATCCGGATCTGACATTGAACCTTCCGCCGCATGTGACGGCGGCGACCGGTATCGACGCGATGGTGCATGCCATCGAGGCCTACACCTCGACGAGCGCCAATAACAATCCCGTGTCGAAGGCGCTCGCCAAGGAGGCGCTGCACCTGCTCGGACGCAACATCGAGCGCGCCGTGCATCACGGCCAGGATGGTGAAGCGAGGGCGGCGATGCTCATCGGCTCCATGCTGGCCGGGCAAGCCTTCGCCAATTCGCCCGTGGCGGCGGTCCATGCCTTGGCCTATCCCATCGGCGGCCATTTCGGAGTGCCGCACGGCCTGTCCAACGCCCTCGTGCTGCCGCATGTGCTGCGCTTCAATGCAAGCGCCTGCGAGACGGCCTACGCGGAACTCGCTCCGTATGCGTTCCCCGCGCTTGATGGACGGGCCAGCGCCGATGCCTTCGCCGAAGCATTGGCATCCTTGTGCATGAAAGTCGGCCTCCCGCCGCGCCTGCGCGATGTCGGTATTCCGCAAGATGCGCTGTCGGTTCTGGCGCAGGACGCCATGAAGCAGACGCGGCTTCTCGTGAACAATCCGCGCCCGCTTCTTCTCAGCGACGCGCACGCCATCTACGAAGCAGCGTGGTGAGCCATTCCATGCCTGAGCGCCCCACGCGATTGTCCCGTTCCGCCTTCAAGCTCTTTCGCCCCATTCAAACGCGCTGGATGGACAACGACGCCTATGGGCACGTGAACAACGTGCATTACTATTCCTATTTCGACACCGCCGTGAATGGCTGGCTCATCGAGGAGGGGCTGCTCGATGTCGAGAATGCTCCGGTGATCGGCCTCGTCGTGGAAACCGGCTGCACCTATTTCGAGAGCGTCGCCTTTCCGGAGAAGCTGGAAGCCGGCATCGGCGTGGCGCATCTCGGCCGCTCATCGGTGCGCTATGTGATCGGCATCTTCAAGGAAGGCGCGGAACTCGCCGCCGCGCAGGGGCACTTCGTTCATGTGTTTGTTGAGCGGACGACCCGGCGCCCGGTCGATATTTCCGATCACGCGCGCGAGGCGCTCAACCGCCTCGTCTGAGCCTGCCCGTGAAGGACACGAGCGCCACGCCCGAGAGCACAACGGCGCCGCCGAGGAGTTCGCGCAGACCGACGCTCTCATTCAGGAACAGAACCGCGAGCAGCACGGTCCAGACGGGGCCGAGATAGCCCACCATCGAAGCGCGCGTCGGGCCCGTGCGTCGGATCAGGTGCATGAAGAGCAGGATCGGCAGGGCTGTCGACAGGGCTCCCAGAGCCAGAAGCGGCACGATGCTTGCAGGAACCGCCGCGAAGGCTGTAGGCCCCGCCACGATGAGCGCCAGCGTCATGGCGGCCGAGCCGGAACCGATCTGCTGGCCGAGCGCCATGCGCGCGGGATCCACGCCCTTGACCGTGCGCACATAGACATTCGCCGCCGCATAGCTGCAGGCGACAAGCACCATGATGACGATGCCGAGGGGGTTGATGCCGCTATCGGGCAAAGCGGCGGGGCCGATCAGAATGCCCATGCCTGCGAAGCCGACGAGAACGCCGAGAAACCGCTGCGGCGTCAGCCGCTCTTCCGCGAACATCAGATGCGAGATGGCAGCGACGATGAGCGGAGAGGAAGCCTGGATCATCGCGGCCGGGGCCGTCGCGAGTTCGAGCTGCGTCAGCGCAAAGCCCACGAGCACGTTCGGCAGCCAGCCGTTGAAGGTGCCCAGAAAGGCCCAGACCGGCAATTCATGGCGCTGCGGCAGAATGCTTTTGCCTTGAAGCGCGAACCAGGCGACCAGGGTCGAGGCTCCGATCACGCCGCGCATGGCGGCGAGCACGAAGGGATTCAGGTTTCCGCTCAGCTTCACGAAGAAGAACGCGCTGCCCCATAACAGCGAACAGATCAGAAGATTGGACAGGATGAAGGCTGGCGTCGGTGCGGACGACGCTCCGGCAGGCTGGGCTGACATCTGTTTCAGGAGCCGAGGAGATCGAGAAGAAACGGAATCAGCGGCTCATCCGCCGGGGGCATGGGATAGCCGCGCAGGTCCTGCGGCTTCACCCATTTCAGGGCCTGCCCTTCCATGGATTGCACGAAGCCCTCCCAGCGGCGGCAGATGTAGAGCGGCATGAGAAGGTGGAAGCTCTCGTATCCATGGCTCGCGAAGGTGAGCGGAGCGAGGCACGGCTCCTTCACGGTGATGCCGAGTTCCTCCCGCAGCTCCCGAATCAGCGTTTCCTCGGGCCGCTCGCCGGGTTCGACCTTGCCGCCGGGGAATTCCCACAAGCCCGCGAGCTGCTTTCCCTCGGGCCGCTGCGCCAGAAGGATACGGTTATCCGCGTCGACCAGGGCGACGGCAACGACGAGGGTGAGCTTGAGCGGCGGATTGTTCGTGGTCATGACGGATCGTCACTCACCAGATTTCGCGCGCAATGACAATTGCCTGAATAGCCAAGGGAGATAATTAAATGATATAAAGTTATATATTATCGCTTTAGGAACTCCCCTCATGTCCAATATGAAGCTCATCGCTCTCGCTGGCTTCGTGGCCGTTGCCGCCCTGACAAGCCAAGCCCAGGCCGCATGCTCCGGCCCACCGATCTCGATTCCCGGCTATTCGGCGGAGGTTGAGGGTAGGCTTCAGGTGAAGGCTGGAACCGGATGCGCCTTCGGCGTCAATGGCATCGAGGGGGCGATTACCGAGGTCAAGATCACGCAGATGCCGAAAGTCGGCAGAGCCGGCGTCCAGAATCTGCGCGCCGTTTACGTTGCCAAGCCCGGATACCAAGGCCCCGATGAATTCGCTTATGCGTTCATTGGAACGGACAATCGCGGCGGCCCCATGCGCATTACCTTCAAGCACAAGATCACCGTCGTTCCCTGAACGCTGGATCAGCTGCGGTAATCGCCGTTGATTTCCACGTAAGCCTTGGTGAGGTCGCAGGTCCATGCGGTGGCCTCGCCACGGCCCAGCCCCAGATCGACGCGGATCGTGATCTCGTCGCCCTTCATATAGGCGGAGGTCTTGGCCTCGCTGTATTCCGGATCGCGCGCGCCCTTCACGGCCACGCGGATGTCGCCGAACCAGATGGCGAGCTTGTCGCGCTCGGCGGGCTCACCCGCCTTGCCGACCGCCATGACGACGCGGCCCCAATTCGCATCCTCGCCTGCAACCGCCGTTTTCACGAGCGGGGAATTGGCGATCGCCATGGCGATGCGCTTGGCGGAACTGGCGCCCGTCGCGCCCGTCACCTTCACGGTCACGAACTTGCGCGCGCCCTCGCCGTCGCGGGCGACCTGCTGAGCGAGGTCGGTGAGCAGGCTTTCAAGAGCTGCGCGGAATTCCTTCAGGCGGCGGTCGCTCGGCAGCGTGATCGCAGGCGCGCCACGGTTCGCGGCGGCGCCGGTCGCGAAAAACAGAAGCGTGTCCGAGGTGGAGGTATCGCTGTCCACCGTCACGCAGTTGAAGCTCTTGTCGGCGCCCTTCTTCAGCAGCGCCTGCAGCACGGGAGCCGCAATCGGCGCATCGGTGAAGATGAAGGAAAGCATGGTCGCCATGTCGGGCGCGATCATGCCCGCGCCCTTGGCCATGCCGTTGATGGTGACTTCGACGCCGCCGATGGTGGCGGTCCGGGTCGCCACCTTCGGGAAGGTATCCGTGGTCATGATCGCCTTGGCCGCATCGAGCCAGCCGGAAGGCTTCGCCTTCTTCTCGCAGGATTCCAGCACGCCCTGGAACTTCGTGGCATCGAGGGGCTCGCCGATCACGCCGGTGGAGGCGATGAAGACCTGCGAGGCGCGGCAGCCTGCGGCTTCCGCCGCGATCTCGGCCGTGAGCTTCACGGCCTCCGCGCCCTTCTTGCCGGTAAAGGCATTGGCATTGCCGGAATTCACCACCAGGGCGCGCGCGGTGCCCTTGGCAAGGTTCTTGCGGCACCAATCCACGGGAGCCGAGGGGCATTTGGAGCGCGTGAACACGCCCGCCACACTCGTCTCCTTGGGGAGAGTGACATAGAGCACGTCCGTCCGGTTCTTGTATCGGATGCCAGCCTCCGCGGTCGCGAGCCGCACGCCGTCGATGGCGGGCAGGGTCGGAAACGTCTTGGGCGCGAGCGGAGACACGTTTTTGGACATGCGATGGGTCTCAGGGTGTGACGGATGGAATACCGTTAGGAAACGCGACCTGTGGTTTTTTAAGGCTTTTTGTCAAGTCAAAGCTGCACGGAGCGGGGCGGTAGACGGAACTGAACGCGGGCAATGCGTCCTCGTTGCCTCAATCTGCAAGCAACGGGGCCCTTCATGACCGGCAAGCGCCCACGCGACCGCGATAGCGGCTCACTCTTCCACATGCCGGAACGAAAAGGGCGGCCGTGGAAGCCGCCCTTTTGAGCTCATGCCGTGAAGGTTACTGCTTCTTCTGCTCGACGAGGTTACCCTTGTCGTCCAGCCGCTCGATCTTGGCATCCTTGCGCAGGCTCGTGATGAGATCCTGCTGGGCCTTGCGGCCGAGATAGGCCTCGACCTGATCCTTCGTCTCCTCGAAGGACGGGGCGGGCTTGGCGCGCTTTTCCTCGACCTTGATTACGTGCCAGCCGAACTGGCTCTTCACCGGATCGGAGATCTGGCCGGGCTCGAGCTTGAAGGCGGCTTCGGCGAAAGGCTCGACCATGCGGTCCTTGGTGAAGAAGCCGAGATCGCCGCCATCCGTCTTGGAGCCAGGATCCTTGGAAACCTCGCCGGCGACCTTGGCGAAATCCTCGCCGCCCTTCACGCGCTCGGCGACCTTCTTGGCCTCATCCTCATTCTCCACGAGGATGTGGCGGGCGCGCACTTCCTGCTCGGCGGGGATGCTTTTCACCGTCTCGTCATAGAGCTTGCGGGCGGCCTCGGGGGTCACGGCCTTCTTGGCCGTCTGCTCGAGATAGGCGTCCAGCAGGGTCTTGTCCCGGTTATAGGCGAGCTTGCGGGCGAAATCCGCGCCGCTGCCGACCTTGGCGTCCTCGGCAGCCTTGGCGCCCAGCTTCAGGTCGATGAGGTAGCCGGTCAGCATCTCGCGCTTCTGCTCGTCGGGCACGTTCGGCATCTGCAGGGCCGGGTCCTCGGCGGCAACCGCCAGATCCCCTTCCGTGATCTCGACGCCGTTCACCCGGGCGACCACCTTGGCGGGGTCGATGGCGGGCACGGCTGCCGGAGACGTGGCAGGGGCCGAAGCCGGGGGCGTCTGGGCCAGGGAGGTCTGGAGATAGCCCGCGCCTGCCATGAGGGGCAGGGCGGTTCCAAGGGCGAGAAGGCTTTTACGAACCGTAAGTGGCAGCATGGATGATCCTCTGGTGGGCGGAAAGAGCCCACGGACAGCCCCGATGAGATGGCCTAACGTGTTTACGTTTGCAAGCGATGGCATATTTATGCCACAGCATCCCCCACGGCATGGCCTTCTTCAAGACCGGCCGAGGGGCGTTAAGGCTGCGCCATTCAGGCGCGGCCTTTAAGATGCGTTCCCGCATTATTAGGTCTATAAGGCGCTCCCAAGGCCCCTTATCTCCGGATTTATGGAATTTTCGAAGGCTCTCGATGTTCGGTTCTCTCGCGAAGAAAATCTTTGGCTCGGTCAACGATCGTCGGCTGAAGTCCTATCGGCCCAAGGTCGCGGCCATCAACGCGATGGAGGCCGAGCTGGAGGCCCTGTCCGACGAGCAGCTGCGTGCCCGTACGGAAGATTTCAAGGCCCAGCTCGCCGCCGGCAAGACCCTGGACGACATTCTCGTCCCCGCTTTCGCCACTGTCCGTGAGGCGGCCAAGCGCACCCTCGGCCAGCGCCATTTCGACGTGCAGCTCATCGGCGGCATGGTGCTCCACGAGGGTTCCATCGCCGAGATGCGCACCGGCGAGGGCAAGACTCTGGTCGCGACCCTGCCGGTCTACCTGAACGCCCTCTCGGGCAAGGGCGTCCACGTGGTCACGGTGAACGACTACCTCGCCAAGCGCGACTCCGAGTGGATGGGCCAGATCTACCGCTTCCTCGGCATGAGCGTCGGCGTGATCGTCCACGGCCTCGACGACGTCGAGCGCGCCCAGGCCTATGCCGCCGACATCACCTACGGCACCAACAACGAGTACGGCTTCGATTATCTTCGCGATAACATGAAGTACGAGATGGCGCAGATGGTCCAGCGCGGGCACAACTTCGCCATCGTGGACGAGGTGGACTCGATCCTCGTCGACGAAGCGCGCACGCCGCTCATCATCTCCGGCCCCCTCGACGACCGCTCCGAGCTCTACAACGCCGTCGACAAGGTCATCCCCCGCCTCGACAAGAGCGATTACGAGCTCGACGAGAAGCAGCGCTCCGTGTCGCTGACCGAGCATGGCACGGAGAAGATCGAGGAGCTGCTGCGCCAGGAGGGCCTTCTCACGGAAGGCGATCTCTACGATGCGCAGAACGCCACCCTCGTGCACCACATGAACCAGGCGCTTCGCGCCCACACCCTGTTCCAGCGCGACAAGGACTACATCGTCCGCAACGGCGAGGTGGTGATCATCGACGAGTTTACCGGCCGCATGATGCAGGGCCGCCGCTATTCGGAAGGCCTTCACCAGGCGCTCGAAGCGAAGGAGCGCGTGCAGGTTCAGCCCGAGAACCAGACGCTCGCCTCGATCACCTTCCAGAACTATTTCCGTCTCTACGACAAGCTCGGCGGCATGACCGGCACGGCGGCCACCGAAGCCGACGAGTTCCTCGAGATCTACAATCTCGAAGTGGTCGAGATCCCGACCAACCGTCCCGTTTCCCGTATCGACGATGACGACGAGGTCTATCGCACGGTGGAAGAGCGCTACAAGGCGGTCATCCGCGATGTGGAAGCCTCCTCGGCCAAGGGCCAGCCGATCCTGGTGGGCACCACCTCGATCGAGAAATCGGAAATGCTCGCCGAGCTTCTGATCAAGGAAGGCTACAAGCTCATCGACTTCGAAGACCCGCAGGCGCTGGAGCCGCTGTATCGCGATGCCCGCGCCGGACGCGGCACGAAGCATTTCGCGGTGCTGAACGCGCGCTTCCACGAGCAGGAAGCCTATATCGTCGCCGAGGCCGGCGTGCCGGGCGCGATCACCATCGCCACTAATATGGCCGGCCGCGGTACCGACA
>JAEXGT010000009.1 GCA_023450615.1 Pseudomonadota bacterium | reverse complement strand
GGTCAGGCACGGTCGATCCATCCATACGAGAGATGGCCTGAGTGTTCACGCCACCGCGCCAGAGGCAACCGAAAACTGAGCAGACTTGATGCGACTTCAGGCTCAGGCGGCCACCGGCACAGTGGCTTGCGGAACCGGAACGCCCTTCAGCGGCAGGAGCAGAATCACGCGCAAGCCAGGGGCATTATCCTCCAGCACAAGCTGCCCGTCATGCAGCCGAGCCACGGCGGCGGCAAGGCTCAGGCCCAAGCCGAAACCCGGGCGCGAACGCGCGGTTTCCAGGCGCACGAAACGCTCCAGCACATGGCTGCGCTCGCTTTCCGGAATACCGGGACCGCGATCCGCCACGACGATCCGGGCTTCGTTCCCGATGCGTTGAGCGGACACACTGACCGTTTGAGCGCTTCCATCCTGGGAGGCGCCATATTTGAGGGCATTGTCGAGGAGATTGGCCATGGCCTGGCCGAGCAGCTCCCGGCTGCCGTGGATCGGCAATCCGCTTTCGACGGAAACGTCGAGCGAAACGCCTGCCTCTTCGGCAAGGGCATCGTAGAGTTCCGCCACATCGCGAACGGTTTCGGCAGCATCGAAATCCGCTAGGGCCTCACGGGCATTGCCTGCCTCCAGCCGCGCGATCATGAGAAGCGCGTTGAAGATGCGGATCAGATTATCGCTCTCCTCGATGGTCGCTTCGAGAGCCGCTTTCAGCTCATTGGGCGTCTTCGCTGTTCTGAGAGCTTCATCCGCCTTGTTGCGCAGGCGCGTGAGCGGCGTCTTGAGGTCGTGGGCGATGTTGTCGGAGACTTCGCGCATGCCGCGCATCAGCTCGCCGATGCGGTCGAGCATGTCGTTGAGGTTCTGTGCAAGACGGTCCAACTCGTCTCCGGTGCCGGCGATCTTCAAACGCCCATCGAGATCGCCCGCCATGATGTCCCGCGTCGTGTCCGTCATGTCATCGACGCGTTTGAGGACGCGGCGCGCGATGAACCAGCTGCCCAGACAGCCAAGGACGCCGATGAACAGCAGGGAATAACCGAAGGCGCGATGAATTACGTCCTGCAGGCGAATGCGCTCCTCGATGTCGCGGCCGACGAGCAGGCGGAAATCCCCGGGCAGTTGGTAAACACGCACGAGAGCTACGTTGGGCTTCGCGTCCGTCTCGTCCGTTCGGTTGTAGAGCGTCTCGAACTCGCCGACGCGGTCGATCACACCCGGGGGCAGTGCACCGACATTGCCTGCGACCCGCTCTCCGAGGCTGGTGGTGACGAGATAAAGCGATGCCCCAGGGGCTCGGGACCGCCGCTCGACCGATGAGACGAGACGTCTTAGGCCGCCACTCCTGTAAATTCCGGCAAGGGCATTGATTTCAGTATCGATGCTGGAAACGAATTGATCAGTCAGGAGCTTCTGCGCGCTCCAGGCGACATAGCTCAGCGTCGCAAATGCGAAGAGCGTAAAGACGAGGAGATAGGCAAAGGACAGCTTGAATGCGGTGGTCCGAAACAGCTTGCCGAGTGCAGCCATGCGGGCGGTCATGCGGGCACGCTCATTCCTCGCCCTCCACCGCGCCGACGCGAACCATGTAGCCCGCTCCGCGAATGGTATGGATGAGCGGCTTGTCGAAGCCCTTGTCGATCTTGGAGCGCAAGCGCGAGACGTGAACGTCGATCACGTTGGTCTGCGGATCGAAATGATAATCCCACACATGCTCGAGCAGCATGGTGCGCGTGACCACCTGATTGGCGTTCTTCATCAAGTATTCGAGCAGCCTGAATTCGCGCGGCTGCAACACGATCTCGTGGCCTGAGCGAGTGACCCGGTGAGACAGCCGATCGAGCTCTAGATCGGCGATGCGGTATACGGTGGGTTCGGCGCTTGGCGTGGAGGCCCGGCGGCGCGCGAGAACCTCGATACGCGCCAGAAGCTCGGAGAAGGCATAAGGCTTGGGAAGATAATCGTCCCCCCCGGCGCGCAAGCCCTTTACGCGATCATCAACCTGACCGAGCGCGGAGAGGATGAGGACTGGCGTTTCGACCTTCTGCTCGCGCAGAGACCGGATGAGAGAGAGACCGTCGAGTTTCGGCAGCATGCGGTCGACCACGAGCACGTCGTAATCCCCCGCCTCGGCCATGGCATAACCGTCGAGCCCATCGGCGGCATGGTCCGCCACATGGCCCGATTCCCGAAACGCCTTCACGAGATAGGAGGCCGCCTCTTTGTCGTCCTCGATGATGAGAATCCGCATAGCCTGTCTTTAACGCTAGAGCCCAACGGCAGGCTGGCCCTGGAGGGGGAGAAGGCCAACCTGCCGTGGGCAGAAGACACCAGGTGTCGGAAGCAATCAACACTTAAGGTCTGGTGTCCTTGCTCCTCGCCGAAGGTCAGACGCCTTTCGGCTGGCTGGCGACCTCAAGAGTCACCGTCCGTTCCTTGCCCTCACGCCAGAGCGTCAGGGACAGGCTCTTGCCAGGCGCCACCTGGGCAACCTTGCGTGACAGATCCTTGGCCTCGTTGATCGGCTGTCCGTCCACGGCGATGATGGTATCGCCTGTCCGGACGCCTGCCTTCGCGGCAGGACCGTCCTTGATGGCCTCGGCCACGAGCGCACCCTTGGCTTCCTTGAGGCCAATGGCTTCCGCGATCTCCTTGGTCACGGGCTGCATCTGCACGCCGATGAAGCCGCGGGTCACGGAGCCCTTGTCCTTCAAGGAGGCGACGATCTGATTCACGGTGCTCGCCGGGATGGCAAACGCAATACCCACATTGCCACCCGACGGTGAGAAGATCGCCGTGTTCACGCCCACGACCTCACCGGCGAGGTTGAAGGTCGGACCACCTGAGTTGCCCTTGTTCACCGAGGCGTCGATCTGGATGAAGTCGTCGTAAGGACCGGCGCCGATGTCGCGGTGCTGGGCCGAGACGATGCCGGCTGTCACAGTGCCGCCAAGGCCGAAGGGGTTGCCGATGGCGACGACCCAATCGCCGATGCGGGCCTTCTGGTCTGCAAGTCGCACATAGGGGAAGTCGCTGCCTTCGACCTTCAGCAAGGCAAGGTCGGTCTTGGGATCGGTACCGACGACCTTGGCGTCGAGGGTCTTGCCGTCGTCCATGGTCACCTGCACCGTAGAGGCATTGTCGACCACGTGATTGTTGGTCACGACATAGCCGTCAGCCGAGATGAAGAAACCGGAGCCGAGGGACTGGCCGAACTGGCGGGGGCGCTCCCCACGGGGACCGCCGCGCTCACTGTCGCGGAACTGGCGGAAGAAGCGCTCCATCGGATGGCCTGGAGGCAGATCGGGCATAGAGAATTGCGGCCCGTCGCCATCATCGCTCCGGTCGGCCACATTCTGCACCTTGACCTTCACGGCCACGACAGCAGGCTTCACACGTTCGATCACGTCGGCGAAGGACGGCACATTCTGGACCGGCTGCGACATGGAGCGCAGTTCGGCATGGGCAGGGCTGGGAGCAACGAGGCCGGTTCCAAGGGAACCGCCTGCGATCAGGGCCGCGACGGCTGCGGCGCCGAGCCATTTCGCGGTACGCTTACGAACGGGATTGGAAGCTTTATCCAACATCTTTTCTCTCCTAACAGAACCTGTTTCGGCTCGTGTTGAGAGGAAGATGGGGGTGCCCGCCTTACGGTACCCTCACCTCAAGATGAAATGTTGGTAAGGTTCAGGAGTCGGTGGCCGAAGGAGCCAGGATGAGCCCGACCTCGCGATCGAAGGACAAAACTCCTCGAAGCTCCAGCCTTCGGAATCTCGCCCAACCACGATGATGGAGAGCCGCGAGGCATTTCTTTCGATGCTACGCACCCTGATCGCGGTTGAGCAGCTTTTCCAGCGCCTTCTGCTCATCCGCATCCAGCGCCGCAGCAACAGGACGCGGGCGTTGCCGCATGGCGGCGTAAACGCCGATGCCACCCAGCACCAGAACGAGTGCCGGGGTCAGCCACAGCAGCAAGGTATGGGCGCCGAAAGTAGGCTTGAGCAGTACGAACTCGCCGTAACGCTGGACGAGGTAGGTTTGCACCTGCTCGTCCGTGTCCCCAGCCACGAGACGCTCGCGAACCAGCACCCGCAGATCCTTGGCCAGTTGCGCATCGGAATCGTCGATGGACTGGTTCTGGCAGACGAGGCAGCGCAAGCCCGCTGAAATTCCCCGCGCACGCTTCTCGAGCGCGGGATCCTTCAACACTTCATCCGGCTGGACGGCGAAAGCCGATGCGCTGAGAAGGAGAGCGGCCAAAAGGCTGAGAACAAACCGCATGGCTCACTCCGCCGGTACGGCGGCGGCAGCCGTCGTCTTGGCCCGAACCGGAGCGCCGATACGCAGCCGCCGGTCCGTCAGGGAGACGCCGCCGCCCAAGGCCATGATGACCGAGCCGATCCAGATCAGCAGCACCAGCGGCTTATAGTAGAGCCGCACGCCCACGGAGCCGTCGGGCTGCATTTCGCCCAGGCTGACATAAACCTGCCCCAGCCCCACGGTCATGATCCCGGCTTCCGTCGTCGGCATGCCGCGGGTCACGTAGAGGCGTTTCATGCTCTCAAGGGAGCCGACTTCGTGGCCTTGCCGGAAAACGGTGAAGAGGGCCACGTCCTCCCGGTAATTGGCCTCGGTGCGGGGGATGACGCGCTCGAGTCTGACTTCGTAATCGCCAGCCTTGAGACGCTCGCCCGGTTTGACGCTCGCCAAGCCTTCGACGCCCCAGGCCGTGGCAGCGATGCCGATGACCGTCAGGCCGACACCCGCGTGGGCCAGCACCGTACCCCAGGTGGAGCGCGGCAGGTTGCTAGCCTTGCGCCAAGCGACTGCAAGCGGCGTGCCCTGCGACCAGGAGCGCGTCACGATCTCGTTGAGCGAGCCGAGAACCAGATAGATGCCGAGACCGATGCCGAGCGGGGCGGCAACAGGCCCGCCATACGCGAACGCGAACATCGCAACGGTGGCGAGAAGCGAGATGCCGAACACGGCGTAAAGACGCTGTGCGGTGCCGAGGAAGTTTCCGCGCTTCCAGGCCAGCGTCTGACCGAGCGGCAGAAGCAGGAGCAGCGGAAGAACGAGCGGGATGAAGGTCAAGTTGAAGAACGGCTCGCCGACGGAAATCTTCTCGCCCGTCACAACCTCCAGCGCCAGCGGATAGAGCGTGCCGATCAGAACCGTCGCGCAGGCGGTCGCGAGGAAAAGATTGTTCAGCACGAGCGCGCCTTCACGCGAGACGGGCGCGAACAACCCGCCCTGCTTGAGCATGGGCGCACGCCAGGCAAACAGAGCGAGCGAGCCGCCGATGAACAGGATCAGGATCGCGAGGATGAAGGTGCCGCGCTCAGGATCGACCGCGAATGAATGAACGGATGTCAGCACGCCCGAACGCACGAGGAACGTGCCGAGCAGCGACAGGGAGAAGGTGAGGATGGCGAGCAGGATCGTCCAAACTTTAAGCGCATCACGCTTTTCCATCACGACAGTGGAATGCAGAAGCGCTGTGCCTGCAAGCCACGGCATCAGCGAAGCGTTCTCCACCGGATCCCAGAACCACCAGCCGCCCCAGCCGAGCTCGTAATAGGCCCAGTACGAGCCCATGGCGATGCCGAGAGTAAGGAAGGCCCAGGCGCCGAGCGTCCACGGGCGAACGATGCGCGCCCACACTGCATCGATGCGCCCGTCGATCAGCGCGGCGCAAGCGAAGGCGAACGAGATCGAGAAGCCGACATAGCCGATATAGAGAAGCGGCGGATGGATCGCGAGGCCTGGGTCCTGAAGCAGAGGATTGAGGTCCTGCCCCTCGGCAGGAGCCGGAATGATGCGCGTGAAGGGATTGGACGTGAGCAGGATGAAGAGCAGGAAGGCAATGGTGACTGCACCCTGAACCGCCAGGGTGTTGGCCTGCAACCGCATCGGAATGCTGTTCTTGGAAAGCGCCACGACCGATCCGAACAAAGCGAGGATCAGCACCCACAGCAACATGGAGCCTTCGTGGTTACCCCACACGCCGGAGATCTTATAGATGAGCGGCTTTGCCGAATGCGAGTTCTCGACCACGTTCAGAACCGAGAAGTCGGAGGTCACATAAGCGACTGTCAGCGCCAGGAATGAAAAGGCGATGCAGACAAAGACGGCCAGACCCGTCACCGGCCCCACCGACATCAGAACGGGATCGTTGGCGCGCGCGCCCCAGAGCGGCACGATGAACTGGATGAGAGATAACCCGAGCGCAAGCGCAAGCGCGAAATGTCCAGCCTCGACGATCACCAGGTTCTCCTCGTTACTGCGTCTTCGGCGCGGCGTTCGCCTCACCCATCCAGTGGCCCTGTTTTTTCAGGGTGTCCGCCACTTCGCGCGGCATATAATTCTCGTCGTGCTTGGCCAGCACGGAATCCGCCCGGAACACGGTTGGGCTTTCCAGAATGCCCTCGGCCACGATGCCCTGCCCCTCACGGAAGAGGTCCGGCAGCAGGCCCTTGTAATGAACCTGCATGGTGGCCTGCGCATCCATGACCTCGAAGCGGATTTGCTGGTCAGCGCCGCGCTGCACCGTTCCCTCTTTCACGAGCCCGCCCAGGCGCAGGCGCGTGCCGGGCTGCACGCTCTTGGCCTGGATGTCCGCCGGTGAATTGAAGAACACGATCGTGTCGTTCATGGCGTAAAGAACGAGACCGAGCGCAAGCGCGAGAATGCCTCCCGCGAAGCCGATCAGGGTCAAACGTCTCTGCTTTCTGGTCATGGTGCGGCGTCAGTCAATTTCAGTTCACGCGTCATCGCGTCGATGGTCTTCAAACCTGCTTCGTCCTGCGCCAAGGCTTGGCGCGCACGCGCAGCCACCGCCATGGCCTTGTCGCGCTGTCCGAGAACCGTATAGGACCGGATCAGGCGCGCCCATTCTTCGGGAGATCCGCCCTGCGCCTCGATGCGCTCGGCAAGGCCCGACACCATGCGGGCGATGTCCTCGGCCCCTATCTGGGGAGCCTCCCCCTGCCCTGCAACGGGCTGTTCCACGCCGAGGCTGGCCAGCCGCTGCTTCACGGCATCGGCCCATGGAGCGCCCTCAGGCGACAAGGCGAGAAGCTCCGTGTAAGCCTGCTTGGCCTTGTCGCGGCGCCCATCCTGTTCAGCGGCGACGGCCAGATAATAGCGGGCCTTGAATGCATTTGCGTCCATCTGCACCGCCTGCTCGAAAGCCGCCTGCGCTTGGGACGAGACAAGGCCATCCTTGGCGAGAACCATTGTCTCACCGTAATTGGACAGCCGCTCAGGGCTGGGACCGAGATAGCGCAATGCGGCCTCGTAGGCCTTCACCGCGTCGTCGATCCGCCCCATGCGGAAATAGACGGGAGCCACAACTTCCCAGCCACGACCGTCCTGAGGGTTCTTGGCAAGGTGCCCCTCGATTTGGGCAACCGCGGTCATGAGATCGAGATTGCCGCCCGGCTGCTGCGCCTGCTGCTCCGGCGGATTGGCCATGAGGTGGGGGGAGCCATAAGCTCCATAGAGAGCCAGAGCCAGGATCGGGATCATGGACAGGGCCAGGGTCGATGCAGCCCTGCGGCGGCGCAGCGCAGGCTCTCCCAAAGCGGCATATGTATCCGCCGTCATACCGGTAGCGCGCAGAAGACGGCGCCCAGCTTCCGCCTTGGCGGCCTCGGCCTCGCTGTCCAGGAGCACGCCCCGCTCACGGTCCCGCTCGATCTCGGCGATCTGCTCGCGGTAAAACTGCGTATCCGGATCGAGCTGCTGTGCCGAAACCGCGCGGTGGCGCGACAGCGGCCAAAGCACCGCCATTACGGCTGCCGCCGTCATCAGCAAGAGTATGATCCAGATCACCATAAAATCCTAATTACTCCGAGTCCCCGTCAAGCACGACGGTGGCACGGTGTCACGCGTAAAAATACATAGGATTAGCCTCTATCCCCCGGGAGCTCGAGCACCGCCCGCAAGCCCCCCAGAGGAGCCGCTTCGAGGCTGAGCGAGCCGCGATAGAGGGCCGCGAGATCGCTGACGATGGAAAGGCCAAGGCCTGAGCCGGGCTTGGTTTCGTCGAGGCGGCGGCCACGCTTGAGCATCTCGGCACGGGCCGTTTCCGGAAGACCCGGACCATCGTCGTCGATGAGCAAGCGGAAGCGCGGGCGGTCATCGTCACCCCGGATGATCTCGACGGAGATCTCGACTTTGTGAGCAGCCCATTTGGCGGCGTTGTCGATCAGGTTGCCGGCCATTTCCTCGAGATCCTGCTTTTCTCCCCTGAACCGGAGGTCGTGTGGAATCGCGAGTTCGACCGCCAGATCCTTGTCCCGATAGATCTTGGCGAAGGTCCGGGCGAGCCCGCCGATGACAGGCTCCACATCCGTCAGGGTTCCGAGAGTACCAGCTAGGGCCGCTGCGCGTGCGCGGTCGAGGTAATAATTCACCTGATCGCGCATCAAGGTCGCTTGCTCGCGCACCCGGGCGGCAACCTCGTCGGGAGCGTTCTCCGCTTCGTTCATGACGATGCTGAGGGGTGTCTTGATGGCGTGGGCCAGATTGCCGACCTGCGTCCGGGCACGCTCCAAAATCTCGCGGTTCGTGTCGAGCAGAAGGTTCAGCTCGCTTGCAAGCGGGGAAATGTCGCGCGGGTATTCGCCCACGATCCTTTCCGCCTCGCCGCGCCGAATGGCGCCGAGCGCGCTGCGGAGATTGGCGAGAGGACGCAGGCCGAAGCGGATCTGCAGGAGAGTGGAGAAGCCGAGCGCCAGGCCGAGAAGCGCGAAGGTCACCGTCAAGGCGAAGAGGAAGTCGCGGACGCCCACATCGATCTCGTCCGCGGGGCCGGCCACACGAATGATGTAACGCCCATCCTCGCCGAGATCGATGTCGCGCTCGATGATGCGCAGGTTCCGCTCGTCGGGCGCCTTGCCGTAGCCTCGGCGGATCTGCCCGAACCTGTTGTCGCCGGATGCCGCAAGGCTCGGCACCTGACCGCCGAAGAGCGATTTGGAGGAGCGGATTTCATCGGGCTTGGCATTGGGCCGCGCTACTTGCCAGTACCAGCCGGACAGGGGCAGCTCGAAGCGCGGATCGCCGATGGGGCCGAGATCGCGGTCCGGATCGCCCGGCGCCACAAGGTTCGAAGCCAGGGTATTGGCGTAGACGAGAAGACGCTGGTCGAAGCCTCTCTCCGTCGTGTCGCGATAGAGTGTGAGCAGGATGAGTCCTGCCACGAGCAGGATCGCGAAGCTCCAGAAGACGGAGGAAACAGCAAGCCGGACGGCGATGGGCCGGCTTGCGAAACGGTCCAGGATCGGGCGGAACCCGTTCACGACTTGGTCTGTGTCTGGCTCGCATCGAGGAGATAGCCCAGGCCGCGAACGGTCTGGATGATATCCACGCCGAGCTTCTTGCGCAGGCGGCCGATGAAGACCTCGATCGTGTTCGAGTCACGGTCGAAATCCTGATCGTAAAGATGCTCCGTCAGCTCGCCGCGCGAGACGATGCGGCCCATATGGTGCATGAGATAGGACAGGAGCCGGTACTCGTGTGAGGTGAGCTTCACCGGGTTTCCGTCCACCGCCACGCGACCCGAGCGGGTATCGAGCTTCACAGGGCCGCAGGCGATCTCGCTCGTGGCGTGCCCGGTCGCCCGGCGCAGCAGGGCGCGGACGCGGGCCAGAAGCTCCTCCATGTGGAAAGGCTTGGTCACATAATCGTCAGCACCGGCATCGAAGCCCTGAACCTTGTCGCTCCAGCGGTCGCGGGCGGTCAGGATGATGACAGGCATCTTCCGGCCCTCGCGGCGCCAAGCCGTGAGAACGGACACGCCGTCCACCTTCGGCAGGCCGAGATCGAGGATGATGGCATCGTAGGGTTCGGTCTCCCCGAGGAACTGCCCCTCCTCGCCGTCAAAAGCGGCATCCACCGCGTAGCCCGCCTGTTCGAGGGCGGTCACGATCTGCGTATTGAGGGTTTTGTCATCCTCGACGACGAGAAGGCGCACGTTTCGAGCTTTCTTTTACTGGACCGATTTCACACGTCCGGACGAGCCGTCGATCGTCACTTGCACGATACGCCCATCCTTTTGCAAGGCCATGATCACATAAACCAGGGCATCGCTGCTGCGGCAAAGGCTGGCCCGCACCACATCCGCATTGGGAACCTGGCGGCGGGCCGTCATGACGGCAGAGGCCGGGGCGACGACGCCCTTGGAGGCCACGGCGGCCTGCATTTCCCGGGGCGGGAGGCAATTCTTGAGAGCAGCCGTCGCGCTTTGCGCGGACGCCGCCCCCATCAATGCCCACATCCCTATGATCAGCCAAACCCAACGCATGCCCGTCTTTTGCCTTTGCAGCACTGAACGAAGCCTGAATGTCCAGTCTAGTTGGTAATCTGCTTGGTGGCCAGGATCCGGAAGACAGTGGAGGCGATGAAGCTGCCTGCCGCGATGAACTGGATTAGGGCCTCCTGAAAGGCGCTGGCGCCCAAAGCCGAGGCATCGAAGCCGAACAGGCCGAGGATCACCGCGAAAAGGCCGATCAGATTGGCCCAGATGGTGCGGCTGGCGAGAATGGTCTTGGTATCCATCATGTCGAAAACTCCATGTCGAGAGGTGAATGAGGACGCGAGCAGGATGGCCTCCCGCTCGACGTCGAGAACCCTTCTGCGCCACCCGCGCCCGAAAATGGGCCAGATGGCGAGACGGGAGAGAAAACCGAGCCGCCTGCGCGTGAGGCTGCGGATGACGTCGGCAGCATCGGACTGACGGGCGGCCGCGAGGGTAATGGGCCCCACCAGCCCGTCGGCCTCGACGCCGAGCACGCGCTGCAGCATCGCGACCGCCCGGGGAGGCCCTGAATTGACGGCGAAATCGAAGAGCGCGAGATCGAGCCCTCGGGGAAGCTCGTCAGCGCGAAGAACATCCCAATAAAACCGGCGGTAGATCGCCGATGCCTCGGCTGACGTGAGCTTGCGGACATCGTCCACGGAAGCGGGTTGGCCGCGCGCGCGGGACAGGGTTTGAATCGTGATCCCGAAATTCGTCGCTCCGCCCGGGTCCCGGGGATGCAGAACGAAGCCGCCCTCGTGTTTCAGGATGATCGGAAGCGCTGTCTTGAAGGATGAAACCGCCATCATGACGATGCTCAGAGTTCGGCTTGAAGAGCGAGAAAGGCGGAACTGCCGAGATGAAGATAGCCGATGGCGCCGATTGACCCGTTAAAGGTCGATCCCGCCAGCAATCTCACCGTCAGGTACGACGAATCCGGCGGCATGCTCGTTGTGATCGTCAGGGAGCCGGAGAGCGTCATCCAAAGCGAATTGGTGTTGCTGTGGAAGGCGATCTGGTTGTCCGTAGGCGAGGCGTTCACCCAGGTCACGCCGTTCGTCTCCAGGGTCGGGGCGGCCCGCATGGGTGTCGGAAGAACCAGCGGAATGTCGATGATGTTGCTCGCCACCCTTTGCCCGAAGGCGCACAGGATCTTCGGGGACGATCCGATGAAGGGGAGCGTCTGATAGTAACGCCTGCAGTGAAGCTCCTCCCGGTCGAGAGGCTCACCGATCCAGGGCGTCGGGTAAGGGCCGGATTCCAGCTTCACATGCTTGAAGGAACATGGGCCCGAAGGCTTCAGCCGGACCGTGACATGGCCGGTCTCCGCCTCATTGAGGATGATTGTTGCGGAGCGGATGCCCGATCCCGCAGGGATCGTCGCCGTCTTCGTGCCGATGACAACAGGCAATGGCTCGGACGGATCGTGCACCGACAATGTCAGTGCCATGCCGGCAAGATTGGTGGCTCCAGCAAGCGCGGAGGCATGCGCTACATCAACGACCTGATCGAGGGCTCCGGTCAGCGTGATCGTTCCATCCGCCGCACGGGTGAGCGTGCAGCCCCCGGCACCGGCCTTCCAGCGATCGAAGCCGTAAACGCCTTCCGCTAGGACGCCGCCCGCAAATCCTCTCTGGTTCACGAGGAAGGAAGAGTTGATCAGCAGATTGGGCCGCGGCACATTCGAGAGCCCCTGCGGAAACGTTCCGACGCCCGTCTCCCGGTCGATGGAAAGAGCGTCGATCCAGCGCGATCCATCCGGCGAAACACGGATGCTGAAATCGTCATTGCCGATCAACCCTGTTTCCGCCCGCCCGCTGAATCCGCGCTGATAGAGCTGCGACAGAACATTGGCGGCGCTGGATTTGTTGAGGACGAAGCGCATGTCGCCCGTGCCGCCCTCCTCCATGCTCAAGGCGGCGAACAGCGCCGCATTGAGCTTCGCGGAGAGGCGGTTCAGGTCGTCAGGCGCGGCTCCGATCCCAAGGCGGTCGATGCCCTCGAGCAATTTGCTGAAATGGCTGATGTTGAGCCATTGCGCTCCATCGAAAACGACGATGGTGCTTTCGGCCTCGACATAAGCCTTCCAGCCCGCCCGAGGCTGGAAGAAGCGCCATGCGCCGAGGTCGAAAAGCGCGATCTTGGCTTCCTGTCCCGAGAAGGCTCCCGTCGCGCCCGCGCCGACGAGGTAGCGATCTCCCGCAGCCGGTGCAGCGGGAGGAGCCGTGCGTCCGCGCTCCTTCACGGCGAGGTGAACGAGAGCGTCGAGCACTGCGAGAGATTCGTTATGCGTGACGTGCTTTTGCGCCTGCGCTGCTGCGAGCAGCGGCAGGGCCAGATGAGGTGTTGAGGTCATCGATGAAGTTGCCGTGAAATGAGCGAGTGAGGAATGGTGCTAGAGAACCGGCAGCGAGACGCTTCTCTCGAAGCCCCTGCCGGCGACGGCGCTGATTTGCGTAACGCGGAGGCTGAGCGCCGCCTGGGGAGCGCCGAAATCGGCGAGTTCCTGCTCCGCCGGATAAAGGACGAAGGCCTGTGAGCTCGTAAGCGTGCGAACGACGCTCCCTGCTTTCAGAACGTCGATCTCATAGCGCTCCACTTCTTCCGCCAGAGGAACATCGACCCCGTCCCATCCATCGCCGTTCCGTCGCGTCCGCCGGATCCAGGCGATGCGCACGCCCTCCGTCCCGCGATGCAGGGCCACGTGAACGGGGCTGAGCGGCTTGAGCACTTCGCGCCCGACGCTCGCCGAGATCTCGGCCATGGCGGAATCGGCATGATCGCGCCCCGCCGGTCCCACCCTGTAGCGCCAACTTTGCCCGAGATCGGCCAGATCGCTCGCAAGCGGAGCAACCGCTTCATCGAGGCGGACGACGAGAGCCCCCTCCGGCACGATGCGGTCCGCCTCGGATTCCGTTCCGGCCAATCCGCGCAAGAACCGCGAGAGGCGATAAGTGCGTTCGCCGATCATCTCGGCGCGCGCTGCGGAGAAAATCTCCCACCGCCCGTTCGCCCCTCTGATCGCAAACAGATTGCCGCCGCTGAGCGCCGTCTCGTCATCGACCGCGCTGACGGCGCCGGACGAAATCTCGACGTCGAGAACGGCGCGCGGGTCCCATCGCCAGAGAGGCCCTGGGGAAAGCACGCTCTTCGTCCGCCCGATCACGGCCGGAAGATCGATGATCCGATGCGGCTTGAAGCTCGCGCCATTGCCCGAGCGCCAGACCGTGACAGCGCCCGGCCATGGATCGGCAGCAACGGCGATGTATTGCAGGGGCGCGGGATCGCCGATGGCGGCGGGCAGGTCGAGAACGACGACTTCCGGCTTGCCGGGAACAGCAGGCGGACGCCGCACTGGTTTCTCCATCGCGGAGCCCGGCCTTTCGAACACGGCGGGCTCTACCGCCCGCGTGCTCACCTTTCGCGTCGCGCCATCGGCAATCCGCACCACCCGATGCAGCTTCGGTCCCGCATCGGTAGGAAGCGAGATCACGTCTCCAGGTTCAACGTCGATGCGGCGGGGCGATAATTCGAACTCGGCCCCTTCGCGGCCGGCCCAAAGATCCTGCAACCAAGAATCCGCAAGGCGCTGCGCCTCGGCGCGGCGCGTGATGATTGCACAATCCACGCGGGCTTCGCGGCGGCTCGATCCCGACAGGCGGCGGGAGGCCACGGCCGCACGGCGATATTCCTGCTCGCCGTCCGTGTAGCCGATCTCTACCTGCTGCGGCAGTTCCGTCTCCTGCGAGCGCGTGAGCTTGAGGGAAGGTTCTCCCTCACTCATCACGAGGTCTTCCTTGGCCAGGGCGATGATCGCCCGCCCACCGCGCCCTTTCCATGCAATCTTCCCACCGCTCGCCGCGGCCTCGATCCCGAACATGCGCATGAGCGGCTCAATCGCTCCACGCGCCGACATGGGCTTGTCGATGACGTAGCCGTCCACGAAACCGTCGACGGGAAGCGCGCCGGGATCGCTCAAGCAAAAATCCTTGAGGATGGAGACGATCAGGCGGTCAAGCGGAGCGCCTTCGATCCGGCCCGTGATCCAATGGCCCGTCTCCCAGTTCGGCCCGTCGCTCCAGACCGTATCGTAATCGGGAAAGGCGGGGTATGGCCGCGCATCCCAGGCCCACACGAACACATTGGCCGGATCGACCATGCGTCCGTCATAGAGAGACGCTTCGGGATTGTAGGCGGAAGAGAAACCTCGCTGCGCGGGATCGAAGCGCGACAGGATCGCTTCCAGGGCGCGGGCTTGCATGAGATCGTCCCGCACGCCTCGGGAGAAGGGAGGGTAAGCGGATTCCGACGATTTCGGATCGGGAAAAACGTTGGGGCCGTTGGGGCCTTTGTCGACGGCGGGAATGCCGATCTCGGTGAGCCATATGGGTTTCGATTTGGGCACCCATGCGGTGCGGGCGGTCTCGACGCCGTTATACCGCTCCACATGCGGATTGGACCACCAGGAGACCAGATCCTTCGCGCGAAACACCCAGGGCTTGCCATAGCTTCCATCAGTGATCGGCCGCCGCGTCTGCGCGGCGCGCTCAGCGGCATTGGCATAATACCAGTCGAAGGCTTCGCCGCCCCCGAGTCGCGCGCGCAGATAATCGACGTCGTAGATGCTGCGCGCATCCGCAAGGTCCGCGTGATCGGGGCCGTCGCGCCAATCCGAGATGGGCGGGTAATAATCGATCCCGACCGCGTCGATATTGGCGTCGGCGAAAAGGGGATCGAGCGGGAAGCGCACCTCCGCTCCGCCGTCGAGAACATGCGCGCCATATTCCGTCCAGTCGGCCGCATAGACGATCTGCGTCGAAGTGCCGAGAATTGCGCGCACCTGACCGGCGATCGCCGCCATTCTTTGAACGCCCGGATAGGTTCCGGGCTGGGAACGGACACGGGTGAGGCCGACAAACTCGCTTCCCAGAATGAAAGCGTCGACGCCTCCCGCAGTCTCGGCAAGGTTCGCATAATGCAGGATGAACCGGCGGTAGCCCCAGGACCTGGTAAACCACTGCTCGATCTGAGCAGCGGCTGCATTCGTGCCGTCCGGAGAACCCGGCTGCCCGGGAGCCGGATCGCAGGTGATGCGCCCGCGCCATGGATAGGCTGGCTGGCCCGCACCACCATAAGGATCGGGCAGAGTGTTTCCTGCGGGAATGTCCATCATCACGAAGGGATAGAGAACGACGTCGAGCCCCCTCGCCTTCAGTTCCTTGATGAGGCGGACGACCGTTTCGTCCGAGGGCGTACCGCCATAGGCGGGCGATCCCTTCGCCAGCGAAACCGCTTTCGCCCGGTCGCGCGTCAGATCGGCGACGGACCAGGCGGAGCCGTCCGTCGTCTTGGTCCGGGTATCGACACGGGGTTCGATCATGCACGAACCGGCCCTGAGATCGTCGCCGAACCAGCTCACCACGAGCGATACGCGCTTCAGATTCGGGCAAAGCGCCTGCAGGGCATCGAGGGAGGCCGCCACATCGCTGGCGTTGCGCAGTTGATGGCGGTTCTCAGGCCTCGTCTTGCCGAGATCGAGCATCTGCGTGACGGGGAGCGTGTCGTAGCCGAACTCGCTCGCGCCCGGGATCAGGCAGACGGCGCGGATCATCCGGTTGAGGCCGTCGACGGGGCGCACCACCTCAAAGGAGAATTGCGGAACCCGGTTGCCGAAATCCGCCAGCGGCAAGCGTTCGAAGACCACATAGGCCAACCCGCGGTAGGCGGGCGCGAAATCGGCCCCCTCCTTCGCCACGATGAGCGGATCGGCGGATTGCGTTTCCGAACCGCGATGCACGCGCATGGTGATGGTGGAGAGATCGATCTCGCGCCCATCCGCCCATACGCGGCGGATGAAACCGATCTGGCCTTCGCAGAGGCCGACCGCGATATTGGCGAAATACGAATAGGTGGTGGTCGCCGTCTTCGGGCCACCCATGCCCTTGCCGCCCTGGCTGCCGGAGCGCTCCGTCTTCGTGTTCGCCACCTCTTCCAGACGCGTGGCCCAGATGAGCTGGCCGCCGATCCGCGCGCGGCCATAGATGCGCGGAATCGCAGCGCCTTCAGTCGAAGTCAGCCCCTCGATTTCCTTGAGGCGCGGCCCCTCCACGTATTTCGTGTCGCTGCCGCCCAGCAATGCATTGTCGATGGCGGCGCCGGCGAGACCGCCGAGCGCACGCCCCGCCATGGCGCCGAGCGGCCCGGCCACCATGCCGCCCACGACGGAACCGACGGTTTGAAGAACGAGTGTGGCCATGATTCAGTGTTCCGGAAAACGAAAGACGTAGGCGAGATGGCGACGCCACCAGGGAGCGAAGGCGACCTCGGACACCGAGGCTCCGTCATGGGCGTGGATCATGGTTTCGGGCGAGGTCGCGATAGCGCAGTGCTTGGCGGGGACGTTGTCGCGCCAGCGAAAGAGCAGCACGTCGCCCGGCTGCGGCGCCGCATTGCCGATCTCGATGAGATGCCTGCGCGCAGCTATGACGAGCGTATCCGCACCGGCTTCCGCCCAATCGGGCGAGTAAGGCGGCGGCAACTCGGGCTCCGCCCCCATCACGCCCCGCCAGACACCGCGCAGCAGGCCGAGGCAATCGCACCCGACGCCTTTCAGGGAAGCTTGATGGCGATACGGCGTCCCGATCCATGAACGAGCCTCGATGATGACGCGCGCCGAGAGAGCCTCGCTCATTTGAACAGGCTCCCGCCGTCCAGCCCCGGCTCGCCCTGCTGCGGCATGCGGATGATGAAATCGTTGCCGGGCATGTGCGGAAAGCCGCGAAAATTCACGACATTATTGAATTTTCTGCGGCACATGCCGTGGGTCTTGTCGCAACCGGCCGTCACACGGAACGTGTCGCCGGCCTTGATCGCCTGTGGAGCGCGCTGCCAGAGATCGAACTCGTCGGCACTGCTGATTGCGCGGTGCAGCTTGATCTCGACGGATACGCCCGCATTGCTGCCGGTAAGCCATGTGAGCTTCCCGCCCGTGCACCAGCCATCCGAAAAGCCGATGCCGGATGCTGCGATTCCGAGGAAGCCGTCGGTGCGGGTGACCGTTCCCGTATCGGAATAGGCGGAAGATGAGAGATTCACCTTGCACTTCGCATCGCCCAGATCCGCCGAGCATGTGGCGCGAAACAGACGCCCGCGTTCTTCGTCATAGCGATGCATGAGGCCGCGCAATTCGGCGATGAAACTGCCGTCGGAGCGGCGGATCTCGCCGATGGAGCCGATATCGAGAAGCAGGCGCTCCTCCACATTGCTCCAGTTCACGAGCCAGGTTTCCACGCTCGCGTCGTCGTAGAGGCCGGACGAGATGTCGTCTTCCGTCAACCCCGCCGACATGAGCGCGCCTGAAACCTCGCCGCCGCCGACCACGAAACCGAGTTCAGCCGTCGCCTCCGCCGCTTCCAGGCCGGAATGGGCGGCGAAGACCGTTCCGCCAAAGGCAATATCGCGGTCGTGATCGGTAAAGCCGAAGCTCTTGCCGTCGCGGCGAATGAGCTTCCAGCAATGACAAAGCGTCGTCGCCCCCTCCGCCATATGGGCGGAGAGGTTCGAAGGGATGTTGCGCATGAAATAAAGACCTTAGGGAACGATCTCGATCAGCGGGATCTGCGGGATGCCGCCCGCCTCGAAAGTGGAGAGATCGATATCGAGCTCGTCCGTGTCGAACCGCACGGGCACGTCGAAGCTATAGCCCGCCGTGATCACCGCACCGGCGGCGGGTGGGAACGGAAACGTCACGAGGCCGGTCGCCGGATCGCAGTTGAAAGCCGAGCCGACCGGCTGCTCAATGCCGTTCATGGCGACCCGCACGGACCCGCCCACGGGCTTGGCGATGCTGCGCACATAAGGCGCGAAGGATGAGCCATAGGCTTTGACGAGCTGGAACGCCTTGGTGGTGCCGTCGCCCGTGCCGATGCGCTGATCGAACGGCGTCGGCTCCTTCGAAGGCGGACCGGAGCGCCAATCGGTCCGGTCGCGGAAGCGGAAACCGTAGAGCTTGCCGCGCCGCTCCTCGAAGAAGGCGATCACCGCGTGCAGCGCGTCCACCGTTCTCACGCCCAAGCCCGCATCGTAGCGGCGGCGGGACGTGGCCCAGCGGCTGTTGCGATGCTCGCGGCCGGAGGCAAGCGTGACGATATCAGTCCGCCGCACCGGCCCTCCCCGGCTCCCTAAGCTGACGTCGAGCGGGAAACGAACCTCATGGAAATCGGATGCCATGATCCATCCTTCTTAGATTTGAAACGAATAAAGAGCGGGTGGCGTTGTCGTCCGGGCATGACATTCGAGCCAAGGAGACGACAGGCGATGAGCAACGCCCCTAACGACCTCCTCGAGGACTTCCCGGACAAGGTCGACCGGATTCGCCAGCTCAAGGAGAGCAACAATCATTTCGGCAGGCTCTATGACGAGTACAACGAGCTGAACCGCACGATCCATCGGATCGAGACGCGGGTGGAGCCGAAGCCCGAGGAAGTCGAGGAAGAACTCAAGCGCCGCCGCCTGAAGATCAAGGACGAGATCATGGCGATGCTCGACGACGAGAGCGCGTGATCCATCCCTTCGAGAACTACATTCCGCGCTGACCGCGAGCGACGGCCCGCGCCAGCGCGGCTGAGACCTGCGCTTCGGACCGGCGGAAGCTCTGCGCGTCCGGCGTCGAAATGTTCACCGTGATAGAGGCCGCGCGCCCTCCATCGCCGGAGCGGACGCCGAGCTTGCCGTCAGGCCCGCGAGCCAGAGGCATCACGGCTTCCGCCCCTCGCTCACCCATGACGCCGAGGCCGCGTCCGAGCGGAAAGTAGGTCGGCGCGCCGACCACCCCTCCTTGCGCGAACGGCATGACCATGCCGCGCGAGAACACTCCGCCCTTGGCAAAGGGAGCGGCGGAGGCAGCTCCTCCCCCGCCACCGAAAAGCGAGCTGAAGAGCGAGCCTATTCCCTTGAAGAGGCCGCTGAAGAGATCGCCTCCGTTCAACGGCAGCGAGCCTCCCGCGCCGCCTAAAGTCATGCCCTTGACGCTCTGGCTCAACGCCGTCTGAAGAGGCGCCAGGGCCAAACGCAACCCTGTTTCCACAAGAGACTCGCGCACCTTTTTCAGAACAACGTCGAATTTCTTGCCCTCGGCAATGTTCTTCGCGAAAGCATGAGACAAAGAGTCACCGAATTTCTCGGAGAGCCCAATGAGGGTGTTGAGCTGGCGCTTGCGATCTTCAGCGACTGCATCGGAAACGACGCTGTCAGGGGCTTTTCCTCCACCTGTCATGAAACTCTCTCTTTTTGTGATGTGTTTGGCATGCAGCACGGTTTTCCTGAGTGCCTGCATGCCTCAGAAGCCAATGGTCGATATTTTTGAAAGGCCAGGTATCAGCGACGCTCAATTCGAGCGCATGCGGCTTGAATGCAATTACGAAGCCCGCAAAGCGGTCGCCTCTCAAGAACCTGGATTGATTCGTCACCTCGAGTGGAAGGAGATCTATTTGACCTGCCTTGAGCTCAAGGGAGCAAAATACATCAGAACGGAAGAAAAGCCGTCCTGAACCCTGGTCCTTGAATGAGACATACGCCTCGCACCTTCAGACCGGCTCCGGCTGTATTGCGATTTCTTACGGAATGCGTCACGGACTGGAATCTGGAAACGCCTCCATCATCCGTCGTAAATCGCCGCTGATCGCAGGCTCCATTCGTCGCCCGCCGCTCAGCCCCTCCCAAGCCACGAACAGCTCACGCGGCGTTGCGCACCAGAACTGATCGGGGCTCCACCGCAGGACGCTCAAGCCCAGCATCATCGCGTCCTCCCAGGGGAAGACCTGCGGCTCGCTCAAGCGCCCTGCGGTTGCGGAGGGTTTGAAGATCGTTCTCCGCCGAAGGTGATGACGAGAAGGTCGGCGATGGCCGATGCCACGGGCTCGATGCCGTCCGAAAGGGGAAGGCTCGCCACCTCCGCATCGCTCATTGCATGACCGCCGCCGCGCAAGGCGACCGCCAGGAGCCTCATGAGATCCCGGCTCGACAGGCGGCCCGTGCCGAAGCGCTCGGCAAGCGCCATGAGATCCTCGACGCCGAAAGCGTCCTCCAACTCGGCAAGAGCGCCGAGCGTGAAACAGAGGATGTATCGCTTCTCGCCCAATTGCAGCGCGACTTCGCCGCGTCTCCTGTTCGCCATGTCGCTCATCCTCACAGGGCCACGAAGGTGAGCGCGCCCGCGGATTCGAAGGCCATCTCGAAAGTGACCTCGCCCGCATGATCGCCGCGATATTCGAGGCTGGTGATCTGGAACTGGCCTTCGATACGTCCGAAATCGGGGACGATAATCTGATAGGTGAGAATATCGCCGTCGAAGAACACCTGGCGCATGCGCGCATCGGACGCTTCGTCCTTGAATACGCCTGAGCCTGTGATGCCCGCGCGGCGCACACCGACGCCGGCGAGAAGCTCACGCCAGCGCCCCGCGGATTCCGCATGGGTCACGTCGACGGTTTCCGCATTGAACGAGATTTGACGGGTGCGAAGGCCCGCAACGGTGACAAAGCCGGTGCCGCCATCGCTGATCTTGATGAGCAGGTCCTTGCCCTTTTGAGCAGGCATGAAAAAATCCTTTTGAAATGACAGAAGAGGTTATTCTGCGCAGGGAGAGCGGGAATGATGTTGCTCCGGTCACACGCGTTCGGTGACGGCGCGCAGATGAAGCGTGACGCGGGACAGCTGCGTGTCCTTGTCCCGTACGGAAGCGATCTCCGTCACGCGCAGGTTCACGAGGCGGTGGCCGTCAAGACTAAGCGGCGCATCGTCGAGGATGGCGGCGAAGCGCTCGGCGACGCTCAGGCCGGTGTGCGCGCTGCCGCGCTCGGACCACACGACGAGGCTGAGATCCTGCTCGTGCCCGCGATCCGTATCGGTCGACCAGTCTTGAGCCGTCACATCACCGAAGAGAGCATGGACGGGTTCCACATTGCGCGGCGGCTCGTCGTAAACGCGCGCAACTCCGCCCATGAGCGATGCCAGTTCCTCATCCGCCGACGCCCTATCGAGAATGGCGCGGCGCAGGCTGAGGATCGGGCTCGTCATGCCTTGATCTCCTCGACGAGGCATACGAGATCGCGCCGCGCACCGTCGGGGTCGGACGCCGCGCGGATGGCAAAGCGCCGAAGTCCCGATGTCAGGCGCATGGCGCCGGTCACCCCGTCGCGATAGCGCAGGGTGATCCTGTGCGTGAGGCTCTGCTCGGGCCGGTCGGCGCGGACGCGCTCGGAGCCGGAGAGCATTTCCATCGCGCCCCAGAGCTGAGGCCCTGGCTTGTAGGAACGGATCACGCCTCCGAACCCATCGGGACTTTCGAGAGGCACTTCGAGAACGAACGGGCGCGACCGCGCGCCGATGGGCAATGATTTGGCTTTCATGGGAATAACTCAAGGAAACATCGACAAAGCGCAGCCCTCATCCTGAAAGGCGGCGGCGTGGAAGCGCTTCAGAGGCGCGCCCGCTGGAACGGCGCCACGAGCGCCATCGCTTCCGGCGGCAGGTGCTGCTGGCCCACCACGTCGCCCCGGTTCTCGAACCAGTGGGCGACGAGGATCTTGACGGCGAGCTTCAGGGTCGCGGGAACGGAATCGGGCGTAGAACCGAAGCCCGCGCGCAGCTCGATCTCGATCCCATTCCTGGCCTTGCCGGGCTGAGGCGCTTCGGAGACGACGATGCTCGGCGGATCGTTCGCGGCATCCGCCTCGATGGAAGCGGCCGGAATATCCGTGGCGGCCCCATTCGCGTCGAGCACCCTGATGCCGTCCACGGCGAGCAGGGGCGCGACCGGCAGCACCACCTTGCCGCCGTCGGGCCAGTGATCCATCACCACCCGCCACCGCTGCTCGATCATGACGCGGCGCGATGCGCATTCCACCATGAGCCGCGCAGCTTTGATGAGCCCGGCGATCAGATCGTCCTCGGCCTCGTGGTCGATGCGCAGATAGGCTTTCATCTCGGGCAGCGTTATGGGCTCGACGGCGGGGCCGTCTACGAATATCGGGATCATCGAAACAGGAATCCTTCCATGATGAATCGTCTGTTCACGCTCTCCCTCGCCCTGTCGCTGGCGGCGACAGGGGCAAAGGCCATCGTCGGCGGGGCGGAGGAGCAAGGCCCCCTGGCCCGCCAGAGCGTGATGGTGTTGAGTTCGAACGGAGGCGTCTGCAGCGCCGTGGTGGTGGCGCGCGACGTCGTGCTCACCGCCGCCCATTGCGTGACGGGCGCTGACGAGCACCGGGTGCATTTCCGGGACGAGACCGGCGAGCCGGTGCTGATCGTGCCCTCCGCCAAGGCCGTGCATCCGGGCTTCAACGCGAAGGCCATCGAGGCCCGGCAGCGCTCCATCGACCTGGCGCTCGTGCGCATTCCCGAAGCATTTCCCGAGCGGTTCGGCCGGGCGACGCTTACTGCGTCCAGACCCGGAAAGGGCGAAACCGTCATCGTGGGCGGCTATGGGCTGGCCCGCGAGGGTGACGCCAGGACGACGGGTACCTTCCGCGCAGCCCAGCTGAACGTGACGGAGCCCTATGGCCCCAGCAAGATCCTGTTATGGGCACAAGGCTCCGGCGCTACGGGAGCCTGCCAGGGCGATTCCGGCGGGCCGATGGCGTCGGGCGCGGCCATTGCCGCGATCACATCCTGGTCATCGCCTTCGCGCGGCAAGAGCTGCGGAGGCGCCACCCAGGGCATTCTCCTCGGCCCCCAGAAGGAATGGATCGACCGCACGCTGAAATCCTGGAATCGCACGGCGTTGTGGAGCGGCAACTAACGCTGGAAATTTCCAGACGCTTGGAACTATCCTACCTTAGCAGTCCTTCCCCCTACGTTACGATTCCTCCTTGGCTTCTCATTTCAGATGCGCGCGCTTCCATTTTTTGTTCTTGCTGCCCTCGCTTTTCTCACGAGTTCCGCGCAAGCCGTCCTGCTAGGTTCAGTCGCGCGCGATCCCGATGGGCTGAGACGCTCGGTCGTGTCCATCGAGAACTCCCTGGGCGAGCTTTGCTCGGGCGCTCTGATCGAGAGGGACCTCGTTCTCACCGCCGCCCATTGCGTCACCGATCCGGCATCCTACCGGGTGACGGCCGTCAACCGCGCCTTCAAGCCGCAACGCGTCCGGGTCGTCGCTCTGGCGACGCATCCGAGCTTCGTCACCGGCACGACCCCGCGCACGCAGCCCGGCGTCGATCTGGCGATCCTGCGGCTCGAACGGCCTCTCGGAACCGAGTTCCTGCCCCTCGATCCCACCAGGGCCGGCAGGATCGACGTGGGCGATGCGGTGACCATCGCGGGCTTCGGCGTCTCGACCGAGCGCCGCAAGGGAACCGCGCGCACCCTCCGTCAGGCCAATCTGGTTTCCCTGGGCCCCATCAAGGTCGCCAACCGCGTCCTCATCGTCGCCGACAGCGAGCGGCTGGCCGAAACCAGCGGCGCCGGAGCATGCCGGGGCGATTCCGGCGGTCCGATCCTCGGCGCGACCGGAGACAGCTACCTGCTTTACGGCATCGTCAGCTGGTCGAGCGGCGCGTTCCGCACGCGTGCGCCCAGCGCCTGCGGGGGCCTGACGGCCGTGACGCCCATCGTGGAGCATCTCGGCTGGATCCGTCAGGCCATGCGCAGTCTCAGCGACGGCGAAGGGGCATGGACGAGACGCTGATCCCGTCCACGCTGTCAGCTTAAGCCGCGAACTTCAGCAGCTTGATCGCAGCAAAATCCTGCACGCCGCCGCCCACGCGCTTGGTGGTGTAGAACAGCACATAGGGCTTTGCGGAATACGGATCGCGCAGGACGCGCATCCCGGCACGATCGACGATCAGGTAGCCGCGCTTGAAATCGCCGAAGGCGACGGCGCAGGAACCGGCCGCAATGTCCGGCATGTCCTCGGCCTCCACCACGGGGAAGCCCATGAGTGTGGCCGACTGGCCGAGGCTTGCGGGCGGGGCCCAGAGATACTGGCCGTTCGTATCCTTGAACTTGCGGATCGCGCTCTGCGTCTTGCGGTTCATGACGAAGGAGGCGTTCTGGCGATAGCCCGCCTTCAGCGCATAGACGAGTTCCACCAGCACGTCGGACGGGTTGCTCGACGGGAAGGTCGCGCCGCCCGTATGCACCGCGCCGAGCTTGCCCCAGCTCCACGTATCGTCCTTCACGATGTCGGAGGCGAGGAAGCCCTTCGGCTTGTTGACGCCGTCGCCGTTCACGAAAGCGGCGCTCTCCTGCTCGGCGAAGGCGGCCTCGACCTCTTCGGCGATCCAGCGGTCGATATCGACCACCGCGTCGTCGAGAAGCGTCTGGGTGGCTGCGGGCATGGCATAGAGCTCCATGGCCGGGAAGCTCATCTCCGACAGCGTCGGGCTCGTGGTCTGCGGACGGGACGCCGTCTCGCCGACCCAGCCGGTCGCAGGACCGGAGGTCGAGAAGGCGCGCTTGTACTGGCCACCGGAGATCACGCGCACCGAGGAAATCGCGCGGATCGGCGAGATGCCGGAGAGGCGGCGCAGCACTTCAGTCTCGACAGTATCGGGAACGAGATAGCCGCCATCCGGCCCGGACCCGGCGGCGAGCGCCTTCTCCTCCAGGCGCTTCAGGCCCGAAGCCTCGCCGGAGCGCATATAGGCGTGGAACGCCGTCTTGTGCTCGGTGCGGACCGGATCGCGCGGCTCGCCGTCACGGCCCAGCGGCGGACGGGACCGGTCGAGGGCCAGGCGGTCGAGGCGGCGCTTGGCGTCGTCGAGGGCCGTGTCGATGCGGGTGAGCTTTTCTTCCGTCACCACGTCGCTCGACAGGCGCGTTTCGATCTCGGACAGGCGCGTGTCGTTGGTGTCCTTGAACGCCTCGAAGGCGCGGGCGAAATCCTCGAAGGCCGATGCGACGTCGTCGGAGGCGGATTTGGTTTCAACAGCAGGAATCATATCAATCCAAAGGTTTTGAAAAAGGTTTGGCTTCAACGAAAAAGGCCCGCCTGAAGGCGGGCCCGTTACTTCCCATGAGGGAATGTTTAGCGGCGATGATGCCGAGTGCGGCGGGTGTTCGCTTGCACGTTATCGGAAACGGTCGGGCCGACCGCAGCGCCGACGGCGCCGCCGGCGACAGCGCCAACCGGGCCGGCGACAGCGCCGACACCTGCGCCGACAGCCGCGCCGCCGACACGTTCTTCAGTGGTCGTGCAGGCCGCGGCCGCAAGACCGAGAAGGGCGACGAAAGCGAGTTTTTTCATGAAAACCTCCCGGGAAAGCGGACAGCATCGGGGCAGCGCCCGCAGCGTCCGCATCCCTGCGGGCTTGCGTGTAACGCGCACGGCCAGCCAAGGTTCAGGAAAATAATCGAGCAGCCGTGGCGCGAATGGAGGAGGCTAGGTTTTTTGGCACCTCCTTCACCGTTTCCACCCGCGCTCCCGGAAGCATTGGAAAGGTCACGACGGAGATCTCCCATAGGTCGAGCTTTTCGAGACGCCGCAAGCCGGTGGGCCGCTCCGCCCTCGCCCGCTCCACCCGAAAGCCGATGGACAGGCCGTCCACCGATCCCTCGCGCATGAGCGCATGGATGTCTCGGGCCCGCTCGACCGCGAGGTTGAGCTTGCCGCGCACGCGCAGCCCGCGCCTATCCTCCGCGATGGAGAGCCAGCGGCCAATGGGCGTTGCGGGATCGTGCTGCCACAGCAGCCGCACCGCGCCCGCATCGCGCTTGCGCAGGCTTTCCGCGAACGCGCCCGGCATCACGACGTCCTTGCCGAGATCGGCTACGCCGAACAGGCTGGCATAGCCTTCGAACACGCCGTCCGTATCGACGGCGTTCAGGGACTGGCCCAGGAACTTCAGCTCCTGCGTAACGGGAATGGCTGCCGGCCTCATGCCCGGGCTCCGCGAGGAGCCTTGACCGGCTTGGCGTCGAGCTTCTCCAGCTGACGCACGAAGTCGCGGAACACGAGCGATGAACGGCTCTGCCCGTTCCGCTCGGCTCTGGGCTTTCGGGCGGGACGGGGTGAGGATCGGATCATGAGGGATCTCCCGTATGACGGCGGTTGAAGAGAGACAGCTCGCGCACGAACTCGTCGAAGCGGCGGTTGGCCGCGAACAGGTCGCGAAGAGTCATGGCAAGCAGCGTGGAGGCCCCGCTCGCCCAGACGAACAGGGCAAGATGAGCAAGATCGCCCCGGCTGATCACAGCCTCGGCGGCCTTATCGAAAATGTTCATTGTTTGTTCTCGCGAAGAGATACCTCTTCGATATGGTTTGCAGGTGATTGTGAGAGTGCTTGGATATGCGATGGAACGGCGTATCCGCCTGCGGCTCACCTGGACGAAGGCGGCGGAGATCCAGGGTCGTTGTCAGAGCAGAATCCCGCTCCCGCCATGCGATCCCGGCCCGGCTGCGCCGTCGGGATGACGCTAGGCGGGACGCGCCTATTTTCTTCTGGAGGCAACCGCACTGCGCCCGTAACCCACCGCCTCGCGCTTCTCGTCATCCGAGAGGAAAGACGCTGCCGACACGCGGCGCCAGAGGCTTTCGCGCTCGCCGGCCAGGGCCTCGATGGCATCGAGATCGGGCTCCAGTTGCAGCGCCTCACCGAAACCGGGCGAGAGCCATTGCGCGAAAGCCTCCATGGTGCGCTTCACGAGCGGGATGATCGTCTGGCGATAGAAGGCCCGGTTGGCCTCCGCGTAATTGGCATGAGTGTTGTCGCCCGCAAGTCCGAGCAGCAGCGGCGGTACGCCGAACGCCAATGCGATTTCCCGCGCGGCGCCGGCTTTCGCTTCCACGAAATCCATGTCCTTCGGCGAGAGCGACAGAGGCTTCCAATCGAGGCCGCCTTCGAGGAGCAGCGGACGGCCCGCATTGGTCGCGCCTTGATAATTGGTGTCCAGCTCGCTCTTCAGGCGGTCGAATTGCGCATCGGTAAGCGTCGCTCCGCCGACGACGAGAGCGCCGGACGGGCGCGCCGCGTTGTCGAGAAGCGCCTTGTTCCACGCGCCCGCCGCGTTGTGGATGTCGAGCGCGGTCGCCGCCGCTTCCATGGGCGACAATCCGTAGTGATCGTCCGCCGGATGAAACAGCGTCAGATGCAGGATCGGGGAAGCCCCCTCTCCCATCGGGAAACGAACCGTCTGCGCTCCGACATTGTACTCGTAGGCGGCAGGCCATCCGTCCGCGCCGGGCACCACGCGCATCCGGTCGGGCCGCAGCGCATAGAGTTCTGACGGCGCGCCATCCACGCCGACCGCTTCCACATAGGCGTTGCCCGACACCATGAGATGCCCATAGACGCTCTCGAGAAAGCGCTGCCCGCCCTCCCGCGCATTGGGACGCGCCATCAGCGACAACAGCGGATGCGCCGCCAGTTCGCGCCCCTCATGCTTCAAGGTGATCGGCAGCGAGGCCGCCGCTTCCGCGACGAGCCGCACCGCGCGGTGAACGATGGCGTTTCTCTGAAAACCCTCGCGGGCCAAGGCCGCATAATCGCGCGGCGTCCACACGGCACGCCCATCGAAATAAAACGCGACCGCCGAATGGGCGCGCGAGGCCTTGGCCTCAGGCGCAGCCTGAAACCAGCGGCTCAATTTGGTCAGCATGAAAAACTCCTGCCCAGGCATGGGACAATGATGTTGGGCCAATGAATGAAGAGATACGGTTGCGGCACAACGGGAAAGCGCACGCCGCCTGATCACTTGCCGACGATTTCCGCAGCCGATGCCGAAGAAACATGCAGCTTGTCCACAATCGTCATTAGACAGTCACAGACACCGGAGTAGTCTTGAGATGTTGCGGGACACCAGCGCATCGCGCGGAAAAGTGGGTTCCACTTTCAGGCCGATGCTCCAGCGACATTCACGCGCCGGTCGAGCGGACCTCCTGCCCTCGACCGGCGCGACCATCGGTTTCTCGGGCTCTGCCATCCTTCACGGGACGGCATGAGGCAGATGGCGGGGCGGACGGGCACGGATGGACTGCCCTCCGCCCGCCTTTTGCAGCAAATGATTTCGGCTTCACAGCATCCGCACGCGCGGTTCCGCCCTGTCGCGCAGCATCAGCTCTGTGAGCGCCCAGACGAGCGCATCCATGCGATCGGGAGAGCGGCCGGAGGTCAGGCCACCCGGACCGAAATCGCAGAGTTCGTCCTCCAGTTCCGGCAGCGCGCCCACATGGCGAACGCGGTTTTGCGCGTAGAGCACCGACACTGGCTCCGCGCGCAGATATTTTCCGCGCGTGGCGCGCACGCTCACCACGGGCACGGACGGATCGACCTCGCGGATCACACCGGTCGCCATCTCGCCGCCCTGGTTCGTTTCGACGATCAGGGCATCGGCCTGGAGCCGGTGATAGAGCGCCACGGCTTTCGCCGCCCATTCGGGCGGCTTGAGGCCGGATGCGGTGGCATCCTCCAGCACATAGGCCGTTCCGCCATCGTCCATGCCCGCCGCGACGATGCCGCAGGCATCCGCGCGCTTGGAGGACGAGGCGGGCGGATCGACGGCGACGACGATGCGCATGAGCGGCGGCGCGGTATCGACGCGGCTCGCCTCGATCATGTCGCGCGTCCAGAGCGCGTCGGGACGATCCTCGATGATGTCGCCGTCGAGCTCCTGCCGCCCGAGGCGGGTGCCGGCATAGCGCCCGACGACGGCCTCCAGAAAGACGGGCGCGAGATTGGCCGCGTTGTCCGAGGTTTTCGCTCGCGACACCGCGACCGAAGGATCGGCGAGAAAGCGTTTCAGCAATGGAATGGGCCGCGGCGTGGTCGTCACCAGCTGGCGCGGATGCGCGCCGAGGCGAAGGCCGAATTGCAGCATGTCCCAAGTTTCCTCCACGTGCTTCCACTTGGCGAGCTCGTCCGCCCATGCGGCTTCGAATTGGGGGCCGCGCAGCGAGTCCGGGTCTTCCGCCGAGAACACCTGCGCCACCGCGCCGTTCGGCCATTCGAGCTTGCGCAACGACGGCGACCAGGTAGGCCGCTCATGACGCGCATGGGTGGCGAGGATGCCCGCAGGCCCCTCCACCATCACATTGCGCGCATCCGACAATGTTTCGCCGATCAGCGCGATGCGCCTGTGCGGCGCTTGCGCAATATCCGGCTCCCCGAGCGCGATGCTTCGCACCCACTCGGATCCGGCGCGCGTCTTGCCCGCTCCGCGTCCGCCGAGCATGAGCCAGATCGTCCATGGATCGTGATGGCGGCTCAGGCCCGGCACGCGCTGCTCGGGACGGCAGCGGATCGGCCAGTAGCGAAGAAGCTGCTCCAGTTCTTGTTTAGATAAGGAGACCGTCGCTTCCGCGAGCTTCCTCTTCCGCGATAACCCGCTCAAGATGGCGAGCAAGCTCTTCGCGGAGTTCGTGGAGGCTGCGGGGCGTTTCGTCTTGATGCCCGGTTTCATCGAGCCTTGAACCTTCCTGTTCCAGAAGCGCCCGCGCCGTCGTCAATGTCTTGGCATAGGAAGCCAGCGTCCGGGCGATCCGGTCATGATCGTCATTGTTCCCCTTGCATTGCTCTTCCATGAGCGCGTTGATCTGTGCGCGGGTCGCCCGCGCCAGGGATCGCGCCGCCTCGCGCAGCGACGCCGCGACCGCCCGGTTCTCGACCTGGGGATCGGCGGAATCCTTCGCGGCCTTGCTCGTCTCGTTCCGATTGAGCGCGGCATGGCGCGGTGGCCAGCCCCAACGCTGCCTCATGCGCACGAAGGTGCTCGAGCCCACGCCGAGATAGGTTGCGATGTCGTTCAAGGTGAGTTGAGGGGCGCTGACGTAATATTCGTAAGCCTGCTGCCGCTTCTCGTCGGGAATCTCGATTCTGGGGTTCATGGCATCATGCGGAAGAGCGACCGGCTTTTCATCGTGCGGACCATCCGGTTGCAGCAGGCGCACCTGTCGATCACGGGCGCGGCGCAATAAAAAACCGCTCAAGCGGCACTTGAGCGGCGGAGGTCATGGTTACGAATGAAGCCGGGCGGGGTTTCATTCACACCTCGTCAGTGTTCACGTTTTGTACTCTATCAGCGTTGCGCTGTCAAGCATGATTCCGGGCTGTGGACAGACAGCCCGCGAACAATGACGTCGCAAGGCATAAGCGCCTGGGCCAAACCTTTCAGAATACGGCCTCGAAGACGATCATCTCGTGATCGGAGACCGGCTGTCCCTGCGCATCCAACGACGGAACGACCTGCGGATTGTCCGCCGTCACGCCGCGCACGAAGAACCAATCGAGTTTCGCGAATGGCTTCGGATGGGTTTTCGCGGGACCGTCGCGCTGGGTGGGCAGCGCCAGATTCGCACCGGCCCAGGAGAATCCCGCCGCGCGCAGATCCGCGAAGAGGGGCTCGTCGCGCTCCGGCTCTTCAAGCAGGAGACGCCGCTCCCCCTCGCCTCTCGGCAGCGCCTTCGTATTGAAATCGCCGCCGATGATGCAGGCTTCGTCCGGCGCAATTCGGTCGAGCGCGCGCAGCAGATTCCTCACCTGGGATTGCCGGTCCGCAGGGTCGGTCTTGCTTTCGAGATGCAGGCTCACGAACCACAAGGGCTTCGATCCGTGAACCGCGCGGGCAGCCAGCGCCACCCGTCCGCCGATCCGTCTCTGCGCGCCCTTGAAGCCCCCGAACCATCGGCCGCTCTCTTCGAGCGGAATCAGATGGGGCCGCCCGAAGGCGCAGCGGCTGACGATGGCGTTGCCATGAAGGCTGCACCTGTTGCTCTCGCCCGCATGGCGGCGCATCTCCTCGGCATCTCCGAGATCGAGCTCCACGAATTCGACGCCGTAGAGATAGCCCTCCCCCGATGAACCGATGAGTTCGCGGATCGTATGAATATTGCCGGATCGCGCCATGCCCACATCCACTTCGCTGAGGAGGAGCACGTCGAGTCTTTCCCGCTCCATCATCTGCCTGACCGCATCGGGGCGCTTCAGGCGTTCGGCGTTCAAGGCGCCAATACGCAGACGATCCGGCAAGGAGGCTCCGCTTTCAGGCAACCGGACTTCAAAGGTCCGGAAAGCCTCGATCCGTTCCAGGAAGCGCGCATGGGCAGACGGATCGTGCAAAGCCTCGCGCGCCTCATCCAGAAGCGCGTCCTCCGGGCACGGAAGATCCCTCACATGCGAATTGATCACGGCGCGCAAGGCTCTCCCCCTCCGCCAATCACCCCTGTCTGAAAAGTATGGCGGGCAGGTGCGCGCACGAGCGGGCGGCGCGAAAAAATTCTAGGATAGGATTAGGAACTTCTTTGCCTCTTTGGAGTTATTGGAGCGCACAGGACATCTGCCGGGAGAAGGCCCATGATCGCTTGGGCTACGATTGTCGCGCTTATCATGGGCGCGCTTTTCTATGTTGCGGACCCTTCCTCCTTCGCGCGAAGCATCGCGGAATTGGTCGGGGTCATTGCCCTGTTTGCCCTCGTCTGCGCAGCGGATGCGTTCAGCGAGCCGAAGGGCTGATGCTTACAGCGATCGATTGCCGACATCGGCCACCAAGGCATCGGCTTATCGACCGCCATTAAGATTTTGTTCCAACTGACTTTTTTAGGCAGACCCCAGGCAAGTTCAAGGATTGCGCTTTAAAAGCAACGTCATTATATTTCTAAATATGACGGCATCCCGCTCCATTCTCTCCAGCCTGCCTGACCGGCAGGAGCTTTCGAGCGATCTCGTCATCCCGAATGATTACAAGCCCTCCCAAGGCATAGCGAGCGATGTCGTTGCGCATGCCATCGTTCAATCCATCGAGGCAACGGTCGAGGCCCGGCTCACCGTGATCCTGGAGGGCATTGGAGATGCCTTCTACGCGCTCGATCGCGATTGGCGCTTCACCTACATCAACCGTTCTGCCCAGGATTACTTCGGCGTTCCCGCTCAGGAGATGCTGGGACGCATCATCTGGGACATCTTCCCTCACTCGGCGGGAACCCATCTCAGACGCCGCTACGAGGAGGTTGTCGCTACAGGAACGTCGGCGATGTTCGAGACGGAAGCCGTAGGGGTGCAGGGGCGGTTTCTGGAGCTTCGCGCCTTTCCCTATAATGGCGGCCTGGGCGTGAGCTTCCGCGACTGGACCGAACGCCGACGCACCGAGGAGGAGCTCCGCGAAAGCCAGGCCCGCCTCAGCGCCCTTGCCGACAACCTGCCCTCCTGCATGGTCTTCCAGTTTCTCGATTCTGCGGAATACCAGGACCGCCGTCCCGTCTACATCTCCAAGGCCTGCGAGCAGCTCACAGGCATCCGCGCGCAGGATGCGCTGGCCAATATGGCGCTCATCGGAGAACTCGTCCTGCCCGAATATCGCGAGCAGATGCACAAGCGGGGGCTGAAGGCTCACAAGGAGCGCAAGACCTTCGACACAGAGCTGAAGCTGCGGCATGCCAAGACCGGCGAGATCCGCTGGCACCGCATGATCACCATGCCCCGCCGGTTGAGCAACGGAACCTATATCTGGGACGGCGTCCAATACGACATCACGGACCACAAGCGCGCGGAAGAGCATCTGCGCCTCATGGTCAATGAGTTGAATCATCGTGTGAAGAATACGCTCGCCACCGTCCAATCCTTGGCCGTCCAGAGCTTTCATAAGTTCGGCATCACGGCCTCCGACGACATCGGCGCGGCCCGGACGGCTTTCGAGGCGCGGCTCTTCGCCCTCTCCCGCGCGCACGACGTTCTGACGCGGGAGAATTGGGAAGGCGCCAATCTGTCCGATGTGGTCCGCGAGGCCTGCGCGCCCTTCCGCAACCATGTCGAGGATGAGAGCCGGATCGAGGTCTCGGGTGAGGAGCTGCGTCTTCCCCCGGCCATGTCGCTCAGCCTGTCCATGGCCATTCACGAGCTCTGCACGAACGCGCTGAAATACGGCGCCCTCAAAAGCTCCGCAGGCGGCGTGCGGATTTCCTGGTCCAGGATCTTGGACGAGGCGGGCATGCGCCTCGCCTTCCGTTGGGAAGAGCATGGCGGCCCTCCGGTGCCCCCTCCCCTTAGGACAGGCTTCGGCTCCCGGCTGATTCAGAAGGGGCTGGCGCGGGAATTGAACGGCACCGCGCAGATTGCCTATGAGCCTTCAGGGGTGGTCTGCACCATCGACGTGCCCCTGGACATGCCTCTTTGTTGAGCAAGCGAACAATGTTTTCAAACCGCATCTAAGTCATTGGTAGTAATGCCATGAAACCTTCTTGCGGGGGGAATGAAATCTGGTGTCAATTAGGTGTAAGTGACCACGAAAGTCACGATCCAGGGAGGAGTTTAAAAATATGAAACGTCGTCAGTTTCTTCAGGCCGCTACGGTCGGTGTCGCCTCGACGGCGGTGGCCGCCCCCGCCATCGCCCAGTCGATGCCGGAGATGAAGTGGCGTCTGCAGTCCGGTTTCCCGAAATCCCTCGACACGATCTACGGCGCCGCCGAAGTGATCGCGAAGTACGTCTCGGAGGCGACCGACGGCAAGTTCCAGATCCAGCCCTTCGCCGCCGGTGAAATCGTCGGCACGCCGCAGGTGGCCGATGCGGTGGGCAACGGCACCATCGAAATGGGCCATACCTGCTCCTATTACTATTTCGGCAAGGACCCGACCTTCGCCCTCGGCACTGCGGCTCCCTTCGGCCTCAACGCCCGCCAGCAGAACGCCTGGCTCTATCACGGCGGCGGCAACGATCTGCTGAACGAGTTCTACGCCAAGCACAACATGTACGGCCTGCCCGCCGGCAACACCGGCGTGCAGATGGGCGGCTGGTTCCGTAAGGAGATCAAGACCGTCGACGATCTGAAGGGCCTCAAGATGCGCATCGCGGGCATCGCGGGCATGGTTCTCGCCAAGCTCGGCGCAGTCCCGCAGCAGATCCCCGGCGGCGACATCTATCCCTCGCTCGAGCGCGGCACCATCGACGCCGCCGAGTGGGTCGGCCCCTATGACGACGAGAAGCTCGGCTTCTCCAAAGTCGCGCCGTATTACTATTATCCGGGCTTCTGGGAGGGCGGTCCCTCGATCCATCTGTTCATCAACAGCACAAAATGGAAAGAGCTGCCCAAGGCCTACCAGGCCATCCTGACGACGGCCTGCGGCTACGCCAACAACGACATGCTGGCCAAGTACGACGCCCGCAACCCGGCAGCCCTTCGCCGTCTGCTCGGCGCCGGCACGCAGCTGCGTCCGTTCTCGCAGGAGATCATGGAAGCGGCCCTGAAGGCTACCAACGAAGTCTATGACGAAGTTTCGGCCAAGAACGCCGACTTCAAGAAGGTCATCGACTCGATCCGCGGCTTCCGCAACGAGGAATATCTCTGGTTCCAAGTAGCCGAATACGCCTACGACACCTTCATGATCCGCTCCCGCGCCCGCGGCTGACCGGACCAGCAGCGACTTCGAAAAAGGCGGCCAATCGGCCGCCTTTATTTATGGCCCAGCGCTTCCCACATAGGAAACTTCCCCAACTGCTCCGAACTGTCGATCACGCGAAGACAGCCGGTTTGTGCAACGGATGATGGATTCAATTTATGCGCTGGACATTACGGATCAGCTTTTTTCTTTTCCTTGCCTGGGCGATCTTCATGGTCTCGCCGTTCGTGGCCCTTTACGATCTCAGCAAGGCGGTCGAGGCCAAGGACGTAGCGGGGATCACGGAGCGAGTGAATTTCAACGCCCTGAGATCCTCCCTCTCCCGTCAGATCCTCGGCGAATATTTGAAAGATCAGGATCTTCAGGGAACTGAGCTGGACATCGCGACAGAGGCAGGAGCCGCCGTCCTCAACCCAGTCATCGAGGAACTCGTTTCTCCTCAGGCTTTGATCGATCTGTTCAGCAAGGGGTGGCCTGAGAACGCAGAGAGCGGCCAGGGCACCCAAGCTGCCCCGTTGAGCTTCGATTTCAGCTCATTGAAGCAGATGTGGCGCACCTTCCTGTTCTCGGAATCGCAAGGGTTTCGCAGCGTGACGATTCCCGTTCCGGTCGACAGCCCTAAAGATCAACAGTTCCGGATCACCATGCGCCTGCGAAACACCTCTTGGCGCTTGAGCGGATTGGAATTGCCTGTGGCCTTGCGCGAAGAACTCATCAAACGCGCGGCCATTGCCTCGCGCTAGTTTTCTGGAGCATCGCCGTCAAAAAACCCGCCACGGCTGGGCGGGTTCTTGATACCTCAACTTGAGTACTGAACATTCACTGCACTCATATTCAGAACACGCAAAATATACTCTAATAATGAGCAATCATCCAGCTAACAGCCGCCAGAGGGAATACGGCGCCAAGCAAAAAGCAGATAACATGAGAGGCCATTACATGAACCCTCCTTCTGCCTTATCAACATCTCCCCCCATTTTACGTTCCTAAGCCGCAGCAAAAAAACTCTTAATTCAGAATAACTACAGCCAAGCCGGAACTGAACCGACCCTCGGGATATATGCTGGAACTTCCGAGGGAACCCAGCTTTGCCGTTTCGATTGTCCCCTCTGACATGCCAAGGACGGATCGATGAGCGAAGGCGGCTACCCCTTTCACAGGATCAGGAACGATGCGGAGTTCGTGCGAAAAACCCTCATCGTCATGGGGTTGGTCCTGCTCGCTCTCCTGCTATGGAAACTCGCGGATGTTCTCTTGCTGGCCTTCGGGGCCATCCTGGTCGCGTTGATCCTGCGCGCGTCCGCTGACCTGCTGGTCCGCTACGCCCGCGTGCCGGAGCGCTGGAGCCTGTGGGTCGCCAGCATCATCATCTTCACGATCTTTTTGGGATTGATCGCCGTCTTCGGCACGCAGATGCGCGCGCAATTCTCCAACGTGGTGGAGCGCCTTCCCTTCGTCCTCGACAATTTCAGCAAGAATCTCGGTTTCGGTCCAATCTCGGACGACCTCGACAAGATCGTGAACAGCATGTCGAGCGGCGGCCTCGCAACGCGGATCGCGGGCATCGGCGGCGCGGTTATCAGCGGCTTTACCGATTTCCTGCTGGTCGCAATCGCGGGCATCTACATCGCGGCCTCGCCCAGCCTGTACAAGAAAGGCTTCATCAAGCTCTTCCCGAAGCATCAGCATGAGCGCGTCGAGAGCTCGCTCGATGCATCGGGGGAAGCCTTGCGGCTATGGCTTATGTCTCAGTTGATCGCGATGGGCTGCGTCGCCGTGCTTTCCACCCTCGCCTTCTGGTTCATCGGCCTGCCGTCGCCCTATGCGCTTGGCATGATCGCGGGCCTTGCGGATTTCATCCCGTTCCTCGGGCCGATCCTGGGAGCGGTCCCAGCAGTTCTGTTCGCCTTCAGCATCAGCGGCGAAACGGCTCTCTGGACGGTGCTCGCGGTTCTTGCGATCCAGCAGATCGAGGGCAACGTGATCTTTCCGCTCGTAGCAAGAAGCATGGTGAGCATTCCTCCCGCTCTCGCGCTCTTCGCGATCCTCGTCGCAAGCATTCTGTTCGGCACGATGGGGCTCATCTTCGGCTTCCCGCTCGCCGTCGTCACCTATGTGCTGGTCAAGAAGCTCTATGTGCGCGAGGCGCTCGGAGAGGAGACCAGTGTTCCTGGAGAAAAGGAGGCGCAAAAGAAGGCCGAGCAGAAGAAAGCCCAGGAGGAAGGAAGCGCTTAGGCCGGCTCCTCGGAGGGCGCATCCTCCATCGGCCAATCGGTGAGGCGCTCCAGAAGCTCCGCAATGGAGAATTCCTCCTCCGGTCCTGCGACCCGATCACGCACCGAAACTCCAGCGGCATGCACCGTCTCGGGATCGCCCGACACCAGGGGGTGCCACCAGGGCAGATCCCGTCCCTCGGCCACAAGGCGATAGGCGCAAGTGTTCGGAAGCCAGGACAGGCCCCGCACGGCCTCCGGGGTCAGCCGCACGCAATCGGACACCTTGGCCTGACGGTTCGGGTAATCTCGGCACCGGCAGCTGGCGTCGTCGAGGAGGGTACAGGCCACATCCGTGTAGAGAACCTCGGCCGTGTCCGCGTCTTCAAGCTTGACCAGACAGCAGCGTCCGCAGCCGTCGCACAGGCTCTCCCACTCGTCGAGGCTCAGGGCCTCGAGCGTTTTCACGCGCCAGAAGGGCTGCTCCTCCGGCTTGGGGCGGGCTTTGGACAAGGTCTTGGACATGCGGGCTCTGTGGTCTTTCTTTGCGGCGGTTTGAAGGAATGTGCGGCCTCGCACAAGCTCCAAATCTTCCCCCCGGACATAGTCGATCTATTTGAACCGAAGAACCTGTTTGTGAGTTGTTGATAATGCACCACGTAACGTGCAAACGTTGCCGTTAGGGAAATTAACGATCATAAGCAAGGCATCTCAGGCCTCCTGACCTGCCCCGAAGGACCAAAGTGCCCCAGCGATCCTCTCCCCCTCTCTCGACACGGATCAAGCGTGCCGCGCTTTGGCTGGACGCATGGCTGAATTCGTTCCTGTTCCAGAGCGGGCGGGGACTGGCTTCGGCCTACGATTCCTATTCGGAAAAGATGAAGTGCCTGCGCTTTCGCGGCCCCACGCGCTTCATTCTCGACCTGACCAGCGAGGCGACGACCCTGGGCGCCGTCGGCGCCGTCGTGATGCTGGCCTTGGCTCTGCCTGCCTTCCGCGAGACGGAGGACGACTGGCTCAAGACCCAGGACCTCGCCGTCACCTTCCTCGACCGCTATGGGCAGGAGGTCGGCCGCCGCGGCCTGCACCTCGACGATTCCTACAAGCTTGAGGATTTCCCGGATTATATGATCAAGGCCGCGCTCGCGACGGAAGACCGGCGCTTCTACGATCATTGGGGTATCGATCCTATCGGCACCCTCCGGGCGCTCATGGTCAATGCGCAGGGCGGCGGCGTGGTGCAGGGTGGCTCCTCCATCACCCAGCAGCTGGCGAAGAACCTCTTCCTGACGAACGAGCGCTCGCTCGAACGCAAGATCAAGGAAGCCTTCCTGGCGATCTGGCTCGAATTTCACCTGACCAAGGACGAGATCCTGAAGCTCTATCTCGACCGGGCCTATATGGGCGGCGGCGCTCACGGCATCGTGGCGGCGGCGGACTACTACTTCGGAAAGCCCGCGAAGGAACTGACGCTTGCTGAATCCGCCATGCTGGCGGGCCTGTTCAAGGCCCCGACGAAATACGCCCCGCACGTGAACCTGCCCGCAGCCCGAGCCCGCGCGAACGAAGTGCTGCGCAACATGGTCGAGGCGGGCTTTCTTACCGAAGGCCAGATCCAGACCGCTCGCCGCAACCCGGCTACACCGGTAAACCGCGAGCGCGAGACCACCCCCGATTTCTACCTCGACTGGGCCTTCCAGCAGGTTCAGGCGCTGGCCGCCCAAAAGAAGTTCGGCAATGAACGGGTCCTGACCGTCAAGACACCGCTCGACACCGCGCTTCAGCGCCACACGGAAGAAGTGCTCGAAAGCCAGCTGCGTCAGCACGGGCGGCAGTACAAGGCCGGTCAGGGCGCCATCGTGGTGATGGACGTGGATGGGGCCGTGCGCACCATCGTCGGCGGTCGCGATTACGGCCAGAGCCAGTTCAACCGCGCCACCAATGGCCTGCGACAGCCGGGCTCGTCCTTCAAGCCCTTCGTCTATGCCGCGGCGCTTACCACTAACCCGAAGCTTACTCCCAATTCGCGGGTGGTGGATGCACCGATCTGCCTCGGCAATTGGTGCCCGCAGAACTATGGCCGCTCCTTCTCCGGCGCGATGCCTCTCTCGTCGGCCCTGGCGCGTTCGATCAACTCCATTCCGGTTCGCATGTCCCTTGAGATCGGCAAGGGCAACGCCAAGGCCGGGCGCACCATCATCATCGATACGGCCAAGCGCATGGGCCTGACCCATCCGCTCGCGAACGAGGCCCCTCTTCCCATCGGCGCAGCCGAAGTGACAGTGATCGACATGGCTTCCGCCTACGCGGTCTTCGCCAATGGCGGCAAGCAGGCGCCGCCCTATGCGGCCTGGGAGGTGCGCAACTCGTCCGGCGAGGTGATCTACAGCCACGACCGCGATACGCCGCCCAAGCAGGTACTTGAGCCTCGCGTCGTCACCGACATGAACTTCATGCTGGGCAAGGTGGTGACCGAAGGCACCGGCAGACGGGCAGCGATCGACGGCGTTCCGGTTGCGGGCAAGTCCGGCACCACCAATGGCTACAAGGACGCATGGTTCGTAGGCTTTACGGGCAATCTCGTCGCCTCCGTCTGGTACGGCAACGACGATTCCAAGCCCATGAACAACATGACCGGCGGCACCCTTCCGGCCCAGACCTGGCACGAGGTGATGAACTTCGCGCACCAGAATCTGGAGATCAGGCCGATCCCAGGCGTGGATTCCGGTCCCTTTGCCCGCGTGGCCACATCGGGCCGCCCGGCGGCCGAGCAGGCTCAGAATGCGGCCTCGCAGTCTTTCCTGGCCGGTACCCTTTCCCGGAAATCCTACGAGGTTCTGGGAAATATCGGCAGCCTGTTCCAGTCGGCTGAGCGCACCGTATCCAGCGTCAAGGAGAACACCGTCCCGCGGGTGACGGGTTCCGTGGAAGCCTCTCGCCAGATGGCCATGCCGTAACGATGAGGACCGAAGCCATATTGACGGACGCCTCCGGGGCCGCTTCGATGCGCGCCCCTGTGACAGCATCGAAGCCCGTGACCTATCGCATTGTCCCTACTGCCTTTCTGATCGTCTATGCGCTCCTCCTCGCCTTGGTGCTGGGGCTGGGCTCGACCTATTGGATTCTGAAAGGCGATCCTCCCCTGGGCAGCCTGAACATCGGGCCATGGAAGGCATGGCCAACTCTCGGTTCGGTGAAGGCCGATCCCTACATGCGCGCCATTCTTGCGCAGCGCGGCCAGATTCCCCTGGCCATCGGCGAAGGGCTCGGCTTTACAGCCGTGACGGACAATGAAGGCAGGCCGCTCGATTCCGCCTGCACCTACCGGATCGGCTCCGTCGCCCCGACGGCACGCCTCTGGACCCTTTCCGTCTATGACCAGAATGGCGGCCTGGCTCGCAGCGAACTGGGGCGAGCAGGCTTCACCTCTGCCGAGATCCTGCGCGATCAGCAGGATCAGTTCACGATTTCCCTTTCCCGCAGCCTTCAGGACGGAAACTGGCTCCAGCTTCCGGCCTCGGGCAATTTCAGCATCGTGCTGAGGCTCTACGATACCCCCGGCGCGGCGGGCACCGGCTTGGATGAGACCGTCTTTCCTACGATCCAGCGCGTGGAGTGCGGACCATGAGAGGCTTCGGCCGCTTCCTGATCGCCACCCTCTGCGGCCTCGTCCTGGCGGTCGGCGTTCATATCGTGTCCATTCTCACCACTCCGTATCTGGCCGAGCAGGATGCCTTCGCAAAGGTTCAGGCGACGCTCACCGCCGAAACCGCGCAGATCATCAGCGCGCCTGGAGGCGCCGAGACCTGGATGCCCCTGCCCGATCCGGCGGTGGCCGTCGCAGCCTGCGCCTTCGATCTGCGCGACGGGCCGATGCGGGTTTCCGCCAAGACCGGACAGAACCTCCTGACCTTCTCCTTCCACAAGGAGTCGGGTGGCGTGTTTTTCGCAGTGACGGACCGCGCCGCCGTGCGCGGTGAGCTCGAGATCGTCGCCATGACCGCGCGCCAGCTCGATGAGGCCCGAGCGGCCGAGGATGAGAACGATCCTTCCCGGGACGTGCGTATCGTCGCCCCCGAGCAGCAAGGCTTCGTGATCGTGCGCGTCGCTGCCCCCACCGCCAGCCAGCGTCCGCAGGCGGAGGAAGCTGCGAAGGCCGTCTCCTGCATTACCGAACAAGCCGAACAAAGCTGAGACGAATATGCCCTGGCGCTTCATGACCGAGCAGGATCTCGCGCAGGTCCAGCTCCTTGCCGATACGATCCATCTCGACCATCCGGAAGATGCGCAGGTCTTCGAAGAGCGCCTGCGTCTTTATCCGCAGGGCTGCCACGTGCTCGAGGAGAACGGCCGCCTCATCGGATATGCCCTCACCCATCCCTGGCACTTCGCCATGCCGCCCGCATTGAATACGCTGCTCGGCGCAATTCCGCCCGACGCCGCGACCTATTACGTGCATGACGTGGCCTTGCTGCCGGAAGCGCGCGGCAAGGGCTATGCCGCGCAGGCAGGCGAGCGGCTGGCGCGCCACGCGCAGGACGCGGGCTTCGAAAATCTGTCGCTGGTCGCCGTCAACAACTCTCAGGCGTTCTGGGAGCGGCTGAGTTTTCGCGTAATGAACATTCCCGGCCTTGAGGCAAAACTCCTCTCATATGGACCGGGTGCGGTGCTGATGGTGCGCGATCTGGCGCAGGCACTCAGCTGACGCAAAAAGCGTCTCGATATGAAAACGAACTCGAATGAAAATTACGAGCGGCGACGACCGGGACGGTTACTCGCGTAAGGACGTGAAGGACCGGGGTTCGTCTCGGGCCGCTCATAGCGCACACCCGTGAAGAGGAGGATTTCGCCTCGCGGCTCACCGGCATTCAGGTGCGGACGGTGCGGCCTGTCCGCAGCATCCGGGAAAGCGACCACCACACCGGGCGATCTTGCCCACGCGTCCTGCATTATGTCCTCCTCTAGTGTCTCACGATTTGCCTCTGTAACTGACTCACACAAAAAGCCTTATGGTTAACAGACCGTTTCCAGCGGGTGCATCCCGCTTCAATTTTGCAAGGCCTGGTGCGGAAACAACAACACGGCTGCGCTTTCAGTTCCGGAAATACACGATCATGTGTGCAATTTCGCACGTGAGCATCACGTAGCTGCCGCGCGGGCTTAAAGATGCGCTAACCGGACGACCCCTAAGGTTCGGCCGGGCCTCCCGCTGGAAGAGAGTTGAGTATGACGCCCTCTGCGAACCCGGGTCTCTGGTCGGACCTGTCCGATTTGAGCGGAGCGGATGCTTGCGCCGCTCTTCTGAAGGTCAATGCGGAAATGTTCGTCGCCGCTCCCGCGCGCGACCGCGAGAGTATCGAGACCTTCGAGGCGCTTGCGCTGGGTTTCCTGCCCAAAGCGGATCACGCCACGCTTCTCGACATCGCCGGCATCCTTGCGCGTTGCCCGGATACGCCGCTCTCAGTCCTCAATTACCTGCAACGGCACACATCGGAATCGCGTGGCGACGCGCAGCCGAAGCAGGCGGATTTCGCTCCCGCACCCGACAAGCACCACCTCGCAACGCGCGAGGGGCGTATCCATCTTGCTTCGTGTGCCCACTTGGATGCCGCGATCATCGAGCGGATTCTCGTGCTGCGCGAGGATGCGAGCGAGAACGTTCTCGCAGCCAATCCGGCGCTCTCCCCCTCGGCGCCCGCATTTCACGTGCTGGTCCGGCGCGCCGTCGAGCGGCCCTCCCTCGCACGCATATTGCTTCAGCGCGCCGACCTCGCGCCGGGGCATGCCGCCTGCCTCTACCTGGCGGCGGACAGCGAGCAGCGCGCGCTCATTCGCGAGCGCATCGCGAAATATGCCGCGCAGGAGAAGCCTTCATTCTTCCGCGCGCATGAACAGGATGTATCGTCTCTTTCCAGGGCTGCCGCCGATGGCGACATCGCAGGTTTCGAGAGATTGCTGACGGAAGCGTTCGGCTTTCCCGACGCGACTGAGTGGCGCCTCCTGCAAATCGGCCGCCATGCGCTTCTGGCGCTCGCATTGAAGGCGCTTGGGGTGAGGAACGAGGAAGCGGCCCGCATCTTCCTGACCCTGCACCCCGCCCTCTCGTACCCGCTCTCCGCCATCCGTGAACTCATGCACGAGATGCGCGACGTTTCTCAGCCCGTCGCATTCACTCTCGTGGAGACGATCCTCGGCGCGAAGGCCCTTCGCGGTTAAAGAAGTCAGGCGTCGGGGGCGAGATCGAGGAAGTGGCGGCCCTGGCGGTCGTCCACCTCCACCAGCCAGAGATCGGAATCGAAACGCAGTTCCTTGGCCATCCGCTCTTCAACGTCGAGCGGCATCACACCCTGCAGGATCGGCGCGAAGAGGCGCTCGCTCGTGTCCTCGACGAAAAGCTGCGGGGCAGGTCCATAGAGGCTCGCCGTGCCGTCGAGATGATCGATCTTCACGAAAATCGCTCCGGCTTCTGCGGCGCCGCGCTTGCGCAGCGCGGCATCGATCCCCTCCACGCCGCAACGGCGCAAATAGGCGGACACCCAGAAATCGGAGCGCAAGCGAGCCATTACTGGACGGCAATGCCCGACAAGGAGGAGAGTTCACGCGCAGTGCGTGCATTGAGCGTGCCGGTGACGGGCAAGCGCCTGTCCTGCTCGAAGCGCTCGATGGCCTGACGGGTTCCTGGGCCCATGGCTCCATCCACCTTCACGCCATAGCCTAACCGAGCAAGCGCGCGCTGGCCTGCAAGGACGATGTCCCCGCCTTCGGGACGAAGCACATTGGCCGGAGGTGTCGGCACCGGGCCTCCGAGGCGGATCATTTCGGCGATGGGATCGCGCACGGTCGTCGCGCGGGACGGCGCGGGAGCCGGAGCCTGAACAGCCGCCTGCTGCGTGCGCTGCGGCGCGGCGCTCGGCGTTCCGTTGTTGCGGATGAGGTCAGTGAGGCCGCTGCGCTGCGCGGGGCGCGAAGCAGGAGCAACCGGCGCCGGAGCAGCCTCGACCGGCGGAGGCGGAGCATAGGGTTCCTGCACCGCCATGGCATGTGCCTCAGGAGCTTCGGCTCCAGGCCGGGTCGGCGGGAGAGGCTGCTCCGACGCCTCCACCTGCATCGGCGCGGGAGCCGCTCCGCCGGACGGGCCCTGCTGGGTGAACAGCGGCGCAGGATGGCGGACATTCTGCAGGAGCAGCGCGTTCCATGCGATCATGCCCGCACAGCCGGTCAGGAGCACGGAGGCCGCCACACGGCCGGGATGCTTCAGAGCCTGCGCGAGGAGACGCTCGCCCGCGCCGACCTTACGAGGAGCCTGCCTTGTGGAACGCTTCTGCTGGGGACGCGGCGAAGGCTTCCGCCGTACAACGGCGGGCAATTCCATATCGTCATCCGGATCAACAGCGAAAACGTCACGCACAAGCATCGTCCTGTTCTTGGAAGAGCGCTGCCTCTTCATGATCCTCCCCATCCCCCTCCAGCCGCGCCGCAGGGTCACGGGTGAGAGCATGGAAAGCCGCTCCTCCCTCTTCTTGTCGAAAGCGTGGCAGAGCCACTTTAACGAACGCTAAACCCGTTCCCTTTCCTCACCCCCCGTCATGCCTCCAAACGAATGAAAGAATGGCGACTGAGCCGCGAGGGGAGCGAACCGCATTTCATTTTCCTTGCATTTCAAAGGTCTTAACGGGCCCAGGGAAAGAGACCTGCCGTTTAACCTTTCGTTCATCCTGTTCGCAGGTTCCCGTTCCATCGCCTACGCGGGCCCCGTCCGGCACGTTATGATGCATCACCTTTCATTCGTTTAAGGCATGGTCCGCCCAATGTTTTCAATTCTGCGTTTTGTCCTCATCGTCGGCGCGATCTTTTACTATTCGCCCGTCCGCCAGCGCGGTGAAGGGCCGGATCCGCTCCAGAGCTTCTTTGCTCCGAAGCCGACGGAACAGGCCGCGCCCGCAACGACGCCGTCCCCGGCGAACGGATCGCCTGGGCACCTCGAAACCGTGTGGCAGGCGCTCCCCGACAGCGCCAAGGAGGCGGTGGTCGACAAGATCCTCACCACGTCCGGCCTCACGCCCGCTTCCTCGAAGCCCTCCGATACCCTGAGCCCCGAGGACCGCGCGCCTGCAACGCATAAGCCTCGCGGCTGATATGCGGCCTCCCCGGTCGCCAAAAGCCTCCGCCATGATTATATGACCGGCAGACAAAGCAGGGATGCCATGCTGCCGACCATTGACGAAATCGTCTCCAATTTCGAGCTGCTCGACGACTGGGAAGAGCGCTATCGCTATGTGATCGAGCTGGGGCGGATGATGGAGCCGCTGCCGGACGAGGCCCATACCGACGCCAACAAGGTGCGCGGCTGCGCAAGCCAGGTCTGGCTCGAAACCCGCCTCGACCACTCCCAAGGCAAGCCCGCGCTTCACCTCCTCGGAGACAGCGACGCCCATATCGTGCGCGGCCTCGTGGCCCTGATGATTGCTCTCTACAACGGCAAGACCCCCGAGGAGGCCCTGGCCACGGACGCCCTCGGCCTGTTCAAGGAACTCGGCCTCGCGGAGCATCTGACGCCGCAACGGTCGAACGGCGTCAGATCTATGGTGGAGCGCATCCGTCACGATGCGCAGACGGCCCAGGCCGCCCTGTGATCCCTGCCCTCTAAGGCATCGGACGTGAAATCGACCTCACGTCCACTGCTTTAGGCTTTTGTTTGGGCGCATCTTGTCACGCAAAACCGGTGCCCACTCTTGCGTTCGATGCTCTAGGCGCGTCCGCCCTCGATCACCACCGCCCGCCACGTCTTGATGCCGCGGGAGGCCGCCGGTCCCCGGGCTGCGGCCTCGATGCCGTAATGCTCGGCAAGCCGCGCCAGCGCGAGGCGCACCACGATCTTGGCGGAACGCTGCGGCCATCCCCTCTCGCGCTCGATCTGCTCCAGGCCCTTGAGGAATCCGCACAGATCCATGAGCAGGTCACTGAAGTCGGAGCCCACCGCATCGAAGGCATGCCGGATGCGCTGGCGAGCGGCGATCATACGGTCCGTGGCGTCCGACGGAGAGGCCGGGCCGCCGGAGGGCATGGCGTCCCACCGGGCCGTGACCCCAGGCAGAAGTCCCGCCAGCATGATATCCGTGCGCAGCCTTTCACCCGCCTGATAGGCGGCCTCGTCGATCATGGGCGCTCCGTTGCGGTCCTTGCGGCGGCGCAGCCAGTCGAGCGGGCTTTCCTCCGTATCCATGCGCACCCGGCTTAGGCCGGTCTCGGTGTGGATTGTGGCGCTGACGGTTTCCCGGTGCTGATGCAGGAAAGCCAACTCCGGCTCATCCGCGCAGGCGCGCCGCCGCAGCAAGGAGCGTCCTGGCTCGCTCAGGACGAGCTGTGCCGGCCCGGCCGCGCCGCGCTGCCAACTGGCGAGATCCCGCCGGACCAAGGTCTCGGCAGCCGCGATTCCGAAGCACCCCGCGCCGACCGAAATGCCTGCGCGCTTCCTGTGGACGATGAGCCTTCCCTCGTCCGTCGGATCGACTATGACGCGAGTTTCCGCTTGGTCCAGCACAACCAAAAGGCGAGACGCCTCTCCCGGCAGGGGATCGCTTCCCGATCTCGGCTGAACAGGGCCGCCGAGGCCTCTCGATTGCCTGACACGCCTTGATTTTCCGGACTTTCGTGACGGGGAGTGTCCAGCCGGGGCAATTGCTTGATGAACATTCTCGTTCTCATTTTTGTTCATGTTTTGTTCCTATAAATAAAGAAAGAAAGGACTCGTCCCTCCACTCACGATAGTGGGCTCATATTCCTAGTTGTCAACGAGATTCAAAACTGTTGATAAGAATGAGGATAAGTCGAGCAAAGCTGCTCGCGGACCAAGAAACGCCACGATGAAAGCGTCCTGGAAACCTTGAGTCCTCCAATAAAAAAGCCGCCCCGGAGGGCGGCCTTTGAACGAGTTCGCAGGACTTAGCCGCGCGAGGAGCGGCGCTTGCGGCGCTGCTGGCCGAGACCCATTTCCTTCGCCAGCTCGGAGCGAGCCTTTGCGTAGTTCGGAGCGACCATCGGATAATCGACCGGAAGAGCCCACTTCTCGCGGTATTGCTCGGGGGTCATGTTGTACTGCGTGCGCAGGTGGCGCTTCAGCGACTTGAACTTCTTGCCGTCTTCCAGACAGACGATGTAGTCGGGGGTGACGGACTTCTTCACGGGAACAGCCGGCTTCGGAGCCTCGGTCGGAGCCTCGACGGTGCCGCCGCCCACGCGCATGAGAGCGGAATGGACTTCGTTGATCAGCATCGGCAGATCGGACGAAGGAACGGAATTGTTGCTCACGTAGGCCGAGACGATATCTGCAGCCAGCTCAATGTAGTTCGACGAGGCGATAGTGTCGCTCATTTTGATTTTCTTCCTTTCCGGCCCACAAGAACAGCTCAAATGCCTTTCGGCCCCTAATTTCGAGCAGTCATGACGCAAGCAATGCTTGCATCATTCTTGAACCGCACCTTGTACGCACAGAGTTCGTGCCCGCCCGTTCAGGTATGTCAAATTCACATGGAACACAAGATCATTCAAAGGAAAACTTTGGAAAACTTCGGGTCAACTTTCAGTGTGCAATAAACGCAGGTTTAACGGACGCGAAACGAGAAAACGGGTCACAGCAACACAATACTGAATTCGTCATCCCTCCGATCAGAAGAAGTAGCTAAAAAGACGTGAACTTGAGGACCGATGTAAAGATGCCGTAAGCCCAAGCACGGACCCCACATGGGAAATCCGAGTTATGTATGCATAATCACCCCTGCCCAAGCCCCGGACCCGGACAGTTTCATGAAAATCGAGCGCCTTCCCTCCCGTCCTCTCCCTCCTGCGCCGGTCACGCCGGTAAGGCCGCATCGCTTTGAGGTGCATGGGGTGAAGATCCAGGACGATTATGCCTGGCTGAAGGATGAGAACTGGAAGGAGGTTCTGAAGGATCCCACCGTCCTCGATTCGTCCATCCGCGCCTGCCTGGAGCAGGAGAACGCCTATGCCGCCGCCGCTTTCGCCGGCACGGAGGACTTTCAGGCCAAGCTCGTGGCCGAGATGCGCGGACGCATCAAGGAAGACGATTCTTCCGTTCCCCAGCCGGACGGCCCCTTCGCCTACTTCACCCGCTACCGCGAAGGTGGGCAGCACCCCCTCGTCTGCCGCCAGCCGCGGGACGGGGGCGATGAGACGATCATGCTCGACGGCGACAAGGAGTCCGCGGGCCACGCCTTCTTCCAGCTCGGCGGCGCCGATCATTCCCCGAACCATCGGCTCCTGGCCTGGGGGGCGGACGTAAAGGGCTCCGAATACTTCACGATCCGCATCCGGGACCTCGAAACCGGCCAGGATCTCGCCGATGCGGTGCCCCAGACCTCGGGCGGGGTCGTCTGGCTCAACGACAATTCCGGCTTCTATTATGTGGAGCTCGACGAGAACCACCGGCCCGTCAGGGTGCGGCGTCACCTCATCGGCACCGATCCGGCCCAGGATCAGGCGATCTACGAGGAGAAGGATCCGGGCTTCTTCGTCAAGCTCGGGGTGACCCAATCGAACGCCTTCGTTCTGATCGAGGCGAGCGACCACGAGACTTCCGAAGTCTGGCTTCTCGACCGGTCGGACGACGCCGCCGCGCCGCGCCTGATCGAGGCCCGCACGCCCCAGCTGCAATATGACGTGGAGCATCATGGGGACAGCCTGATCCTCCTCACGAACGCCGATGGGGCCGAGGACTTCAAGATCATGACCGCGCCGGTCGCGACACCCGGCCGGGCCCATTGGAAGGATCTCGTCCCCTATCGGCCTGGAACGATGATCCTCTCCGTCGTGGCGCTCGCCCGCTACCTCGTGCGCCTGGAGCGGGAAAACGCCAATCCGCGGATCGTCCTGCGGGAGATCGACACCGGCCGCGAGGAGAACATCGCCTTTCCGGAGGAAGCCTATTCGCTGGCCTTTACCCCCGGCTACGAATTCGACACGGACGTGATCCGCTACCATTACTCCTCCATGACCACGCCGACCGAGGTCACGGATTACAACCTGCGCACCGGAGAGCGGACCTTACGCAAGCGCCAGGAGATTCCGAGCGGACACAACCCCGCCGATTACGTGACCCGACGCCTGTTCGCCACCGCGCCCGATGGGGAGCAGGTGCCGGTCTCGATCCTGCACCGGAGGGAGGTTGCGCTTGACGGCTCGGCGCCGTGCCTTCTTTACGGCTACGGCTCCTACGGCATGTCCATGCCTGCGAGCTTCCGCACGAGCATCCTCTCCCTTGTCGACCGGGGGTTCGTCTATGCCATCGCCCATATCCGGGGCGGCACGGAAAAAGGCTGGCGCTGGTATCTCGACGGCAAGCGCGAGAAGAAGACGAACACGTTCAAGGATTTCATCGCCAGCGGCGAGGCCCTCGCAGAAGCGGGCTATACGTCCCGTGGGCGGATCGTCGCCCATGGCGGCAGCGCGGGCGGCATGCTGATGGGGGCCGTCGCCAACATGGCGCCGGACCTGTTCGCCGGTATCATCGCCGAGGTGCCTTTCGTTGACGTGCTCAACACCATGCTGGATGCGGAACTGCCCCTCACCCCGCCCGAATGGCCCGAATGGGGAAATCCGGCATCCGACGAGGCCGCCTTTCGTACCATTCTCGCTTATTCGCCCTATGATAACGTAATACCACAGGACTATCCCGCGATCCTGGCGCTTGCCGGGCTTACGGATCCGAGGGTGACTTATTGGGAGCCCGCCAAATGGGTGGCGCGGCTCAGGGCGACGATGACAGGAGGCGGTCCGATCGTGCTCAGGCTCAACATGGATGCGGGCCATGGCGGGGCTGCGGGACGCTTCGACCGTCTCGAGGAGGTTGCTCTCGCCTATGCTTTCGCCATCAAGTGCATTGAAGGATTTCAGGGTTGATGGAGCCTGCCGTCACGGTGACATCCGGCCCCGCCGAGAGTGAGCGTGCATGAGTAAGCGTGGAACGTTAACGGCATCCGGCGAAACGCCCTCCCTCAAGGAGAGCAACCGGCCGCGCGGCGACCGGGAACGGATCGAAGAACTCGAGAACCGGCTGAACGAGGCGAACCGGGCCCTGCGCCTGAGCAGCAGCAAGCTGCGCATGGCGCTCGACATCGGCAAGCTCGGCTCATGGGAACGCGACCTGGAAACCGACATCGTCACAGGCTCTCCCGCCTTCAAGGCGACCCTCGGCCTGCCGCCCGACGCCACCCTCACCTATGAGGAACTGAAGAGGATCTTCCATCCCGGGGATGTGGAGCGCATCGAACAGGCCATCTCCTATTCCGTCCGCACGCGAACCGATTTCAACATCGAGCACCGGGTCATCCGGTCGGATGGCCGCGTCGCACGGGTTCTCGCCCGGGGAGGCGCAATCTACGACGGAGACAAGCCCATCCGCACCGCAGGCGTTCTCCTGGATGTGACGGAGCGTGAAAAGGCGAAGGAGGAAGCGAGCCTCGCCCAGCGCCGTCAGGAATTCCTGCTGGAGCTCAACGACAAGATCGGCAGCGAGGAAGACCCTCTCACCATCATGGAAACCGCGGCGCAAAGCCTCGCCAAGTTCCTGAAGGTCGACAGCACCGGCTATGGCGAGGTCTTCGAGGATCGCGGCCTCATCATCGTCGAACGGGAATGGTCGAAGGGCCTTCTGAGCAACGAAGGCCGTGCGGAGCAGCTCAGCCACATTCCTTCTTACGTCATGGGCCCCCTGCGCAGCGGCCACCCGGTCTTCGCGGAGGACGTGACGACCGATCCGAACCTTCAGGACCCGGCGCTGCAGGCTTTCTACACCAGCGCGAATGTAAGGACGATCCTGAGCGCGCCGCTGGTCAAGAACGGCAAGCTCATGGCCGTATTCTATGTCAGCTCATCGCAGCCCCGCGCCTGGCCGAGCGACGATATCTCTCTCGTGGTCGATGTTGCGGAGAGAACCTGGATCGCCCTGGAGAAAGCACGGGCGGAACAGGCCCTGCGCGAGACGGAAGCGCGCTTCCAGATCATCGCCGAGTCCCTGCCTGCTCTCGTGTGGATCCTGAATCCCAACACGGAACTCACCTACACCAACCAGCGCTGGGTCACCTATTCGGGACTTCAACCAGAGGAAGCCCTCGGTCACAGCTGGACCACCGCCATTCATCCGGATGACTGGGTCAGGATGACCGAGGAGCTCAAGCCCGTGGTCAGCAACCACACCGCCTACGAGACGGAGGCGCGCTATCGGTCCGCGCAGGGCGATTACCGCTGGCACCTGATCCAGGGAGCCCCGATCCACTCGGCCAAAGGCGAGTTCAAGGGTTGGGTCGGCACCAGCGTCGACATCCATGACCTCAAGATAACGGAGGAGGCTCTTCGACAAAGCGAAGAGCAGCTTCGTCTCGCCTTCGAAGCGGCCCATATGGGCGATTGGCGGCTTGATGGAAATACCGACATCATCAGCCTCTCGGACCGAGCAGCCGAGATCTTCTCCCTTCCGCACGGTTCGAGATTCACGCGCTCGCAGCTGCGCGAGCGCATCGCTCCGGCAGATCTGCCCCGCATACTCGAAGCCGTGCAGGCCGCGATCGAGAACAAGACTCAGTTCAGCGTCGAATATCGCGTGCGGCGGTTCGGCGACGACGTGCAGATCTGGGTCGCGTCGCAGGGACAGGGCACCTACCATCCCGACGGCACGCCCAGCGGCATGACCGGGGTGCTTCAGGACATCACGGAGCGCAAGCATGCCGAGGAGCGCCAGCAGCTCCTCATCCGCGAGCTCCACCATCGCGTCAAAAACACCCTCGCCACCGTCCAGGCCATCGTCGGATCCACCGCCCGCACCGCCACCAGCATCGACGACTTCTACCAGGGCTTCGTCGGACGCATCGTCTCGCTGGCCCGCACCCACAACCTGCTCACCGAGGACCTCTGGCAAAAGGCCGATCTGCGCGAGCTCGTGGAAACCGAACTCGGCCCCTACGAGGACGAAGCCCGCAACCGCGTGCTCATCGAAGGCCCGCCCGTGGAGCTGCCCTCCGAGGCCGCCGTGCCCATCGGCATGGCCATGCACGAGCTGACCACCAACGCCGCCAAGCATGGCGCGCTGTCCACCTTTGGCGGGCAGGTGGAGGTGCGCTGGC